>NZ_JACSQQ010000006.1:11409-52760 GCF_014836555.1 Oerskovia rustica
GGGGCGCCCCCGTCGGGCTGCGTCGTGGTGCCGTGCGCGAGGGGCTGTTGCGCGGGCCCTCTATCTCGCGAGACCGGTCAGAAGACGTTGATGACGATCGTCGACCCCTTGGGCGCGGTCTTGCCCGCGCCTCCCGCCGGGTCCTGCGCGTAGACGATGTTGAGCGGGCTGATGCCCTGGGGGTGCCGGATCTCGACCGCGAACCCGGCGTCCTTGAGCATCTTCTCGGCCTCGGTGACGTTGCGGCCGTAGGTGTTCGGGATCTCGACGAGCGGCGGGCCGAGCGAGACGACGAGCGCGACCTTGTCGCCCCGGTGCCCCTCCGTGCCGTTCTCCGGGGTCTGGCTGATGACGAGGCCCGCGGCGACCGTCTCGGAGTAGTCGTCGGTCGAGCTCGGGTCCAGCCCCAGGTCCGTGAGGGCCGTGAGCGCGGCGTCCTTCCCGAGGCCCACGACCTGCGGGATCGTCACCGGGGCGGGGCCCTGCGAGACCGTCAGCACGGGGACCGTCGAGTGCGGCACCGAGGTGCCCTCGGCCTCGGAGACGCTGACCACGGTCCCGGCAGGGACGGTGTCGCTGTAGGCCTCGACGGGGTCCCCGACCGTGAAGCCGGCGTCCTTCAGCGCCTCGGTGGCCTCCTCTGCGGGCTTGCCGACCAGCCCGGTGGGGATCTCGATCATCTTGACGCCGAGCGAGACCAGGAGGTGCACCTCGCCGTCCTTGCGGACCTTCTCTCCCGCACCAGGATCGGTCGAGATGACCGTCCCGGCGGCGAAGGTGTCGTCGTAGGCCTCGGTCACGTCGCTGCGCAGGTCGACCGCGGCGAGGGTCTGCTCGGCCCCGGCCTGCGGGGCACCGACCAGGCCGCCGGGCACGATGGTGTAGGCGCCCGGGCCGCTGAGGAACCACCAGGAGGCACCGGTGAGGGCACCTGCGAGCAGCACGACGATCGCGAGGCCCCACCACCAGGCGCGGCGGCGACGCCCCGCGCGACGGAGCACCTCGTCCTCCGGCCCGTCCTCGGAGCCGGGCGCGTCGCCGTGCGCGGCGACCGTGGCGCGGTCGAGCGCCAGGGTGTGCTGCGTGCCGGCGCGATCGGTGGGCTGGGTGGCGCCCTCGCCGCGGGTCGCCCACAGGCCCGGGAGTGCGGTCGTGGGGGTCGAGTCCGGGGCCGTCGGCGGGGCCGGTGTCCCGGTGGTGCCCGACGGCGTGTCACCGGGCCTGGCGAGCGCTCCCGCGAGGGCGGCGGTCGCGACCCCGAGCACGGCCGTGTCGGGCGAGCCGGTGCTGGGGGCGGGCTCCGCACCCGACGCCGCCGCGGTACGGGTCGGGTGCGACGAGCGCCCCTCGAGGGCGGCGGGGTCGAGAGCCTGCCGGGTCTGGCGGACCAGCGCGAGGGCCGCCGACGCGTCGACCGGCCGGTCCTCGGGCGACCGGGCGGCGAGCGCGCACACGAGGACGTCGACCTCGGCGGGGATCCAGGGCTCGACGTCGGACGGTGCCGGGACGTCGGAGTTGACGTGCTGGAAGGCGACCTGCAGGGGAGTCTCGCCCGTGAAGGGGTGGCGCCCGGTGAGCATCTCGTACGCGAGCACCCCCACGGAGTACACGTCGGTGCGCGCGTCGCAACGTCCCGACGTGATGAGCTCGGGTCCGAGGTATGCCACGGTGCCGAGGATGGTGCTCGTCGCGGTCGACGCGCCCTCGCTCACGGCGCGGGCGAGACCGAAGTCCGCGACCTTGACCCGCCCCGACTCGTCGAGGAGGACGTTCTCCGGCTTGACGTCACGATGGACCAGACCCTTGCGGTGGGCCGCGGCGAGCGCGTCCAGGATCTCCTCGAGCAGGTCGAGCGTCCGCCCCACGCTGAGCGAGCCCTCGTCCTGCAGGACGTGGCGGAGGTTCGTGCCGGGCACGTACTCCATGGTCAGGTAGCTGGTCTCGCCGTCGACCCCCTGGTCGAACACGGCGACCACCCCGGGGTGGGCCAGGCGCGCCGCGGCGCGCGCCTCGCGCCGGAAGCGCGCGACGAACTCGCCGCCGTCGGTGCCCTCCGCGAGGTGCGGGTGCATGACCTTGAGCGCGACCTCGCGGTCGAGGCGCCGGTCCACCGCGAGGTACACGGTCGCCATGCCGCCCCGGGCGATCCTGGACACGACGTGGTACCGCCCGTCGACCAGGCGGCCAACGAACGGATCAGACGTCACAGTTGCCACGTCGGAAGTCTAGGCGTCCCGGAGCGCGGAACCGGTGAGGTCGTGCCCGGACCGCGTGCGGGTCGTGCGGACGGATCGTGACGGTGCCCGGCGGGCGCGAGCTCGCGCGCCACGTACGCTTGACCCGTGACTTCCGTGACTGACCTCGAGCAGCTCGTGACCGAGTGGCTGACCCTTCCCGACCTCGCCGAGGTGCTCGGCACCGACATGACCCAGGCCCGCAAGATCGCCCAGGACAGGCGTGTGGTCGGCGTCAAGCGCGGCGAGCGCTCCTCGTTCCAGATCCCCGCGGCGTTCGTCGTCCCGGCGCACCTGGCCAACCCGGCCAATGCCAAGCCCGCCCCCGAGAACCCCGACGAGGGCCGCCAGGTGGTCCTCATGTCGCTCCAGGGCACGATCGCCCTGCTCACCGACTTCGGGTACTCGGACGTCGAGATCCTGGAGTGGCTCTTCTCGCCCGACGAGGCGCTCGGGTCCACGCCCATGGCCGCGCTGCGCGCCGGACGCAAGGCAGAGGTGCGGCGCGTCGCGCAGGCGCTGCTCTGACACCGTCTCCGCACTGACGGGCACGGCCCCCCACCGGGGCGCCGTGCCGGTCAGGCCGAGCGCTGGACCGCGGCGCGCGCGAGCTCCGCGACCATCTCCGTGCCGGGTGAGGCCAGGCCCGCCGCGTCGAGCGCGGTGAAGGCCTCGTCCGTGAGGTCCGCGATGAGCTGCTCGACCGCGTCCACGGCCCCCGTCTCGACCAGCAGCCCCCGCAGGTTCTCGACCGCGTCCTGGTCCAGGTCGGGGTTCCCGAGGGAATCCAGGAGGAACGCGCTCTGCGTCGGGGTCGCGGTGCGCAGGGCCCGGGACACGAGGACCGTGCGCTTGCCCTCGCGCAGGTCGTCGCCCGCAGGCTTGCCCGTGACGGACGGGTCGCCGTAGACCCCCAGCACGTCGTCGCGGAGCTGGAACGCCTCGCCGAGCGGCAGACCGTACGACGGGACGGCAGCGAGGGCCTCCTCCGGGGCTCCGGCGAGCGCCGCACCGAGCGCGAGGGGGTGCTCGACGCTGTACCGGGCGGACTTCGAGCGGATCACGGCGCGCGCCCGGGCCTCGTCGGCGTCGAGGTCCGTGCCCCACGGCACGGCCTGGGCCAGCACGTCGAGGTACTGGCCGACGGTCACCTCGGTCTGCATGTCGTCGAACAGCGTGCGCGTGCGCAGCGCGACGTCCTCGGGAAGGTCGACGAGCCCCCTGCGGATCTCGGCCTGGCTCGCGATGAGGCACAGGTCGCCGAGCAGGATCGCGCTCGACGAGCCGTACTGCACGTCGCTGCCCGACCAGCCGGCCGCGCGGTGGTGGCTCGCGAACGCGCGGTGCGCCGCCGGGCGGCCGCGGCGGGTGTCCGAGTTGTCCATGACGTCGTCGTGGAACAGGGCTGCGGCCTGGAACAGCTCGAGCGCCGCACCCGTACGCACGGCGGCTGTCCGCCGCCCGTCGTCGACGTGTCCGCCGTGGGCACGCCAGGACCAGTAGCAGAACGCGGCACGCAGGCGCTTGCCTCCCGTGAGGAGGGCGGCGGTCGCCTCGGCCAGCGGCGCGGCGTCCTCGCTGATGGCGGCGAGACGGACCCGTTGGTCCTCGAGGAAGGCGCCGAGCGCGGCGTCCACGTCGGGGCGGAGGTTCTCACGGTCGACCGGCAGGGACGGAGCGGGCGCGGTGGCGTCGGCAGGCATGAGGGCAGCCTAGGTCACGCGGGCGGGAGGACCTGGCCGCTGATCGTGACCAGGCGGGCGACGGTCGTGTCGAGGACCCCGACGGACAGCGTCTCGGTCGCCCCGTCGGGCGTCGCCCGGTTGAAGGCCGCCTGGCCGCTGAGACCGCCGGGGACGCTCCCGGGCAGGGCTGCGAACCCCGCGGCCGTCATCGACGTGGTGTAGAAGTCCAGGACCTCCTGGACGGTCCCGGGGGAGGAGAGGTTCAGCGTCACCTGGCGAAGCGGGACGCCCTCGACGTCGGTCGCCGAGCTCGCCAGGACGTCTGCGTCCGGCGGGACGGGGACGACGTCGGCAGGGAAGCCGGCGACGA
Organism: Oerskovia rustica; assembly: GCF_014836555.1. Taxonomy (GTDB): domain Bacteria; phylum Actinomycetota; class Actinomycetes; order Actinomycetales; family Cellulomonadaceae; genus Oerskovia; species Oerskovia rustica. The sequence continues at coordinate 15,699 of NZ_JACSQQ010000006.1, forward strand.
GGGACCCGGCGACCGAGGAGTCGTCGAACGTCGGCATCGACGCCTCGGGACCGGGAACCCCGTCGACAGGGAGGGCTCCGTCGTCCGAGGAGGGAGCTTCGGCCCCGGGGCCGGGTTCCGGCCGGTCGGCGGGGGTCGTGCAGCCCGCCAGCGCACCGGCCAGGAGGCAGACCGAGACGACGAGGACCGGTGCCGGACGGCGGCGACCGGACGGTGTCCCGGGGAAAGTCTCGGGGAAAGGTGAAGAGCGACGCACCCCCACACCGTAGTCAGTGCGCGGCACGGAGCCCGACCACAGTCCATCCCGCCGTCCACAGGACCGCCGTCCCGTCCCCGCACGCGCTGCGACGGCGCTGGGATGGGCCGCATGACAACGACGATCCGGGCCCGCGGGCCACGAGAGCTCCTCGCGTACATCCCGTTCCGCCTCGGCTACCGCCCGCAGGACAGCGGCGTCCTGGTCAGCCTGCGCACGTCCCGCGGCCGGGTCGGGCTCGTCGCGCGCGTGGACCTCGACGACCTGGCCGACCTCGAGCACGGACCCCAGGTGGCGCGCACCCTCGTGTCGCACCTCTCCTCGGACGGCGCCGCCCGCGCGGTCCTCGTGCTCTACGCCGACGTCGACCTGCGCGCAGGCGGGGCGCCCGCCGCTCGCGAGCGTGCCGCCGTCGAGCACTGGACCGAGGCCGCCGAGGGCCATCTCGGCGAGCCCGAGGTCTGGGTCGTCTCTGCGACGGGCTACCACGGCGCCGACTGCCAGGACGAGACGTGCTGCCCTCCCGGAGGGCGCCCGCTCGCGGACCTCGAGGCGACCGAGGTGGGCGCGCACATGGTCCTCGCCGGGGCCACCGTCGCGCCGAGCCGGGCGCAGGCGACGTCGATACCGGTGCTCGACGCCGTGCTCCGCCGCAAGGCCTCCCGGGCCGCGAACCGTTGGCGGGCCCGGCGGGACGCCGCGCAGGCCACGCACGACCACGAAGGGCTCACGGCGTGGCGACGGGAAGGTCTCGCCGCCTGGCGTGCCGCGACCGGGGTGGTCGAGCAGGCGCACCGCAGCATCGAGGAGGGTGCTCGGGCCCCGCTCCCCGCCGCCGTGCCGGCCACCGTCCTCGGACGCCTCGAGGTCGCGCTCGAGAGCGTCCCCGTGCGGGACGCGGTGCTGCTCGCGTTCGTCGCCGGCAACGACGAGCTCGCCGCGCTCACCGCCACGGCGGTCGCGGACGAACAGGTCGGGACGGGGACCGCGGCGGCGCTCGCGGCCGTCGTGGACCCCGACTCGGGGCTGCCGCCCGACCCCCTTCGGGCGCGGTGCGCCCGTGAGGTCCTCGAGGCGGTCGCAGGGGCCGGGCGGCGCGGGGCGCAGGCGCCCGCCCTGACGCTCCTGGCGCTCCTCGCGTGGTGGGACGGCGACGGCGTGCTCGCGACCGACAGGCTCGCGGCGGCGCTCGACGCGGACCCGTCCTACCAGCTGGCGCTCCTTCTCGAGCGGGCGCTCGACGCGGGGCTCGCGCCGGGATGGGCTCGGCAGCAGGGTCGCGCGGGACGGGCGACGTGAGGATCAGGGGCGGTTCCGGTACCGTCGCACGTGCCGGGGTGGTCCCGGATCGCGGCCCGAGCGCCACCCGCTCCACGCGCGCCAGCAGGCATGCCCAGGCATGACGGAGGAATCCCATGACAGTCGTTGTCGGTTACCTGTCCACCCCCGAGGGGCGCGAGGCGCTCGCGACCGCGGTCGGCGAGGCGATCGCACGTCGGAGCGAGCTCCTGGTGGTCGTGAGCGACAAGGGCGGGCACACGACTCCCGAGCAGGCCGGCGAGCGGAGCGAGGACATCGCCCGGATCATCGCCCCTCTCGACGCCGCGGGCCTGGAGCACCGGGTCGTCGCGGGCACGGGCGAGGTCGCAGAGGATCTCGTCGGCACGGCCGAGACGAACCAGGCCGAGCTCATCGTGATCGGCCTGCGGCGGCGCAGCCCCGTCGGCAAGCTCATCCTCGGCTCCAACGCGCAGCGCATCCTGCTCGACGCCCCCTGCCCCGTCCTCGCGGTCAAGCCAGACCGGTCCTGACACGAAGGGCCGGTCGAGGAGCGGCCGACCTGACCGTGGACGCACCACAGAGGCGTGGCGTGGACAGGAGAACCGCCGAGCGCTGACCGAGAAGCGGGAGCGGTCCGGCCGCGACCCGGCCGGGCGGTGTGTCCCGGTCTGCCCCGGTGTGCGTCGACGGCGGCGTGGTGAGGGCCGCGTGGTGTGACGCGACCCCCAGCGGAGGGAATCTTCGGCGCGGACGAGGCGTTGACCAGGGGACGACATCCAGCGGAGTGGACGTGTGCAGGCCCGTCGGCGGCGACTCACCCGTGTCGGAACTTCTTCCCCGGCGACCGTTGACGGATCGGCCGGTACAATATAGGTGTCCGCTCATGATCCGAGAGTCCTCCGATCTCCCGGGCACGCCCCTCCAGTGATTGCCGAAAGGTCGGTTTGTGGCGCCCTCTTCACAGAACCCCGCTCTCCCGCACGAGTTCGAACACCCCGCCCTGCAGGAGCTCCTGCGCAAGGGGAGTGAGAACGGTCGGGTCGACGCCGAGAGCTTCCGCAACGCCTGCGAGAGCGCGACGATCGGCGACCCCAAGCGACTGAAGGCCGTGCTCCGTGCACTGGCCGGTGCCGGTGTCGAGGTCGAGATCCCCGTCGCGACGAAGGTCGCCGCGGCCACCTCGTCGCGTTCCACGACGACGTCGCGAGCCGTGAAGCCCGCGACCAAGAAGGCGACGACCCCGCGAGCGAGCGCCGTCACGACGACGCGCACCGCGGCGGCCACCGAGACGGTCGACGCCCCCGAGGCGGCTTCCGCCGAGGACGCCGCACCTGCCGCCAAGGCTCCCGCGACCCGCAAGCGCGCCGCGACCGCCAAGACCGCTGCTCCCAAGGCCGCCGCCACGCGCAAGAAGCGCGGCGCCAAGGACGACGAGGACACCGACGAGGTCGTGGTCGAGGACCTGGTCGAGTCCGACGAGGAGACCGAGACCGCAGCCCCCGCGGCCAAGCCGGGCGAGGAGCCCGACGAGTCGCGCGGCTTCGTGTACTCCGACGCGGACGACGACGACGCCCCGGCCCAGCAGGTCGTGACCGCGGGCGCCACCGCGGACCCGGTCAAGGACTACCTCAAGCAGATCGGCAAGGTCGCGCTGCTGAACGCCGAGCAGGAGGTCGAGCTCGCCAAGCGCATCGAGGCCGGCCTGTTCGCCGAGGAGCGTCTGGGGTCGGGCGACACGTTCGAGCCCAAGCTGCGCCGTGAGCTCGAGTGGATCTCCTCGGACGGGCGCCGGGCGAAGAACCACCTGCTCGAGGCCAACCTGCGTCTGGTCGTCTCGCTCGCCAAGCGCTACACGGGTCGCGGCATGCTGTTCCTGGACCTGATCCAGGAGGGCAACCTCGGTCTGATCCGTGCGGTCGAGAAGTTCGACTACACCAAGGGCTACAAGTTCTCGACGTACGCGACGTGGTGGATCCGTCAGGCCATCACGCGTGCCATGGCCGACCAGGCCCGCACCATCCGTATCCCGGTGCACATGGTCGAGGTCATCAACAAGCTGGCCCGCGTGCAGCGCCAGATGCTCCAGGACCTGGGCCGCGAGCCCACCCCGGAGGAGCTCGCCAAGGAGCTCGACATGACCCCGGAGAAGGTCGTCGAGGTCCAGAAGTACGGCCGCGAGCCCATCTCGCTGCACACGCCGCTCGGTGAGGACGGTGACAGCGAGTTCGGTGACCTCATCGAGGACTCCGAAGCCGTCGTCCCCGCGGACGCCGTGAGCTTCACGCTGCTCCAGGAGCAGCTGCACCAGGTCCTCGACACGCTCTCCGAGCGTGAGGCCGGCGTGGTCTCGATGCGCTTCGGCCTGAGCGACGGGCAGCCCAAGACGCTCGACGAGATCGGCAAGGTCTACGGCGTGACGCGTGAGCGCATCCGTCAGATCGAGTCCAAGACCATGTCGAAGCTGCGTCACCCGAGCCGCTCGCAGGTCCTGCGCGACTACCTGGACTGACCGGTCCGCTCTGCCACGGCCAGAGGCCCGCACCCCGACGGGGTGCGGGCCTTTGTCGTCTCCCTGAAGTCGGCGCTCGATGGCGACGTGGGTCCCGGGGGTGCGCGGCGCCGTCGGGCAGGGGAGCGGTGGCGATGCGACGCGAGGGGGTCGCGGTGTCGGGTGTGCGGCGTCGCCCGCCCGACGGGCGGCGCACCGGTTCCGTGATGCGTCTCGCCGCGGAGAGACGGGGACGAAAGAACCCCGGCCGGTGACGAGCACCGGTCGGGGTTCAGGAGTGCGGCGCGCTACGAGTGCGCGCCGGGTCTTGTCAGCGGGCGCCGTGCTCTGCGAGCAGGCGGTCGGTCTCGTCCTGGACGTGCGTGGCGATGTCTGCGAAAGCAGCGGCGTGCGCGCGTGCGTGGTGGGCGCAGAAGAGCAGCTCCCCACTGGGCATGGTCACGCGCACGTAGGCCTGAGCGCCGCAGCGGTCGCAACGGTCGGCCACGGTCAGCGATGGAGTCGTCGTAGCAGTCACGTGACCATGTAATCACCTCGGGGCGCATTCCTCGTACCGAAAAGGCCCGGGTTCGCTACCCGCGTAGCCGCGCGGTTCCGGGAATACGTCGGGATCGTGTGGAGGTCCGGCCCGGTGCGGCCAGGCTGACCGATCCTGTGGGTGGCAGCGTCTAGGCTTTCCCTTCGTGACGACCACTTCTGAGTCCAGCTACACCGCGCGGCACCTCTCCGTCCTCGAAGGCCTGGAGGCCGTCCGCAAGCGACCCGGCATGTACATCGGGTCGACCGACTCGCGCGGACTCATGCACTGCCTGTGGGAGATCATCGACAACTCGGTCGACGAGGCTCTCGCGGGCAACTGCGACGCGATCGAGGTCGTGCTGCACGCCGACACCTCCGTGACCGTCAAGGACAACGGGCGAGGCATCCCCGTGGACATCGAGCCCAAGACGGGGCTCAGCGGTGTCGAGGTCGTCTTCACCAAGCTGCACGCGGGCGGCAAGTTCGGCGGCGGCTCGTACACGGCATCGGGCGGCCTGCACGGCGTGGGTGCGTCGGTCGTCAACGCCCTGTCCTCACGCCTGGACGTCGAGGTGGACCGCGGCTCCAAGACCTACCGCATGACGTTCCACCGGGGCGAGCCCGGCGTCTTCGCCGACCCCAAGACCGGGCCGGACCCCGACGCGGCGTTCACGCCGTTCGTCGAGCGCTCCGAGCTGGCCGTGGTCGGCAAGGCACCCCGTGGAAAGACCGGCACACGCGTGCGCTACTGGGCCGACCGACAGGTCTTCCCCAAGACCGCCGTGTTCTCCTACGACGAGCTCGTGACGCGCGCGCGCCAGACGACGTTCCTCGTGCCCGGGCTCAAGATCACTCTGCGCGACGAGCGCGGCCTGGCAGGCACCCCGGGCGCCGACGGACCGGTCGAGGAGAGCTTCCAGCACTCGGGCGGCACGGTCGACTTCGTCGACTTCCTCGCCCCCGACCCGGCCGTCACCGCGACGTGGCACCTGACGGGCTCGGGGACGTTCAAGGAGACCGTGCCCGTCCTCGACGACCGCGGGCACCTGACCCCGCAGGAAGTCACGCGTGACTGCGAGGTCGACGTCGCGCTGCGCTGGGGCACCGGCTACGACACCGAGCTGCGGACGTTCGTCAACATCATCTCGACGCCCAAGGGCGGCTCGCACCTCGCGGGCTTCGAGGCGGGGCTGCTCAAGATCCTGCGCAAGGGCGTCGAGACCAACGCCCGCCGCCTCAAGGTCTCCACCAAGGACGCGTCGGAGCGCATCGAGAAGGACGACGTCCTCGCGGGCCTCACGGCAGTGCTGACGGTGCGCCTGGCCGAGCCGCAGTTCGAGGGCCAGACCAAGGAGGTCCTCGGCACGGCCCCCGTGCGTGCGATCGTGGCCCGCGTCATCGAGCAGCAGCTCGGCGCCATGCTGACCTCGACCAAGCGTGACGAGAAGACGCAGGCCTCCCTGCTCCTCGACAAGGTCGTCGCCGAGATGCGCGCACGCATCACCGCGCGCAAGCAGAAGGAGATCTCGCGCCGCAAGAACGCGCTCGAGACCTCGTCGCTACCGTCCAAGCTCGCGGACTGCCGCAGCGACGACGTCGAGCGCAGCGAGCTCTTCATCGTCGAGGGCGACTCGGCGCTCGGCACCGCGAAGCTCGCGCGCAGCTCCGACTTCCAGGCCCTCCTGCCCATCCGCGGGAAGATCCTCAACGTCCAGAAGGCCTCGGTCACGGACATGCTCCGCAACGCCGAGTGCGCCGCGATCATCCAGGTCATCGGCGCGGGCTCGGGGCGCTCGTTCGACCTCGAGGGCGCGCGCTACGGCAAGGTCGTGCTCATGACGGACGCCGACGTCGACGGTGCGCACATCCGCACGCTCCTGCTCACGCTCTTCTTCCGGTACATGCGCCCCCTCGTGGACGCGGGCCGGGTCTACGCGGCAGTGCCGCCCCTGCACCGCGTCGAGGTCATCGGCGCGGGCTCGCGCAAGAACGAGTACATCTACACGTACTCCGAGGGCGAGCTGCGCGACGTCCTCAAGAAGCTCGACAAGTCGGGCAAGCGCTACAAGGAGGACATCCAGCGCTACAAGGGTCTGGGGGAGATGGACGCCGACCAGCTCGCGGAGACCACCATGGACCCGCGCCACCGCACGCTGCGCCGCGTCACCGCAGAGCACGCCGAGGCCGCCGAGCGCGTGTTCGAGCTCCTCATGGGCTCGGACGTCGCGCCGCGCAAGGACTTCATCATCGCTGGGGCGGCGGGCCTGGACCGGGCGCGGATCGACGCGTGACGTCCCGTCTGCTGGGCACCGGCCGCCCGGTCACCGGCTCGTTCGTAGACTTCACGGTGTGAACCCCCAGACTCTCCGTGCCACCCCGGCACGCTCGCTGACCGCCCTCACGTCGCTCCTGCTCGCCGTCGGCCTCCTGGCCGGTTGCGGTGCGGCCGACGACGCACCGGCGGACGACACGTCGGCGTCCTCGTCGGTCGCCGCTGACGACGACGCGTCCGACGCCTCCGACGACTCGACCGACGGCGCTGACGACGCTGCTGACGACTCCGAGCTCTCCTACGAGGGCGTCGCCGGGAAGACGGCGCTCGAGCTGCTGCTCGCTGCCGACCCGAGCGCGACCGTCCAGGGCGAGGGCGACATGGCGTTCGTGACGGGCATCGGCGGCGTCGCCGCGGACCCGGCCGGCGAGTTCTGGGCGCTGTACGTCAACGGTGAGATGGCCCAGGTCGGTGCCGGGTCGCTCGTGACGGAGACGGGAGACGAGATCACGTGGAAGCTCGAGAAGTTCACCTCCTGACGCGTTGGTGGCGCCCCGCGATCGCGGTCGCGGTCGTGGCGCTCGCCGTGGTGTTCCGCCTCGTGCGCGAGGAGATCGGCGCCCCGCCGAACCTCGAGCTCGTGACGTCCGCCGCGTTCGCGGCCGCGGTGCTCGTGCGGCACCGCCTGGCGTTCCTGGCCCCGCTGCTCGTCGCCGTCGTGTCCGACCTGGTGCTCGGCAACACGTCGATCGCGCTGTTCACGTGGAGCGCGTGGCTCGTCATCGGGCTCGCGGCGCTCCTGACCCGCAACACCTCCGGGTGGGGCCGCGTCGGCGCAGCAGCCGGGCTGGGCGTAGGCGGGTCGCTGTGGTTCTTCCTCTGGACCAACTTCGGTGTCTGGTTCCAGGGGCGCGGCGTCTGGTACCCGGCAGGCGTCGACGGGCTCGTGGCGAGCTACGTCGCTGGCCTGCCGTTCCTGCGGACCATGCTGGTCGGGAACCTCGTGCTGCTGCCGGTCGTGGCTGCGGGGACGCTGCTCGTCGAGCGGCTCGAGCGCTCGCGGGGACTCGTGGCCGTCCCGCAGGCGGCATGAGCCCCTGCCTCTGCTCACGTTCGCCGAGGTAGACCCGTGTGTGCGAGGTAGGTCTCCGGGAGGTCTACCTCGCACACACGGGTCTACCTCGGTGTCAGGGGTCCAGACGCTTGCGCAGGAGGCAGAACTCGTTCCCCTCGGGGTCGGCGAGGACGTGCCACGACTCGTCACCCGTCTGCCCGACGTCCGCGCGACATGCGCCCAGGGCAAGCAGGCGTTCGAGCTCGGCGTCCTGGTCCCGGTCGACCGCGTTGATGTCGATGTGCAGGGGGAGCTTGGCCGTCTTCGGGTCGTTGCTGGGGCTCAGGATGATGGTCGGCTGGAGGCCGCCGAACCCGACGTCGGCCGGGCCGATCTCGATCGCCCCCTCCTCCCGTCCGAGCTCGACGTAGCCGAGGACTCCGCTCCAGAACCGCGCGAGCAGCTCGGGGTCGGCGCAGTCGAGGACGAGCTCACTGATGCGGGATGCCATGCCCCGCAGTGTATGAAGGTGATGGCGGTCACGTCAGGCGAATTCCGGGCGTGCCTTGCCTGGCCGTGCCTGCCGCCGACGGTGACGTGCTCCGGCGGCGAGGGTGACGTCGTCGGGCAACGAAGGACCACGAGCCCAGGTGGTCACCCGAGCTCTTCAGCCAGCGCGACGACGATCCCTTCCGGTCCGCGGAGGTAGCAGAGCCGGTAGGCGTCCTCGTACCGCACGATCTCGCCGACGAGCGTGGCCCCGTGCCCACGCAGCCGTTCGACCGTGTCGTCGATGTCGTCGACCGCGAACATCACGCGGTGCAGGCCCAGGGTGTTCGACGGTGCACTGCCCAGGCCGACGTCCACGGCCGCAGGGGAGTGGTACGTGCTGAGCTCGAGCCGGCCAGGACCGTCGGGCACGCGCATCATCGCGATCTCCGACCGCATCCCGTCGAGCCCGACGACGTGCCCCGCCCAGGCGCCCTCGATCGGTGCCCTGCCTTCGAGCTCCATCCCGAGCTCGACGAAGAACGCCACTGCCGCGTCGAGGTCGTCGACGACGATGCCGACGTTGTCGAGTCGCTGGATCGCCATGTCTGGTCCCGTCTCAGGTGTTCTCGGCCTGGCGGTCGACGCCGCGGTCTGCGGCCGCCATGTCGCCCGTCGAGGGCGTGCCGTCGGCTAGACCGTAACGCAGCAGCACGGTGCCCGCAGGGCTGGCGACGGGCGGTTCGAGGAGGGTGAGGTTGGTGGGCACGGCGCCGCCGTCGAACACCGACTTCCCGACGCCGAGGACGATGGGGTGGACCCACAGGTCGAGGCGGTCGAAGAGCTTCTCGCGCAGGAGCGTCTGCACCAGACCCAGGCTGCCGACGACCTTGACGTGCTCGTGCCGGTCGCGGATCTCGCGAACTGCGGCCACGAGGTCGTGGCCGAGCTGCGTCGACCCGGACCAGGAGAGATCCGGCTTGCCCCGCGAGGCGACGTACTTGGGGATGCGGTTGAAGAGGGCGGCGAAGTCGTCGTCCTGACCGCCCTCCTGGTGGGGCCAGTAGGCGGCGAAGATGTCGTACGTGCGGCGGCCGAGCAGCAAAGCGTCGGTGCCCTCGTAGGCGGCGGCGACCTGCTCCCCGGCGACGTCGTCCAGCAGGGGAGCCTGCCAACCGCCGAACGGGAACCCGATCGGGTCCTCGTCGGGGCCGCCGGGCGCCTGCCCGACGAGGTCCAGGGTCGTGAACAGCTCGATCTCGATCGATCCCATGATGTGCTCCGGTGGGTCGGTGGCAGGGTCATGGGGGTAGACCGGGGGGCGGGGGAGAAGTCATCGGGGGCCCGCGACGCCCTCGGCATCGGTGAGGGGGCCGCGGTCGCCGGGCGTGCTGACGATCTAGCCGACGAACAGGTCGTAATGACCGCTGGCAGTGACAGGCGTGGATGCCCTGTGCTCGACGACAACGCGACGGAGGATTGGCGCGGGGGCGCGAGCGTGCGTCAGGTGGTGGCCTGCAAGGACCCATCGCGTGCCGTGTTCGTCCCGGCGGATTCCGCCGGAGATCGTGAAGGTGCCGCAGCCTTCGAAGCTGTCGTGGACGTGCTCGAGACCCTGGTGCGACCGCCACCGGGCCATGAGTCGTTCAACGCCCGCAATGTCGGCCTCCATGGGATCCGGGCGCACGACGGTCTAGGCGCACCCACCTGGGACGTCGTCTATGACAAGGTCGTGGATTTCGCCGACGGCAACGCGCTCGTCGCGCACAAGGCAGCTTTGGACCGCTCGGTCATGACGCAGGAGCGCGGTCCGTGTGCCCGAGGCGAGATGGCCGTGCACGCGCCATGGGTGAAGTCCGTCCAAGACCTCGCGTCTTACCGGCTGCCTGACGCGTTTCGGCCGCGTTGCGCATTCCTCCTCATGCCCACCTCGAGGCCGGGGCCGACTCCCACCAGCGCGCGATCATCTTCGTCGAGCTGTGCCGCTTGCCCGGACCGCCCGGCCTGGACCTGGTCCGACGGCACTTCCGAACGTGGTGATTCGACTGCAACCTCTGCGTCCTTGACATGGCCGCGACCGCCGCGTCCTCGACGCGGCGGTCGCAGTCGGAAGTTCACACCGTCGGGGTGTCACACCGTCGGTGCCACTTCATGAGTCGTGGAGCTGAGGCACACGGACGCAAGGTACGCCTAGGAGCGCGTCGGCTCCCGTGGGCCGACCATGATCGCGCGTGCAGGTGCGGCTAGTGGTCGATCGGCCTGAGTTAGGAGCGGGGCGCGCCCCCGTCGACGACTGGCCGCTATTTAATGCTCTGGCACTTCCCGTTGTAGCTGCGGCAGGTGTAGAAGACTCCGGCCGTCTTGGGGTCGACGCTCCGCTGACTCCCGAGAACGCTCCTGATGCGCTCGGAGCGAACACGTAGAGCCGTGCTGACCATGGGCGCACCCACCGTGGCCTCGACCATGCACGGCCGTGCACACATGAATCAGTGCGCAAGTTCGCTGACCGACGTCCAGGGGAGCCGGGCGTCGACGACGAAGCGACCAGCGACCGCGCCCGCGGAGAGTGTCCCGCCGACGAGCGCCGCGCGGTCGGCCATTCCGGCGATGCCAGAGTGTGGTCGAGGAGCGATCGATGCTCCGGGCTCGCCGTCGGGCATCGGGTTCTGGATAACGAGCGTGATTCCCGTCTCGGGTACGCCGCGCAGAGTGATGTCGATCGGCATCTGCGAGGCGTGCTTGAGGGCGTTGGTGACCGACTCCTGCACGATGCGGTAGCAGGCGCGGGTCACCGCGCTGGGCGCGGTGGCGCCGTCGGCGATGACCACGCTGCTGACGATGCGCGCACCTTGGTTCTTGAGGTCGCTCAGGAGGTCGGCGAGGTCGTCGAAGGACGCGGTAGTGAGCCCGTCGGCCCCGGTACGGAGCGAGGTGAGGACGCTGCGGAGCTCGGTGCCAGCCCGGGCAGCAGCGGCCCGGATGAAGGCTGAGGCCTCGCGCACCCTGGGGTCGCCGGCCGCCACGGTCTCCAGGACGGCTGCCTGCATGGCGATCTGCGCTAGCGAGTGTCCGACGGTGTCGTGCACTTCGCGGGCGAGGGCTTCGCGGGCGAGCGCCTCGCGCTCGTCGATGCGGGTCACATGGCCAGCGGCGCGAACGGCGCCCTCGCTGGTGACCGGGTCTTCCTGGGGGTCTCTGGCGTGCGTGTTGCTGGAGCGCGGATCGGGCAGTAGCCCGTTCGCGGCGCGGTCCCATACGACGGCGACTCGGTCGCGCGCACGGGTGGTCGCGACATAGAGGAGCGACCGCTCCCGCTGGAGGACACCGGGCCGGTCTCCCTCCGGCGACCGGTCGACCGCCTTCAGAGACTCGGTGGTGGCGCCGAACACGAGGACGTTGCGGAACTCCATACCCTTGGACCGGTGCATGGTCATGACGGCGACCCGGCCGGTGACCGGCGTGTCGTTGGCGCCGCAATACCGGTTGGGCACGCCATGCTGGGTCAGGCTTCTGGAGAGCGTGGTGCCGTCGTTGCCGGTCCGGACGAGCACGGCGACCGTCTCGGGTGCGGTCCCGTCGGCCAGCCAGGCACGGACCGTTCGGACGGTGGTCTCGTGAGCCTCGTCCGGCGTGTCGTAGCCCTCGACCACCGGGTGCGGTCCGGACCGGGCAGAGCGGGACCCGGTGCCGTCGACGACGCCGTCCTCCATATCCAGGGTCTCGTGGCTGGCGAGGATGCTGGTGGCGTAGTCGAGGTTCTGGGCAGTGGTGCGGTAGTTCAGCCGCAGCCGACGGGACCTGCCCACCACGTGGATACCGTGCCGGGACAGGACGGTCCGGGGGGCGTAGATGCGCTGCTGGGAGTCCTCCGCGAGGAACAGGTCGTCCGGTCCCGTGGCGACGAGCGCCCGCAGCAGGACGAGCCGCGCCGGGGTGAGGTCCTGCGCCTCGTCGACCAGGACGTGGTCTGCGACCCGTCGACCGGTGGCCGCCGCCGACACGTCGAGCGCGGCCGCGGCGATCAGCGCCTTCTCGTCGTAGTCGGTGGTGCCCGCACTGGCGGCAGCCGCCCGGTACGCCTCGATCACGTCCCACACGGCGAGGCGTTGCGCCCGCGAGAGGGCGACGCCACGGCCCTGCCTCCGCACCTGCAAGTACTGATCTCGGGTCGTGATCCTTCCGGGCACGACGACGGTCCCGGTCTCCGCGGCCAGGAAGTCCGCCGTGCGCACCGAGGGGGCGAGCACCCCGCCGGCTCCCCACAGCGCGGCGTCCCACGCTCCGTGCGTGGTTGCCCGCACGACCTGCGTCCGCGGACGACCGAGGAGCTCCGTGGCAGCGTGCTGGACGTCGAGCCCGTACTCCGCCGCGCGAGAGACCAGGCGCCAGGAGATGGCGTCGACGGTGCCGATGTAGACGCCCGGCTCGCCGAACTGCTTCGCGATCCGCACGGTCTTGTCCAGCAGCAGCAGGTGGGCCCGGAGCGAGGTGGCGAGGGTCTTGTTGTACGTGGTCAGGACGACCCGTGCCGTTGGGTCCTGTGCGTGCAGGTGGCGTGCGCGGTGCAGCAGCACGACGGTCTTACCGGTGCCTGCGCCGCCCGAAAGCCTGAAGGCGCCCCGCGTGGTTGCCGTGGCCTGCTCGAGCTGCTCGGGGTGGAGGAAGACCCGCCAGTGGGCGAAGTCCTCGTCCTCGATCGCGGCCCGCAGGTCGTCGTCGTCCTCGAGGTAGGCGAACAGCATGCGGGACGCCGGGTGATCGAGGGCGCCGATGAGGTCGTCGTCGGTGTCATGCTCGGTGTCGACCGCCGCGGTGTCGACGTGAAACTCGGCGCGAACCTGCTCGACGCTCGTGCCGTCACCGAGCAGGAGGAGCGCGTCCGTCTGAACAGCGGATGGTGCGGCCAGAGCGACCTCCAGCAACCGGTCCTGGTCGGCCGCGAGGATCGCCTCGTGCGCGGTCAGGCTCGCGACACCGAGGTCGAGCAGGTCCTCGAACGTGATGCCGAGTGCCTGGAGCACGGGGACACCGGGCGCGTCGAGGACACGATCGGTGCTCTCGGCCGCAGGGGGCTGCGCCGTGGCTGCGACGCCGGCCGGGTGGACCCGGATCACTTCGGGGACGCTCGTGTGCGGGTTGCGCTGGAAGACGACGCTCCGTGCGTAGGCGATCGCCTCGTCGTGCGGGAACGTGCCCAGGTAGATGTAGCGCGCCTCGTCGTCGGAACCAGTGAGCTTGATGAGCACGGCGCGCCAGAACAGGTTGACGCGACCCGTCCTGGCGCGCTTGTCGGCGGACTGCTCCATGGGCTCGATGTGCAGGCCCGGGGTGGTGTCGTCCTTGCGGAGCTTGTCGATGAACGCGTACGCCTGCGACCGGACGCTGCCGTCGAGCGACGGGATGTCGGCGGGGATTATCACCTGGGGCACAGGGTGAGGCTATCCGCAGGTCAGGGGCGGACGCAGTGGCCTCTCGGCCTGTGGCCCCGCGGCGGCGGGTGAATCTCAGGCTTCGGGGTCTGCAAGGGCGGCGAGGACGGCGATCTCGGCTCGTGTGCTGAGGCCGAGCGTGGTCAGCGCGTGCGCGACGTGCGCCTTGACGGTGTTCTCGGACAGGTGCAGTCTCGTCGCGATCTGGCGGTTGGTCATGCCCGCCACGAGGTGCGCGACAGCGCGCTCCCGGTCGGTGAGGGCGGCGATCCGGGCCCGGGCGTCGGCAGCGCGGTCCACGGGCACGCCGCCCGGCGTGGTCATGCGGCGGATTACGGTGGCCGCGGCGTTGGGACAGAGCGCGCCACCGCCGTCGGCGACGGCGCGCACGTGACCGGCGAGGGTGTCGGGCGCGTCGTCCTTGGATAGGAAGCCTGCCGCCCCGGCGTCGAGCGCCTGGCTGACGGCGTCCTCGGACCCGTACCCCGTGAGCGCGACACAGCGGGGTGGGTTGGGCAAGGCCGCGACCCGCCGGATGGCTTCGACCCCGCCCACGCGGCGCATCTGGAGGTCAATGAGCACGACGTCGGGCCGGTGCTCGGCGACCGCGGCCAGGACTTGGTCGCCGTCGTCGGCCTCGCCCACCACGTTGAGCCCGTGGGCGATGAGGATCGTGCGGATCATGGTCCGCGTGTAGGCGTCGTCGTCCACGATGAGCACTCGAGTCACGAGCCACACAGTAGAGCGAGCGCAGGTCCCGCGTATACCGAGCAGGTGACTGGCGCAACCCGATCGGCGGTCGTGCCGCACCCGACCGGCCGATGTGTGTCGCACAAGACTTCTCGACGAATGGCCATGCCTTGGAGGCACAGACCGCCGTAGTGAGTGGGCATGACGCCCGGATGGTCGCCCCCGGGCCACAGGTGAGTCGGCTCGCTGGACGGACGCCGTCCCTGCGCCTTTGTCGATTCCCCCTCGCCCGGGTCCCGCCTTGCCAGACGGCTCCCGAGCCACCTTCGATCCTGGACAACGTACGAACGACCGGGGGATCTGTTCTCCCCGATCGGACGACAATGATCACCCGATCGGGCGATACCAAACCGACGGCTCTTGCGAGAAGGTTGTCGTCGAGGTCAGGGGACAGCGTCGGCCATCCGAAACCATCGGTTCGATGTAGGTTTCTCACCTGAGTGAATAGGTGTCCACCCGCCGCGTAGCAGACCTGTCCGGCCTTTGTCGTCTGATAGAGGGTTCAGGCGGAAACAGTCGATCGAGAGGCCGTGAAGTTGAAGCAGGTGTGGCAGCGGGGCGAAGGTGCCCTCGCGAGTCTTGTGGCCGAACAGACGGAGACGTGTCTGGCGGTCTACAAGGAGGACCCGAGCCGCGTCGAGCAGGACGCGAACAATGAGCTCCGGATCTCCGAGGGCGGCTACAACAACCGTCAGCTGGAGGAGACCGTCCAGAACGCGGTGGACGCCGCCCGCCGCGGGGGGAGTCGGATCGAGGTCAGGCTGACGGCCGACACCCTTTACGTCGCGAACGACGGCGGACCGGTCTCGGAGGACGGGGTCAATGCACTCCTTGGCTCCGACCTCTCCCGCAAGCAGGGAGACAGCATCGGCCGGTTCGGCATCGGGTTCAAGTCAGTTCTCGCCGTCACTGACCGCCCGAGAATCTTCAGCCGAACCGTGTCGTTCGGCTTCGACAAGTCCTGGGCGGAGTCCACGCTGCGGCGGTACGGGTTCGTGTCCGAGCGCTACCCGACGATGCGTCTCGCGCAGGTGCTCGATCCCCTGGTCCACGCTGCGGCCGACCCTCACCTGAAGGAGCTGATGGATTGGGCGAGCACGGTGATCGTGCTCCCGTTGTCCGCCGGGTTTCTCGGCATGAGCAAGCGCATGATGGCGTTCCGGCCGCAGTTCGTCCTCTTCGCCGCTCACATCCGTGAGGCGAGGTTCTACGACCTGACGACCTGGCCTGCTCGGAGTGGCGGCGACATCGGGCACCCGAAGGCCACCGACAATGTCGTACGCCGGATCTCGAACGGGGACGGCACGGTCGCGGTGGAGGTCGGTGGCGTGTCCGAGGTCTGGAGCATCGCCGAGGCGGTGCACCAGCCGAGCGCGAAGGCTAGGGCAGAGGCCGGACGCATCACCGACCGGGACGACTTGCCCGTCCAGTACGCGACCAGGGTGCCCCCGACGACCGGCATCGGGCAGTTCTGGGCGTACTTTCCGACCCGGGAGTTCACAACCTTGTCCGGCCTCGTCAACGCGCCGTGGAAACTCAGCGATGACCGCCTCGCCGTTCTCGACACACCGTTCAACGAGGAGATCCTGTCATCCGTGCTGCCACGGCTCGTCGGCGAGGCGATCCAGGTCTACGAGTCGACCGACGACCCGGTACGGGTCCTCGACGCCCTCCCGGCGCGTGGCCGCGAGAGCCGCGGATGGGCGGACGAGACGGTCAACGAACCGGTGATCCGGCACCTGCGGACCGTCAGATCCGTGCCCGATGGAACCGGCGCGCTGCGGAAGCCCTCGGAGCTCCGCTGGACCGGCTTCGTCGACGACGTGGAGCGCGGCTGGCTCCAGCAGTGGGCAGAGCACCCCGCAGCGCCGAGGAATCGCTGGGTGCATCCCGGCGCGTACGGCACCCCTGAGCGGCGTTCGAAAGTCGAGCGCCTGCTCTCCGGGAGTGCGGGTCGCGGCGTCGTCGGCGAGGTTTCCACGTCGGCGCCGGTCGCGCAGTGGCTTGAGGAGCTGGTGGCCGACGGGTCAGTGGTGTCGTCCGCGGCTGCGATCCGGCTCGCGGCTCGGATCGCGCAGGAATCGCACCGCATCGCCGATCCCGGGCGACGTTCGCGTGCCGTGCAGGGGGTTCTCGGCGCGCGTCTGATCCGGCTCGAGGACGGCACGTTCCGCAAGCCCGAGAAGGGCAGGGTCTTCGTACGGCAGTCGGAGGCCGACGCCGGCCACGACTTCGTCGACCCCGCGCTCGTCGACGAGCAGGGCGTCAAGGAGGCGCTCGGCGTGCTCGGCGTCGTGGTGTACGACCGCAGCGGCGAGCTCCGCAGTCTCCTGGCCCGCGCCAGGTCCACGGAGGTCCTGCACGACAGAGCGCTCATGGCGCAGACATGGCAGAACATCTGGCAGACAGCGCGGACGATCGAGGACGACGAGAAGGTCTACGAGCTCCTCGTCGAGGACTTCGGGCCCAGTCTGGTCGGTGTCGTCCGTGTCCGCACCGCGGACGGTTCGTGGCGTGGCATCGCCGACGCCTACCTGGAGGGTCGACTGGTCTCACGGGGCACGGGGAGGGACCAGGATCGTCTGATCGACCCGATGTTCCATTCGGACGGCGACGTCCGAGTGCTACGTCGGATCGGGGCGGTAGACGTGCCGACGCACCGTCCTGACCCCCCGGCCGAGCCGTGGTTCCGCGCGTACGAGGGCGTGGTCGTGGACCGGTTCATCGCGGGGCAGAAGGGTTCGACTCCTCAGCGTGACCGGGTCCTCGCGACCGGCTCGACGCCCCCGTGGCCGCTGGAGCCGCTCATCGGGATGTCTGCCGAGGCCCGCGCGGTGGTGACGGACGACATCGTCCGACGAGGTCTGCCTGCGCCGTGGACGGTGCAGCACAGCACCAACGTCAGCTACGGGCGACTGAAGGTGGCGGCGCCCGAGATCTGGTTCCTCGGGAAGCACGGTGCCCTTGACGTGCCCAGATTCGGAACCGTTCGCCCGAGCGAGGTGTTCCAGGCGTCCGAGGCGGTCGATCCGGAGATCTTCCCGACCGCGGAGATGAGCGACGCCTTCGCGAAGCAACTTCGGCTGAAGACCGATCCCAACGACGACCACCAGATGCCGCCCGCGGCCTGGAATGCGCATACCATGCGGGCGGCGTCCTGGACCGGGAACAGGGAAGCGGACGTTCGTCGTGGCAAGCTCTATGGCTGGCTGCCGTTCAAGTTGCCGAACGACCCGCTCCGGTTGGTCGCCCGGGTCGGTTCGCGGTACCAGGAGGTCGCCCCGGAGAACATCGGCGTCACCACGGACCCAGCCGTCTACGACTCGCTGATCGAGGCCCAGGTCCCGGCGCTGCTGCTCGCCGACGACGGGGACTGCGAGCAGTTCGTCACAGCGTGGGACGCCAAGCCCGGTAAGGACCTCCTGCAGGAAGAGATCGTCACCGTCACGGCAGGTGAGCCCGAGTACCTTCTGGACTTGTACCCCCCGATGAAGCTGTGGGTGCCGGTGGCGGACCACGAGGTACTGATCCAGGCCTGCCGGAGCATCGAACGACTCGTCGCCACCCCGGAGGGCCAGCGGGGCCGGCCGGTCGCGCAGCACCGCGACGGCAGCGGCGTCGTCCGGGTCACGGCGACGGACCCGTCGCAGGTCCTCGCCCAGGTCGCCAGGGCGCTCAACCTCGACATGTCGGGCGCGGACATCCGCAAGGTCTTCGACGACGTGGCGCGGCAGAAGACCATGAAGCTCGTCACCGAGGTCAGGAAGGCGAAGTCAGACAATGACCGGCTGCTCGCTGCCGTGGGTGTGGATGTACTTCGCAGGAGCCTGCCCAAGCAGGTCCTCGACATCGTCGAAGACACGAGCGGGAAGTCGAGTCCGCACGAGATCGCGGCCCTCGCCCGCGCCGTGCATGGCGTCAGTATCCTCAAGCAGCCCTCGATCCTGGCGGCGCTCCAGGAGAACGGTCTGGAGCCACCCCGTGAGTGGGCAGGGCGCAGCACGACCCGGCGCTGGGTCGAGGAACTCGGGTTCCCCACCGAGTGGGCAGGGTTCACGGCGAACGCCCGCCCGGCGCAGGAGATGATCGACGGTCCTGCTCGTCTCGAGAAGCTGCACCCCTACCAGGTCGCGGTCACGGAGCGCATCAAGGATCTCTTCCTGGGCACGGGCAGCGACCGGGGCATGGTGGCGCTGCCCACTGGTGCTGGCAAGACGCGGGTAGCGGTCGAGGCGTTGGTCAACGGGCTTCGCCAGGGCTACGTCGCTGACGACGATCCGCTCGTGTGGATCGCGCAGACTGAGGAGCTGTGCGAGCAGGCCGTCGAGACGTGGATGCACATCTGGCGTGCGATCGGCCCGGAGCTGCCCATGAACGTCGGGCGGCTCTGGGGGACGAACTCGGTGGTCGAGGACCCGTCATCGTTCCAGCTCGTCGTGGCGGGCATCGACAAGCTACGGAGCGTTGCGGAGAGGGAGCCGGATAAGTACGAGTGGTTGCGCGGCCCGTCCGTGGTGGTGATCGACGAGGCGCACACCTCGGTCACTCCCGAGTACACGAAGGCGCTCGAATGGCTCGGGCGGAGCGGGCGTACCCGCAAGATCAGCCAGCGCCGTCCGCTGATCGGCCTCACGGCGACCCCCTTCCGCGGCAGGTCGCAGTACGAGACCGAGCGTCTCGTGAGCCGGTACGGCAGCAACCGTCTCGACAAGGGCGCCTTCCAGGATCCCGACAACCCGTACCTCGAGCTCCAGGACATGGGCGTTCTGGCCCAGGTTCGCCAGAAGATCCTCGACGGCGTGAAGGTGAACCTGACCAGTCAGGAGATCGCCGACATCGAGAAGATGAGCCGGCTACCGGCCGGTGTCACCGAGCGTCTGGGCGACGACAACGATCGCACCCTGCGCATCGTGGACCACATCGTGGCCCAGCCCGAAGACTGGACGATGCTCGTGTTCGCCTCGTCGGTCGAGAACTCCCGCACACTTGCCGCCCTGCTCACGCATCGTGGTGTCCCGGCTGTGTCCATCTCGTCCGACACCGAGGCCGCCGCCCGACGGCACTACGTGGAGCAGTTCAGGACAGGCAAGCTCCGGGTGATCACCAACTACGGCGTGCTCACCCAGGGTTTCGACGCCCCGAAGGTGCAGGCCGTGTACGTCACGCGGCCAACGTTCAGCCCCAACGTCTACCAGCAGATGATCGGGCGCGGGCTCCGTGGCCTGCTCAACGGAGGATCCGAGGAAGTGATGATCGTCAACGTGCAGGATAACTTCGCGCAGTTCGGCGACCTGCTCGCTTTCAACCAGTTCGAGTACCTGTGGCAGCGGTGAAGGCGGCCGTGAACCTCGACCCGAGTCAGGTTGCGGCCGTCGAGGTCGATGCGGAGGCCCGGCAGATTGTCGTCGCCGGACCCGGCTCGGGCAAGACGGAGGTGGTCTCGGCGCTGATCGAGCACCTGATCGAGGAGAAGGACCTCGAGCCGACGTCGGAGATCCTCGTCATCAGCTTCTCGAACGCCGCCGTCCACGCGGCGACGGCGCGCCTGGCACGCAAGGGCCTCGACCCGGTGACGGTCCAGACCATGGACTCGCTCGCGCTGGAGATCCTCCGGGACGTGTCCGACGTCGACACGACCGAGCTCTCCTTCGATCGCAGGGTCGAAGCCGCGACGCAGATCCTCCGGGAGGAGGGGTGGGACCGGCTCGATGAACTCCGGCACCTCGTCGTGGACGAGGTTCAGGACGTCGTCGGCCGGCGAGCGGACTTCTTGCTTGCCCTCCTCGATGTCCTCGACGAGGACGCCGGGTTCAGCCTGATCGGCGACCTCGCCCAGGCAATCTACGACTTCCAGCTCGACGACCGGTCGGGTACGACCTCGGCGGACCTCTTAGGGCAAGCCTCGACGAAAGGGGTCGTGGAGGAGAAGGTCCTGACCGGGCAGTACCGGGCTCGCACGCGAGATGCCAAGGGTGCGGCACGCCTGCGCGCAGCCGTCCTGGCGGGTGCCGACGACCTCGACGACTTCGAGGCGGACGTGGTCCACGCGGGCGGGGTGCCAGACGTTGTCCGGCTCGCCCAGGGTTGGGACGGCACCACGGCCTTTCTCACCGAGACCAACGGCCAGGCGATGCTCGTCGCCCGGGAGATCGGGGAGGCGGGCGGTCTGGCCAGGCTCCGGAGACGAGCGGACCAGCGTGTCCTGGCGCGGTGGGTCGTGGAGTCGCTCGCGGACTGGAGGCCCGTCTCCATCCGGCGGGAGGAGCTGTTCGATCGCCTCGGTCCGTTCGCCGTCCGCCACGACCCCGCCGACTTGTGGCGGGCGCTGAGGGCCGTGACCGGAGCGCGAGGCAACGAGCTCGACCTCAGCAGGCTCGTCAGAAGGATCGCGGGCACCCGACCGATCCCACCCCAACTTCTCCACCAGCAAGACGACGGCCTGATCGTGTCCACGGTCCACCGCGCGAAGGGGCTGGAGTTCGACAACGTCGTGCTCGTCGACTTCGCCAGGTTCGGGCGGCAGGAGCGCGACCTGGAGGCGGAACGTCGCCGACGCTTCGTAGCGCTGACCCGCGCCCGGGACCGGATCGTCCGTGCCGACGGGGCACCACGCAGAGTGTTCAAGCACCATGACGAGCGCTGGTATCTCGGTGGCTACAAGAACTGGCAGACCTTCGGATTCGAGCTGCGGACCAGTGACCTGGACACGACCGCGCCGCCCGGCGACGACCTCACCGGGACGCAGGAACACCTCGCGACGAAGGTTCGGACGGGTGACGCCCTGGAGCTCGTTCTGGACCCGGGGCGGTCGACGCTCAGGATTCCGACGTACACGGTGCTGCACGACGGTGTCGTCGTCGCGCGGACGGCCGAGTCGTTCGGCACCGCACTCGCGCGACGGGTCGGGCCGGCCGAGCGTCGTCGCGCGGGGACGCTGCCGTGGCCGAGGGTCTCCCGGGCCAGGGTGGAGGACGTCGTGACAGTCGCCGGGGAGCCGGCTCAGGATTGTGTCGGCCGTCGTGGCCTGTGGCTCGGCGTGACGACCGCAGGAATGCTCGACGTGGAATGGGGGACTGAGAAGGATGATGACTGACCTGAACGCCTGGTACTTGGCGCGCTCCGCCATGGTGGACGCGCTGGTCGCGGACCTGCAGGGAGCGACGGACGCCGACGACCTGCTGACCGAGGCGCCGCTGTCGCGGTTCGTCGTCGGGATCCTGCACCCGCGCTCGGAGGAACCGATCGAGGACGTGCGCGACGACGACGAGTCCGATGTGGGGACGGCCATGGACTCGGGCAACGACCCGGCGGTGGCGCTGGCCCGCATGCGCTACCCGTCGACCATGGGTCTGACCTTCTCGGTCGCGGCGAGCACCTCGTCGGTCGAGGTGGAGGTGTCGGTCGACCGGTACCACGAGCTCGTCGACCCGCAAGAGGTGGCGGCCGCCCGGGAGGAGGTCGCCCGGCGCGCCGAAGAACGTCGGACACTGCTCGGCGACGCGGCCGCAATCCCCGGGACCGAGGAGCCGGAAAAGGCCGAGACCCGGGCGTCCACCCAGAACGACGGCCTGTGGAAGGTCGCCCGCCAGGAGCCGACGACGTTCTCGGTGGACGTGACCGTTCCGGGTATGGGGCAGGAGGGCGTCACCGACGGCCTGGCACTGCGGACCGTGGTCCGGCCCGTGCGCGACGGCGCGGTCAGTGTCACCGTCGTGCTGGTGAACACGCTGGTCCGGCCTGAGAAGGGGTATGCCGACGCGCTGTGCTGGTTCCGCCCTCGCCTGGTGCTCACCACACCCGACGGGCAGTTCGTCGACCGTCGGCCGGATCGCGACCTTGCCTTCCAGGACGACGACGAGCGCGGTGGCGAGCTGCTGTACCGGACTGAGCGCCACCTTGCCGTCGGGCACGGGTGCGCCGTCACCTGGGAGGAGGCCTCGCTCGTGCAGCGGCTCGAGACGACGTTCTTCCCCAGCCACGACCTCCGCCTCGCACGAGCCGAACGGTCCGACGTCCCCCGGCTGGGGATGAAGGCGCTCGGTGTGGACGACGACCGGCGGGCTCTGGCTGGGCTGGTCGACGTCTACGAGCAGTGGATCGCCGGTCAGGAGTCGCGCGTCCCTGGCCTCGAGGCGAGGCACGTCCCGACGGCGGAGCGACACTTGCGTGATGCCCGTCGTGCGGTCGCCCGGATGCGAGACGGCATCGCTGTGCTCGACCGCGATCCGGAGGCGGCCCGTGCTTTCCGGGTCATGAACCAGGTGATGCAGCAGCAACGCGTCCGGCAGGTGATGGTTCGTGGCGGGCACACCGTGCCGCCGGACGTCGAGGGTCAGTGGCGGCCGTTCCAGATGGCCTTCGTGCTGCTCAACCTCGCCAGCCTCGCGGACCCGCGGCACCCCGACCGCGACATGGCCGATCTTCTCTGGTTTCCCACCGGTGGTGGCAAGACCGAGGCCTACCTCGGTCTGATCGCGTTCGTTCTCGTGCTGCGGAGACTTCGAGGCGGACCGGACCAGGGCGCCGGAGTGGGCGTCATCATGCGCTACACCCTGCGACTCCTGACCATCCAGCAGTTCGAGCGGGCCTCGGGTCTCATCTGCGCCCTGGAGGAGTGGCGGCGTCGTGAGGCGGCAGAGCTGCGGGAGTTCTCCATCGGTTTGTGGGTGGGCCAGGGTGCGACTCCGAACGGTGTCAAGGCCGCAGCGGAAGCGCTCAAGAAGATGCGCGACGGCGGGGAGCCGAGCGATAAGGGAAACCCGCGCCAGCTCCTGCGCTGCCCGTGGTGCGGAACACCGCTCCCGGTCGACGCCTACGACGCCGACGTCCGCGAGGACCGGATGACCGTCCGCTGCCCCGGCGACCTCTGCGATTTCCGCGACGGGCTGCCTGTCCACCTCGTCGACACCGACGTGTACACCACGCGTCCTTCACTCGTGATCGGCACGGTGGACAAGTTTGCGATGCTGGCCTGGCGAGGTGAGGCCGGTGTCGTCCTGGGTGCGTTCCACGACGAGAAGCCGGACCTGATCATCCAGGACGAGCTGCATCTGATCAGTGGGCCACTCGGCACGCTGGTCGGCCTCTACGAGACCGCCGTCGACGCGCTGGCGACGTCTGACGAGGGCGTCCGCCCGAAGCTCGTGGCTTCCACGGCGACGATCCGTCGCGCGACCGACCAGGTGAGGGCCGTCTTCGACCGCACGGCACAGCAATTCCCGCCGCCCGGGCTCGACGCCAGCGACTCCTTCTTCGCCGTCGACGCCGATCCGCAGGACCGACCGACCCGCAGGTACGTCGGGGTGATGGCGCCGTCGACCAGCCATGCGACGCTGCTGGTCCGTGTCTACGCCGCGCTCCTGCAGGCAGGCTACGAGCTCGACGCCCCCGACGCGGTGCGCGACGCCTACTGGACGATGCTCGGCTACTTCAACAGCCTCCGCGTGCTCGGCGCCGCCTTCATCCAGTCGCTGGACGATGTCCCTGACCGTATGAAGGTCGTCGCGGCGCGGACCGGCCACCAGGTCCGGGACATCCGCGATCCCCGGGAGATGACGTCTCGCAAGAAGTCGAGCGAGATCCCCGACGAGCTCGCCCGGCTCGGCACGTCGTACCCAGCCGTGGAGTGCCCTGACATCGTCCTGGCGACGAACATGATCTCCGTCGGGGTCGACGTCGACCGGCTCGGCCTGATGGGTGTCATGGGCCAGCCCCAGATGACCTCGGAGTACATCCAGGCGACCTCGCGGGTCGGCCGCGCGCACCCTGGTCTCGTCGTCACGATGTTCAACGCGGCGAAGTCCCGCGATCTGTCGCACTACGAGTCGTTCACCTCCTTTCATCGGGCGCTGTACAAGCAGGTCGAGGCGACCGGGGCGACACCGTTCGCGCGGCGTGCGCTCGATCGCGCGCTCCACGGGCTGCTGGTGATCCTCGCCCGGCACTCCGTCGCCGGGGCGTCCGGGAGCAAGTCGGTCGACGTGCCCGTCACGTCCGATGCCTTCGACGACCTCGTAGAGGTGATCGCGGCGCGGGCACGCTCCGTCGATCCCGACGCGGAGAACAGGGTGCGCGTTGCCCTCGAGGACCTCGTCGAGAGCTGGTTCGACGCCGTCGAGGACGGTCAGGTGCAGAAGTACGAGGGGTGGATCAGCGCGGAGGGTGCTCTCATGGTTCCTGCGGGTGGGGCGCCGTTCGGACAGTCAGGCGAGGTTCCTCCTGTCGAGATCTTCCCGGTGGACGAACCCGCCTGGCCGACCTTGACCAGTCTGCGCAATATCGACCGGGAGAGCACGCTGCGGATCGTGACGCGGAAGCGAGTGAAGTGATGACCACCGCAGAGAAGCCCAAGGCACGCCAGAGCCAGTTGGTTACCACGTACGGCGTCGGGTCCCTCTTTCCCGATGCCGACGCGAGCTACATGATCTGCGGGATCGACGACTGGGACATCGCGTACGCGCAGTCCGTCGAGGAGCCGCGGCTCGCCAGGACGCTCGGTGTCCACACCTTCCACGCGCCACCCACCGGTCGGACGAGGGGTGACGTCCCTGGTGTCCGCTTCCCCGAGTGGCACTACTGCTCCGGCTGCCGACGCGTTGCACCCTTCTGGAGATTCGGCTCCAAGAAGGGTGAGACCACGTGTGCGGACTGCGCTCGCGATCTCACCCCGTCCCGCTTCGTCGCCTGCTGCGAGAATGGCCACATCGAGGACTTCCCGTACTTCCAGTGGGTCCACCGGGGACAGGATGCCGAGGAAGGCGTCGAGCATCAGCTCAGCCTGCGTACGAGCGGGAGCTCCTCGTCGCTCGCGTCCCTCGTCGTTTCCTGCTCGTGCGGCGTCAGGCCCTACGACATGGAGGGCGCCTTCAACGCTGGGGCTTTGCAGGGCATCAGGAAGTGCTCGGGCAGCAAGCCCTGGCTCAACGGCACCACGAACGACACCGATTGCGACCGCCCTCTACGCGTCTTCCAGCGTGGTGCCTCCAACGTGTGGTTCCCCGTGCAGCGTTCCAGCATCTCGATCCCGCCGTGGTCCAGCATCGCGGCGCGGTTCGTGACGAAGCACTGGAGCATGCTCAAGCCGGTTTACGAGCACGCCGGTGAGGCCGCCACCCGGGCCACGGTTGAGGCTGCCGTCAAGGACGAGAAGGACGTCACGGTCGACGCCGTGATCGACGTCATCCGCCAGCGCCTCGGGCTCGACGCCGACGACGCACCGGACGACGACCTCCTGCGGACGCAGGAGTACGAGGCACTCAAGGCCGGGCACGACGGTTCGAACCGGGACACCTTTCAGTGCACCTCCGTCACGGTGGATCCGTCGCTCGACGGGTTGATAGCGCAGGTCGCCCAGGTGAACCGACTTCGTGAGGTGCGCGTGCTCTCGGGTTTCTCCCGGGTCACGCCCGTGGAGTCGGAGACCGGCTCGGCGCGCACGGCACGGCTGTCCTCCGAGAACGTCGGTTGGCTGCCCGCGGTCGAGGTCATCGGGGAGGGGATCTTCGTCCGTCTCGAAGAGTCGACGATCGCCGGCTGGGAGGCGAGCTCGTCCGCGCGGACCAGATTGGAGTTGATCCGATCGGCCCAGGCCGCGCGTGACGCCGCGATGAAGATCGCGACCGAACCTGTCCTCGCACGGTTCGTCGTGTTGCACACACTCGCCCACATGCTGCTCAAGGAGCTTAGCCTCGACGCCGGATATCCCCAGGGGGCGATCCGGGAGCGCGTCTACGCGCTCCCCGGGCAGGCCGGGATCCTCCTGTATACGGCCTCCTCCGACTCCGCGGGGAGCCTCGGTGGACTCGCGGCACTCGGCGCCACCGGGCGCTTCGCGGCGATCTTCCGCAATGCCCTCGAGCGCGCCACATGGTGTTCCAACGACCCGGTGTGCGCCGAGGCGGGCGCGACGGGAACAGACGCACTCAACCTCGCCGCGTGTTACGCCTGCGTCCTGGCGCCTGAGACGAGCTGCGAGCACCGCAACCAGTTCCTCGACAGAGTGATGGTTGTCGGTTCCCCTGATGCACCGCGGGCGGGTCTCGCGTCACCTGCGATGGACGCGCCCCCGACCGAACCGGCGGCCACCGAGCAGGGTCCGTCGGTGCGCCGCGCACCTGTGACGATGCCACCGGCTTGGGCCTACACGCTCGCGTCAGCGGGGGTGACTGCGGTGGAGCGGGCCTTCGCGGAGCAACTCGTGGCGCTGCAGCCTGGCCTTCCCGTGCCGGAGTTCGGGGCGGAGATCGAAGGGTTCATCGTCTCGATGGTCTGGGATGACCGGAAGGTACTTGTCGACCTCGACGGCCTGACCGATGCCGACCATGACCGACTGGTCGGGAAGGGCTGGACCGTTCTGGCGGCAGATCCGGCGCGGGTCACGGCGGCACTCACGAGTTGACGTCTGGCGCGGTCGTACCGCTGGGTACGTCGCGACCGAAGCGGTGACGTCGGGCGGGGATCAGGGCGATCTGCCGTGTTGACCGGGTGATCCCCTGACCACGATGATGCGGTGGCACCAGGCCGTGCTCGGGTGATGCGGAGGCATGTGCTCCGGTCGGCCCGGATGTCGACGTTCGTGGAGTCGGGGTCCGGCGCCGACCGAGCGGGCCGCACGACCCGCGTCCGCCATCGCCGTCAGGTACTCGTGCTCCCAGAAGCGCAGACCGTCCAACCGCTGTCGAGCAACGTCTTGTTCGTGTCCGCGTCGCGGTCCACCTTCATCCGGAGCTTCCGTTCCCACCACTCGGCGTTGGCTCGGGGCCGTGTGGCGTGATCAGGGCACTCGTGCCAGGAGCAGCCGTCGACGAAGACCGCGACCTTGGCACGGGTGAACGTGACATCGATCTTCCGACGTGGCTTTGCCCGGTACCGGGTAGGTCACGCGGTCACGGAGGCCATGGGCGTGCAGCAGTCGTCGGATAGTGAGCTCCGGCTTGGTCTCCTTCCGGCGGGCAATGCTCGTCGTCAGCTCACGTCGGGCGTTGGACGCGCCCGGTTGGTGCCCCAGCCCGGACATGGCGTAGCGCTACCCGCGGCGTGGGTCAGCACGACCGCCGCTGAACACGCCGTGATCGCCTGGCGCGAGGATGGACGCATTGATGCACGTCACGACCAGGCCGGCAGGGCGGCTGCGTGGGAGACCGACGCTACGATGACCGGATGGTAAGCGCCCCCCACGTCCCCGAGCCGATCACGGTCCTCGATCTCTTCGCCGGGTGTGGTGGACTCACCGAGGGGTTCCACCAGTTCCGTCCCGAAGGAATCGGCGAGACGGACCCACCGGTCTTTCGGAGCGTCGGTGCAGTCGAGTGGGATCCGGCCGCTGCTGCGTCGTACGCGATGAACTTCGGTGCGTCGTCGCTCCGTGAACAGTGGGACTTCGAGCCGACCGAGATCTTCCAGGAGGACATCATCGGGTGGACTCCGAAATGGGGTCCCGGTGAGATCGACGTCGTCGTCGGAGGGCCGCCCTGTCAGGGATTCTCGGGGCTGAACCGGAACAAGGTCGGTGCCGAGCGAAACACGCTCTGGCAGGAGTTCATCCGTATCGTCGTCGCGGTCCAGCCAAAGGTCTTCATCATCGAGAACGTGGACCGATTCGTTCGATCTCCGGAGTTCAGTGACCTCCTCAAGCGCATGGGAAGTGGTGACCTCCAGAACTACGAGCCTCGCGACGCACCGGGGACAAAGGCAGACGACCCCCCGCAGCGACGGGCTTCGAGATACCTTCTAAATGCCGCCGACTACGGTGCCCTGCAGGCACGACGCCGGGCCATCTTCATCGGTGTGCGAACGGATGTGTCGTTGCGGACGGCTCGTATGCAGTACCCAGAACCGAAGTTCTCGAAGGAGCTCCTGGAGAATCAGGACCTCCTCGTCGGCCTCGACCTGCCGGAGGGCAAGGAAGCGTGGCGGACGGTCGACGAGCTCTTCGAACGGACCCGGTCATGGGACCTCGGACGAACCGAGCTGCTCCCGAGATCCCGATGGATCGCCGAGGTCGACGAGGAGTTCCAAGGCCCCTTCACGACCCAGGAGCTGCACTTCACGCGCAAGCCAGAAGCAATCTCGGTGGCTCGGTACAACGCGATCCCCCGGAACGGAAATCGAAAGAGCCTGCGCGGGCGCTTCTGGTGCCGATTCGACGACGGCGACGAGGTGCTGATGCAGAAGGATGCGGCCTATCGTGACGACGACGGAAGACTGGTGCCGTGGGGTTCGTACACCGAGGTCGTCGGCGGAGGATTCCTCGGCACCCGGACTTTCACGGTGAACGGGTTCTCGGAACCCCACCTCCTTCGTGGCCGTTCGGGACGAAGCAAGGCCGAGGCCTTCCGTGTGGAGATCGAGGACGACGGCAGGACGCGAGGCGGCATTCTGGCCTATCTGTCGACGGAGTCGTGGGACAAGCACGACGCGGGCGCGGGTGACGTCATGGGCCGGCTCCGTGCGAACAGTCCGTCCGTCACCATCAGGACGGAGTTCTTCAAGCCCGAGAAGGGCCGTTACCTGCACCCGTCCGAGGGGAGGCCGATCACCCACTACGAGGCTGCTCACCTTCAGGGGTTCCCTGACGACTTCCTTTGGTGCGGGTCGAAGACCCAGATAG
The DNA here is from genome assembly GCF_014836555.1 of Oerskovia rustica. Classification (GTDB taxonomy): domain Bacteria; phylum Actinomycetota; class Actinomycetes; order Actinomycetales; family Cellulomonadaceae; genus Oerskovia; species Oerskovia rustica. The sequence continues at coordinate 44,866 of NZ_JACSQQ010000006.1, forward strand.
CCCGGCAGATCGGAAACGCGGTCCCTATCCCGCTCGGGAGGGCAATAGCCAGCGCGATCTACGACTACCTGCGCGCGGGGAGGTTGGAACCGCCTGGAGAGGGGTGATCGCAACTGCGAAGGGTCACGGCTGGTCATGCCATCGACCCTTCAGGCGGCACGGGGAACACTGTCGACCTCGGCCTCGTCTACGGCATCCAGATCGATCAGAGCAACCATGCTGTCATCGATATGACGCTCACGTCCGCTGCCTGCCCGTTGACCGACGTCAACGAGGACCAGTCCGCCCAGGCGCTGGAGGGCCTCGTCAACGGCTTCTGCGTCAACTGGGTCTGGATGTCGCCGTGGGGCCCGGTGAGAATCATCGCCAATGGCCCCACCAGCACCGGGCGCTAGGGCGTGTCTCCCTAGTGCCTTGATCATGGTGGTGCAGAGTGCGGGCGTGCGTCCTAACTCGGAGTTACCAGAGGGACTAATCGGTGTCGGCGAGCGACCTCTAGCCGGGTTGTCAGAGCGGCAATTCCTTGCCCTGTTCGCGAGGCGACCAGGCATGTATGTCGGCCGGGCCACATGGGTTCGCGTCGTCGCATGGCTCGAGGGATACGACATGCACGGGGATCGCTATACAGGTGGGGTGCTCGATGGCTTTAAGGAGTGGCTCCTGACCCGACCTGGCGCACGGGGACCCAACCTGGTCTGGTCCGCGATCGTCTGGGGACTGGCCTTTCCGGGCCGCGAGTCGCCGGGGCCCGCCGAGCTGACCGACGACGACGACCATCACGCCCTCGCGGTCCTGTTCGAGCTCGTTGATGCGTTCCTGGCCGAGAAGGAATCCCGCTTGCGGTGCGGCCGAGAGGCATCCGACGTCCCCTGACATGCTGTCGCGCATGTCCTTGAGTCCGACGCCATCTGGGAATCAGGGCGCGGGCACCCAAATCAGGATCGCTGCGACATGACGGCGCCGCGGAAGATCACGGCGTGCTTGTCGTAGCGGGTCGCGAGTGCTCGCCATTGCTTGATGCGGTTGAAGAACCGCTCGACCGTGTTGCGGCCCCGGTAGGTGACGGGGTCGTAGGTCACAGGGCGTCCGCCGCGTGACCCGCGTCGGCGCCAGTGGGACTGCTGGTCGCGGGGTTCGGGGATGACCGCGATGATGCCGCGCCGGCGCAGCTCGGTCCGGATCTCGCGCGAGGAGTACGCCCTGTCGCCCAACACGGCGTCGGGGGTGGTGCGCGGGCGCCCGGCTCCTGCTCGTGGAACGCGGATCGAGTTGAGCAGGGGCAGGCACATCGGCGCGTCGCCGCCCTGGCCTGGTCCCACGAGCACTGCGAGCGGTCGCCCGTTGCCGTCGACCGCGGCGTGGATCTTCGTCGACAGCCCGCCCCGGGATCGGCCCAGCGCGTGGTCAGCCGGTTCGCGCCGTTCCGGATTCTTGTGATTCGCCAGTGCCCCCTGTGGTCCTGGGCAAGGTCGCGGCGTGCTGGTGCGCCCGGTTGATTGTGGAGTCCACGCTCACCTGCCAGTCGATACCGCCGTTCGCGTCCGCGCGAGCCTGCAAGGCCGTCAGGATCTTGTCCCAGGTCCCGTCGCGGGAGAACCGGGCGTGGCGCTTCCACGCGGTCTGCCACGGGCCAAATCGCTCGGGAAGATCACGCCATGCGACCCCGGTCCGATACCGGTGAACGATCCCCTCGACGACCTGACGATGATCACGCCATGGGCGTGAGCGGCCCGACACCTTCGGCATCAACGGGCCGATTACTGCCCACTGCTCGTCCGACAACTCGCGACCACGATCCACGAGCGCACTCTGCAACATCTCAGCCTTGCGACTAAGGAGACACGCCCTAGGGGTTCGACGTCTGAAGCCCTTCCTTTGATGGTTGGAACCCTTGGGGCTGGCGGCACCACTTGCCTCACGGATTCGGTGCGCAAACGTGGCCGAACGCTGTCCGCGCAGGTCGGGCGCCATTTCGTGTCTTCCGCAGGCGAGGGGCCAGTTCCGGCCCTTGCGGCGACACGCTTACGACACGCCTTGGTACGGACAGATGCATCCAGCGACTGCTGCATCCGTGGCCCGCGGCCAACACCGCAGGCAACAGCCACCGGCAGTCGTGTCGACGTGCCAGGACTCACCCGGGCAACCGTCAGACAGAGAAGTACTTCGCCTCCGGGTGATGGAACACGAACGCGTCGGTCGACTGCTCCGGGTGCAGCTGCAGCTCGTCAGAGAGCACCACGCCCACCCGCTCCGGCCGAAGCAGTTCCACGACCTTGCGCCGGTCCTCCATGTCGGGGCACGCGGGGTAGCCGAGGGAGAACCGCGCCCCGCGGTAGTCGAGGTCGAACATCCCCTGGACGTCAGCAGGGTCTTCGTCCGAGAACCCGAGCTCGGACCGGACGCGGGAGTGCCACATCTCGGCGAGCGCTTCGGTGAGCTGCACGGACAGCCCGTGGAGCTCCATGTACTCGCGGTACTTGTTCGCGGCGAAGAGCTTGGCGGTGTGCACGTCGACGGTGTCGCCCACGGTCACGAGCTGGACGGGCAGGACGTCGTAGCGCCCGGTCTCCTCGACCCAGGAGCGGGGCTTGACGAAGTCCGCGAGGCACAGGTGGCGGTCGCGGCGTTGCCGGGGGAACGTGAAGCGCAGCCGCTCCTCGCCCACGGGACCGCCCGAGCCGCCGTCGGGCGCTCCGATGCCCGCGAGCCCGGGGCCGTGGTGCGCCACGACCACGTCGTCGCCCTCCGACCACACGGGGAAGTACCCGTAGATCACGGACGGGTCGACGATGCCGTCCGTGCGGATCTGCTCGAGCCACGCGTTGAGGCGCGGGCGCCCTTCGGTCTGGACGAGCTCCTCGTACGAGGCTCCGGCTGCGCCGTCCGCATCGGAGGACCGCCCCGGCTTGAGCCCCCACTGCCCCATGAAGGTGGCGCGCTCGTCGAGGAACGCGGCGTAGTCGGCGAGCTGGATGCCTTTGACGATGCGCGTGCCCCAGAAGGGCGGGGCGGGCACGGGGTTGTCCGCGGCGACGTCGGAGCGTGCGGGCAGGTCCTCCAGGGGCGTCTGCGTCACGGTCACGGTCGCGTGGCGGCGCTTCTTGAGGGGAGGCAGCCCGACGGCGTCGCGCGCCTCTCCCCGCGCCACGCGGACGAGCGGTTCCATGAGTCGCAGGCCTTCGAACGCGTCGCGGGCGTAGCGGACCTCGCCCGGGAAGATGCCGGCGAGGTCGTCCTCGACGTAGGTGCGGGTCAGGGCCGCGCCGCCGAGCAGGACCGGCCAGCGGGAGGCGAGCCCGCGCGTGGCGAGCTCCTCGAGGTTCTCGCGCATGACGACGGTCGACTTCACGAGGAGCCCCGACATGCCGATCACGTCGGCGTCGTGCTCCTCGGCCGCGTCGATCATGGCGCCGATCGACTGCTTGATGCCGATGTTGACGACCGTGTACCCGTTGTTGGTGAGGATGATGTCGACGAGGTTCTTGCCGATGTCGTGGACGTCGCCGCGCACGGTCGCCAGGACGATGGTGCCCTTGCCCGCCTCGTCGGTCTTCTCCATGTGCGGTTCGAGCAGCGCGACCGCGGTCTTCATGACCTCGGCGGACTGCAGCACGAACGGGAGCTGCATCTCGCCCTTGCCGAACAGCTCGCCGACGACCTTCATGCCCTCCAGGAGGTGGTCGTTGACGATGTCGAGCGCCTTGATGCCGGAGGCGAGCGCCTCGTCGACGTCGGCCTCGAGGCCCTTGCGCTCGCCGTCGACGATGCGTCGCTCGAGGCGCGGGCCCACGGGCAGCGCTGCCATCTCGGCGGCGCGCGCGTCCTTGAGCGCCGCGGAGTCGACGCCGGAGAAGAGGTCGAGCAGGTGGGCCAGGGGGTCGTGCGTGAGGTTGCCCTCGGCGTCGTACTCGCGCTTGTCCCACACGAGGTCGAGCGCGGCCTGGCGCTGGTCGTCGGGGATCGAGGCGAGCGGCAGGATCTTCGCGGCGTGCACGATCGCGGAGTCGAGCCCGGCCTGCGTGGCCTCGTGCAGGAACACCGAGTTGAGCACGGTGCGCGCGGCCGGGTTGAGGCCGAACGACACGTTGGAGACGCCGAGCGTGGTGTGCACGCCCGGGTAGCGGGCGACCAGCTCGCGGATCGCCTCGATGGTCTCGATCGCGTCGCGCCGCGTCTCCTCCTGGCCAGTCGCGATGGGGAACGTGAGGGTGTCGACGACGATGTCGTCGAGGCGCACGCCCCACTCGCCCACGAGCGTGTCGATGAGGCGCGAGGCGATCGCGACCTTGGTCTCGGCGGTGCGCGCCTGCCCCTCCTCGTCGATCGTGAGGGCGATGACGGCGGCGCCGTGCTCCGTGACGAGCGGCATGATGCGTGCGAAGCGCGAGGTGGGCCCGTCGCCGTCCTCGAAGTTGACCGAGTTCACGATGGCGCGCCCGCCCACGAGCTCGAGGCCTGCCTGGATGACGGCCGGCTCGGTCGAGTCGATCACGAGGGGGAGCGTGGACGCGCTCGCGAGACGCGAGACGACCTCGCGGGCGTCCGCGACGCCGTCGCGCCCCACGTAGTCGATGCAGACGTCGAGCAGGTGGGCGCCGTCGCGCGTCTGCGCCCGCGCGATCTGGACGCACTCCTCCCAGTTCTCGGCGAGCATCGCGTCGCGGAACGCCTTGGAGCCGTTGGCGTTGGTGCGCTCGCCGATCGCGAGGAACGCCGAGTCCTGGTGGAAGTCGACGTGCGAGTACAGGCTCGCGACGCCGTTCTCACGCTCGGGGCTGCGTGGCGCGACGGGCCGTGCGCGCACGGCCTCGACGACCTGGCGCAGGTGCTCGGGCGTCGTGCCGCAGCAGCCGCCCACGAGGCCCAGGCCGAACTCGGTGACGAACTGGGTGTGCGCCGCCGCGAGCTCGCTCGGCGTGAGGGGGTACGAGGCCCCGTTGGCGCCCAGCACCGGTAGCCCGGCGTTGGGCATGCACGTCACGGGGATCTCGGCGTGCTTGGCCAGGTGGCGCAGGTGCTCGCTCATCTCGGCCGGGCCCGTCGCGCAGTTCAGCCCGATCGCGTCGACGCCCAACGACTGCAGCGTCGTGAGGGCCGCACCGATCTCGGAGCCCATGAGCATGGTGCCCGTGGTCTCGACCGTGACCTGCACGATGACCGGCACCGAGCGCCCGACGTCGCGCATCGCGGCGCGCGAGCCGTTGACCGCGGCCTTGGCCTGGAGCAGGTCCTGGCTCGTCTCGACGAGGATCGCGTCGACGCCGCCGTCGAGCAGTCCTGCGGCCTGCTCGGCGAACGTGTCGCGCAGGTTGGCGTACGTCGTGTGCCCCAGGCTGGGGAGCTTGGTGCCGGGTCCCATGGAGCCCAGGACCCACCGCGGCTGCTCGGGGGTCGACCAGGCGTCGGCCCGCTCCCGGGCGATGCGCGCGCCGGCCGCGGCGAGCTCGCGGATACGGTCCTCGATGTCGTAGTCCGACAGGTTGGACCAGTTGGCGCCGAACGTGTTGGTCTCGACGCAGTCGACGCCGACCGCGAGGTACGCGTCGTGCACGGCCGCGATGATGTCGGGCCGCGAGACGTTGAGGATCTCGTTGCAGCCCTCGAGTTGCTGGTAGTCGTCCAGGCTCGGGTCCTGCTCCTGGATCATGGTGCCCATCGCGCCGTCGGCCACGACGACGCGGGTGCGCAGGGCCTCGGCGAAGGCGGCGGAACGGGCGTCGGCGGCGTCGTGGGACATGGGGGGAACTGTAACGCCGGGGGAGCGTGCGCGGCCGGGGCGTCCGGAAAAACAGGGTGCCGCGTCCGGCGCCCGACCCTAGCGTGGTGCCCATGAGCCCAGCACCCTCCGTCCGTCAGACCCTCGCCCCGATCGCCGAGCGCGTCGCCGCGCCCGACGTCGTGCCCGTCCCGCACGTCGAGGGGCTGACCTGGCGGCCCCTGGTGGCCGAGGACACGCCGGCGCTCTTCGGCCTGATCGCGGCCGTCGAGGAGCACGACAAGCACCCGTACCGCACCTCGCTCGAGGAGACCGAGGAGATCTTCGAGGGCGACTGGCGCGACCTGCCCCGCGACACCCTGGTCGGGATCGACGCCGACGGCGAGCCGCGCGCGTACGCGTCGGTCGACACACGGCCCGGGGACACGACGGTCGTGCGCGCGTTCGTCCAGGGTGCCGTGCACCCGCAGTGGCGGGGGCGGGGCGTCGGCCGCCAGGTCATCGCCTGGTCCACGGGGCGCGCCCGCCAGCTACTCGCGGCCTCGGGCAAGGAGCTGCCCGCCCGCATCGCGGGCTATGCCCAGGACGACGACGAGCTCGAGTGCCGCCTGTTCGAGGCCGCGGGGTTCACCGCGAACCGCTTCTACTCGAACCTGCGGCGCGACCTGTCGCTCCCGGTGCCCGAGGTTACCCTCGGCGAGGGGCTGCGCGTCGTGCCGTGGTCGCCCGAGCTCGACGAGGCCACGCGCCTCGCGCACAACGACGCGTTCCGCGACCACTGGGGCAGCGAGCCCGCGACGCCGGAGTCCTGGGTGCACGGGCGCAGCATGTTCGCTCCCGAGTGGAGCGTCCTGGTCGTGGACGACTCGCCCGCACCCTCGGACGGCTCGCCCGTCGAGGGCAGCCTGCCCGACGGCGTCGCTCCCGCCGGGAGCACGGGCGGGGGGCCGGTCGTGGCCGGGTACCTGCTGTCGGGGCGCTACGAGCAGGACTGGCCCGTCCAGGGCTACTCGAGCGGGTACACCGAGACCCTGGGCGTGCGCCGCGCCTACCGCGGGCGCAAGATCGCCGTCGCCCTGCTCAGCGCGGGCATGGCCGCCTACCGGGCGAGCGGCATCGACTTCGCCGAGCTCGACGTCGACACCGAGAACCCGTCCGGCGCCCACGGTCTCTATGCGAGCCTCGGCTACGAGAAGACCGACGGCTCACGGATGTACTCGATCGAGCTCTGAGGCTCTACCGTGTTCCCAGCTCAGCGCGGCAACGGTGCCGCGCTGCTGGGACACCCGTGACGCGGGTGCCCTCGCCTCGAAAGGGAACACCGTGGTTGCCTCGATCTCGCGCGTCTCGCACGCCCCCGTCCCGTCCACCTTCCTGCGGCGGCGCCCAGCGGCGCTCGCGGCCGGGGCGTTCCTGCTGCTCTCGGCGGTGCACCTCGGGGCGCACCTGGCCGGGGCCGAGCAGCTCGCCGAGGTCACGCAGTGGTTCGTCATGCCGCTGCTCGCGCTGGTCGTGTGGGCGGCGACGTCCGGCGCCCGACGGTCGCGCCTCGTGCGCTGGACGCTCGTCGCGCTGGGCTTCTCGTGGCTCGGCGACAGCGCGCCCGACCTGTCGAGCGGTGACGTCTCCTTCCTGACCATGGTCGGGTTCTTCCTGCTCGCCCAGCTCGCGTACGCGGCCGCGTTCTGGCCGCGACGCGGGGAGAGCCTGCTGCGCCGTCCGCTCCTGCTCGTGCCCTACGGGGTCGCGCTCGGGGCCCTGGTCGCGGTGTGCGCCCCGCACGCGGGCGCTCTGCTCGTCCCGGTCATGGTCTACGGCGTGTGCCTGACGGTCATGGCGGTGCTGTCGACCGGGGTGAACCGGGTCGCGGGCGTCGGCGGCGCGATCTTCCTCGTCTCGGACGCGCTCATCGCGCTCGGGGCGTTCGTGCCCGGCTTCGAGGTCCCGGGTCCGCTGTCGTCCGGTTTCTGGGTCATGCTCACGTATCTCGCAGGGCAGGCGCTGCTCGTCGTCGGGATCCTGCGCCGGGACGTGCAGGACGCGTCCGCTGCGGGCCCGGCCGGCGGGGCACCGGCGGTCGCCGGCGGAGCGGCGGGCGCACCGTCGGCCTGAGCGGGCCGTGGTCCTGCTGCGCAGAGCCGGCAGGAACGTGAACGACCGTGGGGTCGACCGGAGCACC
>NZ_JACSQQ010000006.1:52770-57841 GCF_014836555.1 Oerskovia rustica
CCCCCCCCCACGGTCGTTCACCCGTGCGGGAGGCTCAGCCGACGCCGATCGCCGTGATCGGGACGTCGAGCGGTGCGCCCGAGCCGTCGCGGCGCTGGTCGACGGGCGGCAGCTCGACGGGCTGGCCCGCGGACCCCACGGCCCGGCCGGGACCGCGGCCGACCCACGCGAAGATGAGCGTGTCCTCGCCCTTGAGGAACCGCTGGGCGCGGACGCCGCCCGTCGCGCGGCCCTTGCCGGGGTAGAGCTCGTACGGGGTGACCTTGCCCGAGCCTGCCTGCGTGCCCGGCAGGGCGTCGGAGGCGCCGGCGATGGTCACTACCGTCATGAGGTCGCGGCTCGCGGCGTCGATCACGCCGAAGAACGTGACCTGCTGGCCCGGGGCGAGCTTGATGCCCGCCATGCCCGCCGCGCTGCGTCCCTGCGGGCGTACGGCCGACGCGTCGAAGTGCAGCAGGCTCGCGTCGGAGCTCACGAAGACGAGCTCGTCCGCCTCGGTCACGGGGGCCGCGCCGACCACGGCGTCGCCCTCCTTGAGCGAGATGACCTCCCAGGTGTCCCTGTTGGTCGGCATGTCGCCCGCGATGACGCGCTTGACGACGCCGCCCGCGGTGCCGAGCGCGAGCGTGGGGGCGTCGGGGTCGAGGGACACGATCGTCAGCGGCTTCTCGCCGGCCTCGAGGCTCACGATCTCGCTCAGGGGCACGCCGCCGGACAGGCTCGGGGCGCCGTCGGTCGGCGGGAGGGCGGGCAGGTCGAGCACTGAGAGCCGCACGATGCGGCCCTTGCTCGTCACGAGCCCGACGTCGCTGCGCACGCTGGCCGGCACGGCGCCGCTCAGGGCGTCGTGCGAGTGGCGGCGGCCGCCGGTGCCCGGCTCGGTCGCGTCGCCCGTGCGGGCCAGGAGCCCAGTCGCGGACATCAGCGCCCAGCACGGGGTGTCCTCGACCTCGAGCGGGACGGCCGAGATGGTGCCCAGCACGCCCTGCGCGGACGTGGGGGACGCGCCCGCCGACTCGAGCAGGATGGTGCGTCGCGGCGTCCCGTAGACCTTCGCGACCTCCTTCATCTCCGCGGAGACGACCGCGCGGAGCTTGGCCTCGTCGCCGAGGATCTCCTCGAGCTGGGCGATCTCCAGGCGCAGCGCCTCCTGCTCCTTCTCGAGCTCGAGGCGCGAGAACTTGGTCAGGCGGCGCAGGCGCAGCTCGAGGATGTACTCGGCCTGCGGCTCGGACAGGTCGAAGACCTCGCGCAGACGGGTGCGCGCCGTCTCGGCGTCGTCGCTCGACCGGATGACCTGGATGACCTCGTCGATGTCGACGATCGCGAGCAGCAGGCCCTCGACCAGGTGCAGGCGTTCCTTGCGCTTGGCGAGGCGGTAGGAGCTGCGACGACGGACGACGTCGATACGGTGGTCGACCCACACCTGGAGGAGCTCGCGCAGGCCGAGCGTGCGGGGCTGTCCCTCGACGAGCGCGACGTTGTTGATGCCGAACGAGTCCTCGAGCGGCGTGACCTTGTAGAGCTGTTCGAGCACGGCCTCGGGGTTGAAGCCCGTCTTGATCTCGACGACGAGGCGCAGCCCGTGCGCGCGGTCCGTCAGGTCTGTCGCGTTGGTGATGCCGACGAGCTTCTTCGACTTCACGCCCTCGGCGATCTTCTCGATGACCTTCTCCGGCCCCACGAGGTAGGGGAGCTCGGTGAAGACGATGCCCTTGCGCTTGGCCGTGATGTTCTCGATGCGCGCGGTGGCCCGGGTGCGGAACGAGCCGCGCCCCGTGCGGTAGGCGTCGCGGATGCCGTCGAGGCCGACGATCTTGCCGCCGCCCGGCAGGTCCGGGCCGGGGACGAAGCGCATGAGCGCGTCGAGGTCCGCGGTCGGGTGCTTGATGAGGTGCTGGGCCGCGGCGACGACCTCGACCAGGTTGTGCGGGGCCATGTTGGTCGCCATGCCGACCGCGATGCCCGCGGCGCCGTTGACGAGCAGGTTCGGGATCGCGGAGGGCAGGACCTCGGGCTGGGTCAGCTTGTTGTCGTAGTTCGGGATGAAGTCGACGACGTCCTCGTCGAGCCCGATCGTCATGGCCATCGCGGCGCTCGCGAGGCGCGCCTCGGTGTAGCGCGGCGCGGCGGGTCCGTCGTCGAGCGACCCGAAGTTCCCGTGGCCGTCGACGAGCGGCAGGCGCAGCGAGAACGGCTGGGCCAGGCGCACCAGGGCGTCGTAGATCGCGGTGTCGCCGTGGGGGTGGAGCTTGCCCATGACCTCGCCGACGACGCGCGCCGACTTCACGTGCCCGCGTTCCGGGCGCAGCCCCATGTCGGACATCTGGAACAGGATGCGGCGCTGGACGGGCTTGAGCCCGTCGCGCGCGTCCGGCAGCGCGCGGGCGTAGATGACCGAGTACGCGTACTCGAGGAAGGACCCCTCCATCTCCGTCGTGACGTCGATGTCGATGATCTTCTCGTGGACCTCGCTCGGATCGAGCGGGGCTTTCGAGGCGGACGGTCTGCGCGCCATGGGTCGTCGGGCTCCTGCGGGTCGATGGGTCGGGTGCTTCGGTGCGGTCGGCGGTGCGGTCGGCGGGCCGGACGGCCGGGCACGAGTGCTCGTCGGCGAACGGTAGCGCGGCCCACCGACATCCGGGCCCTCATTCTCCCGCGCGCCGGGCGCGCCGCTGACCAGCGTCGCTCCGACCAGTAGCCTAGGGCGGGTGAACGGACACGACGTCCCGGCCGACCCTGACCCGGCGCCGCAGCCGGACCAGTACCCGGTCGAGTGGGAGGCCGACGTCGTGCTGCGCGACGGCACGACGACGCACGTGCGTCCGATCCGGCCCTCCGACGCCGCGGCGCTCCAGCGCTTCCACATGGGCCAGAGCGAACGCTCGACGTACCTGCGCTTCTTCGCGAACATCGAGCGGCTCTCGGACCGGGACCTCGAGCGCTTCACGGTCGTCGACCACGCCGAGCGCGTGGCCCTGGTCGCGGTCAAGCGGGTGGGCCAGGACCTGCGCGAGGACATCATCGGCGTCGCGCGCTTCGACAAGGTCGCCCCGCACGAGGCCGAGGTCGCCTTCAACATCGCCGACGCCGAGCAGGGGCGCGGCCTCGGGTCGGTCCTCCTGGAGCACCTGGCGGCCGCGGCCCGCGAGCGTGGCGTGCGCAGGTTCAGTGCCGAGGTGCTGCCGCAGAACGGCAAGATGCTCGCGGTCTTCCAGGAGGCCGGTTACGTCGTGAGCCAGCACGTCGACGACGGGATCGTCGCGGTGAGCGTCGACCTCGACCCGACGGACCGCTCGCGCGAGGTCATGGCGGACCGTGAGCACCGCGCCGAGGCGCGGTCCATGCACGGCCTGCTCACGGCCCGCCGGGTCCTGCTCGTGGGCCCCGGCCCGACGGCGGCGCCCGGCACCGCGGAGCGGCTCCTGGCCGAGCGTGTGCTCGCCAACGCCCTCCGTGACCCGGGCGACGGGACGTTCGAGGTGGTCGGCCTCACCGCGCCCGGCAGCCCCGAGCTCCCGGTCCAGACCGCGGGCGAGCACCGCGGGGAGCGGCACGGCGGAGAGGGTCCGAGCCACGTCGAGGAGCCGGAGGGGCCGCACCATCACGATCACGGCTCCGCGCACGGGCACCTGCACGACGCCGCGGCGGCCGCCGAGCTCGTCGAGGAGCTGGTCGAGGAGCTCGACGACGAGGCCGCCGGGCCCCCGGTCCGCTTCCGGGCCCGCATCGCGGACGTCCCCGGGCCCGTGGACCTCGCGCTGCTGGCGCTGCCCCCGCGCGAGGCGATCGCCGCGACGGCCGAGCTCGAACGCCTCGGGGTGCGCGCCGTCGTCGTGCTCTCCGCGGGCTTCGCCGAGACCGGACCCGACGGGCTCGCGCTCCAGCGCGACCTCCTGCGCACCGCGCACACCGCGGGCATGCGCGTGGTCGGCCCCGCGACCTACGGGCTCCTGACGACGCACGCGGGGCACAGGCTCAACGCGAGCCTCGCCGAGGTCGAGCCGGTCGCGGGCAGCATCGGGATCTTCTGCCAGTCCGCGCCCACGGCCGTGACTCTCCTGGCGACGGCGCTGCGCCGCGGGATCGGCATCTCGTCGTTCGTGTCGGCCGGGCACCGCGCGGACGTCTCGGGCAACGACCTCATGCAGTTCTGGCAGGACGACCCCGAGACGTCGGTCGTGTGCCTGTACCTCGAGTCGATCGGGAACCCCCGCAAGTTCTCCCGCATCGCCCGACGGCTGGCGTCGGTCAAGCCGGTCGTGGTCGTGACCGCGGGGCGCTCTGGGCAGGTCGTGCCGCCCGGTCACGCGGTCCGCTCGACGCGCGCCCCGCGCCGCACGCTCGACGAGATGCTGCGCCAGTCCGGGGTGATCCACGCCGAGAACACCCACCACCTCGTCGACATCGCCCAGCTCCTCGCGAACCAGCCGCTGCCGTCCGGGCGGCGCATCGGGATCCTCGCGTCGTCGGCCGCGCTGACCGCGCTCGTCGCGGAGGCCGTGGTCTCGGCCGGGCTCGTGGTCTCCGACTGCTCGACCTTCCTGCCCGAGGACGCCGACGACGAGCGGATCGAGAGCGCGGTCGCCGCCCTCTACGCCCCGGACGCGTGCGACGTCGTCGTCGCGGTGCACGTCCCCACCGTCCGACCCCGCGTCGGCACCGTCTCGCGGGCCGTCGCCCGGGCGGCCGCGGCGAGCGGACGCACCACGGTCGCGAGCGTCCTCGGGCTCCACGGCCTCGCCGCCGAGCTCAGCGCACCGAACCCTGCGGACCCCGACGGGCCGCGCCTGCACGTGCCCGCCTACTCGACGCCGGAGGACGCCGTCGCGGCGGTCGGCGCGGTCGTCGGGTACGCGCGCTGGCGCGACGCCGACCACGGCACGGTCGACCGTCCCGCGGACGTCGACTCCGACCGCGCCCGGGCGATCGTCGAGGGCGCCCTCGCGGGCGACTCGGTGGTCGACCTCGACGCGGGGACCACGGCCCGGCTCCTCGCGGCGTACGGCATCGAGCTGTGGCCCTCGCGCCGCGTCCGCCCGGCCGCCGCGGCCGTGGCCGCGCTCGTCGC
>NZ_JACSQQ010000006.1:57851-64640 GCF_014836555.1 Oerskovia rustica
GCGCTCAAGAGCACCGCTGAGTCGCTGCGCCACCGGACGGACCTGGGCGGCGTACGCCTCGACATCGGCGACGAGGACGAGCTGCGCGCCGACGTCGAGCAGATGAGAGCCTCGCTCGCGGCCGTGCTGCCCGCGGGGAACCCGGGGCGCGCCACGACGGGGGAGGCCGGCACCGGGGCCGACGGGCACACGGGCCCCGCACCCTTCGAGGTCCAGCGCATGGCCGACGCGGGTGTGGCGTGCGTCGTGCGCTCGACCGAGGACCAGCTCTTCGGGCCGGTCGTCTCGTTCGGTCTCGCGGGCGACGCCGTCGACCTCCTGGGCGACGTGAGCTACGGCGTGCCCCCGCTCACCGACGTCGACGTCGCCACGATGGTGCGCTCGATCCGGGCCGCGCCCCGCCTGTTCGGCTACATGGGGGCGCCCGTGGCGGACACCGCGGCGCTCGAGGACCTGCTCTCCCGCATGTCGCTCATGGCCGACGAGCTGCCCGAGCTGCGCAGCGTCGAGCTCTACCCGGTCGTGGTCGCCGAGCACGGCGCGGCGGTGCTCGGGGCGCGGGTCCAGGTGGCCGGCGCGCAGCGGGCCGACACCCTGCGCCGCGCGCTCCCGGGCTGAGCGGTCCCAGGCGCGCGGGCGGGCTGGCCCCGCCGCGCCGTGCGGTGGGAGAATGCGCGGGTGCCATCTGCTGAATCCCCCTCCCGGACCGACCTGACCTCCCAGCTGCGCCGCGCGGGCTACTACCCGGAGCTCGTGCAGGACGTGCTCGACGTCGCCATCGCCGGGGAGGACCTCGTGTCCCACCTCGTCTACGTCGAGACGACGTTCGACGTCGAGGTCCGCCGCCACCTGACGGTCCTGGTCCTCACGCCGACCCGCCTGATCACCGCGCACGTGGACGACCACCCCGCGGACAGCGAGAACCCGTCCGCGTCGGCCGCGGCGACGACCGAGTCGGTGCCGATCTCCGAGCTGCGCTCGGTCTCGTTGTCGCACGTGGTCGTCGACCCGGAGAAGCACCGCAGCGGCACGCCGCCCATCGAGGTGACGCTCGCGATCGGCTGGGGAGCCGTGTCCCGGGTGGACCTGGAGCCGGCGCAGTGCCCCGACCCGGGCTGCGAGGCGGACCACGGCCTGACGGGGCAGATCACGCCCGACGACATCGTGGTGCGCGTAAGCGCCGAGGCGGAAGGGCGCGACGCGGTGCGCAACGCCCTCGCGTTCGCCAAGGCCCTGTCGGCGGCGACGGCCCACGGCGTGGGCCGGGCGAGCCGGTGACGGTCCTGCCCGAGGTCCTCCCGGACGGGCTCCTCGCCCCGCGTTACGACGGGCTCGCCCTGAGCTCGGTCCTGCCCGGTGCGGCGGGCGCCCTGGGGCTGGACCTCACGACCACGACCGGCACGAGCTCGCTGCGGGCCCGGGCAGACCTGGGCCTGCCCGCCGCAGACCGGGTGTGCGTCGTGCTCGTCGACGGCCTGGGCCACGCGAACCTCACCGAGCGGGCCGGCCACGCGCCGTTCCTGCGCTCGCTGCTCGGCACCTCACGCGTCCTCACGTCGAGCTTCCCCAGCACGACGGCCGCGGCGATCGGCACGTTCGGGACAGGGACGTCACCAGGTCGCACCGGCATGCTCGGCTACACCCAGCGCGACACCGTCTCCGGTCGGCTCGCGAACATGGTCTCGTGGGACGGCGCCGCCGACCCGCGCGACCTGCAGCAGGAACCGCCCGTGCTGGAGCGCCTGGCCGAGGCCGGGGTCGAGGTCTCCTCGGTCGGTCCCGCCAGGTTCGCGGGTTCGGGCATGACCGTGGCCGCGCTGCGCGGCGCACGCTATCTCGCGGCCGAGTCCATCGCGGACCGCGTCGACACCGTGGCGTTCGAGCTCACGGCCCCCGGGATCGTCTACCTCTACTGGGGCGACGTCGACAAGGCCGGTCACCACCACGGCTGGCGCTCCCGGCAGTGGGGCGACGCGCTGTCGGACCTGGACCGCGAGCTCGGGCGCCTCGCCCGGTCGCTGCCGCACGGCACCCTGCTGATCGTGACGGCCGACCACGGCATGGTCGACGTCGACCGCTCGAAGCGCTGGGACGTCGCGAAGACCCCGGAGCTGGGGCGTGGTGTCGACCTCGTGGGTGGCGAGCCCCGTGCGGTGCACGTCTACGCCCGCCCGGACCAGGCCTCCTCGGTCGCGGCGCGCTGGTCGTCCGTCCTGGGCGACGACGCGATCGTGGCGCTGCGCGAGGACGCCGTGGCCGCGGGCTGGTTCGGCCCCGTCGCCGACCATGTGCTCCCTGCGATCGGGGACGTCGTCGTCGCGATGCGTGGCCGTGCCACCGTCGTGGACTCCCGCACGCAGACCGCGGCCTCCCTCCAGCTCGTCGGCGTCCACGGCTCGCTGACCCGCACCGAGATGCAGGTCCCGCTGCTCGTCACGACCACCTGAGCACGAACCCACCCCACCCGGTCCTGACCTACGGCCGGGTGTCCTCAGGGGACCGTCCCCCGTACCCGAAAGGCCCACGACCGTGGCAGAGCTGGTCTTCTTCTCCGGCACGATGGACTGCGGCAAGTCCACCCTCGCCCTGCAGCTCGACCACAACCATTCCGCGCGTGGTCGGACGGGTCTCAAGTTCTCCCGCAACGACCGTGCCGGGACGGACCGGCTCTCCTCGCGCCTCGGCCTCGAGGTCGCCGCGCACGAGGTACGGGACGACACCGACTTCTGGTCGTTCGTGGTGGACGCGCGCCGGCACGGTGAGACCGTCGACTACCTGATCTGCGACGAGGCCCAGTTCTACTCGACGACCCAGGTCGAGCAGCTCGCACGCCTGGTGGACGAGGTCGAGATCGACGTGTTCGCGTTCGGCATCACGGCGGACTTCCGCTCCCACCTGTTCCCGGGCTCCGCGCGGCTCATCGAGCTGGCGGACCGGGTCGAGGTGCTCCAGGTGCAGGCGCTGTGCTGGTGCGGGGCCCGCGCGACCCACAACGCGCGCACGGTCGACGGCTGGATGGTCGTCGAGGGGGCGCAGGTCGTGGTCGGCGACACGGGGGACAGCGAGAGCGAGGTCGCGTACGAGGTCCTGTGCCGACGGCACCACATGCGACGCATGACCTCTGCGTCGGCCCGGCTGCGCTCGGCGACCGGGGACGGGCTGGTCCTCGAGCTGTCGGACGACCCGGCCACACGCTGAGCCGGCGGCGACGCCGCGCGCAAGGAACCCCGGGGACGCCGCGGACGAGGGGGCGCGGAGGGACACGGCCCCTCGCCCGTCGCAGGTCAGTGCTCGGGCTTGGCCCCGAAGACGATCTCGTCCCAGCTGGGGACGCTCGCCCGCGGCTTGCGACCGCTGCGCCGTGGCTCGGCCGGGTGCGCCGCAGGCTCGGTGCGGTTCCCGGCGTCCTCGCGCCGGGAGCGCGGCGCGCTGGCCGGTGCGTCGTCTGGGTCGACGTCGGCCGTACGGTCGTCGCCGGTGCGGCGCTCGCGGTTTCCCGACCCTGCGGGGTGGGCGTCGCGCGAGTCCTGGTCAGGAGGCTCCTCGGACGGGTCGAGCCCCTCGTCCCGGCCCGCGCCCCGGCGGGCCGACCGTGACGGGTGAGCGCCGTCGTCGGGCCGGTGGTGCGCTCCTTGGCGCCCGCCCTGACCCAGGGTGATGACCTTGGCCCCTGCGGGCTCCTCGTCGCCGCGCGAGTCGTCGCGGCGCGACGACCGGTCGCCCAGGTCGAAGGTCTGCGGAGGGCCGAAGCCCTCGAAGATCGCCGGGTCCTCGTCGCGGTGCGCGCGCACCCCGCGCCGCTGGCTGAGGTCGTCGAGGATCGACGTCGTCTCGTCGTGCACCGGCAGGGTCTCGACGACCGGCGTGCTCGCGGGCTCGTCCGACGAGTCGGTGCCAGCCCGCTCGGGCGACGGTGCGGACGGCGCCTGGCCGCCCCCGCGTGCAGCGTGGTCGAAGATCGCGCCGCGCACGCCGCGCACGGGCTCGGCCTCGGGCGAGGCGCCGGACAACCAGCGGGCCTCGTCCTCGAGGGCGTGCAGAGAGCGGGACTGGGGGTCGTACGACCAGCGCGCGCTGCGGGCACGGTCGCCGATCAGGAAGAGCGCCGTGACGGTCCACGGCGCCCCGTGGGGGCGGGCCGCGGACCACTCGACGTCCTCGGGCTCGACGCCGCGGGCGGTCAGTCGCTCGGTGACGAGCTCGCCCAGGGTGGGGGAGCCCTCGTCGTGCCCCAGGCGGTTCTTGCGGACCTGCTCGACGACGAACTCCTGCTCGGCGAGCACGGGCCCCTCGAAGCGGCGCACCTGTTCGATCGGGATGCCGGCCTTCTCGGCGACCTCACGGGCGCTGTGGCCCGCGCGCAGCTGGGACTGGATCTCCCGCACGGGCAGGACCCCGGGGGCCTGGGCCCGCAGCTGTTCGAGCTGGGTGCGGTCGCGGCGTACGGCAGCGCGCAACGCGTCGTCGATGGGCAGCGTGAACCGCGCACCGTCCGCTCCGGCGAGGACGAGGGTCTCCCCGTCCTCGTGCAACCTCACCAGCTCGAGCTCGTTCATGAATCCTCCCACGCCGTGCAGACCGGCTCGTCGCCGGTGGGCCTGCACTCCCGAGAGTGCCATCCCGGATCGCCCGCGCGGCGCAGGCGGCTCGGTGTGCCGCGTTCCGGGGTCTGCTGGGATGATTCTCCCCGTGATCGAGTTCCCGATGGACGACGTCCTCGAGCTGGGCGCTGTGTTCTGCGCCGCGCTGTCCGGCGGGCTGTCCGCGATCCGCAAGTCCTTCGACATCTTCGGGGTGCTCGTGCTCGCATGGGCGACGGGCCTGGGCGGCGGGATCCTTCGCGACGTGCTCATCGGCGCGACGCCTCCCGTGGGGATCTCGAGCTGGCGCCTCGTGGTGGCCGCGCTGGCCGCGGGGGTGGTCATCTACTTCTTCCACCCGCGCCTCGAACGGATGCGGCGCGGGATCATCGTGCTCGACGCGGGAGCGCTCGCGCTGTTCGTGATCGTCGGGACGACCAAGGGGCTCGACTACGGGGTCGGCCTCATGGCCGCGGTGATCGTCGGCACCCTGACGGGGATCGGCGGCGGGGTCCTGCGCGACCTGCTCACGAGCGAGGCGCCTCTCATCCTCCAGGACCGCCAGCTCTACGCGGTGCCCGCGATCGTCGGCGCGTCGATCACCGCCGTCCTGTGGCGTGAGGGGTGGCTCACGGGGTGGACGCAGCTCGCGACGATCGCGCTGATCTTCGGCTTCCGGCTGGTCTCGCTGCGCCTCGGGTGGACCGTCCCCGGTCCGTGGTCGGGTCGTCGCGGCGGCGCGGGGTCGGGCAGGATGTAATGCGTGACCTCCTTCATCGATGACCCCCGCCTGCCCGACGACGTCACCGTCGCGGAGCTGCGAGCCCTCGCCGAGCGCCTGGCCCGGGAGGCCGGGGCGCTCGTGCGCGACGGCCGCCCCGAGCACGTCGAGGTGGCCGCGACCAAGTCGAGCGCGGTCGACGTCGTGACGGCCATGGACGCCGAGTCGGAGGCTCTGCTGCGGCGCATCATCGCCCGCGAGCGTCCCGACGACGCGATCCTCGGCGAGGAGGAGGGGGCGTCGGCGGGCACGTCCGGGCTGACGTGGGTCATCGACCCGATCGACGGCACGGTCAACTACCTGTACTCGGTCGCCTCGTACGCGATCTCGGTCGCCGTGGTGGCCGGTCCTCCCGACCCGGCCGAGTGGACCGTGCTCGCCGGTGCCGTGCACTCGATCGTCGACGGCCGCACCTGGACGGCCGGGCTCGGCGCGGGTGCGACCCTCGACGGCGAGCCCGTGGCCGTCAACCCCGCGGGCCCTCTCGCGACGTCCCTCGTCGGGACGGGCTTCGGGTACGACGCCGACCGGCGGCGCCACCAGGCGCAGGTGCTCGTGGACGTGCTGCCGAGGGTGCGCGACATCCGCCGGCTCGGTTCGGCGGCGATCGACCTGTGCCTCGTCGCGACCGGCAGCCTGGACCTGTACTACGAGCGCGGCCTCAACCCCTGGGACCTCGCTGCGGGAGCGCTCGTCGCGCAGGAGGCCGGTGCGACCGTGACGGGCCTGCACGGCCGCGCGGCGGGGGTCGACATGACGGTCGCGGGTCCGCCGCAGGCCGTGTCGGACCTGGTGGCGCTCCTGGAGGCGGCCGGTGCCGATTCCGACGGCTCCAGGTGAGGGAATCCGTCGGGCCTCGTGAGAGGTGACGAGGACCACTCGCGTCGGGGATGCGCCCGCGCGGTAAATGGTGCAGAATCCGTTCGCCCCCGGGAACAATTCCCGGCGGCGGAGCATTACACCGCGTACACCAGTCAGGACGTCCAGCAACACGTCCTACGGAGTGCCTGTTCGACGGCCTTCGCCGGACCGAACGACCCCCATGTTCGACCACGACGTTCCGGAGTGTGACCCCACAGATGGCAACTGACTACGACGCCCCCCGCAAGAGCGAAGAGGATCTCAGCGAGGACTCGATCCAAGAGCTGCAGGCTCGTCGCTCCGACAAGAGCTCGGGCGTTGTGGACGAAGACGAGACCGAGGCTGCGGAAGGGTTCGAGCTCCCGGGCGCGGACCTCTCCGGCGAAGAGCTCTCGGTCCGCGTGCTGCCTCGACAGGCTGACGAGTTCACCTGTTCGAGCTGCTTCCTCGTGCACCACCGCAGCCAGCTCGCGTACGAGAAGAACGGGCAGCAGATCTGCTCGGAGTGCGCGGCCTGACGGCCTGAGCCCCAACGACGGACGGCCGCCCCCCCCCCCGGGGGGGCGG
>NZ_JACSQQ010000006.1:64650-86943 GCF_014836555.1 Oerskovia rustica
CCGCGCGTCCGGGGTCAGCGGGGGGTCGGTCCGGCGTCGGTCGTGGCGCCCGGAGCCCCTGGACCGGTCGCCGGGGCGCTCGCGGCCAGGGCCGCGGCGAGCTCGGCGGGGTGCCGCGTGGAGACGAGCCAGTACGGGGTCGGGTCGGCCGGGTCGACGAGCTCGACGCGTACCCCGGTCCGGGCCCAGGCCCGCAGGCAGACGTACGCCCGGGCGTCGAGCGAGGGGCCGAGCTCGCGGGTCATCGCCGCACGGTCGAGCACCGTGGTGGTCCCGAGGAGCGACGTCGGGATCGTGGCCCGGCCGGCGCGCAGCATCCGCAGGCCGTCCGGGCCGGGGGAGACCGAGACCACGGGGGAGGTCCACCACGCGAGCACGACGAGGACCACGAGAGCCACGACCGCCGTGCTGATCGACAGCACGTCGTCGACGGGCCAGAGCGCCACACCGAGGATGACGGCGAAGGCGACGGCGGCGGACCACCCGCCCGGGCCGGGGAGCAGGCGTTCGCTGTAGGCAGGGGCAGGCTGAGGCATGAGCCCATCATCCCAGGTCCGTCCGGCGTGCTCGCCGCGTGTCCGGAGGGAGCGGGAGCGCGGCCCGGCGCCCGAGGGTGTTCGCGGGTCCGCCCGCCGCGGACTAGGCTCTGCGGGTGCCCATCGACGAACCGGCGGCTCCGACCGCCCTCGCGCCCGTGCCCGCCCGACCGGGCGACGTCGAGGTGCTGGTCCAGCTCCTCGACGACGTGACCCCCGTCCCCGCCTACGCCCACCCCGGCGACGCCGGCGCGGACCTCGTGACCACCGTCGACGTGGAGATCGCGCCGCAGGGCCGCGCGACCGTCCCGACGGGGCTCGCGATCGCGCTGCCCGACGGCTACGCCGCGTTCGTCCACCCCCGTTCGGGCCTCGCGGCCCGGCACGGCCTGACGATCGTCAACGCCCCGGGGACCGTCGACGCGGGCTACCGCGGCGAGATCAAGGTGGTCCTGCACAACACGGACCCGCAGACCTCCGTCGTGCTGCACCGTGGCGACCGCATCGCCCAGCTCGTGGTCCAGAAGGTCGAGCACGCGCGCTTCCTGCAGGCCGAGCGGCTGCCCGGCTCGCACCGCGGCGAGGGCGGGTTCGGGTCGAGCGGCGGGTGGGTCGCCGCGCAGTGAGCCCCGTGACGCGGGGGGTGTTCGCCCGTGGCCAAGGACGGTCACGCAGGCGGCGCAGCGGTCTAGGGTGGTAGGAGCAGGGGTCGGTTCTGCCGTCCCGAACGAGCCGTGGTCGATGGTCGACACGGCGAAGAGCTGAAGGAGAACGTCCGTGGGTTTGTTCCGGCGTAGTGCGTCGCAGAAGTCGAGCGACGAAGCGGTCGCCGCCGAGGGCTCCGGGACCGAGGAGACCGCAGCAGACGCGGTCGGCACCCCGGGGACCCAGGCGCCGGTCGTGCCCGCGGCGGGCGCTCGTGGCCCGTTCGACTCCTCGCAGGTGAGCGAGCTCGGTGCCCGCGCGGACCTCGGAGCCATCTGGCTGCCGGGCGTCCCGGGCATGGAGCTGCGCATGGAGGTCGACAAGAAGACGCAGAAGATCACGGGGGCCGCCGTGGCGGTCAACGGTTCCGCCCTGCAGATCCAGGCCTTCGCGGCGCCCAAGACCATGGGCATCTGGGACGAGATCCGCGAGGAGATCGCGGAGTCCGTGCGTCAGCAGGGCGGGACGGTCGACGACATCCCCGGCACGTTCGGTCGCGAGCTGCTCGCGAAGCTCCCGGCCACGGGGCCGGACGGTCAGAAGGGCTTCCGTGCGGCCCGGTTCGTCGGTGTCGACGGCCCGCGCTGGTTCCTGCGGGGTGTCCTGACGGGCAAGGCCGCTGCGGACCCGGAGGCGGCCCGGCTGCTCGAGTCGGTCTTCGCGAACATCGTCGTGGTCCGTGACCAGAACGCGCGCCCGCCCCGCGACCTCCTCGCGATGCACCTTCCCGGCCAGGCGCAGCGTCCCGCTGCCGCCGCCCCCGAGGGCGCGGCTCCCTCGCTCCCGACCTTCGACCCGCTCACGCGCGGGCCGGAGATCACCGAGAGGCGCTGACCATGACGCTGCGTCAGGCCCTGCACTCCGTGCTGGCCTCCCAGGAGGAGATCGCCGCGGACGAGGAGCGTCACGACTCGGCCAGCCAGGTCGGGTGCTCGGCCGTCTCCGACCTCGCGAACCGCAAGCGCGCGACCGTCTCGGGCGTCATGCGCTCGGTCATCCTGCGCCCCCGTGAGGGCGTGCCCACGGTCGAGGCCGAGCTCTACGACGGGTCGGGCTCGCTCGACCTGGTCTGGCTCGGCCGTCGCCGCATCGCCGGCGTCGAGCCGGGACGTCGCGTCCGCGTCGAGGGGCTGGTCTGCGAGATCGCGGGTCGGCGCACCATGTTCAACCCCCGCTACGAGCTGCGCCCCCGCGCAGGCGAGTGAGTCCGTGACCCTTCCTGCTGGCGAGAGAGACGACATGACGCACGAGCCCACGCGTGAGCGCGGCCCGGTGGACCCCGCCCAGGAGGTCGAGGAGGTCGCGGAGGCGATCGACGACGTCGTCCCACCGGACGAGGGTGCCGCGCGCGGCGTGCGCGCCCTGGCGGGGGAGTCGTTCTCGCTCGCCGAGACGATCGGCGGGGTGCGCGGGCTCGTGGAGTCCATGGCTCCTGGCCTCGTGTTCGTGGTCGTCTTCATCGCGACGGGCAACACCCTGCGGCCTGCGCTCATCGCGTCGGTCGCGGTCGCGCTCGTGGCCGTGGCGGCGCGCCTCGTGCAGCGCACGCCCGTCACGCAGGCGTTCGGCGGCTTCCTGGGCGTCGCGATCGGCGTGCTGTGGGCGTGGCGCTCGGGCGAGGCGCAGAACTACTACGCGGCGGGGCTGCTCACGAACGCGGCCTACCTGGTCGCGATGGCGGTCTCGGTGCTGGTCCGGTGGCCCGTGGTGGGCCTGGTCGTCGAGGCGCTGCGCAGCGGCTGGACGGACGGGGACAAGGTCAAGGCCGCGGTCGCGGCGAGCGACGTGCCCGACGGCGCCACGACCTCGGGAGCGCACGGCGCCGCGGGGGAGCGCGTCGAGAGCAACGTGGGTGTCGTCGGCAGCACCGAAGCCGACCAGGACGAGCCGGCTCCCGGCGCGTTCCGAGCGTGGGCCCAGCGCTGGCGCGGGGACGCGGCGCTCATGCGCCGGTACGCGCTGGCGACGTGGCTGTGGGTCGGGATGTTCGCGTTGCGCCTCGCCGTCCAGGTCCCGCTGTTCATGGCCGGCGAGGACGCGGTCGCCTGGCTGGGCACGGCCCGCCTCGTGATGGGCATCCCCCTGTGGGCACTGACCCTCTGGCTGACCTGGCTGCTGGTCCGCCGCCCGCACGTGGCGGAGTCGTTCCCCGAGAAGGACTGAGACCGCGGCGCTCGGTGAGCTCGGGCCCTACCGCGTCCACAGCCCGAGGGGCCGCGGGCACGGCAGGGGCCGACGGCCTCCTCAGACGGGCAGGCCGGTCGTCTCGTCGACGATCCCTGTGCCTTCGTCGGGCGACGGGTTGATCAGGACCCGCAGGAGCTCGGCCTCGTCGACGTCGCGGCCCGTGACGATGAGCAGCTCGTCGCCGACCTCGAGGGTGTCGTCGATGCTCGGCGCGATGGGCTGGGTCCCGCGGACGATCGCCGCGAGGACGGTGTCCTGGGGCCAGTCCACCTGGCCGACGCGCGTGCCGATGAGCGGCGAGTCGGGCGGCAGCGTGAGCTCGAGGATGTCCGCACCTGACTGGTGGAACGTGAAGATCCGGACCAGGTCACCGACCGCCACGGCCTCCTCGACCATGGACGTCATGATGCGGGGCGTCGAGACCGCGACGTCGACACCCCAGGACTCGTCGAACATCCACTCGTTCTTGGGGTTGTTGACGCGCGCGACGGTCCGCGGGACCCCGAACTCGGTCTTCGCGAGGAGCGAGACCACGAGGTTGACCTTGTCGTCGCCCGTGGCGGCGACGATGACGTCGCACTCGTCGACCTTCGCCTCGGCGAGGGTCGAGAGCTCGCACGCGTCCGCGAGGAGCCAGTCCGCGTCGGCGACCTGCGCGACGCGCATCGCGGCCGGCTGCTTGTCGATGATCATGACCTCGTGGTCGTGGCTGAGCAGCTCACGGGCGATCGAGCGCCCGACCGAGCCTGCTCCGACGATGACGACGTGCATCAGTTCTCCTCGATCTTGGGGGCGTGCGTGAGGAGGCGCTCGACCGTGGGTGCGTCGGCGGCGCGCATGAGCACGTGCAGCACGTCGTTCTCCTGCAGGACGGTGCCGGGGGTCGCGAGGACGCCCTCACCGAACCGGCCCAGGAACGCGACCCGCGACCCGGTCGCGGACTCGATCGTCGCCACGGAGCGCCCGACCCACTCGGGGTGGAAGTCGGTCTGCGCGAGCCGGACCTGCCCGGAGGGATCGCGGTACTCGTCGGTCGCGCCGAGGGGCAGCATCCTGCGCAGCACCTGGTCGGAGGTCCACCGGACGGTCGCGACCGTCGGGATGCCGAGGCGCTGGTAGATCTCGGCGCGGTGGGGGTCGTAGATCCGCGCCACGACGTTGTCGACACCGTAGGTCTCGCGGACCACGCGCGCAGCCAGGATGTTGGAGTTGTCCCCGTCGGAGACCGCGGCGAACGCGTAGGCGTCCTCGATCCCTGCCTGGATGAGGGTGTCCCGGTCGAATCCCAGGCCCGTCACCTTCTTGCCGGAGAACTCCGCGGACAGCCGTCGGAAGGCGTCGGGGTTCTGGTCGACCACGGCGACCGAGTGGCCGCGGTTCTCGAGAGACTGGGCGAGGGTGGCGCCGACACGGCCACATCCCATGATCACGAAGTGCACGGACGAAACGCTACCGCGCACCCGTACGGTGCCGGTACAGGGCGACGGTGCGGCGGCGGGTCTGCGCAGGCCCCAGGACGCCTTCGCCGAGATCTGTCGGGGTCGTGGAGGGGTCAACAGCACCTGGAGGGCCTAGCATGGGCCAACGTGTCGGATATCGCTGATGCCGCCAAACGCCTGTTGCTCGGACGTCCCGTCCGCAGCGACGACTTGGGGCACACCCTGCTGCCGAAGCGCATCGCGCTCCCGGTCTTCGCCTCGGACGCGCTCTCCTCGGTGGCGTACGCCCCTGACGAGATCCTCCTGACCCTGTCGATCGCCGGCCTCGCGGCCACGACGATCTCCCCGTGGGTGGGTCTCGCGGTCGTCGTGGTCCTGCTGACCGTGGTCGCGTCGTACCGCCAGAACGTGCACGCCTACCCCTCGGGCGGCGGTGACTACGAGGTCGCCACGGTCAACCTCGGCCCCACGGCCGGAGTCGGCGTGGCTTCGGCGCTCATGGTCGACTACGTCCTCACGGTGGCCGTGTCGATCTCCTCGGGGGCCCAGTACGCAGCGGCAGCCATGCCGTTCCTGCGGGGCCACGAGGCGGCGTTCGCGATCACGCTCGTGATCCTGCTCGCCCTGGTCAACCTGAGAGGCGTCAAGGAGTCCGGCTCCTTCTTCGCGATCCCGGTCTACCTGTTCATGTTCGCGATCGGGATGACGGCCGTGGTCGGCTTCGTCCGGTACGCCACGGGGACCCTGCCCATGGCCGAGAGCGCGTCCTACCAGCTCGTCGCCGAGAGCCACTTCGACCAGGGACTGACCGGGATCGCGGGGGCGTTCCTCGTCGCGCGAGCCTTCGCGTCGGGCTGTGCCGCGCTCACCGGCGTCGAGGCCATCAGCAACGGTGTGCCCGCCTTCAAGAAGCCCAAGTCCCGCAACGCGGCCACGACGCTCGCGCTGCTCGGCACGATCTCGGCCTTCATGATCATGGCGATCCTCTTCCTCGCGCAGAAGACCGGCGTGCACTTCGCCGAGAACCCGGCCGAGCAGCTCACGATCAACGGTCAACCCGTGCCTGCCGACTTCGTGCAGGACCCGGTCATCGGCCAGCTCGCGCAGGCGATCTTCCAGGGCTTCCATCTCGCCTTCTACCTGGTGGCCGCCGTGACGGGCCTGATCCTCGTCTTCGCCGCGAACACGGCGTTCAACGGCTTCCCCGTGCTGGGCTCGATCCTGGCCAAGGACGGGTACCTCCCGCGCCAGCTGCACACGCGCGGCGACCGGCTCGCCTTCTCGAACGGGATCGTGACGCTCGCGGTCGCGGCGATCGCCTTGATCTGGGCCTTCGACGCGCAGGTCACGCGCCTGATCCAGCTCTACATCGTCGGCGTCTTCGTGTCCTTCACGCTCTCGCAGCTCGGCATGATCAAGCACTGGACGCGCGAGCTGCGCACGACCCCGGACCCGCGCTTCCGCACCAAGATGAAGCGGTCCCGCGTCGTCAACGCGATCGGCTTCGGGATGACGGGCACGGTCCTGGTCATCGTCCTGCTGACCAAGTTCACGCACGGTGCGTGGATCGCGATCCTCGCGATGGCCTTCGTGTTCGTGCTCATGCGGGCGATCCGCAAGCACTACGACTCGGTGAGCGAAGAGCTGACGCTCGGGGAGGACCCGGCTGCGGCCCGCGCCCTGCCGAGCCGTGTCCACGCGCTCGTCCTGGTCTCCAAGCTGCACAAGCCGACCATGCGCGCCCTCGCCTATGCCCGTGCTTCTCGCCCCTCGGTCCTGGAGGCCGTGACGGTCGGTGTGGACCCCGAGGAGGTCGCCGAGTTCACCGCAGAGTGGGAGGCGCTCGACCTCCCGGTCCCGCTGCGCGTGCTCGACTCGCCGTACCGCGAGATCACGCGCCCGATCCTGTCCTACGTGCGCTCGATCCGTCGCGAGAGCCCTCGCGACCTCGTCGTGGTCTACATCCCCGAGTACGTCGTGGGGCACTGGTGGGAGCACCTGCTGCACAACCAGAGCGCGCTGCGGCTCAAGGGCCGGCTCCTGTTCACCCCCGGCGTCGTCGTGGCCTCCGTGCCGTGGCAGCTGTCCTCGACCAAGGGGCAGACGGGGCTCGAGAAGGAGAACTTCGCGGCCCAGCAGCGGATCAACCGCCGCTACTGAGCGCGCCGCGCCGCCCGCGTGACGCGGGTCGTCCGCGGGTCCGCCCGAGAACGTGTGCGGGCCCACGCCCGGTCGGCGAACGGTCCGGAGCCCGGAGCGGTTCGCGTCCGGGATACTAGGGGGGTGTCTGAAACCCTGAACCCCACGTCCAACGCCCCCGAGCCTCAACCTCTGGTCGAGCTCGAGGTCGGACCTGTCGCGCACGGCGGCCACTGCGTCGCGCGACTCGACGGGCGCGTCGTCTTCGTCCGGCACGCGCTGCCGGGCGAGCGGGTGCTGGCCCGGATCACCGACGACGGGGAGGACGCGAAGTTCTGGCGCGCCGACGCCGTCGAGATCCTCGACGCCTCCGAGGACCGTGTTCCTGCGGCCTGGCCTGCCGCCGGCCCCGGGGGAGCGGGCGGTGGCGAGCTCTCGCACGTGTCCCTGCCCGCGCAGCGCCGGTGGAAGGCCGCCGTCCTCCAGGAGCAGCTCAAGCGTCTCGCCGGCCTTGACCTTCAGGTAGAGGTTGAGAGTGCCCCTGGTGACGACGAGTGCGGTGGCCTCGGTTACCGCACCCGCATCGAACTGGTCGCCGACGACAAGGGCCGTGCGGGCATGCGCGTGTTCCGCTCGCACGACGTCGTCGCGCTCGACGAGATGCCGCTCGCGACCCCGGAGGTCGCGGCCCTCGCCGAGGCCGAAGAGGTCTTCACGCGCCGCTGGCGCCCCGGGACCCGTCTCGAGCTCGTCGCGCCCGCGGGCGGTGCCGACCCGATCCTCCTGGTCGACGGCGTCGTGTGGCACTCGGGGCACATCGACCGTCGACCGCACGCCCGCCGCGCGGTCACCGAGACCGTGAGCGTCGCGGGGACCGAGCACTCCTACCGTGTCGCGGCCGACGGCTTCTGGCAGGTCCACCGCGAGGCGCCCGCGCTGCTCGCGGAGGCCGTGCTGCGGGCTGCCGGGCCGCTCGACGAGGCGACCGTGGTCGACCTGTACTCGGGCGCTGGACTCTTCACGCTGCCGCTCGCCGACGCCGTCGGCGAGACGGGGCGGGTCGTCGCGATCGAGGGCGACGAGCGGGCCGTCAAGGACGCACGCCGCAACGCGTTCGAGAAGCCTCAGGTCGAGCTGCACCACGGCCCGGTCGAGAAGGTGCTCGCGGCCAAGGACCACGCCGCGCCGACGGCCGACGTCGTGGTCCTCGACCCGCCGCGCACCGGCGCCGGTCGCAAGGTCGTCGACGCCGTCGCCGCGCTCCGGGCACCCCGCGTGGTCTACGTCGCGTGCGACCCCGCCGCCCTGGCTCGCGACATCGCCTACTTCGCCAAGCACGGGTACGCGGTCGAGTCGGTCACCGGGTACGACCTGTTCCCGCACACCCACCACGTCGAGGCGGTCGCGGTCCTCACGCGGTGAGCCGCGGGCTGCCCGGAGGGCCCGGCAGGTAGCGTCGTGCCGACGTCCGCGCGGTCGGCCCGGTCCGGCCCGACCCGTCCGGCCCTGTCCGGGCGCGTTCGCCTGTCGCCCGGACCCGTCCCGGGAGACGATGGGGGACGTGCCGGTACCCGCCGGCCCGACGAGCAGAAGAGGGCACATGCAGGTCACCGTGGTGGTCCCGACGTTCAACGAGGGACCGAACGTCCGCGAGCTCGTGCGCCGCATCGGTGACGCGGCCGACGGGCTCGACGTGGAGGTGCTGTTCGTCGACGACTCGCGGGACGACACGCCGGACGTGATCCGGCAGGTCGCGGGGTCCTCGGGGATGCCGGTGCGGCTGCTGCAACGCCCGGAACCGGTCGGTGGTCTGAGCGGAGCGGTGGTCGAGGGCCTCCGGGCTGCGAGGGGCGAGTGGGTCGTGGTGATGGACGGGGACCTGCAGCACCCGCCGGAGATGGTTCCGGTCCTGCTGGAGACGGCCGCGTCGACCGGGGCCGACGTCGTGGTCGCCTCGCGGTACGTGGGCGGCGGCGACGCGGGCGGGCTCGACGGGCGCTGGCGCCACCTGGTCTCGACGGCGTCCTCGCTCCTGGCGAGGTCGATGTTCCCCCTGCGGCTGCGCAACGTGACCGACCCCATGACGGGGTTCTTCGCGGTCCGGACCGGCTCGATCGACCTCGCCGCACTGCGCCCCAGGGGTTTCAAGATCCTGCTCGAGATCCTTGCGCGCAACAAGGTCGTGGTCGTCGAGGAACCGTTCGTGTTCGGGGAGCGGTTTGCGGGGCAGTCCAAGGCGACGTTCGCGAACGGGCTGCGGTACCTGCAGCAGCTCACGGCGCTGCGATTCGGTCGGATGTCGACGTTCGCGCTCGTCGGGGCGTTCGGTGCGGTGCTGAACCTGGCCATCATGTGGGGCCTGGAGCAGTTCGGGGTCCACTACATGCCGGCGGCGGTCGTCTCGGCCGCGGTCACGATCGTCACGAATTTCCTGCTCCTCGAGCACTTCGTGTTCCACGACCTGCGCTCGGAAGGGCGCAGCGTGTGGAAACGTGCGGCACAGTCCTTCACGTTCAACGGCATCGAGGCCGCCGTCCGGCTGCCCTTCCTGCACTGGCTCGTGGTCCTGACGGGCATGCCCCCGGTCCTGGCGCAGGCGCTGACCCTGGTCGTCGCGTTCCTCCTGCGCTTCGTCTTCCACGCCCAGGTCGTCTACCGCCCACGCAAGGACGCCCCGGACCGCGTCACGCCGTTGGCCGGAGAACCGTCGACCACGACGCTCGACGAGGACTAGGCCGCCCGCCTGTCATGATGGTCGCCGCGATCCGGACGGGACGCGACCGACCCGAGGAGTGCAGGCATGGGCATCGTCGACAACGCGGTCTACGTCGACGGGCGGCGCACGGCCAACCCGTCGAGCCTCGACGAGACCTTCGAGACGCTGCGGGAGCGGCACGGGCTCGCGTGGATCGGCCTCTACCGGCCGAGCGAGGCCGAGATCCGTGCGGTCGCCGACGAGTTCTCGCTGCACCACCTCGCCGTCGACGACGCGATCGCGGCCCACCAGCGACCCAAGCTCGAACGCTACGACGACAACCTCTTCGTGGTCCTGCGGCCCGCCCGCTACCTGGACGCCGAGGAGCGCGTCGAGTTCGGCGAGCTGCACGTCTTCGTCGGGCCCGACTACGTCGTGACGGTCCGTCACGCGGAGTCCCCGGACGTGGCTGCGGTCCGCCGTCGCCTGGAGGCGACGCCCGAGCTCCTGCGTCGCGGGCCCGAGGCCATCCTCTACGCCGTGCTCGACCAGGTCGTCGACGAGTACGCCCCGGTGGTCGCCGGTCTGCAGAACGACATCGACGAGATCGAGGACCAGCTCTTCAGCGGCGACCCCGCCGTCTCGCGACGCATCTACGAGCTCTCGCGCGAGGTCATCGCCTTCCAGCGGGCCACCCACCCGGTCGTCGGCATCCTCCAGGCGCTCGAGCGCGGCTCGGAGAAGTACGGCGTCGACATCGAGCTCCAGCGCAACCTGCGCGACGTGCTCGACCACTCGCTGCGGCTCGCGGAGCAGGCCGACTCGTTCCGGTTGCTCCTGCAGAACGCGCTCATGGTCCAGGCCACGCTCGTCGCGCAGCACCAGAACGAGGAGATGCGCAGGCTCTCCGAGACGAGCCTCGCGCAGGGCGAGGAGGTCAAGAAGATCTCGTCCTGGGCGGCGATCCTGTTCGCGCCCACGCTCGTGGGCACGATCTACGGCATGAACTTCGCACGGATGCCCGAGCTGGACTGGGTGTACGGGTACCCGCTCGCGATCCTCGCGATGGTCGCGATGGGATTCACGCTGTACGCGATCTTCAAGCGCCACAGGTGGTTGTGACGCGTCGGCGCGCGCGATCGGGCCTCGACAGGGCACGGCGCCCGGCGGCGGGCACAATCGAGGGGTGAGCAGCCTCGCCGACGACGACACGTCCGCGACCGGACCCGTGGGCCCGGCGGACGCTCCGCCGTCGGGCCGGGGGACGGGGCCCGGCGACGGGACGGCGCCTCACGACGCGGGACCCGGGCTGAGCGCTCAGGAGGTCGCCGCGCGCGTCCGGGCCGGGCAGACCAACCGGACGACCCGCTCGACCTCGCGCTCGCTGACCGCGATCCTGCGCTCCAACGTCTTCACGCTCTTCAACCTGATCCTCGCGGTCGCCGTGACCCTCGTGCTCCTCACGGGCCGGTGGCCCGACGCGGTCTTCGGGTTCGTGGTGGTGATCAACGCGGCGATCGGCATCGTCACCGAGTACCGGGCCAAGCGGACGCTCGACCGGCTCTCGATCCTCACCGCGCCCTCCGCCCGGGTGGTGCGGGACGGGGCCGAGCAGCAGGTCGCGCTCGACGACGTGGTGCAGGGCGACGTGCTGCTCGTCGGGACGGGCGACCAGGTCCCGGCCGACGCGCAGGTGCTCGAGGTCACGGGGCTCGAGGTCGACGAGTCGATGCTCACGGGGGAGTCGCGTCCCGTGCACAAGGCGGTGGGTGACGAGGTGCTCTCCGGGTCGACGGTCGTCGCGGGGGCCGCCGTGTGCCGTGTGGTGCGCGTGGGCGAGGAGGGGTACGCCCAGCGCATCACCTCCGAGGCGAAGAAGTTCTCGGTCGTGCGCTCCGAGCTGCGCGAGGGCGTGAACAAGATCCTCAAGGTCGTCTCGTTCGGGATCGTGCCGATCTCGCTGCTGCTCTTCTGGAGCCAGCTCAACTACACGGGCGGCGTGCGCGCGTCGATCGCGGACGGGACGTGGCGCGACGGCGTGGTCGCTGCGGTCGCGGGCGTCGTCGGGATGATCCCCGAGGGCCTGGTACTGCTCACCTCGCTCAACTTCGCGATCGCGGCGACGCTGCTCGCGCGCCAGAAGGTGCTCGTGCAGGAGCTGCCCGCGGTCGAGATCCTCGCGCGCGTCGACGTCCTGTGCCTCGACAAGACCGGGACCCTCACCGACGGGCACGTCGCCCTGACCGCGCTGCGCCCTCTCGCCCCCGTCGAGGGCGCGCGCGAGGCGCTCGCGGCGCTCGCGGCCGACCCGGACGGCAATGCGACGTCCAGGGTGCTCGCCGAAGGGCTGGCGGACACGCCGCCCGCAGCGGTGACGGGGTCCGTCCCGTTCTCCTCGGCGCGCAAGTGGAGCGCGGTGCTGACGGGGGCGGGGGCGTTCGTCCTGGGCGCACCCGAGATCCTGCTCGCCGGGCGGACGGACGGCCCGGCGACGACCGCGCTCGCCGAGGTCGGCGAGGCCGCCGGCACGGGTGCACGCGTGGTCCTGCTCGCCCACGCCCCGAGAGGCCTCCCGACGGCGGAGGCACCCCTCCCGCCCGACCTCGCCCCCGCGCTGCTCGCCGTCCTGGGGGAGCGCGTCCGCCCCGACGCCGCGCAGACGCTCGAGTACTTCCGGCGCCAGGGGACCCGGGCCAAGGTCATCTCGGGCGACAACCCCGTCACCGTCGCGGCGATCGCGACCTCGGTCGGCCTGCACGGCGAGGGGGTGCGGGTCGAGGGCTTCGACGCGCGCGAGCTGCCGACCGACCCCGACGAGCTCGCCGTCGTCGTCGCCGCGCACGACGTGTACGGGCGCGTGACGCCCGAGCAGAAGCGCGCGATCGTGCACGCGCTCCAGTCCCGCGGCCACGTGGTCGGCATGACGGGCGACGGCGTCAACGACGCCCTGGCGCTCAAGGACGCGGACCTCGGGATCGCGATGGGCAACGGCGCGCCCGCGACCAAGGCCGTGGCGCGGGTCGTGCTGGTCGACGGCCGGTTCGCGACGCTGCCCGGGGTGCTGGGGCAGGGGCGGCGGGTCATGGCGAACATGGAGCGCGTCGCGAGCCTGTTCCTCGCCAAGACGACGTACGCCGCGATCCTCGCGGTGTCCGTCGTGCTGCTCGTGTGGCCGTACCCGTTCCTGCCCCGGCACATGACGCTCGCGGGCTCGCTCACGATCGGCATCCCGGCGTTCTTCCTCGCGCTGCCGCCCAACGACCGCCGCTATCTCGCGGGGTTCCTGAGGCGCGTGCTGAGCTTCGCGGTCCCGGCCGGCGTGGTGATCGGGGCCGTGATCCTGGCCGTGTACGGGTACCTGCGCCCGCTCGTGGGCACGGACGACGCCCGCTCGGCCGCGACGCTCGTGCTCGTCGGGGTCTCGCTGTGGATCGTGGGCATCCAGGCGCGCCCGCTCAACGGGTGGAAGGTCGCGCTCGTCGCGGCGCTCGCGGCCTGCGCGGGGCTGGCCGTCGCGATCCCGTGGGTGCGTGACTTCTTCGCGCTCCAGGTCCCGACGGCGCAGGAGGCCGTGGTCATCACCGTCGGGGTGCTCGTGGGCTGGGTCGCGATCGAGGCCGTGTACCGGCTGCTCACGCCGCTGCTCGCGGGAAGACCTGCGCCGGTTCGCTCCGCGGCCGATATCTTGACGTCAAGATAAATGCGGTATGCTGTGTGTCGGCGACATTTCGGAGCGTCGCCGGCCCGGCGTAGGCTGGGCAAAGCCCCCAGAACCATCTTGATCGTCATTCGACGACCTGCCGTGCCGGGCGCACGGCGCGGGCCGCAGAGCCCGCGCGGTGCCCCGGCCGCGGTGGTCGTCATCACCCTCGCCAGGTAGAAGGAGCAACCGTGAGCAGCGTCGACACGTTCGGGTCGAAGGGAACACTGGAGGTCGGTGAGAACTCGTACGAGATCTTCCGTCTCTCCGCGGTCGAGGGCGCCCAGCGCCTCCCGTACAGCTTGAAGATCCTCGCGGAGAACCTCCTTCGCACCGAGGACGGCGCCAACACCACGGCGGACCACGTGCGCGCCATCGCCGCCTGGGACCCCGACGCGCAGCCCGACACCGAGATCCAGTTCACGCCGGGTCGCGTCATCATGCAGGACTTCACGGGCGTGCCCTGCGTCGTCGACCTCGCGACCATGCGCGAGGCCGTCGCCGACCTCGGTGGCGACCCGTCGCG
This sequence comes from Oerskovia rustica, assembly GCF_014836555.1. GTDB lineage: Bacteria > Actinomycetota > Actinomycetes > Actinomycetales > Cellulomonadaceae > Oerskovia > Oerskovia rustica. Next base: position 78,578 of record NZ_JACSQQ010000006.1, read on the forward strand.
GATCAACCCGCTCGCACCCGCCGAGATGGTCATCGACCACTCGGTGCAGATCGACGTCGCGGGCCGCCGCGACGCGTTCGAGCGCAACGTCGAGTTCGAGTACCAGCGCAACCACGAGCGCTACCAGTTCCTGCGCTGGGGCCAGACGGCGTTCGACGACTTCAAGGTCGTCCCCCCGGGCACGGGCATCGTCCACCAGGTCAACATCGAGTACCTGGCACGCACGGTCATGACGCGTGAGGTCGGCGGCGTCCTGCGGGCCTACCCCGACACCTGCGTCGGCACCGACTCGCACACGACCATGGTCAACGGCCTGGGCGTGCTCGGCTGGGGCGTGGGCGGCATCGAGGCCGAGGCCGCGATGCTCGGCCAGCCCGTCTCGATGCTCATCCCGCGCGTCGTCGGCTTCAAGCTGAGCGGCCAGATCCCCTCGGGCGTGACCGCGACCGACGTCGTCCTCACGATCACGCAGATGCTGCGCCAGCACGGCGTCGTCGGCAAGTTCGTCGAGTTCTACGGAGCAGGCGTCGCGGCCGTGCCCCTGGCCAACCGCGCCACGATCGGCAACATGAGCCCCGAGTTCGGCTCGACCGCCGCCATCTTCCCGATCGACTCGGTCACGGTCGACTACCTGCGCCTGACCGGCCGCTCCGAGGAGCAGCTCGCGCTCGTCGAGGCCTACGCCAAGGAGCAGGGCCTCTGGCTCGACCCGACCGACCCGAGCTACGTCGAGCCGGTCTTCTCCGAGTACCTCGAGCTCGACCTCTCGACGGTCGTCCCCTCGATCGCCGGCCCCAAGCGCCCGCAGGACCGCATCGAGCTGTCGAACGCCAAGTCGGCGTTCGCCCGCGACCTGCCGACCTACGCCCCCGAGGTCGTCGACGTCGTGGACGAGGCCGAGAAGGAGTCCTTCCCGGCCTCCGACTCGCCCGCGATCCACGCCAACGGCCGCCGGACCGTCCCGGTCACGGACACCAACGGCAAGCAGTTCGACCTGTTCCACGGCGCGGTCGCGATCGCGTCGATCACGTCCTGCACCAACACGTCGAACCCGTCCGTGATGCTCGCCGCGGCGCTCCTCGCGAAGAAGGCCGTCGAGAAGGGCCTGGAGGCCAAGCCGTGGGTCAAGACCTCCATGGCCCCGGGCTCGCAGGTCGTCACGAACTACTACGAGAAGGCGGGCCTGTGGCCCTACCTCGAGAAGCTCGGCTTCCACCTCGTGGGCTACGGCTGCGCGACGTGCATCGGTAACTCGGGCCCGCTCGACGAGAAGGTCTCCGAGGCCGTCAACGAGCACGACCTGTCGGTCGTCTCGGTGCTCTCGGGCAACCGCAACTTCGAGGGGCGCATCAACCCCGACGTGAAGATGAACTACCTGGCCTCCCCGCCGCTGGTCATCGCGTACGCCCTCGCGGGCACCATGGAGTTCGACTTCGAGCACGACCCGCTGGGTCGCAACGAGGACGGCTCGCCGATCTTCCTGCGCGACATCTGGCCCACGCCCGAAGAGGTCCAGGCGACGATCGACTCCTCGATCGACCGCGCGATGTTCACCAAGGACTACGCGGACGTCTTCACGGGTGACGAGCGCTGGCGCGCCCTGTCGACCCCCGAGGGCAACACGTTCGAGTGGGACCAGCAGTCCACCTACGTCCGCAAGCCCCCGTACTTCGAGGGCATGTCGGCGCAGCCTTCCCCGGTCACCGACATCTCGGGCGCCCGCGTGCTGGCCAAGCTGGGCGACTCGGTCACGACCGACCACATCAGCCCTGCCGGGTCCATCAAGGCGGACTCGCCGGCCGGTGTGTACCTCGCCGAGCACGGCGTCGAGCGTCGCGACTTCAACTCCTACGGCTCGCGCCGCGGGAACCACGAGGTCATGATCCGCGGCACGTTCGCGAACATCCGTCTGCGCAACCAGCTCCTCGACAACGTCGAGGGCGGCTTCACGTTCAACTTCGTGAAGAACGCTCAGGACACGATCTACGACGCCGCGCAGGACTACGCTGCGGCCGGCACGCCCCTCGTCATCCTGGGTGGCAAGGAGTACGGCTCCGGGTCGTCGCGTGACTGGGCTGCCAAGGGCACCGCGCTCCTGGGCGTCAAGGCCGTCATCACCGAGAGCTTCGAGCGTATCCACCGCTCGAACCTGATCGGCATGGGCGTCCTGCCGCTGCAGTTCCCGGCAGGCGAGTCGGCAGGGTCGCTGGGCCTGGACGGCACCGAGACGTTCGACATCTCGGGCGTCACGGCGCTCAACGAGGGCACGACGCCCCGGGCGGTCAAGGTCACCGCGACCAAGGCCGACGGCACCTCGGTCGAGTTCGACGCGGTCGTGCGCATCGACACCCCCGGAGAGGCCGACTACTACCGCAACGGCGGCATCCTGCAGTACGTGCTGCGTTCGCTCGTCAACGACTGACGAGCCCCCGTCGCGGGGGCGGCGGCGTCGGGCCCGGGATCTTCCCGGATGTCCGACGGCGCCGCGCACCCCGCTCGGGACGCACGACGACGGGGCGTCCCCCCGTCGGGTGGGGCGCCCCGTCGGCGTTCCGGTTCAGGACGCCGAGTCGCGCGCCCGCTGCGTGAACGTGCCCGCCGTCACGGCCGCGTACGAGCGGCGCACGATCTCCTCCAGGACGTCGAGGTCGTTCGTCGACAGGTCCTTGAGGTACACGCACACGAGGCTCGTGGTGTGCGGGCCGAGGCGATCCAGCAGTTCCTGGTGCGCGGCCGTCCCGTCGGGCAGGTAGACCGTCGACGCGGCCTTGCGCGGCGAGAACCCGGCCGCCCCCGCATCACCCTGGCGTCCGCTCGCGTACTCGTAGTGGTACTGGCCGAACCCGATGATCGACGGCCCCCACATCACGGGCGGTTCGCCCGTGACGCGCTGCATGAGCGCGATCAGCGTGTCCGCGTCGCGGCGGCGGACCATGTGGGTGACGGTCGCGAGGAAGGCGTCCACGTCGCCGTCGTGCGGGCGGGTCTTGTTGTCCGTGGCCATGTGCCAGTATCTCGCCGCTGGGCGCCGGTGGCACGCATGGCTCGTCGGCGAGACGCTGCTCGTTGTCGGGTTCCGCGTCCGATGACCGACAACGAGCAGCATCTCGCGAAGAGGGCTCGGGTTCGGGCTCGGGCCCGAGTCGCGATCGCGGTCGTCCGTCGGCGGAGCGCCGTGCGCCCCGGGACGGGCGGCTCAGTCGTCGCCGAGCACCTGCGCGAGCGTCTGTGCGCCCAGGTCGGCGAACGCCGGGTCGTCGTCCGAGTGAGCCGCGAACGCGGTGCCGATGACCAGTGCCCAGGCGCGGGCCCGCTCCCACGTCGCGTCATCGGTCCCGCAGCGGGCCGTCACGGTCTCACGGAAGATCCGGCGTCCCGCTGCGTCGAACGTGATCCAGGCGGTCGCGAGATCGGTGGCCGGGTCGCCGCTCGTCATGTCCCCGAAGTCGACCACGGCCCCCAGCCGGTGGTCGCCGGGCGCGAGCACCAGGTTCGCCGGGTGCAGGTCGCCGTGCAGCCACAGCGCCGGCCCGCCCCACGCGGGGACCTCCACGAGGCGGGACCACAGGTCGAGGAGAGCGCCGTCGTCGGGCACATGGCCCAGCAGGAGGCGCTCCCGGACCGACGCGTCGCGCGCGGCCAGCGGGACGCCACGGAACGGGTTCGCGGGCGCCTCGGGCGGGGCCGGGACGTGCAGGGCCGCGAGGAAGGCGGCAAGTTCGGGGGCGAACGCGCGGCGCAGGGCTCGGTCGACCGCGAGGGCGCTCAGCCCGTCGAACCACGGGACGACGCTCCACGACCAGGGGAACGACGCAGGACCCGTGGAATCGTCGCTGGGAAGCCCGACCCGCACCGGGGCCGGGACCGCGACCGGGAGGCGGGACGCGAGCACCGGAAGCCACTCCTGCTCGTGGCGCACGAGCTCCGCGGCGGCCTCGCGCCGGGGGACCCGGACCGCCAGGTCGTCGCCCAGGCGCAGCACGACGTTGTCCCAGCCGTTCGCGACCACGGTCAGGGGCAGGTCTGCCAGGTCGGGGTGCTGCGCGGCGAGCAGCGCGCGCACGAGGCCGGTCGTGACGTCGACCTCCGCGGGCGGCCGGAACGCCACTAGACCGGCACCTCGACCGTGCGCGCCGCGTCCCACGGCTCGGCCCAATCCAGCCGGTCCAGGAGCGCGTCGAGGATCGCTCCCGTGAATCCCCACACGAGGTGCTCCCGCCCCTCCGCGGACACCAGGAACGAGGGGCTCCTGTGCGTGTCCCGCCCACGGCGCACGACGGCGGTACGCCGGTTCGCGGGGTCCGTCAGGTCCGCGACGGGCACCCGGAAGACGTGCGCCGACTCGGCCGAGTCGACCACCGCTACGGGGGTGGGCCGCGCCCACCACCCGAGGACGGGCGTCACGAGATGGTTGCTCACAGGCAGCGGCAGCGGCGACAAGGACCCGAGCACCTCGACCCCGTCCCGGTCCAGCCCCGTCTCCTCGACGGCCTCGCGCAGGGCCGCGTCGACCAGGTCCGCGTCGGTGTCGTCGAGGCGGCCACCGGGGAACGAGACCTGCCCCGGGTGGTGGCTCAGCGTCGAGGCCCGGGCGAGCAGCAGCACGTCGAGGTCGGCCGCGACCGGGAGCGGCGCCGCACCCGGGCCGGACGTGGCACGGGACGCCGCGACGTCGTCGAGCACGCCGAACAGGACCAGGACCGCGGCCTGCCGCACGCGCGACTCGTCGAGCGTGCCGATCGCGTACCGCCACGGGCGCGGCCACGGTGCGCCGTCCTGGGCGAGGGCCGGGGGGGGGGGGGGGGGCGACCGCGCGGACGGGGAGACCGTCACCAGCCCGTGGGCAGCGGACGCCCCTCCTCGTACCCGGCGGCCGACTGGATGCCGACCACGGCGCGCTCGGCGAACGCGGCGAGCGAGTCCGCGCCCGCGTACGTGCACGAGCTGCGCAGTCCAGCGGTGATCTCGTCGATCAGGTCCTCGACGCCCGGACGGGCCGGGTCGAGGTACATGCGCGACGACGAGATGCCCTCCTCGTACAGCCCCTTGCGGGCCTGCTGGAACGGCGAGCCGCCTGCGGTGCGGGCCGCGACCGCGCGGGCCGAGGCCATGCCGAACGACTCCTTGTAGAGGCGCCCCGTGCCGTCGTCGTGCAGGTCGCCCGGGGACTCGTGCGTCCCGGCGAACCACGACCCGATCATGACCTGGGACGCGCCCGCCGCGAGGGCCAGGGCGACGTCGCGCGGGTGGCGCACGCCTCCGTCGGCCCACACGTGCTTGCCCAGCTCGCGTGCCGCCTCGGCGCACTCGAGGACCGCGGAGAACTGCGGGCGACCCACCGCCGTCATCATGCGCGTGGTGCACATGGCGCCCGGTCCGACGCCGACCTTGATGATGTCCGCGCCCGCGGCGACGAGGTCGCGCACGCCGTCGGCCGTCACGACGTTGCCCGCGACGATCGGGACCTGCGGGTCGAGCGAGCGCACGGCCTCGAGGGCCTGGAGCATCTTGACCTGGTGGCCGTGGGCCGTGTCGACCACGAGGACGTCGGCGCCCGCCGCCAGGAGCTCGGCAGCCTTGGCCTTGACGTCGCCGTTGATGCCGACCGCCGCGGCGATGCGCAGCCGGCCCACGCCGTCCAGGGCGGGGGAGTAGACGCTCGAGCGCAGCGCGCCACGACGCGTCAGGACGCCCACGAGCCGGCCGTCGCGCACGACCGGTGCGACCTTGCGGCGCGAACGGTGCAGCTCGTCGAACGCGGCCTCGAGGCCGCCCGGGCCCGTGACCATGGCGGCCTCCACGACCTGCGGCTGGGCGGACATGACCTGGCGGACCTGCGTGAAACGGTCCACGCCCAGGCAGTCGGCCTCGGTGACGACGCCGACCGGGCGGTCGCCCTCGAGCACCACGGCCGCACCGTGCGACCGCTTGCCGATGAGCGTCAGGGCGGTGTGCACCGTGTCGGTGGGCGAGACCACGACCGGGGTCTCGATGACGGGGTCCTTGCTCTTGACGTCGGCGATCACGTCCGCGACGACGTCGGTCGGCACGTCCTGCGGGATCACGACGATCCCGCCGCGCCGCGCGACGGTCTCGGCCATGCGCCGGCCCGCGACCGCCGTCATGTTCGCCACGACGAGCGGGATCGTGGTGCCCGTGCCGTCGTCGGACGACAGGTCCACGTCGAAGCGCGACGTGATCTCGGAGCGGGACGGGACGAGGAACACGTCGCCGTAGGTCAGGTCTGTGGTGGGCCGCTGGCCCGGCAGGAAGCGCACCACAGCAGTCTACGGAGGGATGCGAGAGGGAGCGGGCGGATCGGGTGCCCAGCACGTGCAGACGTCGTGACCAGCCCTTTCCGGGCGCGAGCACCCTCCCTGACGGCCTAGAGTTGTCGGGCTAGTCGAATGGCAGGCGGAACGGAGCGGTTATGACCCTGTTGAGCAGCATCACGTCCCCGGAGGACCTCCGGCGACTGACCCCCCAGCAGGTGGAGACCCTCGCCGCGGAGATCCGCGAGTTCCTCGTCTCCGCCGTCTCCCGCACGGGCGGACACCTCGGGCCGAACCTCGGCGTCGTCGAGCTGACGCTCGCGATGCACCGGGTCTTCGACTCGCCCAAGGACTCGTTCGTGTTCGACACGGGCCACCAGTCGTACGTGCACAAGCTGCTCACGGGCCGCCAGGACTTCTCCGCGCTGCGCAAGCGCGACGGCATGTCCGGGTACCCGAGCCGCGCCGAGTCGCCCCACGACATCGTCGAGAACTCGCACGCGTCGACCGCGCTGAGCTGGGGCGACGGGATCGCCAAGGCCAACGTGGTGCGCGGCCTGCGGGACCGGCACGTCGTCTCGGTCATCGGCGACGGTGCGCTCACGGGCGGCATGGCCTGGGAGGCGCTCAACAACATCGCCGAGAGCCAGGACCGCCGCCTGGTCATCGTCGTCAACGACAACGGCCGCTCCTACTCGCCGACCATCGGCGGCATGGCGCACCACCTGTCGACCCTGCGCACCACGCGCGGCTACGAGAGCTTCCTCGACTGGGGCAAGCGCACGCTCTCGCGCTCGGGCGCCCCGGGACGCTTCGCGTACGAGTGGCTGCACGGGCTCAAGAAGGGCCTCAAGGACGTCGTCGCGCCCCAGGGCATGTTCGAGGACCTCGGCATCAAGTACATCGGCCCGGTCGACGGCCACGACATCGAGGCTCTCGAGCACGCGTTCGTGCGGGCCCGTGCCTACGGGGCGCCCGTGATCGTGCACGTCATCACGGAGAAGGGCCGCGGGTACACCCCGGCCGAGCAGGACGTCGCCGACCGCTTCCACGCGGTGGGGCAGATCCACCCCGAGACCGGGCTGCCCGTCGCGCCCTCGCGCTTCGGCTGGACCTCGGTCTTCGCCGACGAGATCGTCCGGATCGGGCGCCGTCGCCCCGACGTCGTCGCGATCACCGCGGCCATGCTGCACCCCGTGGGCCTCGCGCCGTTCGCCGAGGCGTTCCCCGAGCGTACGTTCGACGTCGGCATCGCCGAGCAGCACGCCGCGACCTCGGCCGCGGGCATGGCCTTCGCGGGCCTGCACCCGGTCGTCGCGGTCTACGCGACCTTCCTCAACCGGGCGTTCGACCAGGTCCTCATGGACGTGGCCCTGCACAAGGCGGGCGTCACGTTCGTGCTCGACCGTGCGGGCATCACGGGCGAGGACGGCGCGAGCCACAACGGCATGTGGGACATGGCCATGCTGCGCATCGTGCCGGGCCTGCACCTGGCCGCTCCGCGCGACGAGCCGACGCTGCGCGACGCCCTGTGCCACGCGGTCGACATCGACGACGCGCCGTCGGTCGTGCGCTATCCCAAGGGGGCCGTCGTCGAGCCGATCCCCGCGATCGAGACGCTCGACGGTGTCGACGTCGTCGCCCGCCACGACGCCGTCCCGGCCACGAAGTCAAGGACTGCCGCCGTGGCCCGCAAGGTGCTCCTCGTGGGCGTCGGGTCCATGACCGGCACCGCGATGGCGGCGGGCGAGGCGCTCGCGGCCCACGGGCTCGACGTCACGGTCGTGTCGCCCACCTGGGTCCTGCCCATGCCGTCGGCGCTCGTGAAGCTCACGGGTGAGCACGACCTCGTGGTCACGATCGAGGACGGCCTGGCCGACGGCGGCGTGGGCTCGCTCCTGGCGCAGCGCTCGGTCGAGGCCGGGGTCACGGTCCCGGTCGTCCCCCTCGGTCTGCCGACGGTCTTCCTCGACCACATGTCGATCGACCAGGTCAAGGCCACGCACCGCCTCACGGCGCAGGACGTGACGCGCGACGCGCTGACGGCGCTCGCGCTGCTCTGACCCCGCTGGTCGGGGAGACGCACGAGGGGGG
>NZ_JACSQQ010000006.1:86953-131194 GCF_014836555.1 Oerskovia rustica
GGACCGCACGGTCCGCGCCCCTCGTGCGTTCGCCGTGGCTCAGGCCAGCGTCGCCTCCGCGGCGCGCTCGACCACGGCGCGCAGGTCGCCCGAGCCCGCGAACCACGTCCGCTGACGCCCCGCTCCGCCGCCGTTCGACCACAGCCTCCCGAGCAGCTCGGTCACGGCGTCGAGGTCGCCCGCGTCGACGAGCGCCTCGCGCACGTGCGCGACGAGCTGACCCACGACGTCGTGCGCGGTCGCGGGCTTCCAGGTGAGGGGCGAGACGAGGTCGCCCGAGATCCCGGAGCGCCCGGCCCGCCAGGACGCGGTGCGCAGGAGCTCGGGGTGGAGCATGGGCGCGGAGGTGCCGGCGTCGGCCTCGCGCGCCGCGGTCTCGACGAGTCCGCGGGCCAGGGCCGCGAGGAGGGTCGCGGTGTCGGCGTCGAGGCACACGTCTGCGACGCGGATCTCGACGGTCGGGTAGGACGCGGACAGCCGGGCGTCGAAGTAGATCATCGCGGTGTCGAGGATCGTGCCCGTGGCGACGAGCGCGTCGACCGTGGCGCGGTACGCCTCGGGCGTGCCGAACGACGGGGCGGGGCCCGCCGTCGGCCACCGCGACCACACCTGGGAGCGGAAGCTCGCGTACCCGCTGTCCTCGCCCTGCCAGTAGGGCGAGTTGGCGCTCAGCGCGAGGAGCGGGGCGAGCCAGGGGCCGATCCGGTCGAGGACCGCGACTCCCTCGGCGTCCGAGGAGACCGCGACGTGCACGTGGCAGCCGCCCGTGAGCTGTTCGCGTGCCGTGAGCCCGAACGCGGCGCGCGCCTCGAGGTAGCGGAGCTTGCCGACCGTGGTGGGGGAGACGGGGACGGGCGAGGTGCCGAGCGCCACGATGCGCGCGTCGCGCTGCTCGGCGGCCTTGTTGGCTCGGATGCGCCCGTCGCGGATCTCCTGGGCGAGGTCGGACAGGTTCGCGCAGGGGTGCGTGCCGGTCTCGAGCTGCTCCTCCATGAGCTCGAGCTCGAGGTCGCCGCCGGGCGCGTCGTCGGGCCGGTCAGGGCGTGAGCCGCCCGACGCCCCGAGCCCTCCCTCGGTGACCTCGGTGGTGCTGGACGACTCGATGACCTCGGTCGCGACGGCGGTGGGGATGCCGTCGGGCCCGACGAGGAGGAACTCCTCCTCGACTCCCATGGTTCGCATCGAGGCAGTCTCACACGCCCGGGGTGTGCTTCGCACGCAGGGGGACGTCCGGAGGGCGGCGTGAGGCGCCCACGGGGTGCCCGACGGCGGGGCGCGGCTCGGCGGGCGGGGCGAGCGGTGAGGGGGCCGCCCCGTGCATAGGGGGGTCGAGGCGTGTCGGACAGCTCGCCGTGAGATGCCGCTCGCCGTCGGCCCGGACACCGGGTGGGGGCGGGCGGCATCTCGACGTCTCCGGCGGTTCCTGGTCGAGCCGACCGCCGCGTGGGTGCACGGGTGTGCGGACGCCCGTAAGGTGAGGTTTTTCGGCGAATAGGGGAACGCCGCGGACCGAGGGCTGTTCCGCAAGGGACTTTGGTCCCGAGCAAGGGGTCTAAAGACTCCCACGAAAAGGTCATGTGAAGACCGTCACAAGGTGGAATGAAGTCGCTTAGATGCATGTTGAAGGTCGTAGAAGGGTTGGAATTCCGCCGTTCTTCCGGCCTCGGGCATCATTTCGGCGCCGCGGCCTGTGAGCCAGGTGACAGCGCCTTTGCCACGCCGGCACCCTCTGCGGGTCGTAGCCTGAAAGGGCGAAGGAGAACGGCAGGACGGCACGGATTTCCCGCGTCGACCAAGGTCTTTACCCCCGCCGCGCAGGCAGCGCGGTGTGGACGTCGAGGAGAGTGATATGACCAGCATTTCCGAGGCTCGCGGCACCACTGGCGGCCAGGACGACGCGACAGTCCCCGCATGGGCAGGCTTCACCGCAGGTCCCTGGCAGGACACGGTCGACGTGCGCGACTTCATCCAGCGCAACTACACCCCGTACGAGGGTGACGACTCCTTCCTCGCCGGACCGACGGAGCGCACGACCGGCATCTGGGCCAAGCTCTCCGAGATGTTCCCCGCCGAGCGCGAGAAGGGCATCTACGACGTCGACCCGCACACGCCCGCCGGCATCACGGCGCACGCACCCGGGTACATCGACAAGGACTCCGAGGTCATCGTCGGCCTCCAGACCGACGCCCCGCTCAAGCGCGCGATCATGCCGAACGGCGGATGGCGCATGGTCGAGGGCGCGCTCGAGACCTACGGCTACCCGGTCGACCAGGAGCTCAAGAAGGTCTTCAGCGAGTACCGCAAGACCCACAACCAGGGCGTCTTCGACATCTACCCGCCGAACGTCCGCGCCGCGCGCAGCTCGCACATCATCACGGGCCTGCCCGACGCCTACGGCCGCGGCCGCATCATCGGTGACTACCGCCGCGTCGCGCTCTACGGTGTCGACCAGCTCGTCGCCGCCAAGAAGCTCGACAAGCTGGACCTCGACACCCAGCCGTTCAGCGAGAAGATCGTGCGCGAGCGCGAGGAGCACGCGGAGCAGATCCGTGCGCTCGGCGAGCTCAAGGCGATGGCCGCCTCGTACGGCTACGACATCTCGGGCCCGGCCACCAACGCCCGCGAGGCCGTCCAGTGGCTCTACTTCGGCTACCTCGCCGCGGTCAAGGAGCAGAACGGCGCCGCGATGTCGCTGGGCCGCACCTCGACCTTCCTCGACGTGTACCTCGAGCGCGACCTGGCCGCCGGTGTCATCACCGAGGAGCAGGCGCAGGAGATCATCGACGACTTCGTCATCAAGCTGCGGATCGTGCGCTTCCTGCGCACCCCGGAGTACGACTCCCTGTTCTCGGGCGACCCGACGTGGGTCACCGAGACCATCGGTGGCATGGGCGACGACGGTCGTCCGCTCGTCACGAAGAACTCGTTCCGCTTCCTGCAGACGCTGTACAACCTGGGCCCGGCCCCCGAGCCCAACATGACCGTCTTCTGGAGCCCGCGCCTGCCGCAGGGGTTCAAGGACTTCTGCGCCAAGGTCTCGATCGACACCTCGGCCGTCCAGTACGAGTCGGACGAGCAGATCCGTCCGGCCTGGGGTGACGACGCCGCGATCGCGTGCTGCGTCTCGCCCATGGCGGTCGGCAAGCAGATGCAGTTCTTCGGTGCCCGCGTGAACCTCGCCAAGACCCTCCTGTACGCCATCAACGGCGGCAAGGACGAGGTCACGGGCAAGCAGGTGTCCCCGGTCGTCGCCCCCGTGCCCGAGGGCCAGCCCCTCGACTACGACGACGTCCGCGCCCGCTTCGACAAGACGATGGACTGGCTCGCCGAGACCTACGTCGAGGCGCTCAACTGCATCCACTGGTCGCACGACAAGTACGCCTACGAGCGTCTCGAGATGGCCCTCCACGACAAGGAGGTCCTGCGGACCATGGCCTGCGGCATCGCGGGTCTCGCGGTCGCGGCGGACTCCCTGTCGGCCATCAGGTACGCCAAGGTCACGCCCGTGTTCGACGAGCGCGGCATCGTGGTCGACTACGTGACCGAGGGCGACTACCCGGCCTACGGCAACGACGACGACCGCGTCGACTCGATCGCGGTCGAGCTCGTCGAGTCGTTCATGGCGAAGATCCGTTCGCACAAGATGTACCGCGACGCCCTGCCGACGCAGTCCGTCCTGACCATCACGTCGAACGTCGTCTACGGCAAGGCCACGGGCAACACGCCTGACGGCCGCCGCGCGGGCGAGCCCTTCTCGCCGGGTGCCAACCCGATGAACGGGCGCGACACGCACGGCATGCTCGCCTCGGCCCTGTCGGTCGCGAAGCTGCCGTACAACGAGGCGCAGGACGGCATCTCGCTGACCAACACGGTCGTCCCGAGCGGCCTGGGCCGTACCCGGGACGAGCAGGTCGCGAACCTCGCGGGTCTGCTCGACGCGTCGGTCGGTGGCGACGGCTACCACATGAACGTCAACGTGCTGGTGAAGGAGACTCTCGAGGACGCCATGGAGCACCCCGAGAACTACCCGCAGCTCACCATCCGTGTCTCCGGGTACGCCGTGAACTTCGTGCGGCTCACCCGCGAGCAGCAGCTCGACGTCCTCTCGCGGACCTTCCACGGCGCTCTCTGAGCGCAGAACGGCGGAACCATCATGACGACTCTCTCGACGCCCGCAGCAGGCCAGGTGCCCGCGCGTGCCGCCGCCCGCTACGGGGTCGACGGGGTCGCCTCGGCTCCGCTGCCGTGGCGGACCTCCGGTGACGGCCTGGGTCACGACAGCGACCTGGACGCACCGGAGGCCCCCCGCCGCCGGACGGGGGCCGGCGTCTCGGGCCTTTCGACGGCCGAGGACCTCGACCGGCACGACAAGCTCGCGATGATGCGCTCGGGCGAGCTCGGCTCCGTGCACTCCTGGGAGCTCGTGACCGCGGTGGACGGCCCGGGCACGCGCCTGACGGTCTTCCTCAACGGGTGCCCGTTGCGGTGCCTGTACTGCCACAACCCCGACACCCTGCAGATGAAGGACGGGGAGCCGGTCACGGCCGACGAGCTCCTGGCTCGCATCAAGCGGTACCTGCCGGTCTTCCGCGCCACCAAGGGCGGGCTGACCCTCTCGGGCGGCGAGGTGCTCATGCAGCCCGCGTTCGCCGCCCGCATCCTGCGGGGTGCCAAGGAGATGGGCGTGCACACCACGCTCGACACCTCGGGCTTCCTCGGGGCGAACCTGAGCGACGAGATGCTCGCGGACACCGACCTGGTGCTGCTCGACGTCAAGTCGGGTGACGCCGCGACGTACGAGAAGGTCACGGGCCGCGCCCTGGAGCCGACCCTGAAGTTCGGCCGGCGTCTGGCCGAGTCGGGCCTGCCCGGCGGTGTCACGGCAGAGCGCCCCGTCGAGGTCTGGGTCCGGTACGTGCTGGTCCCGGGCCTGACCGACCAGGCCGAGCACGTCGACGTCGTCGCGGACTACGCCGCCTCGCTCAACGAGATCCGGCCCGGCACGGTCACCCGGGTCGAGGTCCTGCCCTTCCACCAGATGGGCCGTGACAAGTGGGAGACGCTCGGGCGCGAGTACGAGCTCACCGACACCCCCGCGCCCGACGTCGAGCTGGTCGATCGTGTGCGCGACCAGTTCCGCGCGAAGGGCCTCACGGTCTACTGACCGGCCGCCCGACCCTGAGCGACGAGCCGCGGGGGCCCGCTCCTCATTCCCCGGTGAGCACGGAGGCCAACCACGGGCCCAGCACCGGCAGCACCGCGTCCGGCTGCATGGCCCGGGTGTGGTCCAGGCCGTCGAGCAGGCGCACGTCCCAGCCCGCGGCCCGCAGCTCGTCGGCGCGGGCGGCCAGTGCGCCGCCGATGCTCACGTGCACCCCGCCCCACCTCTCGCCGTACTCGATCTCGTCGGCCGTCCCCGCGAACGCGAGGCGCGGGCAGGTCACCGTGGTCAGCGCCGCCCGGTCGTCGAAACCCTCGAGCGCCTCGTACAGCGTCACGAACTGGCGCGTCTGACCCTCGCCGAGCGTCATGTCGAACGCGTCCCAGTCGAAGCCCTCCGGGTCCTGGGCCGCGGTCGTCGCCTCGTCCGTCGCCTGCGCACGCTCCTCGTGCTCGACGACGTCGCTCGCCTCGCGCGGCGCCGTCGGGCCGTCTCTGGGCTCGGCCGGGGCCTCGGCCGTCATGGCGTGCGTCGCGCGCGTGACCGCGAGCATGCCCGCGTACGGCCCGCCCCGCGGAGGGAAGCCGCCCATGGCGAGCGCGCTCAGGCGCGTCGTGCGCAGCGCGAGCTGGAGGCCGCTCAGCGCGAGCCACGAGTACCCGTAGTACGCGAAGGTCTCGGCGCCTGCGGCGTCGGCCATCGCGAGCAGGTCGGCCGCGACGTTCTCCGGGGTCAGCGTGTCCGGGGCCGGGTGAGCCATGCGGTGCCCCTCGTAGTCGGCCGCGACCACGCGGAACGTGGGGGAGAGGGCGTCGACCAAGGTCCGGCCGAGCGCGGGGTCGACGCCCCACGTCCGGAGCTCGTCGGCCTGCGGCCCCGTGGCCGGGACCGGGTTGACCGGGAGCAGGACGGCGGGGCCCGTCCCCGTGACCTCGACGCGGATCGTGCCGCCGTCGTGGAGGGTCGCTGTGGTGTGGTGCGTGACCGGGGAACCGTTCGACGTCATGCGAGCCACGCTATCGCGCACCCCTGGGCGGGCACCGAGCCCGAAATGCCTGGATCCCCGCGCCCGGATGACGGAGGATCGAGGAACACCCCATCGACCCCGAGGAGAACCCGTGCCCTCTTCCCCCGCTGCACAGTCGACCACCGAGCCGTCGACCCCCGTCGCACGGCTCGTGCGCAGCCCCCGTCTGTCCGACGTCGCCGAGTACGCCTACGCGACCGTCGTCCCGTCCGGCGCCCGTCTCGTCCACGCCGCAGGCGCGTGCCCGCTCGACGCCGACGGAGCGACCGTGGGCGTCGGGGACGTGCGGGCCCAGGCCGCGCAGAGCATGGCCAACCTGCGGGTCTCGCTCGAGGACGCGGGCGCGACCTTCGCAGACCTCGTCAAGACGACCGTGTACGTCGCCTCGACGTCGCAGGACGACCTCGTGGCTGCGTGGGAGGTCGTGCGCGACGCGCTGGCCCCGCACGACCCGCCGAGCACGCTGCTCGGCGTCGCCGCGCTCGGGTACGACGACCAGCTCGTCGAGGTCGAGGCGGTCGCGGCGATCCGCTGACCCCGCCACGCGAGGGCGCCCGGGCATACCGTGGGAGGCATGGACCTCCCACCTCAGACACCCCTGACCCCGCTGACAGAGGACTGGACCCGGGCGCTCGCGGTCGTGGCCCACCCGGACGACATGGAGTTCGGTGCGGCCGCGGCCGTCGCGCGCTGGACCGGGCAGGGCAAGACCGTGGTCTACGCCATGGTCACGAGCGGCGAGGCCGGGATCGACGGCCTCGCGCCTGCCGAGGCGCGCGCCGTGCGCGAGGCCGAGCAGGTCGCGTCGGCCGCGATCGTGGGCGTGGACGAGGTCGAGTTCCTCGGCCTGCCCGACGGCGTTCTCGAGTACGGGCTGCCGCTGCGGTCGGCCGTCACGGCGGCGATCAGGCGTCACCGCCCCGAGGTCGTCATCACGGGCAACTACCGCGAGACGTTCCCGGGCGGGATGCTCAACCAGGCCGACCACATCGCGACCGGCCGTGCCGTCGTCGACGCCGTGCGCGACGCGGGCAACCGCTGGGTCTTCCACGACCAGGTCGAGGCGGGCCTGGAGCCGTGGGGCGGCGTGCGGCAGGTCTGGGTCGCCGGCTCACCGGACGCGGCCCACGGCGTCGACGTGACGGGGACGTTCGACGCGGGCGTGGCCTCGCTCACGGCCCATGCCGCCTACATCGCCGGCCTCGGGTGGGAGCACTTCGACCCGGCGGAGTTCCTCGCGACCATGTCCCGGGCGGGCGGCGCTCGCATGGACGTCGAGCACGCCACCGCGTTCGAGGTGCTCCGCATGGGCTGGGAGGACTAGCGCAGCGGCGGCACCCCTGGCTGGTCGCGGGCCGTTTCGACAGGAGCGCCGCGGCCATCTGCCCTACCGTGTGGGAGGGGTACCCGCCCCGAGCCCGTCACGGGAAGGGGCAGTGCGATGAGTGATGTTGCGCAGGTCAGGAGCCGGACGGGCGGGGTCCTCGCGGCCACGTGCATCTCCACGCTGGTGGTCAACGCGAACACGTCGGCGGTCAGCATCCTGCTCCCGGCGATCTCCGAGGACACCGGGACGTCCGTGACCACGCTGCAGTGGGCCGTGACGGGCTACTCGCTCGTCGGGGCGGCTGTCATCGTCACCTCGGGCTCGTTGGGCGACGTCTTCGGTCGTCGTCGGGTGTTCCAGCTCGGCCTGCTGCTGTTCGTCGTGTCGTGCGTGATGATCGCGCTGGCCGGGTCCGGGGGCATGGTCATCGCCGGTCGCGTGATCCAGGGCGCGGCGGGGGCGACGATCCTCGCGTGCGGCCTCAGTCTCCTGTCGGTCGCGAACTCGGGCGATGCACAGCTCCGCGCCGTCTCCCTGTGGGGCGCCGCGGCGGCCGTGGGGGCCGCGGCCGGTCCGCTGGTCGGCGGCGTGCTCGTCGACGTCACGGGGTGGCAGGGGCTGTTCTGGATCGACGCGGGGATCGCGGTCCTGTGCATGGTCCTGACGGTGCTGACGGTCGCCGAGTCGAGGGACCCCGACCGGCCGAGGACGATCGACTACGCGGGCACCGTGCTCATCGCGCTGACGCTGACCCCGCTCATCCTGGGCGTGACCAAGAGCGGCGACTGGGGCTGGTTCTCGGTGGCCACGCTGGGGTGCTTCGCGATCTCTGTCGGGGCGGCCGTCGCGTTCGTCGTCGTCGAGGGGCGGGTGGCCGTCCCGCTCGTGGACCTCGCCCTGCTGCGCAACCGCGTCCTCGTGGGTTCGACCATCGCGATCCTCATCGGGGCGGGCACGATCAACGGCCTGATGTACCTCCTGAGCCTGTACTTCCAGGACCCCGCCACCCTGGGCTTCAGCCCGCTCCAGGCGGGGCTCGCGACGCTCCCGGCGACCGTGGGACTCGTGGTGATCGCCCCGCTCGTGCCGCGGCTCGCGGCGAAGATCGGCGGTCGGCAGACGATCGGGCTCGGTTTCGCCCTGACCACGGTCGGCTTCGTGGTCGTGGGCCTCGTGAACGAGACCTGGGTGTACAGCGCGTTCCTGCTGCCGTTGGTCGCGATCGCGGTCGGCATGGGCCTCTCCAACGGCCCTGCGTCGGCGGCGGCCACGGCCGCGGTGCCGGAGAACCAGGTCGGCGGGGCCTCGGGGATCTCCAACATGGCCCGGTACGTCGGCGCCGCGGTCGCGACGGCGCTGGCCGCCACCATCTACGGCAACGTGATCGCGACCCGGACGGCTGCCGGGGCCGCGCAGGGCGACGCCCTGGCCTCGGGGCTGGCGGCCGCCGCCTGGATGATGGCGATCTTCAGCTTCCTCGGCGTGCTCATGGCGGTCGTGATCGGCCGCCACCGTGCCACGAAGGGGACGCTCGACGACGCCGCCGCGGCGGCAGCCGCGGTCTCCTTCACGCTGCCGACCTCGGCGACAGCAGGACGAACCGGCTCAGACCGGGACTGAGCACCCTCTCCCCGGTCGGTGCGGTTCACCCGATCTGGATGACGTGCTCCCGGTTCCTCGGGCGGCACACTCGAACCAAGGCCTGACCGACGACGTCGACGGAGGCAGTGATGACCACGCAAGCACCCCCGCAGGACGCGCGATGAGCGCCGCCGACATCCCCGCCGACGTCCCTGTCGACGGCACGACGGCGGTCCCGGCCGCCCGCACGCGCGCGACGAACACCCAGTGGATCTCCTGGGTCGCGCTGGCGATGATGACGACGAGCTCGGTCGCGAGCCTGCGCGCCGCGCCGACGATGGCCGTCTACGGCCTCGCCTGCGTGTTCCTCTACCTGCTGCCCGCGGTCGTCTTCCTGCTGCCGACGTCGCTGGTGTCGGCGGAGCTCGCCTCCGGGTGGACGGGCGGGATCTACAAGTGGGTCTCCGAGGGCATCTCGAAGCCCATGGGCTTCCTCGCGGTGTGGTGCCAGTTCGCCATGACGATCTTCTACTACCCGAGCCTGCTCGGGTTCGTCGCGAGCACGCTCGCGTACGTCATCAACCCCGCGCTCGCCAGCAGCGGGGTCTGGACGGCGGCCGTGATCATCGTCGTCTACTGGTCCGGCGTCTGGGTCTCCTCGCGCGGCACCAAGGGCGTCGCCGGCCTCGCGAGCGGTGGGCTCATCATCGGGACCCTGATCCCCGGTGTCGTGCTCGTGACCCTCGGTGTCGTGTTCCTCGGTCAGGGGAACGAGTCCGCGGCGCCCATGACGGCCGACAACCTGCTGCCGGCCTGGGCCGGGCTCTCGAGCCTCGTTCTCATCGTCAACAACTTCCTGTCCTACTCCGGTATGGAGATGAACGCGGTCCACGTGTCGTCGCTGAAGAACCCCGGGAAGCAGTTCCCGAAGTCGATGTTCCTCGCGATGGGCATGGTGCTGGCGATCTTCATCCTTCCTGCGCTGGCCATCAGCTGGATCGTGCCCGCCGAGGAGCTCTCGCTCACGGCCGGCGTGATGCAGGCCTTCGACGCGGTGTTCGCCAACTTCGGGTGGCAGTGGCTGACGCCCATCGTGGGCATCATGCTCGTCACGGC
Source organism: Oerskovia rustica (assembly GCF_014836555.1). GTDB lineage: Bacteria > Actinomycetota > Actinomycetes > Actinomycetales > Cellulomonadaceae > Oerskovia > Oerskovia rustica. The sequence continues at coordinate 97,166 of NZ_JACSQQ010000006.1, forward strand.
CTCGCTCGGTGGCATGCTCACGTGGCTGGCCGGTCCGTCCAAGGGCCTGCTGCTCATCTCCCGCCAGGAGGGGTACCTCCCACCGTTCCTGCAGCGGCTCAACAAGAACGGTGTCCAGCAGAACATCCTGGTCGTCCAGGGCATCGTGACCACGGTGATCGGCCTCGCCTACGCGCTGATCCCCGACGTCTCGAGCGCCTACTGGATCTTCTCCGTCATCACGACGCAGGTGTACCTGATCATGTATCTGCTGATGTTCGTGGCCGCGATCAACCTGCGCCGTCGTCAGCCCGACCACCCGCGCGGCTTCCGGGCCCCGATGCTCGTGAGCATGTGCGGGGTGGGCTTCGCAGCCTCGCTGGCCGCGCTGCTGGTCGGGTTCGTCCCGCCGTCGCAGTTCTCCTCCGGTAGCCCGCTGGTCTACTTCCTCATCGTGGGCGGCGGGGCCCTGGGGCTGGGCCTGTTCGTGCCGTTCCTGTTCTACCGGTTCCGCAAGCCGACCTGGAAGCAGGCCGAGTCGACGGAGGTGGCCTCGTGAGCACGCCGGAGGAGAACCAGCCGCGGCACGAGCGTCGGTGGATCTACGTCGGCGCGTGCGTGATCCTCGTCGCGATGGGCGTATGGGGGGTCCTCGCGTTCACCACCGTCAGGGAGTCGGCTCGTGCGTCGGAGAAGGCGGACGAGCTGATCGCGGCGATCGAGGAGGCCGGGGTGCGCACGCCCGACAAGGACCAGGTCGTGCGCGTCCTCGGCGACGACGGCGGCGCGACGTGCGCCAACCCCAACGAGGCGCTCAGCCGGGCGACCCTGCTCGCGCAGCTCGCGAACGGCGCCACGGGCCCGGGCGCCCGGCCGGTCATCGCGGACAGCCGTGTGGTCCAGGGGCAGCTGCTCATCATCGAGGTCTACTGCCCCGAGGAGCTGGACGAGTTCCAGGCGTTCGTCGACGACCTCAAGACCGCCGACGTGGCGGGGTGAGGCGGTGACCGCCGCGCGGTCACGGTTCGACGCCTAGTTGTACTGACGGGGGACACTGATCGCCCGCGTGACGGGTGGCTGGTTCGTGCCACCGTCGAACGACCTCGGCCCGTAGCGGACGTTGAAGCCTTCGAGCATCACGTCCCTGCGCGGTTCGCAACCCTCTCGACGCATCCGCAGGTGGTCGTTCGACGTGCTGCTCAGTGTGCCGCGTCTGGGGTCAGGCCCAGCCGTGGCAGCGCAACGCGCAGGATCTCGGACGCGGGAGCGTCGACGCTCTGGGCGGCCGTGGTGCCCGTGGCGTCGAGGTAGGCGCGGACAAGCCGAGCCCCGGCTGCATAGCCGGCCCCGGTCGGCAGGCCGACGGGCTCGACACCGAAGAGCTGTGCGCTGGAGTCGCCCAGCACCCAGGCGGCGAAGTCTGCCATTCCTGTGACGCTCAGGCCGCTGGCGACCTTGGCCAGGACCTGGTCGTCGGAGCGGGTCTCATCGCGCACGAAGTGGGTGTATCCGGCGTCGCCGTACAGCTCGGACGCGAAGACGTCGGCGAGCCCTTCGGACACGACGTGCTCGCCGATCGTCACCGTCTGTGGGTCCCACACGATCCCGCCGGGTGAATAGCGCACGTTGTGGTGCAGCTCGTGGACCGTGATCGCCTCGAGGCGATCGAGGACGCGCGAGGTGGGCCAGACGGTGATGGTGATGTAGCCGCTGATACCGCCGAACCCCGAGATCCCCTGCACCTCGTCGACGAAGTGCCTGCTGGTCGGATCCCCCAGGACGAGCAGCACGTTCAGGTCGGGGATCGTCACACCCGGACCGGCGGCCGCCAACGCTGCGACGCCGTCCTCGAGGGCCTTCTCGATGCGGGTCCACGCATCGGCCGCGACAAGGGACTCCAGGCCGTCGCGGACCTGCTCGAGCGCAGAGTCCGGACGGAAGCCGAAGTTCTGCTGGTGCACGGTGGCCATGTCCACGCCGCCGGGGATGAAGTGGTACATCCCCGCCATCGGAGCCCACATGTCACGAATGAGGTCGGCGCGGTCCTGCGCGGCCGCCGTCAGGACCCGGCTCATACCCGAGGCGCTGTCAATCACTGAGATGGTCATGACAAGCGACCCTAAACACTGCCGCTACGACAAGGTCAACCAGTTCCCCGATCAGTATTCCCGGTCGGTACGGCTAGTCCTCCTCAGCCACCCCGTAGCAACCTGAGCTCGACTCGCCCAGCACCACGAGAGCCGTGTCGAAGGTGTGCTCCGTCGCGGGGTTCCAGCCGTCGGACTCGGACAGCGAGTCGAACCAGGGGTCGGTGGGAGGAGCCGCGTCGTCGGGAGCGTGCCCGAGCGCCGAGCCGCCGAAGTGCCGGATGACCTTCTTCGAGGGTGTGCGCAGTTGGTCGCGTACCGGGCCCCGCGCTCACGGGAGCGCGATCTCCGGCCCGGTCGGTTCGTCCGGGGTCGGCGACACCCGCAGCGGAGAGCCGACGGCCGTCCTGCTCGACGTCGGGCGGCACGCGTCGCCTGACCGGAGGGATGGCGTCACACGTCGGCGCCGCCGTCGCCCCACGGCACGTCGACGGGCGCGTCCTGCACGTCGTGGTCCAGCACCTCGCGGTCTGCCACGATCCCCTGGGCCACCGTCACCCCGGCGCCACCCGACGCGACCGGCTCCCCGCCGAGCCACCGTGCCTGCTCGGCCGCGACGATCGTCTGCGCGAGCCGGGCCTCCGACACGTCGACCGCGCCGGGCAGCGCGTCGGCCAGGACGCTGCGCCGCGCGTAGGCGTCGAACAGCCGGGCCTTGGTCCCGAGGATCTCGACCATGCGCTCGTCGACCGTGTCGGCGACGAGCAGCCGGTGCACCTGCACGGTGCGCACCTGGCCCATGCGATGGGCGCGTGCGACGGCCTGCGCCTCGGTCGTGGGCTTGACCTGCGGCTCGCACAGGATGACGACGGACGCCGCCTGGAGGTTGACGCCGACCCCGCCCACGTCGATCTGGCTCACCAGCGCCCGGGGCACGGGCGAGGTCGTGAAGTCGTCGAGGATCGTCTGGCGGGCGCTCGCCCCCACGGAACCCGTGAGCGGTCCGGTGGCGAGGTCGCCCAGCGCGCGCACCACGAGGTCGACGACGTCGCGGAAGTACGTGAACACCACGACCTTGCGGCCGTTCCCCGTGGCCTCCTCGACGAGCTCGACGAGCCGGCGCACCTTGGCCGAGTCCTCGGGGTGCTCGACGGCGTACGCGGCCCGGCGCATGGCCATGAAGCTGCCCTCGCGCACCGCGGCGCGGTAGGCGGCGCCGTCGGCCGGGCCGAACGACTCCCACTCCTCGACCTGGACGAGCTCGGGCAGCTCCTCGAGCACGTCCTCCTGGTTGCGCCGGAGGTACACGGGGGCCACGGCGAGCCGGAACCGCCCGGCGCCCGCGGCGCCGTGCGCGGCGCTGACCTGCTCGGCGACCTCGGGCTGGAGGTAGGCGACGAGGCGTCGGAACTCCTCGACGCGGTTCTCCATCACCGTGCCGGTCAGGAACAGCACGTGCTCGGTGCGCCCGGCCCAGGCGGCCACGGCCTGGGACCTCTTGGCCTCGGGGTTCTTGACGTAGTGCGCCTCGTCGACCACGAGCATCGCGGGTGTGGGCAGGTCGAGCGGCAGGAGCCCGACCTGCTCGAACGTCGTCACGGCCACGCCGCCCTCGCGCGCCCACTGCGCGGCCTCCTCGGCACGCTCGGGGCCGTGGACGTCGAGCGAGCGCAACGTGCTGTGCCGCGCGACCTCGCGCACCCAGCTCGTCATGACGCTCGCGGGGCACACCACGAGGAAGTGCGTCGCGCCGCCCGCGGCGAGGTGCGCCATCGCGGCGATGGCCTGGACGGTCTTGCCGAGGCCCATCTCGTCGCCCAGGATCGTGCGCCGCTGCGCCAGGGCGTAGCGCGCCCCGAACACCTGGTACCCGCGCAACGAGGCGGTCAGGAGGGACTGGTCGAGCGGCTGCTCGTCCACACGGGCCAGGAGCTCGGGCGGCAGGTGGCCCTCGGTGGCCTGGAGGTCGCGCCCGATGTCCACGACGTCGTCGAGCAGCGCGTAGTACGTCGCCGAGCGTGCCCGGAAGTCGGTCCACGCCTCGAAGGCGTCGACAGGCTCGGTGTCGAGGGCGCCGACCCGCCCTGCGGCCGCGACGGTCCCGGACCGCTCGGCGTCGGCGACCAGCCGTGCGAGGTCGCGCACGGCGTCCGCTGCCCGACGGCGCCGCGCGGGCAGCGAGAAGAACGTCCGGACCGCGCGGGTCGCCTCCTGGGCCGCGACCCGGTGCTCCGTGTGCCCCTCGAGGAACGTGACGACCACCTGTCGGTGCACCGCGGCGGCCGTGCGCGCCGCGTCGAGCCCTGCGAGGGCCTGGACGAGGCCGGTCGTGAACGGGTCGCCCGGGGCGTCGTCGATGCGGAACCGCAGGGTCTCCTGGACGGCGTGGGCGATCTGCGCCGCGGCCGCGAGGCAGTGCGTCGCGGTCTGCGGCCCGATCCCGGGCAGCCGTTCGAGCCCGGCGGGTCCTGCACGCAGCACGTCCCCGACGGTCGTGATGCCGCCGTCGACGAGGCGGCCCACGCGCAGCCGCTCACCGCTGACCTCGCGCAGGCGCTCGACCCCGATCGCCGAGAGCTCGCCCAGGACCTTGTCCTCCTGGCTCGACCCGAACGCGGTGCGCACGTGCTCGCGGAACCGGGCAGGTGCGCCGGCGAGGCCCGAGAGCAGCGCGGCGACCTCGTCGGCCCGGGCGACGACCTCACGCGCGTGCTCGGTCGTGGGGCGGGGAACGTCGAGCGCGGTCATCGGGCGGGCACTCCTGGGGGACGTCGGTGGGGGAGCACGGACTCTGGAGGAGGACCGGCGGCCGCGATGCCAGGATCGACGGCCTCGTGACGCTATCACCGGCGAGAGGTGCCAGTCCCGAGGACACCTTCGCCACCCGCCCAACCCCCGGGGGGGGGGGTCCGCTCCTCGGAGGGGACCGCCCCCTTGGGTTCGGCGTGAGAGGCGCGTGACGCGTCAGGCGACCTGCGCCGGGACGTTCGCGACGCCGTCGGGCAGGAGACGGCGGCCCAGCACCTTCTCCGTGTAGCCCGTCCGGTCCAGGTACGGCGTGATGCCGCCGTCGTGGAACGGCCAGCCCGCGCCCAGGATCATGCACAGGTCGATCTGCTCGGGGCCCTGGACGACGCCCTCGTCGAGCATGTGGCCGATCTCCGTCGTGAGAGCGGTCAGGACCTGATCCAGCACGCCCGCCTCGTCGAGGGCGCCCGGGCCGCCGGCCTCGCCCGTGCCGAAGTACGCCTGGATCGCCGGGTCGACGCTCGCGGGGATGCCGCGGGCCGGGGCGGGCAGGACGACCTTGGTGCCCTCGGCCACGAGCTTCTCGAGCCCGGGGGAGGACGGGAAGCGGTCGCCCAGGTCCTCGCGCAGCGACGTCAGGACGTGCAGGCCCACGGCGGGACCCACGAGGTCGAACAGCGCGAACGGACCCATGGGCAGGCCGAGCGGGCGCAGCGCGCGGTCGGCGACCTCGACCGAGGTGCCGTTCTCGACGGCCTCCACGATCTTGCCCAGGAGCAGCACCAGCAGGCGGTTGACCACGAAGCCCGGGCGGTCGGCCACGCCCACCGCGGTCTTGCGCAGGGCCTTCGAGACCGCGAACGCCGTCGCGAGGGCCTCGTCCGAGGTCTTCTCGGCCCGGACGACCTCGACGAGCGGCATCTGCGCGACGGGGTTGAAGAAGTGCAGCCCCACGACCCGCTCGGGGTGTGCCAGGTCCGCGGCCATCTCGGTGACCGACAGGGCCGAGGTGTTGGTCGCGAGGATCGTGTCGGCGCCGATGATGCCCTCGAGCTCGGCGAAGACCTTCTTCTTGAGCCCCAGGACCTCCGTCACGGCCTCGATCACGAAGTCGCAGCGCGAGAACTCCGTGATGTCCGTGGTCCCGTGGACCGAGGACAGCACCTTGGCCCCCACGTCCTTGGTCATGCGGCCCGTCGAGACGAGCTTCTCGACCGTCGTGCGGACGTAGTCGAGCCCGTGCTGCACGCGCTCGGCGTCGAGGTCGCGCATCGTCACGGGCACGCCCAGGCGCTGCGCGAACAGCAGCGCGAGCTGGGCCGCCATGAGGCCCGCGCCTACGATCCCGACCGACGTGACCGGGCGGGCCAGCTTCGGGTCCGGGGCGCCCGCGGGGCGCTTGCCGTGCGAGACGAGCTGGAAGGCGTAGACGCTCGCGCGCATCTCGTCGGACATGATGAGGTCCGCCAGGGCCTCGTCCTCGGCGGCGAAGGCCTCGTCCTTGGTCGCGGTGCGAGCCGCGGCCAGGAGGTCCAGGGCCCGGTAGGGCGCGGGCCGGGACCCGTGCACGACCGCGTCGAGCTGCTTGCGCGCACCGGCCACGACCGCGTCCCACACCGGGGCGGGGTCGAGCTCGCGGCGCTCGACGACCGTGGTGCCGCGCACGACGTCGGCGGTCCAGCGGATCGAGGACTCGAGGAAGTCCGGCGCCTCGAACAGCGCGTCGGCCAGGCCGATCTCGAAGGCCTCCTTGGCCTTGAACGGCTTGTTGGCGCTCGGACGCGTGAGGATGACGTCCATGGCCTTCTCGATGCCCACGAGGCGCGGCACGAGGTAGGCGCCGCCCCAGCCCGGGACCAGCCCGAGGCCGACCTCGGGCAGCGCGAGCGCGGGGGCGTCGGTCGCGACCGTGCGGTAGTCGCAGTTGAGCGCGACCTCCAGGCCGCCGCCCAGGGCCAGGCCGTTGACGTACGCGAACGTCGGGACGCCCATCTCGCCCAGCAGGCGGTAGGCCGCGTGGCCGCCGCGGCCCAGCTCGAGCGCCTCGTCGCGCGTGCGGACGCCCGCGACCTGCGTGAGGTCGGCGCCCGCCGCCAGGAAGTAGGGCTTGCCCGTGACGGCGACGGCCGCGATCTCGCCGCGTGCGGCGCGGGCCTGGAGCACGGTCAGTGCGGCCGTGAGCTCGGCGATGCCGCCCGGCCCGAGCGTCGTGGGCTTGGTGTGGTCGAGGCCGTTGTCGAGCGTGAGGAGCGCGAGCGTGCCCGCACCGTCCGGCAGCTCGACGTCGCGGACGAGGGAGTGGGTCACGCGCTCGGCACGGGGCGCGGTGGTCTGGGTGCTCATGGGTCAGTTCTCCCCGTTCGTCTCGTCGGTCGTGTGGCCGGAGTAGTCGGCGTGGTGCGGGTTCTCCCAGACGACCGTGCCGCCCATGCCCAGGCCCACGCACATCGTGGTCAGGCCGTAGCGGACCTCGGGGTGCTGCTCGAACTGGCGCGCGAGCTGAGTCATGAGGCGCACGCCCGACGCCGCGAGGGGGTGACCCACCGCGATCGCGCCGCCGTACTGGTTGACGCGCGCGTCGTCGTCGGGCATGCCGAAGTGGTCCAGGAACGCCAGGACCTGCACCGCGAAGGCTTCGTTGATCTCGAACAGGCCGATGTCCTCGATGCTCAGCCCGGCCTGGGCCAGGGCCTTCTCGGTCGAGGGGATGGGGCCGATACCCATGACCTCGGGGTCGACGCCCACGTAGGCGAACGACACGAGGCGCATGCGGGCTGGCAGGCCGAGCTCGGCCACGACGTCGCCCGCCGCGAGGAGCGAGACAGCGGCACCGTCGGTCAGCGGGGACGCGTTGCCCGCGGTGACCTTGCCGCCGGGGCGGAAGGGCGTCTTGAGGTGCGCGATGTCCTCGACGGTCGTGCCCGGGCGGGGCAGCTCGTCGGCCGTGGCCAGGCCCCAGCCCTGCGCCGGGTCGCGCAGCGCGACCGGGACGAGGTCCGGCGTCACGTCGCCGTTGGCGAGCGCCTTGGCGTACTTGGCCTGGCTCGCGACGCCGTACGCGTCCGCGCGTTCCTTGGTCAGGTGCGGGAAGCGGTCGTGCAGGTTCTCGGCAGTCGCGCCCATGACCAGGGCCGTCGAGTCGACGAGCCTCTCGGCGACGAAGCGCGGGTTGGGGTCCGCGCCCTCGCCCATCGGGTGATGGCCCATGTGCTCGAGGCCGCCCGCGAGGGTCACGTCCTGGGCACCGATCGCGATGGCCGACGCGGTCGTGGTGACCGCGGTCATGGCGCCCGCGCACATGCGGTCGATCGCGAAGCCCGGGACGGACTTCGGCAGTCCGGCCAGCACGGCCACGCTGCGCCCGAGGGTCAGGCCCTGGTCGCCCGTCTGGGTCGTCGCGGCGAGGGCGACCTCGTCGATCCGCTCGGCCGGGAGCTCGGGGCGGCGGCGCAGCAGCTCGCGCACGGCCTTCACGGCGAGGTCGTCGGCACGGGTGTTCGCGTAGATGCCGTCAGGGCGGGCCTTGCCGAACGGCGTGCGCACCCCCTCGACGAAGACGACGTCGCGGACGGTCCGGCGCGAGCCCGAACCCTTGCTGGCCACAGTCATGGCTTCTCCTGATCTGGACGGCGGTGTCCCTGAGCGTCACCGCTCAGCGTTGGTACAGGCTACCCGCGGTACCAGGAAAATGCACGAAAGTGTGAGACCGAGTATCGGCAACGAGCGACGGACCCGCTCGACCACAGGGGTTCGAGCGGGTCCGTCAGGGTTCGTCGGGCGAATGTCCAGCGATACGCAGTCTCGCGCGATCCGGGCGCGCTAGCCCCGCCAGGAGCTGTTCTCAGCTGCCGCCGCGCAGCTTGCGCACGACCTTCTTGGCGGTCGGCAGGCCCTTGTTCCACGCCGTGTACCACATCGAGAACGGCACGTCGATGCTCCCGACCAGCTCGTCCTCGTGGGACGCGAAGCCGCGCTTGAACGTCGAGATCCCGTCGTTGAGCAGCCCGTTGACGTCGTAGCGCACCACTCCGCGGTCGCGCATCGCGTTGATCGCGTACCACTTGAGGCCGTAGTTGGCCCGCAGCCGCTGCCCCTCCTCGTCCATGCCGCCGTACAGCTCGAACGACGTCCGCGCCGAGGCCGCGAACCACACGAACGAGACCGGACGGTCGTGCGGGCCGCCCTCCGCCGAGCGCGCGAAGGCCGCGAACACGGGGGAGTGCTCGCCCAGCTCGTCGAACACGCGCTCGTAGTACGAGTCCTCGTGCAGGCCGAAGCCCGCGCGCTCGGCCGTCTGGCGGTACAGGCGCAGGCAGGCGGCGAGCTCGCCGCGCGTCGTCACGGGGCGGAACTCGAGGTCCTCGCGCTCGGACTTGCGGATGTACTGGCGGGTCTTCTTCGCCATGTCGGACATGAGCTCGTCAGGCGTCTTGCGCAGGTCGAGGATCAGCGTCGTCGGGTAGAGCACCGGGTTGACCGCGGGGGCCGCACCCTCGAGCTCGAGCGACGTCCCGGCGTCCCAGTCGGGCTCGAGCGTGATGCCCACGCCGCCCACGTTCTTGCGGCACCACTGCACCACGGCCTCGGTCACGGCCGAGCGCGTCGCGGGATAGCCGACGCCGTCGGGCATGACGACCGGGCCGCGCGGGACGTAGCTGAGCGCCTTGAACTGCGCGGGGAGCGAGCGGACCAGGACCTGGGCGAGGCCCAGCACGGTCCCGTCGGGGCCCGCGACCTGCAGGCGGCGGGGCGTCCAGGCCCCGGCCCCCTTGACCTCGCCCCACCCCCAGAGCTGGAGCGGGTGACCGCCCATCGCGAGCACCTGCTCGTCCCAGGCGGCGCGGTCGGTGATCGTCGTGACGGTCAGGGTGGAGGACTCGGACAACATGCCCCTGACCTTACCGGCGGGGAGAAGCCCCGGACGACGGCGTCGTGCCGCCCGGGACGGTGGGCTCAGTCCGCGCTCGGGCCGCCCTGGTCCCCGCCGTCGTCCGCGCGGGTCGCGGCCCCCGTTCCCGTCGCGGGTGCAGGACGCGGGACCGACCCGGGGTCGGCGAGGGCCGCGGCGAGGGGCTCCGCCACGAGCCCGACCTGCCACTCGCGGGCACCGCGCCCGCGCAGGAACTGTGCGACGTGCTCGGTGTCCAGCGGCGTGGGCGGCGTCCAGCACACGCGACGCAGCGCGTCGGGCTGCAGGAGGTTCTCGAGCGGGACGTCGTGCTCGTCCGAGAGGCGCTGCACGACGGCGCGCGCCGCGTCCAGGCGACGTGCGGCCTCGGGGTCGCGCTCGGCCCAGGCGCGCGGGGGCGGCGGGGCGTCGCTGCGGGGCCCGCGCGAGCTCGGCAGGGCGTCCTGCGGCAGGGCCAGGGCCTTGTCGATCGCCTGCTGCCACGACGCCGCCCGGCGGGCCGTGTTGCGTCCCGAGAACGCCGGCAGCCGGACGAGCTCGGGCACCGAGCGCGGCATGGCCTGGGCCGCCGCGACGATCGCACGGTCGGGCAGCACCCGGCCCGGGGCGATGTCCCGACGACGGGCGTTCTCGTCGCGCGCCTCCCACAGGCTGCGCACGACCGCGAGGCTGCGCGGGTTGCGCAGCGCGTGAACGCCCGACGTACGACGCCACGGCTCCTCGCGCGGCGGCGGCGGGGGAGCGGTGCGCACGGCCTCGAACTCCTGCGCGGCCCACTCGGCCTTGCCCTGCTCATCGAGCCGCTCGCCCAGGATCTTGCGGAGCGGGATGAGCACCTCGACGTCGAGCGCCGCGTAGCGCAGCCAGTCCACGGGCAGCGGGCGCGTGGACCAGTCCGCGGCCGAGTGCTCCTTGGCGAGACCGAGGCCCAGGACCTCCGCGATGACCGCGGCCAGCCCCACGCGCTCCATGCCCAACAGGCGGGCCGCGAGCTCGGTGTCGAAGATGCGGGCGGGGTGCAGGTTCTGCTCGGCGAAACCGGGCAGGTCCTGCGAGGCCGCGTGCAGGATCCACTCGGCGTCGCCCACGGCCTCGCGCAGCGGCGAGAGGTCGGGGACGCCGATGGGGTCGATGAGCGCGGTCCCGGCACCCTCGCGGCGGACCTGGACGAGGTACGTGCGCTGGCCGTACCGGTAGCCCGAGGCGCGCTCGGCGTCTGCCGCGACGGGGCCTGAGGCCGCCGCGAACGCCGCGACGACCTCGGCGAAGGCCTCGGGGGTGTCGATCACGGGGCCGACGCCGTCGGCGGGCTCGGTGAGCGGGATCACTGACGGTGCAGCCGGTGCAGCCGGTGCAGCGGGGGCGTCGGACGTCGCAGGCGCGTCGGACGAGCGCGCGACGGGCGAGTCCTGCGCGCCGGCCTGGTCCGGGACGGACGCCGCGCGGGCACCGCCGCGGCCGTCGGGCGCGTGCGAGAACGAGGGGGTGTGGGCCGAGCTCATGGACCCACGGTATTGCGTCGCGAGCGCAACGACGTCACGCCGTCCGGGAGCGGCGGCAGACCGGCGGCCGTGCACAGCAGCGTGGACCAGGCGTCCAGGTGGGGTCCGAGGTCGGTCGAGAGGGGCGTCCACGAGGCCCGGATCTCGAGGTCGACGCCGTTCGCCTGGCCCGCGAGGGCGCCGAAGCTCTCGGACAGGACACGGGTCACGGTGCCGCCCTCGGCGAGCGCGTCGACCCCCGCGTGGTCGAGAGCCTCCTCGAGCCAGGTCCATGCGACCTCCCCGAGGAGCGGGTCGGTGGCCTGCTCGGGGTCGAGGGTCGCACGCACGAGCGTCACGACCCGGAACGTCCCGTGCCAGGACTCCTGGCCCGCCGGGTCGTGCAGCACGATGAACCGGCCGCTCGCGAGCGCCTCGCCCGCGGCGTCGGTCCCGTCGACCTCGCCCGTGAGCGCCAGGGCGAAGGGCGCGATGCGGCTCGGAGCCGTGACCTCGCGCAGCCTGACCTCGGGGCGCACCCGGCGGCGGCCGATCGACTCCAGGGCACGCAGGAAGTCCGGCGGTGCCTGCGGTTCTCCGGACTTGATCACAGCGGCACAGTACGAGCAGATGTCCACATCCTGGAGGTAAGGCGCGCGGAGGAGATCGAATCGTGATCGCCGGACTAGGCTGTCCTGAGTGTCCGCCGGCGCTCGTCGTCGGCTCGTCTCGCCGGCGTCCGGGACTCCTGCTCGCCGGTGCCCGCACCTACCCCGAGGAGCACAGCAGATGTCAGCCCGCGCACAGATCGGCGTCACCGGACTCGCGGTCATGGGCCGCAACCTGGCCCGCAACTTCGCCCGTCACGGCTACACGACCGCGGTGCACAACCGCTCCTTCGCCAAGACGCAGTCGCTCATCGCGGACCACGGCAGCGACGGCGACTTCATCCCTTCCGAGTCGATGGCGGACTTCGTCGCCTCGCTCGAGCGCCCCCGCAAGGTCGTCGTCATGGTCAAGGCCGGCGCCGCGACCGACGCCGTGATCGCCGAGCTCGTCCCGCTCCTCGAGCAAGGCGACATCATCATCGACGCGGGCAACGCGCACTTCCCCGACACGCGCCGCCGCGAGGCCGAGCTCAAGGAGAAGGGCCTGCACTACGTGGGCACCGGTGTCTCGGGCGGCGAGGAGGGTGCGCTCAACGGCCCGAGCATCATGCCCGGCGGCGCCCCCGAGTCCTACGAGACCCTCGGCCCGATCCTCGAGGACATCTCCGCCAAGGTCGACGGCGTGCCCTGCTGCACGTACGTCGGTCCGGACGGCGCAGGTCACTTCGTCAAGATGGTGCACAACGGCATCGAGTACGCCGACATGCAGCTCATCGCCGAGGCGTACGACCTCCTGAAGCAGGGCCTCGGCGCCTCCGCCCAGGAGATCGGCGAGATCTTCGCCGAGTGGAACAAGGGCGACCTCGAGTCGTTCCTCATCGAGATCACGGCCGACGTGCTCCAGCACGTCGACGCCGAGACCGGCAAGGCCTTCGTCGACGTCATCCTCGACCGCGCCGAGCAGAAGGGCACGGGCCGCTGGACGGTCCAGAACGCCCTCGACCTGGGCGTCCCGATCACGGGGATCGCCGAGGCGACGTTCGCCCGTGCGCTGTCGGGCTCGGTGCCCCAGCGCACCGCAGCCGTGGGCGTGCTGCCCGCCGACGCCGGCACGTGGGAGATCACGGACCGCGACGCGTTCGTCGAGGACGTCCGTCGCGCGCTGTACTCCTCGAAGGTCGTCGCGTACTCGCAGGGCTTCGACCAGATCGCCGCGGCGTCCCAGGAGTTCGGCTGGAACATCGACCGTGGGGCCATGGCCCGCATCTGGCGAGGTGGCTGCATCATCCGGGCCCGCTTCCTCAACCGCATCACCGAGGCGTACGAGCGCGACGAGAACCTTCCGCTCCTGCTCGCCGACCCGTACTTCACGCAGACCGTCGGCGAGGGCGTCTCGTCCTGGCGCCGGGTCGTGTCGCAGGCCGCGCTCAACGGCGTCCCGACGCCCGCGTTCTCGTCGTCGCTCGCGTACTACGACGGCGTGCGCGCGGAGCGTCTGCCCGCCGCGCTGATCCAGGCGCAGCGCGACTTCTTCGGGGCGCACACGTACCAGCGCGTGGACAAGCCCGGTGTGTTCCACACCGAGTGGTCCGGTGACCGCAGCGAGAGCGCTGAAGGCGACGCGTGAGCCGAGGGGTGACCCGGCCGGCTGTGGTGCACCCCATCATCCTCGGGGGTGATGCGGGTGCCTACAGCCTGGCCCGCGCTTTTCACGAGGCGTACGGCGTGCACAGCACCGTCGTCTCGATCGTCTCGACCCGGAACATGCGGTACTCGCAGATCCTGACCAACGTCATCGAGCCCCGGCTCGACGACCCGGAGGTCATGGTCGCCACGATCCGTCGGCTCGCTGCGCAGGCCACGGCCCCTGTCATGGTCGTCACGTGCACCGACTGGTACGTCCGTGCGCTCTCCGAGCAGCGGGCCAAGATCGAGGACGTCGCGGTCGTGCCGTACACGAGCGTGGACCTGCTGGACCGTGTCATGGACAAGCAGCGCTTCTCCGAGCTGTGCCACGAGCTGGGGGTCCCGCACCCCCGCACGGTCGTGCGCCGCGGGGGCGAGCAGGTCGGCGAGCTCGGTCTGCGGTTCCCGATCGTGGCCAAGCCGGGCGACAACGTGGCCTACCACCACACGTCCTTCGCCGGGAAGCAGAAGGTGCACCACCTCACGGACGTCTCGCAGCTCGAGTGGCTGCTGCGGGTGGCCGGCGAGGCGGGGTACCGCGAGCCGTTCATCATCCAGGAGTTCGTCCCGGGCAACGACTCGCAGATGCAGATCATGACGACGTTCTCCGCGCAGGACGGCACCGTGCGCATGGCACACGGCGGCCGCGTCCTCATCGAGGAGCACACCCCGGGGACGCTGGGCAACCCGGCGGCCATCCTCACCGAGGTGCTCCCGCAGGTCGAGGCCGACGCGCGTCGCCTCGTCGAGCACCTGGGGTGGACGGGGTTCGCGAACTTCGACATCAAGGTGGATCCGCGCGACGGTCGGGCGCACTTCTTCGAGCTCAACCCGCGCACGGGCCGGTCGAACTACTACCTGACCGCGAGCGGCATCAACCCGGTCACGTACTGGGTGGGGGAGCACCTGCAGCAGGGGCGCACCCCGGATCCCCGGCGCGTCCCGATCCTCTACCGGATCGTGCCCGGCCCGCTCCTGAAGAAGTACCTGCCGAGCATGAGCGACCCCACGGTCGCGCCCCGGCTCAAGAAGGTGCGTCGCGTGGCGCACCCGCTCAAGTACAGCCGGGACCGCGACCCGCGGCGCTCGCTGTGGGTCTGGCTGTCGGAGCTCAAGCAGTACAAGAAGTTCGCCCAGTTCTACCCGGTGTCGGCCGCCCAGGCGGCCGCGCACCGGCAGGGCGGCGGGGCGTGACGCAGCCCGGCGAGCCGTCGACGCTCGCGGGGGAGGCGCCGGCGGGAACGCCGGCGCCTGTCCCCGCCCCGGTGACCCCGGCCCCGGTCGGGGTCATCGGGGGCGTCGGGCCGCTCGCGACCGCGTACTTCCTGCAGCTCGTCGTCCAGCTCACGCAGGCCGAACGGGACCAGGACCACCTGGACATGGTCGTGCTCAACCACGCGACCATCCCGGACCGTACGGCGTTCATCCTGGGCCGCTCGGCCGAGGACCCCGCGCCTGTCCTGGCGAACGACGCGCGGCGGCTCGAACGCTTCGGGGTGTCGTTCCTCGTGATGCCGTGCAACACGGCGCACTACTTCACCCAGCAGGTGATCGACTCGACGAGCGTGCCGCTCCTGTCGATCATCGACGTGACGGTCGCGGCGGTGCGCGAGCGGCAGCCGGGGCTCACCCAGGTGGGGCTCCTCGCGACAGAGGGGACCGCGACGTCCGGCGTCTACCAGGACGCGTTCGCGGCCGTGGGCGTCGAGACGCTGCTCCCGGACGCCGCGGACCAGGCGGTCGTGAACACGATCATCTACGACCAGGTCAAGGCCGGGCAGCCGGTCGACATCGACGCGCTGCACGGGGTCGCGCAGCGGCTCCAGGCCCGGGGGGCCGGCGAGATCGTGCTCGGCTGCACCGAGCTCTCGGTCGTCGCGGCGGACCACGCGCTGCTCGACGACCCGGTGTTCGTGGACTCGATGGACCAGCTCGCGCGGGCCACGATCCGCCGTGCAGGTCACCGCGTGCGCGAGGGCTGAGGCGCACGGCCGGCGCGACGGTGGCATGACGAGAGGGTGGGACGCCGGTGCGTCCCACCCTCTCGTACGTCGTGGCCCGGGGCCCGGCGTCAGCCCAGCTCGCTCGTGCCCGAGTACAGGTGCAGGACGGGCACGTGCAGCTCCTCGCGCGCCCGCGAGGCCCAGTCCTGGTGGAACGTGTCCTCGACCGCGTGCGGGTACGTGACGATCGCGATCTCGCGGACGTCGCCGGCCGCGACGGCGGCGCGCAGCGCGGGCAGCGGGTCGTCCTCGGTCACGGCCCCCTCGGCCTCGCGGCCCGCGGCACGCAGCTCGGCGACGCTCACGTCGAGCCGCTCCTGCGCCGTGGCCGTGGCCTGCGCGTGCGAGGGCTCCTTGCCGAGCACCTCGTCCCACGCCTCCTTGAGCTCGCCCACGCTGAGGTGGTCGATGATCGCGGAGACGACGTTGCGCTCGGTGTCGGCGGGCACGAGGACCCGGTAGGCGAGGGTCTCGTCGGGGTGGAGGGACAGGATGTGCTCCACGTCCACGGCGGCGAGGGTGTCTTCGGTCAGGACGAGGATGGTGTCGGTCACGGGACCAGACTAGCGACCGTCGTCACCGCAGCGCCCATCGGGCCACCAGCGTGCCGTCCGCGTGCAGGAGGTGGGCGAGACGGGGGTGCACGATCGGGGCGCTAGCGGCCGGGCCCTCCGGGCTGCCGGTCTCACGCTCGGCGCGGACGCCGGCGGGCAGCGGCGGCAGCCCGCCCACGATGCGTCCCGGTCCGGGGCCCACGAGCACTGGCGTCGTCGTGACGCACAGCTCGTCGAGCAGGTCGCGGGCCAGGAGGTCGGCGAGCAGGTGAGGGCCGCCCTCGCACAGCACCCGCGCGAGGCCCTGGGCGGCCAGGGCTGCGAGCCCGGCGCGCAGGTCGGGTCCGGGCGTGGGCGAGGGGAGGTCCCGGGCGGTGAGCGGCGCACCCGGGGGAGCGGCGGGGGGGGCGGCCCCGACGACGAGGATCCGGTCCGCCGGCACGCTCGCCCGCGCGACGCTCGCCCCGTGCTCGCCCGTGACGACGAACGGCGGGCGGTCGCCCCCGGCGAGCGAGGCGGGCAGGTGCCCGCTGCGCGTGACGACCGCGAGCTCGAGCGGTCCGCGGCCCGCCCGCAGGTGCTCGAGGCCGCGCGGGACGTCGAGCGCGGTGTAGCCCTCGGCGCGGGCCGTGCCCGCCCCGACGAGCACGACGTCCGCGAGTGCCCGCAGCACGCGGAAGACGCGCCAGTCGGCCGCGTCGTTGATGGTGCCCGAACGGTGGTCGGGGCCCCAGGCCCCGCCGTCGACGCTCGCGACCATGTTCGCGCGCACGTGCGGCCCGGGCGGTGAGGCGTAGAACGCGGCCAGCGCCTCCTCGTCGGGCGCAGGCTCCAGGCGGGTCCCCGCGAGGTGGCCCGAGCCTCCCGGTCCGAGCAGGACGTCCAGGGCGGGCAGCGCAGGGGTCCGTGGGCCCAGGGACGGCGGCGGGGGCGTGGGCGTGGTGACGTCCGACACAGCACTCATCCCGCCAGGCTAGTGCGCGTAGGCTGGATCCTCGTGACTGCTGCGCCTCCCGATCTCGCCGGGAACACGTCCGACCCGTCGACCCCGCCGCGCGTGCGTGCCCTGGCCGACATCCGGCCCGTCGTGCCGCCCACCCGCCTGCTCGCCGACCTCGTGCCGCCCCGCCACTTCGCGGTCGCCCGCTTCTCGACGTACCGGGCGAACCCGGACTACCCGAGCCAGGGCTCGACCGTCGCGCGTCTCGAGGAGGTCGGTGCCCAGCTCGCGCCCGGAAAGGTGCGGCGCGGCCTGTTCGCGAAGCGCAAGGCGGCCCCCGCGATCTACATGGACGGCGGGTTCGGCGTCGGCAAGACGCACCTGCTGACCTCCCTGGCCCACGCGGTGGGCCCCGACGCGGCCTACGGGACGTTCGTCGAGTACACCAACCTCGTGGGTGCACTGGGCTTCCAGGCCACGGTCGACGCCCTCGCGACCAAGCGCCTGGTCTGCATCGACGAGTTCGAGCTCGACGACCCGGGCGACACGGTCCTCATGTCCCGCCTGCTGCGCGAGCTCGCGGACCGGGGCGTCGCGCTCGCCGCGACGTCCAACACGCTGCCCGGCTCGCTGGGCGAGGGGCGCTTCGCGGCCGAGGACTTCCTGCGCGAGATCCAGGCCATGGCCGCGCGCTTCGAGGTCATGCGTGTCGACGGTGAGGACTACCGCCACCGCGCGGTCGTGACCGAGACGCAGCCGCTGCCGGCCGACGTCGTGGCGCGAATCGCCGCGTCGCACCCGGGCGCGACGCTCGACTCGCTCGACGAGGTCCTCGACCACCTGCGCGGCGTCCACCCGAGCAGGTACGGCGCGATGCTCGACGACGTCACGCTCGTCGCGCTCACGGGCGTGCACCCCGTCACGGAGCAGTCGGCCGCGCTGCGGCTCGTCGTCCTGGTCGACCGCCTGTACGACCGGGACGTCCCGGTGCTGCTCGCCGACGGCGTCGCCGCCGACGGCGGTCCCGGCGCTGAGGGGGGGACGAGCGGGGCCGCGGTCTCCTCGCTGTTCACCGAGGAGATGCTGCGCGGGGGCTACCGCAAGAAGTACTTCCGGGCGCTGTCGCGCCTGGGCTCGCTCGCCGAGGACGGTCGCGCGCTCACGCGGACTCCAACCGCCTGAGCTCGGTCGCGACGTCGAAGTCGGCGGGCGGCCACCCCAGGTCCAGGCGGCGCAGCGCGTCGAGCACGAGCTCGGAGACCGCGATCCTGGCAAACCACTTGGCGTCCGCCGGGACGACGTACCAGGGAGCGACCTCGGTGTTCGTGCGTTCGATCGCGGCCTGGTAGGCCTCCTGGTACGCGGGCCACCTCCGGCGCGCGTCGATGTCCCCCGGGTTGTACTTCCAGTGCTTCTCGGGGCGCTCCAGCCGCTCGCGCAGGCGCACCTTCTGCTCGTCGAGGGACACGAACAGCGCGACCTTCACGACGGTCGTGCCGGCCTCGACGAGCTCGGCCTCGAACGCGTTGATCTGGTCGTAGCGCGCCTCCCAGACGTCGGGCGGGACGAGCTCGTCCACGCGGGCCACGAGCACGTCCTCGTAGTGCGAGCGGTCGAAGACGCCGAGGTAGCCGGGGTCCGGCAGCGCGCGACGGACGCGCCACAGGAAGTCGTGCTCGCGCTCCTCGGCCGTGGGCACCCCGAAGGACGTGTGCTGGACGCCTTGCGGGTCCACCAGACCGATGACGTGCCGCACGATGCCGCCCTTGCCGGCGGTGTCCATGCCTTGCAGCACCAGCAGGACGGAGCGGTTCCCGCCGCTGCGTCCCTCGGCGAACAGCCGCTCCTGCAGCTCGGAGAGCTCGTCGGCGTGCGCGTCGAGCAACCGTTCGGCCTGCTTGCGGCCCTGCGACCACCCCGGTGTGGAGGCGCGGTCGAACGCCGCGAGGTCGAAGCCACGCGGGGCGCGCAGCGCCTCGACGGGTGGTACGTCCCAGGCGGGCGACCGCTTGTCACCGGCCTTGCCGCGTGCGCGGCGTGATGCCGGGTCGACGAGGGCCTCGTCGGACGGTGGGGCCGGTACGGCGGAGCCGGACGAGTGCTTTCCCATGCGGCGAGACTAGTCAGCGAGACGTGAGGACGACAGCGGAACGGGCTCCGACGTGCACGGAGGACCCGCTCGGCGTCGCCGCGGGAGCGCTCGACGCACGGTCCGGGCCGCCCGGGAGGCCGCCCGGCGTGCTCTCCACGGCAGGTGGCCACTGCGCGGTCACGCGCCACGCTCGGCGTGAGGCGGGCAGGAGCGTGGTGCGCGGCTGCGTCCCGATGTTGACCGCCGTGACCAGCTTGCCCCGCTGCACCAGGACGACCCCGCTCGGCCCGCGGTGCACCAGGCGAGGCGTGTCGTCGGGGACCGTGCGGCGCAGCGCGAGGAGCGTGCTCCACCACGCGTGGAGCCGGCCGGAGACGGGGAGCACGAGGCGCGGGACGAACGCCGAGGCGAGGACGAGCGCCGCGGCGAGTGCGCGGGCGTCGTCCCCGCCCTCGGCAGCGGTGTCGGTCGTGACCTCGACACCCTCCCCGGCCGTGCAGGCCGGCGGGGCCAGGCCGATCATGATGCGGTCGGCGTCGGGGATCGTCAGGAGCCGGCTCAAGGCGCCGAACCAGGCAGGATCCGTGGCGCGCGCGCTCCTCAACAGCTCGTGGAACGCGTCCTCGACCTCGTGGACCCACACCTGGCTCAGGCCGCGTCCGCCCTGCTCGGCGGGGACGAGCAGGCGCGGGTCCTGCGTGTCGCACTCGCCCACGAGGCGGACCGGACGCTGGTGGGTCGTCGTCGCGGCGTCGGCCGTGCGCGCGACCTCGACCAGCACGTGGACCGGCGAGGCGTCCGCCAGGTCCTGGACCCGGGCGATGCGCAGGGCGTCGACGTGGAAGTCGTCGAACCACCGCCTGGCGCTCGACGTGATCCAGTCGTGGACCTCGCGGCTGCCCGCACGGTCGAGGTTGATCCTGCGGCCGCTCGGCAGGTCGGCGGGTGGCGGTGCGGGTTCGTCGGACAGCGGTGGGCCCGCGAGGTAGCCGTTCAGCGTCGGTCGCAGCCGCGTGCGCTGGGGCGAGAGGTAGGGTGCGAACGACTGGAGGAAGATCGCCCCCGGTGCGGCACGGTGGTAGGCCACGCCCAGGGAGACGCCGAGCCCGCGGGCGTGCGCGGCGTCGACGAAGCGCTGCAGGGCCCGGGGCCCGCCGAACTCCTCGCACACGGTGTACAGGTGCGGGCACACGACTCCCGCGACCGATCCGATCGTGTGGAGCTCGACGACCGCGACCCCCAGGTCGACGAGCTCGTCGAACCGGTCGGCGGCGGCGTCCAGGGTGCCCTCCGGGGTGAACGTCGCGACGTCGATCTCGAGGACCGCGCCCTGGGCGGCCGGGCCGGTCCACGCGGCGTCGGTCCAGGTGAACGTCGGGTCGAACGAACGGCTCCAACCCAGGAGGCCGTGCGGCTGGCGAGGGCTGCGGGGGTCGGGCAGGGGGCGCCCGCCGTCGACCGAGAAGGCGTAGTCGGTGCCGGGGGCCAGGTCGTCGTCGGCACTCCACCAGCCCGGGAGGTCCATCCCGACGAGGCGCAGGGGCCGGCGCTCGGTCCGCGTCCCGGTCGGGACGTGGTCGTCCGGGGTGACGCCGGCCTCGCGGGGGAGGACCACCTCGAGCGTGCGGGCCTGCGGCGCCCAGACGACCGGGCGGGGGCCGGGGACCGTGAGCGTGGGAGCAGGGTCGGGCGGTTTGGTGATGTTGCGATAGCGCGACGTCATACGGCATGCACCTCGCCGGCCTCCCGGACCAGCAGGACCGTCGCGAACGAGGCGACCGTGATCCGCTCGCGCGCGGCGTGCACGGAGGGCTCGGGCTCACCGGGGGACTCGGTGCGCACGAGCGTGCGCCACCGTTCGCCGTACGCGGCGTCGGGCAGCGTGAAGTCGAGCGGGGAGTCCGAGGCGTTGAGCAGCAGCAGGAACGAGTCGTCGACGATGGGCTCGCCGCGGCGGTCGCGCTCGGGCAGGTCGTCACCGCCCAGGAAGACCATGACGGACCGGGCGTAGCCCTGGTTCCAGTCGGTCGTGTCCATGCGGCTGCCCGAGATGTCGAACCAGTCGATGTCCGGGATCTCGCCCTCGGGCGTGCCGGCCGGTCCCTGGAAGAAGCGGCGGCGGTGCAGCAGGGGGTGCGCCCGCCGGATCCCGACCATGCGCCGGGCGAACGCCAGCAGGTCGCTGCGCTCGTCGTCGAGGCCGTCCGGCCCGCCCCAGTCCATCCAGGTGATCTCGTTGTCCTGGCAGTAGCCGTTGTTGTTGCCGTGCTGCGTGCGCCCGATCTCGTCCCCGTGCGAGAGCATCGGGACGCCCTGGGACAGGAGCAGCGTCGCGAGGAAGTTGCGGCGCTGCCGGGCCCGCAGCGCGCGGATCTCGGGGTCCTCGGTGGGCCCTTCGACGCCGCAGTTCCACGACCGGTTGTGGTTCTCGCCGTCGGCCCCGCCCTCGCCGTTGGCCTCGTTGTGCTTCTCGTCGTAGGACACCAGGTCGGTGAGGGTGAACCCGTCGTGGGCCGTGACGAAGTTGATCGACGCGATGGGCTTGCGTCCCGTGTGCTCGTAGAGGTCCGAGGAGCCTGTGAGGCGGCTCGCGAACTCGGGCAGCATCGCGGGCTCACCGCGCCAGAAGTCACGGACGGTGTCGCGGTACCGGCCGTTCCACTCGGTCCACAGGGGCGGGAAGCCGCCCACCTGGTAGCCACCGTCGCCCAGGTCCCAGGGCTCGGCGATGAGCTTGACCTGGGACACGACCGGGTCCTGCTGGACGATGTCGAAGAACGCCGAGAGCCGGTCGACCTCGTGGAACTGGCGGGCGAGGGTCGCCGCGAGGTCGAAGCGGAACCCGTCGACGTGCATCTCGGTGACCCAGTAGCGCAGCGAGTCCATGATGAGCTGCAGAACGTGGGGGGAGCGCATGAGCAGCGAGTTGCCCGTGCCGGTCGTGTCGAAGTAGTGGGCCTCGTCGCCGTCGACCAGCCGGTAGTAGGCGGCGTTGTCGATCCCGCGGAACGACAGCGTGGGCCCCAGGTGGTTGCCCTCGGCCGTGTGGTTGTAGACGACGTCGAGGATGACCTCGATGTCGGCCTCGTGCAGCGCCTTGACCATGGCCTTGAACTCCATGACCTGCTGGCCGCGCGTGCCGTACGCCGTGTAGCCGTTGTGGGGCGCGAAGAAGCCGATGGTGTTGTAGCCCCAGTAGTTCGACAGGCCCTTGGCGACGAGCCCGGGGTCGTTGACGAACTGGTGGACGGGCATGAGCTCGACCGCCGTGACCCCGAGCGCCGTGAGGTGCTCGATCACGGCCGGGTGCGCCATGCCCGCGTACGTGCCGCGGAGCTCGTCGGGCACGTCGGGGTGGCGCATCGTCATGCCGCGCACGTGCGCCTCGTAGATCACCGAGTCGTGGTAGTCGCGCTGGGGCGGGCGGTCGTGGCCCCAGTCGAAGAACGGGTTGACCACGACCGACGTCATGGTGTGACCCAGCGAGTCCTCGGTGTTGGTCGGAGCAGGAGGGCCCGACGGCGTGGGCGGGGCGGGTGGCGCGTCCGCGTCCTGGGCGTCGCCCGGCTCGTCCGCCGCCGCGTCCGGGGCGGGCTGACCGTCGGGGTGCGCGGCGCCGTCGGGCACCTCGCCGAAGCGGTACGAGAAGAGCGACTCGTCGCCGTCGACCTGCCCGTCGATCGCCTTGGCGTACGGGTCGACGAGCAGCTTCGACGGGTTGCACCGGTGACCCGACGCGGGGTCGTAGGGGCCGTGCACCCGGTAGCCGTACCGCGTTCCCGGGCCGAGCCCCGGCAGGTACACGTGCCAGACGTGCGCGTCGACGTCCTCGAGCACGACCCGCGTCTCCAGGGGGCGGCCCTCGGCGTCGGTCTCGTCGCCGATCAGGCACAGCTCGACCTTCTCGGCGACCTCGGAGAACAGCGCGAAGTTGGTGCCCGTCCCGTCGAACGTCGCGCCCAACGGATACGGTCGCCCTGGCCAGGTCTGCATGGGTCGACCTTTTCATCCCGCGGGCGTGTTGTCGCCCACGGCACGCCCCGACGGGTGTGCGGGGGATCACGGCCGGGCGGACGAACCGGGAGGAACGGGCTGCTCTCCAGGCCCGACGACGGCGCTCGCCGCCCGCGATCGGCGTGCGTCATGGCGGGACGCACGGCCTGCCACGCCTGCCGAAATAGTGTGCCAAGCGCGGACGGCCACGCTGGGCCGACCGGACGCACGGCTCACCCGCCGGCCCTGACGGGCCGAGGAGAGCCGGAGGTCGGCGCGGGATCGTGCAACGAGCCGCCGGACCTGCTAGACCGGAGGTATGAGCAGCACGAGCGAGCACCGCACGCCCGACGCGGTCGACCTGAACGAGAGCGACGTCTCGTCCGCACGCATCTCTCCGCGTACCCGCATCCGGCTCGAGGACGAGGCGGACGCCGACGTCCGTGAGGGCGGTGACGCCTCGAAGGCCCCGCACTCGCTCTCCGAGGCGGAGCGCCAGCCGAGCGACGGCATGTCGAGCGGACGGTCCTGGGACGACCCCGACGAGCTCTGACCTGTCGACCGGGTTCCGGGGCCACCCCGGCACCTGCTGGTCGGCGGGGGAGGGCCCGGTCAGTCGATCGTGGGCAGCCGGTCACGGTCGACAGCGACGAGCCGCGGCATGCCCGCGGGGGCGACCTTGCTCAGCGCGACGTAGCGCGCCTCGGCCCGGTGGAGCCGGATGTGCTCGTCGAGCGACCAGTCCGGGCCGTTCGTGAGCTGCATCCCGCACGAGCAGTCGATCGTGACGTGCCCCTCGGCGGTGCGGCAGACCTGGCCGATGGTCACGTGCGACGTGTGTGCCTGGGCCTTGGCGCGGCGCATCGAGGCGCTGACCGGCTCGGCGGTGACGGGTTCGTTGACGCGGGAGTCCACCCGTCGAGCCTAGACGCTGCCGGCGGGGCCGGTGGAATCAGTGCTCGTGGGCCAGGCCCAGGGCGTGCGCACGCTCGTGCTCGGCCTCGGCGGCCTCGCGGGCCGCGATCCGGGCGCGCACCTCGGCGCGGCGCAACGGCGGGACCGTGCTCGGTGGCTGCCTGCGGTCCGGCAGGTCCGCGAGGAGCCTCGTGACGGTCTCGGCGATCTCGGCGACCGCGGCGTCGATCGGACCCCGGGTCGAGGCGCTGACGGACTGGACGCCGGCGACCTTGCGGACGAACTGCAGGGCCGCGGCCTGGATCTCCTCGTCGGTCGCCGGGGGCTCGAGCCCACGCAGGGCGGTGATGTTTCTGCACATGCTCCCGACGCTACGGGGCACCTGCCGGACCTTCAAGGGGTGGGCGCGTCCCGCCATCGGGCCGCGCGGGACGACCCCGGGCGAGCCCCGCTTCCTGGGGCCGCCCGTCCGGGGCGGCCCCAGGAGCGACGGGCTACGTCGTCTGCGCGTGCTTCTCGATGAACGCGGTGATCGCCGTCTGCTCGGCGGCGACCGCGGCGAGGTCGGGCTTGAACGGGCGGCCGTCGAAGTACCGCGGCTGACTGCCCTCCGGTCCGTGACAGGCGTCGATCGACGTCCGCCACTTCTCGGCGTGCTCACGCCACTCGACGCGGTCGACGATCGCGGGCTCGGTGAACCAGACGTTCCACGTCAGCAGGTTCCCCGGTGCCAGGAGGTTCCCCGACGACAGGTTGAACACGGACATCACGAGCTCGTTGAAGTCGTCGACGAGCTCGTCACCCGTCAGGGCGATGGGCGCGATCTCCGCCGCCAGGTTCGCGACGGCCCAGGCCGTGTCGTAGTGCTCGGCGAAGGGTGGGACAGGGAACCAGTCCGTCTGCCCCGAGCGCCCGGGCAGGACCGGCTCGGACGGCTCGCCGTGCCGATGGATGGGCACCCGGATCGCCTGCTTCTTGTCGGCGGGGAACGGTCGACCGGTCGTCGAGAAGAGGTCCCACAGGAGCTGGACGAGAGGGCTCTGGACAGCGCTCGGGCTGAACCAGATCTTGCCCTCGACCGTCAGGTCGGCTGCGACCGTCCGGCTCGGCTCGTCGACCCACCCGCGCTGCCCCGTCACGGAGACCTCGATGTTGAGCGTCCCGAACGACGGCGAGCACGCGCCCTGCTGTGGGCAGATGACGGAGTACACCCGACCGGCGTTCGTGTACCCGACGCGCGAGATGTCCGGGGCGAACATCTGGTAGGCGCGCGAGTCCGGCGTCCCGGGGACCGTCTCCCAGCTGAACTCCGGCCACAGGACCGCCTGCTGGCGATCGAGCAGGTCGATGTTCGCCATGTTCTCCAGCAGCGGCAACGACGAGAGGTCGGGATCCGGGTAGGCGAAGGCCGGGTTCGACTCGGCGAAACCGCCGACCCATCCGGGCGGGACGGGTTTGTTCTGGTCAGGTGTCACGTTTCTGCTCCTCGGTAGCTCGACTCGTCCGGCGGCACCCTGCCGGCCGGACCTGAGGAGGGTGATTCCCCAGGCAGTGCCCCCACGTGCGGCCGTGGATCACCGAGCGTGCCCTTCCCGGTGGGTGGCCCGCGCTCGGTGCTTCGGTGCTGGAGTCGTGCCCTGGCGTCGTCGACAGGGGTGCTCCGCGTCACACCGTCCCACGGGTGGTCGCACCGTGCGCGGCGAGAAGGGCCGGGTCTCGGATGCTGGCGGGGCAGGGGCTCGTCCGGCGCAGAGAGCGGTGCCGGACGCCGGTCGTGGCCGACGCCTCGTGAGGTCGCGAGCATGAGAAAAGGCCGTCCCGGTGGGGGACGGCCTTTCGTGGTGGTGGGCGATACTGGGATCGAACCAGTGACCTCTTCCGTGTCAGGGAAGCGCGCTACCGCTGCGCCAATCGCCCAGGGCTGATCTGCGAGAGAACAGCGCAAGGGGGTACTGCTGTGCTGAGAGGTGGAGATGGGATTCGAACCCACGTGCACGGCTTTGCAGGCCGCTGCCTCGCCTCTCGGCCACTCCACCAGGTCGAACCCGACAGGTCCGAAGACCTATCCGAGCGGACGACGGGATTCGAACCCGCGACCCTCACCTTGGCAAGGTGATGCTCTACCACTGAGCCACGTCCGCGCTGCCGACCTCGACCGGATCTCTCCGGCGTTTTTCGGCGCGTCACAGACTCTAGCCGACAGATGGGGCAAGAGTCCAAATAGCCCCAGGTGAGAGGGGTGGAGGGCCTGGTTCTCGCGAGTCGCTGCCCGTGGAGGGGGCGAAAGGGGCCGTCCGGGGGCTCGGTCGAGCTCGGTCGACGCGGAGTCGCCGCGCGAGGCCGCCGCCGGCAGGTTCACGTCGGCGGGAGCAGCGGCGTGGGGCCGGTGTCACAGGTCTGGCGGCACGGGTCTGGCCGTGCAGGTCCGGAACGTCAGAAGCCCGGGAACGCCGAAAGGCCGTCCCGGTGGGGGACGGCCTTTCGTGGTGGTGGGCGATACTGGGATCGAACCAGTGACCTCTTCCGTGTCAGGGAAGCGCGCTACCGCTGCGCCAATCGCCCAGGGCTGATCTGCGAGAGAACAGCGCAAGGGGGTACTGCTGTGCTGAGAGGTGGAGATGGGATTCGAACCCACGTGCACGGCTTTGCAGGCCGCTGCCTCGCCTCTCGGCCACTCCACCAGGTCGAACCCGACAGGTCCGAAGACCTATCCGAGCGGACGACGGGATTCGAACCCGCGACCCTCACCTTGGCAAGGTGATGCTCTACCACTGAGCCACGTCCGCGCTGCCGACCTCGACCGGATCTCTCCGGCGTTTTTCGGCGCGTCACAGACTTTAGTGGACCGAAGCGCCGGGCGTCCAACCGGACGGGCCGCCCCTCGGGGATCGGTAGCGTTGTCACGTGCCAGCTCAGCGATGCCAGAACCCCAGGACCCGCGAAGTTCCGCGGCTTCCTGACGATCCGTCGACGCGGGGCAGGTGGGGCGAATGAGGCGCGGGTCACGCTTCGACGCCCCGCGCGAGGCAGACGGACGGCGCGGACGCCGACCCTCTGACCTGCACGGAGACCACGAGACGGCCAGCACGGCCAGCACGGCCGGCGTCGCCGTCGACGCACCTGCCGTGGCCGGGGCCGGGTTCGCGTCATTCGCGGGCCGACACGGCGCGGGCGTCGTCGAGTGCATCGACCTGATGGTCGACTCCGCGCGACTCGCCGAGGGGCTCTGGTTCGTCGTGGCCGACTTCGAGGACCCGGCGCACGGCGGTCGGGCGCGTGCGTGGCGCTTCGCCCACCACGGGAGGACCGAGGCCGACCTGCCCGCAGACGCGACGCCGTCGGGCGGGGAGGGGGACTGGCGTGGGCCGGGGCCCGACGCCTGGCGCAGCTCGCTGTCCCGCGACGAGTACCAGGCCGCCGTGGCGGCCGTCCGCCACGCCGTGCACGAGGGCGACGTCTACCAGGCGAACATCTGCCGCGTGCTGGCCGCGCCCCTGCCTGCAGGCGACCGCGAGCCCGACGCCCGGGCCCTTGCGCGCACCCTCGCGGCCGGCAACCCCGCCCCCTACGCGGGCGCGATCCACGTCCCCGCGGTGAGCGGCGTCGACCCCGTGTGGGTCGTGACGGCTTCCCCCGAGCTGTTCCTGCGGCTCGAGGACGGCGTGCTGTCGTCGGGGCCCATCAAGGGCACCGCGCCCACGGTCGACGGCCTGCGGGAGAAGGACCGCACCGAGAACGTCATGATCACCGACCTCGTGCGCAACGACCTGCAGCGGGTGAGCGAGCCGGGGTCGGTCGAGGTCACCGACCTCCTGGCCGTCGAGGCGCACCCGGGCCTCGTGCACCTGGTCTCACGCGTGCAGGGGCGCGTCACGGTCGAGGAGGACGCCCCGGGCGACCTGTGGGGGCAGGTGCTCGACGCGACGTTCCCGCCCGCGTCGGTGTCGGGGGCACCCAAGTCGTCGGCGCTGCGGATCATCCGCGAGCTCGAACGCGGACCCCGCGGCCCGTACTGCGGAGCGGTCGGCTGGATCGACGCCGACACGGGAGAGGCGGAGCTCGCCGTCGGGATCCGGACCTTCTGGTGGAGCGACGACGAGCTGCGCTTCGGGACCGGCGCGGGCATCACGTGGGGGAGCGACCCGGCCGAGGAGTGGGCCGAGACCGAGCTCAAGGCTGCGCGGCTCGTCGCGCTCGCGTCGGGCGCGCCTGCGGCAGACTGAGGTCATGTCGATCGTCGTGTGGGTGGATGGGTCCTTCGTCGAGCCGCGGGAGCGCGCCCTGAGCGCGCTGGACCACGGCGTGACCGTGGGGGACGGGATCTTCGAGACGTGCGCCGTGTACGGCGGTCAGGCGTTCGCCCTGACGCGTCACCTGCGGCGCCTGGGGCGGTCCGCGGCAGGCATGGGCCTGCCGGCGCCCGACGAGGCGCGCATCCGCGACGGCGTCGCGCAGGTCCTCGCTGCGGCCGGGGAGAGCGCGGGGCGCCTGCGCATCACGGTCACGGGCGGGTTCGGGCCCATGGGGTCGGGGCGCGACGACGGCGAGGAGACGATCGTGATCGCCGCGGGCCCGGCCTCGCCCGGTCCGACGTCGCGGGCCGTGCGCTCGCCCTGGGTGCGCAACGAGCGCTCGGCCGTGGCCGGCCTCAAGACGACCTCGTACGCCGAGAACGTCGTCGCGCTCGCCGACGCCGTCGCGCGCGGGGGGGACGAGGCGATCCTCGCCAACACCGTCGGCGACCTGTGCGAGGGCACGGGCGCCAACGTCCTCGTCGAGGTCGGCGGCGAGCTCGTGACGCCCCCGCTGTCGTCGGGCTGCCTCGCGGGCATCACGCGCGAGCTCCTCCTCGAGTGGGCCGCGGAGGACGGGCTGCCGGTCCGCGAGGCGACGCTCCCGTTCTCGGTCCTCGACCGGCTCGTGCCTGGCCCCGACGGCGGAGCCTCCTCAGGCCTGGGCCTCGCCCTCGCGGGGAGCGTGCGCAACATCCAGCCGGTGGTCTCGCTCGACGGCGTCGCCGTGCGCGCCGGGGAGCTGTCGCTCGCGGCGCGCGAGCTGTTCGACCGGCGGCGCAGGGAGCACATGGACCCGTGACGGTGTGGTGCGCGGCGACCGAGGCCCGGGATCCGGCCGCTGCGGGCCCCGCGGCGCTACGCTGGGGGAGTCCCGTCGCGGCGGGCTGGGAGGCCGGCCCGGAGGCCAGTTCGCGATCTGGGTCGAAATACGGCTAATATCTTCCAGGACGCACGGCCGGACCGAGAGGTTCAGTCGCAGCGGGCGATTGGCGCAGTGGTAGCGCGCTTCGTTCACACCGAAGAGGTCACTGGTTCGAACCCAGTATCGCCCACCGAAACAGAAGGCCCTCGATCAGCGGAAACGCTGGCCGAGGGCCTTCTGCGTTGTGCAGCGTGCGAGGAACCTACGGAGAGTTCCGCCCGGCCTGGCCGACGACGGTTGCCTCCCGAGCACCCGTGGCCGGGTCAGGTCGCGGCGGGTGCGAGCGACTGCTCGGCGCGCTCTGCGCTGCCGGTGGCGAGCCCACGATCGATCGCCCGGCGTGACACGAGCCACATCACGACGGCGACGAGGAGCACGGCCGACTCGGAGACCGTCAGCGACCAGACGATGCCCGAGAGCCCGAACCAGAGGTTCCCGAGGATCACGATCGGGATGAAGAGGACGCCCTGCGCCAACGAGATCACGATCGCCGGGGTAGCGCGCCCCGTGGCCTGGAAGAGCGAGGTGAGGAGTCCGGTGAACCCGTTCATGACCATCGCGACGAGCTGCGCCGTGAGGATCGTGACGCCGACCGTGAGCATCGAGGGGTCGGTCGAGAAGGCGGAGAACAGGGGCTCGCGGAAGGCGAGCACGGTCGCCGCCGAGACCAGGGAGATGCCGCCCACCGCGAGCGCGGAGACGCGCACGGCCGAGCGGAGACGGTTCCGGTCGCCCTTGCCGTACGCGTAGGCGAGCAGCGGGAGGACACCGAGCGTGACGCCCATGACGAGGAACTCGGGCACCTGGGCGATGCGGACCGCGACGCCCATGGCGCCGAGCGCGCTGTCGCCGTAGGCGACGGCGAGGTTGTTGAGCACCAGGGACGTCACGATCAGGAAGGACGCCTGGAGCAGCTCGCTCACACCGACGCCGAAGACGGGCTTGAGCACGGAGGGGGAGAGCGTGAACCAGCGCGGAGCGAGGCTCGCGTGCTCGCTGTTGCGGTGCAGCCAGAGGGCGAAGTAGGCGACGAGGCCGAGGTTCGACAGGCCCATCGCGAGGGCCGCGCCGGCGACGCCCTGGTGCAGCACGAGGATGAGCAGGACGTCGAGAACGACGTTGGCGATCGTGGAACCGATGAGGCCGATCATGACCTGGCGGGCGGCACCCTCGGCGCGCACGAGCTGTTCGAGGCAGAACGCTGCGGTCAGCACCGGCACGAAGGCGAGCATGACGCTCACGTAGGCGTTCGTCGCGGGCGCGGCAGCGGCGTCCGCGCCCAGCAGCGATACGAGGGGGTGCAGCAGGAGCAGACCGAGGCCGCCGAAGACAGCGCCGGCGATCACCGACCCCCAGAGGGCGAACGACGAGACGTGCTTGATCCTGCCGGCCTGCGCCGGGTCGCGGTCCACCGCGCCGAGCATCCGGGAGACGAGCGCGCCGCCGCCGACGCCGAACACGCCGCCGATCGCCATGACGAGACCGAGCAACGGTGTGCCGAGCGTGATCGCGGCGAGGAGCGCGCTGTCGTGGAGCGAGCCGACGAAGCCGGCGTTGATGACGTTGTAGACCGCGCCGACGATCATCGCGGCCGCCATGGGCACGCACAGGTGCACCAGGGCGCGGACGACGGGCGCGGACGCGAGGTACCAGTGATTGGTGCCGACGTCGTCCGTCGTCACCGTGGGTTCGAGGGTGCTGGAGCTCATGACGGCTCCTTTCGGGCAGGGTCGAGCGCGCGTCGGCGGGCTCCGACGCGGCGAGGTGGAAGGGGTGGTCGGTGAGGGACGAAACGCCCTCGCGGTTACGAGCGGGTGGGCTGCGGCAGCTCCGCGGTGATCTTCGTGAGCAGGGAGAGCAGGGTGGACCGCTCGTCGGGGGTCAACGGGGCAAGGATCGTCTCGTCGGCCTCGGCCATCGCGACGTCGAAGCCGGCGATGAGCTCGGTCCCCGCCGGTGTGGCGAAGACGCGCTTGCGGCGTTCGTCACCGCTCTGCGTGCGGCGCTCGATGAGTCCGCGGCGCTCGAGCCCCTGCAAGAGGCTCGAGACGCTCGCCGCGCTCGTGCGGCTGACCGCTGCGATGTCGCGCTGGATCGCACCCGGGTTCTGCACCAGGTAACCGAGCACGAAGGCCTGCTCGTGGCTCAGGTCGCGCTCGCGGATCCAGTCCTCGCCGACCTTGCGCTGGGCCCATCCGATCCAACGGACCAGCTCGAGGCTGCTGGAAAGTCTGATGCCCTGTTCGCTCATGGTTAGAAGGCTAATGATTTGAGCCCTAACTGTCAACCATCGAACTGATGCTCGCGCGGTCCCCGTCACCGACGGCCCGGAGTCGGCGTCGACGGTGACCTCTCCCTGACGACCGCTCAGCCCTCCTCCGCGCCCTCTCGGCCCGAACCCGTTCCCCGCGGCCCCGCCCCCTCCGTACGTTCGCCGTGTCACCGAGCGCTCGACCGAGAACGCTCGACCAGCACACGAGGAGACGACATGAGACGGCGCGGGAAGATCACCTGGGGGATCACGGGAGGCGCCATGGCGCTGCTCCTGGCGGGAGCCGGAGCGCTGGCGTACGCGAACCGTCCCCTCTCGCGGGCGCAGGTCGACCAGGCCGTCGAGGAGCGGCTGCGCGACGCCGTCGCGGGCGACCCGACGCTCTCCAACGCGTTGCTCACGGTGTACTCGGGTCCGGAGGACCGGCTCCTGCAGTACGCGGTCGGCACCGAGCGGGCGGGCAGCGACGTCCCCGCGCGGACCGACAGCCCGTACCACTCGGCGAGCGTGGGCAAGACGATGCTCGCGGCCGTCTACGGGCAGCTCGTCGACGAGGGCACGCTCACGTTCGACGACCCGGTCGCGGCCTGGCTGGACGCCGAGACCCTCGCCGACCTGTTCGTGGTCGACGGCACGGACCACGCGGCCGAGGTGACGGTCGGGCAGCTCCTGGCGCACACGTCGGGCGTGGCCGACTACTTCGAAGGGCCGGTGA
Organism: Oerskovia rustica; assembly: GCF_014836555.1. Taxonomy (GTDB): domain Bacteria; phylum Actinomycetota; class Actinomycetes; order Actinomycetales; family Cellulomonadaceae; genus Oerskovia; species Oerskovia rustica. The sequence continues at coordinate 129,365 of NZ_JACSQQ010000006.1, forward strand.
CCTCGGGCGTACCGGTCCTGGAGCAGGTCGCGGCCGACCCGGACCACCTCTTCACGGCCCAGGAGCTGGTCGCGTTCTCGCGGGACCACCAGGAGCCGGTCGGTGTCCCGGGGGAGACGTTCGCCTACTCCGACACCGGCTACCTGCTCCTGGGGCTCGCGCTCGAGCGCATCGAGGGCGCGCCCTACGCGCAGGTCCTCGACGACCGCCTGTTCACGCCCCTCGGCATGGCCGGCAGCCGCCTCCTGACCGAGTTCGGCGAGGGCACGGACATCCTGTCCCTGACGGCCGACGGCGTCGACATCAGTCGGCGGAACGCGCTCTCGGTCGACTGGGCGGGCGGGGGAGTGGTGACCACGATGGACGACCTGCTGCTCTTCCTGCGGGCGCTCATGGGCGGCGACCTCGTCTCGGACGAGACGCTCGCCACCCTCACGAGGTTCGAGCACGACGTGGACAAGGGCATCGGCTACGGCATGGGCATCATGCAGTTCCGTTTCTCGGAGCTCTCACCGCTCCTGTTCGCGATGTCCGACGTGCACGGCGCGGTCGGCGCCACCGGGACGTACGCGCTGTACGATCCGAGCGGCGACACGTACTACATCGCGAACTTCGGCTCGCTCGACCACCGCCAGAAGGCGATCGAGGAGCTGGTGCAGGTCCGGTTGCTGGTCGACCGCCTGCGGGACTAGCCGGACCACGACGGGGCAAGGACGATCCATGGTGCAGCTGGTCTGCTCGCCAGCGGTGGCGGAGCGGCTCCGTCGGGAGCTCGCCGCCGTCGGGATCGCCGTCGACGACGACGGGTGGACTCTCGTGGAGCGCGGCTTCGACGTCCCCGCGGGCAGTCCCGCCGTCGTGTTCGACCCGCTCGACCACGTCGAGGTCGTGCGGATGCTCGCGACAGGGCTGCGCGAGGGGACCACGGGTCCGCCCCGGATGCTCACGGGCCAGAGCGGCAGCTCGTTCATGGTCATCGCACCGCGTGAGGTGCGCTACTTCGAGGCCGCTGCTGACGGGATCGTCGCGTGCACCGCCACCGGGCGCTACCGGGTGCGCGAGACGTTGGCGCACTACGAGTCGGCCTGGGCCGGGCTGGGGTTCCTCCGCGTGAACAAGTCGCAGCTCGCGAACCTCCTGCACGTGACCGAGATCGTGCCCTGGTTCAACTCGCGCTACGTGCTCCGCCTCACCGGTGGCGCCGAGCTCGAGGTGTCCAAGACCTACGCCAAGCGCCTGCGCAGCGCGCTGAAGATGTGAGGAGGAACGTATGAACTTCCGGAACGTCGTGAGCTCGTTCTTCCTCGGCCTGGGGATCGGCGTCGTCGTGATCCTGGCGAACCCTGGCGCGGGCGACCCGGGGCTGTGGGCGCTGACGGTTCTGGCGAGCGGTGGCATCGGGCTGCTCGTGGGGCTGGTCACCGAGTGGCTCACGTCGCTGCTGCCGATCCGGCTCGCCCGCCCCCGCACCTACTTCCTCCTCAACGGGCTCGTCGCGCTCGTGACGACGGCCGCGATCATGCTGGGCCTCGCGGGGCTGGCCGCCGGGACGGGGGCGGGGGCCGGACCGCAGGGTGCTGCGCGGGACTGGTGGCCCGTCGTCGGGCTCGTGCTGGCCATCGTCGTCGTCGCGAACGTCGCCGACTACCTGGTGTTCCGCTGGACGAGGGCGCGGCTGCGCAGGATGCAGGCGTCGCTCGGCCAGGCTTCTCGTGAGCAGGGGTCGGCCGAGCCGCCCGACGCGGACTGATTCGTGCGGCGCGCACACCCCACGGACGGTCCACGCCCCACCGGCAGCCGCGAGCACGACGACGGCGCCGCCCCCCCCCG
>NZ_JACSQQ010000006.1:131204-164377 GCF_014836555.1 Oerskovia rustica
CCCGGTCCTTCGACCAGGTGGGGCGCCGTCGTCGGTAGGCCTGCGCATCACCGGCCCGCACAGGTCACGCCGCGGCGACCTCCCGGGGGAAGAGGCGCGCCATGACGTCCGACAGCGCGATGACCCCGGCGACCGTGGCGCCGTCGGTCACGACCGCGAGGTGGTTGCGGGTCTCGCGCATCTGCGCGAGGGCCGCGTAGACGGGCACGGACGGCTCGAGCGTGAACGGCGGCCGCATGAGGTCCGCCGCGGGCCGGTCGACGTCCACGTCGAGCGTGTCGCGCACGTGCACGACGCCCGAGATGGCGGTGTCGTCGCCGAGCAGGATCCGCAGGTGGCCTGACGTGCGTGTCGCCTCCTGCACGTCGTGCACCGTGGCGCTCAGCGGGACCATGGTGGGCCGGCCCCGACCGGTGAGCAGGTCGCCCACGGTGAGGGTCTGCAGGTCCAGGGCGCCGGAGAGCTGGGCGAAGTACGCCGGGTCCAGGGCGCCGACGTTGGCCGAGTGCTCGACGAGGTGGCGCAGGTCGTCGGCGCTCTGGCCCGAGGCGACCTGGCCGGTCGGCTCGACGCCGACCTTGACGAGGCACCAGTTGGCCATGTCGTTGAGCCCCGTCAGCAGGGGGCGGGTCAGCCACATGAAGCCGCGCATGGGGATCGCGAGCAGCGTGGCGGACGTCTCGGGGTGGGCGATGGCCCACGACTTGGGCGCCATCTCGCCGACGACCAGGTGCAGGAACGTCACGATGATCAGGGCGAGGACGAACCCGGCGGCGTCGGCGACCCACAGCGGGGCGCCCCACGCCTCGAACGCGGGCGTGAGCCAGTGGTGGACGGCGGGCTTGGTGATCGCGCCGAGGGCCAGGGTGCAGGCCGTGATGCCGAGCTGGGACCCGGCGAGCAGCACGGTCAGCTCGGTCGAGCTGCGCAGCGCGGCGCGGGCCGAACGGCTGTTCGGGGCGGCGTCCTCCAGACGGTGCCGCTTGGCCGCGAGCAGCGCGAACTCGACGGCGACGAAGAACGCGCTGAGCGCGATGATGACGACGGTGATGGTCACGACGACCCAGGGGTTGCTCATCGGTCGCCCTCCTCGGTCTCGGGCGCAGCAGCGGGCGCGGTGTCGGGTGCGGGGACCGGCCGGTCGTCCGTCGGGAAGGTCACGCGGACCAGGGACGGGACGTGGCGCTCGACCTCGATCACGTCGACGCGCATCCAGGCGGGCTCGGGCTCGGCCGCCAGGGCCAGGTCGGCGGGGTCGAGCGGAAGCTCGACGACGATGCCCTCACCGGGTTCGAGCAGCGAGCCGTGCTGGTCGATCACGAGGCCGGCGATCGTCTCGTAGTCACCTCGCGGCAGGTCGCGGCCGATCGCGCGCTCGACCTCGTCGATGTGGGTGTCTCCGGGCATGACCCAGATCCCGTCGTCGTCGCGCGGGGCGATGGTCGGTGTCGCGGGGTCGTGCTCGTCGGTGATCTCCCCGACGAGCTCCTCGGCCAGGTCCTCGGCCGTCAGGACGCCCGCGAACCCGCCGTACTCGTCGATCACGCACGCGAGCTGGTTGTGCGTCTCGGTGAGCTCGCGCAGGGCGTCGGGCAGGCTCATCGCGGTCGGGATCACGACGACGGGGCGCATGAAGTCCTGGGCCCGGACGTCGTCGCCGTGCGTCGTCGTCAGGACGTCGACGAGGTGGACGACGCCGACGACCTGGTCGTCGTCGGCCAGCACCGGGTAGCGCGAGTGGCCGGCCGCCATCCGCGCCCGCACCTCTCCCAGGGTGTCGTCGACGTGCACGACGTCCACGTGGGCGCGGGGGATCATCGCGTGCTCGACGTCACGCTCGGGGAAGTCGAGGATGCGGTCGAGGAGCACCGAGAGCTCGCCCGGCAGGTCGCCGCTCTGGCGCGAGTCCGCGACGATGTGCTCGAGGTCGCGGGCCGTCGCCGAGTGCTCGACGTCGTGCACGGGCTCGATCCGCAGCGCCTTGAGCAAGAGGTTCGAGGCCTGGTCGAAGACCTTGATGAGCCAGCCGAACACGGCCAGGTAGATGGTCGTCGAGCGGGCGAGCCACAGGGCGACCGGCTCGGGCCGTGCGATCGCGAGGTTCTTGGGGAACAGCTCGCCGAAGATCATCTGGACGAACGTCGAGAACACGAGCGCCAGGACGGTGCCCACGGCGATGCCGACGCCGGTCGGCACACCGACCCCGCCCAGGGCCGTGCCCAGGGACTCACCGACGAGCGGCTCGGCGACGTAGCCGACCAGCAGCCCCGTCACGGTGATGCCGAGCTGGGCGCCCGAGAGCATGAAGGACGTGCGCTTGGTGACGGCCAGGGCGCGCTTGGCACCGGCGTCCCCCGTGCCGGCGCGCGCGCTCAGGCGCGACCGGTCCACGGCCATGTACGCGAACTCCTGGGCGACGAAGTAGCCGGTCACGGCCGTGATCGCGACGATCACGACGACGCCGAGCAGCAGTGTCAACACCCACATCAGAACCTGCACCCCCTCGTCGCAGCATCGGTGGCCGGCACAAGGGGGTTCGTACTGTCTGCGTCCATGTCTCTCTCAGATCGCGGGTGGATTCCGACAGGTCAACGCGGAAGCGCGCCCGTGCGTTCCCGGAATCCCGCACCGATTCTCGCAGCGTCCGGCCCGTGATTCCACCAGGAGGACGGCCGCGGGGATCGCCGCGGCGCACGGGACCGGCGACGTAGGGTGTGAGCGACGCCCGACGACCAGACCGACCAGACCGACCAGACCGAGGAGGCCTACGTGGCGACGACTGCCGTGACCGAGGCGACCGTCAGCGACGTGCTGACCGAGCTGGCCGCCCTGGAGGACCCGAAGATCCGTGCGGTCAACGAGCGCCACGGGGACGACCACGGCGTCAAACTCACCAGGCTGCGCGCGGTCGCGAAGTCGCTCAGGACCCAGCACGAGCTCGCGGGGCAGCTCTGGGAGACGGGCGACACCGCGGCGCGCCTCGTCGCGATCCTGATCTGCCGCCCCAAGGCCTGGTCGGCCGACGAGCTCGACGCCATGCTGCGTGACGCGCGCGTCCCCAAGGTGCACGGGTGGCTCGTCAGCTACGTCGTCAAGAAGAGCCCGCACGTCGAGGAGCTGCGCACCGCATGGTTCGCGGACCCCGACCCGGTCGTCGCGAGCGCCGGCTGGGCCCTGACGACCGACCGGGTCGCGAAGTCCCCCGAGGGCCTCGACCTGCCCGGGCTCCTCGACCGCGTCGAGGCCGACATGAAGGACGCTCCCGAGCGCCTCCAGTGGGCCATGAACGAGTGCCTCGCGAACATCGGCATCCACCATCCCGCGCTCCGCGCCCGTGCGGTCGAGATCGGCGAGCGGCTCGAGGTCCTCAAGGACTACCCGACGCCCCCGGGCTGCACGTCGCCGTTCGCGCCGACGTGGATCGCGGAGATCGTCCGCCGCCAGGCGATGGCGTAGCGGATCCCACCCCCGGCCCGACGGCGGCACGTCGCCTCGGGGAGGTCGCACGGGCCGACGCCCGCGGCCGCCACGTGCGAGACGGGTCTCACGACACCCCGGCAGGGCTGACGGGTCGGTCGGCACGCCTGCGCACCGCGAGCGAGACCACGGCTGCGAGGGCCAGGAGGGCGGTCGCGACGAGGAAGGTCGCCCGCATCCCTGCCGCGCTCGAGGCCGCCGTGGCGTCGTGGACGGAGACCGACCCGGTCGCGGTCGCGAACACGGCACCCATGACCGAGGCGCCCGCGATGAGGCCGAGGTTGCGCGAGAGGCTCAGGACGCCCGAGACGGTCCCACGGCGGCGCCCGTCGGCCGTCGTCATGACGGCCGTGTTGTTCGCGGCCAGGAAGAGCTGGTAGCCCGGAGTCAGGACCACGAGCGCGAGCACGTAACCGGGCAGGCCCCAGGCGTGAGGGAGCGCCACGAGCAGGACGGCCCCGGCCGTCATGGTCAGGAGAGCGGCGGTCGTCATCGCGCCCGCGCCCGCGCGGTCGACGACCTTCCCGGCGACGACCCCGGTCAGGGCCGAGACGACCGGCCCGACGGCGAGGGTGAGGCCGATCGCCGCCTCGTCCAGTCCCAGCCCACCCGCGAGGTAGAAGGGACCCACGACCAGGGTGCTCATCATCACGGTCGCGACGAGCAGGTTCATGAGCAGGCCACCGCTCAGGGCGCGGGCGCGCAGGAGCTCCCACGGCACGAGCGGTGCAGCAGACCTGCGCTCGACCACGACCAGGAGCACGACGAGGACCGCCGCGCCCGCGAGCAGGGGCCCGGCGCCGACCTGCGGGACGGCGCCGGGAGTCATCGCGAGGGCGCCCACCACCAGGGCGCCCGTGAGCACCACGGCGCCCGCGACGTCGAACCGCGCGCCAGACCGGACCGGGGCAGGTGCGTCGCCGAGGCCGCGCCAGGTCAGCACGAGGGCGACGCTCGCGAGCGGCAGCATGGCCACGAAGCCCGCCTGCCAGCCGGACGTCGCGATCAGCAGCCCGCCCCCGGCGGGACCCAGCGCGGTCCCTGCCGCAGAGGTGGTTCCCAGCAGCCCCATGGCAGCTCCGGTGTGCGCCTCGGGCACGACGTCGCGCACGAGCGCGAGGGGGAGCGCGATCATGACGGCGGCGCCGACACCTTGCAGGGAGCGGGCCGCGACGAGCACCGCCAGGCTGGGCGCCAGGGCGCAGGCGAGCGTCGCGACCGTGAACACGCCGAGGCCGGCAAGGAGCACCCGCTGTCGTCCGAGGGTGTCACCGAGCCTCCCCACGGCGACTGCGGTCACGGTCATGGCCAGCAGGTACGACAGGACGACCCACTGCACCTGGCCGAAGGGCGCCCCGAGCTCGTGCGCGAGCGTGGGCAGTGCGACGTTCGCGATGCTCGTGCCGAGCGAGGCCAGGAGCGTGGCGAGCGCGAGCGCTGCCACGAGCCTCGTCCGGGAGCGTGGTGCGTGCGGGGAGAGGTTCATGCTGACGAGGCTGCCCGCACTGACCCGTTCCCGGCAACGCTCGTTGCCAGAACTGGGACAGGATGGTGAGATGGACCGATGGACGACCCCACGGCGGCGATCGGACGCGCACTCGACCAGGTCGGGCCACGGCTCGGCGCCCTCCGACGGCGACGCGGGATCACCCTCGCGGCGCTCGCGGGCACGACCGGGATATCCAAGAGCACGCTGTCGCGTCTCGAGACCGGGAGCCGCAAGCCCAGCCTCGAGCTCCTCCTTCTCCTTGCCCATGCCTACCGGGTGCCGCTCGACGAGCTCGTGCGCGCCCCGGAGACGGGCGACCCCCGTATCCGGCTCACACCGCGGAGGGTCAACGGCCGGGTCGTCGTGCCCCTGACCCGGCAGCCCGCGAGCCAGCACGCCTGGAAGATCCTCGTCCCGCGCAAGGCCGCCGAGCCCGTGCTCACGACGCACGAGGGCTACGAGTGGCTGTACGTGCTCACGGGCCGGCTGCGGCTCGTCGTGGGGGACCGGGACATCGTGCTCGACGCCGGGGAGGTCGCCGAGTTCGACACCCGCACGCCCCACTGGTTCGGCAGCACGGGCCAAGAGGGCGCCGAGGTGCTCAGCCTGTTCGGACCGCAGGGCGAACGGGCACACACCCGCACCGACCTCACGCCCGACGACGCGGTCGGCGGTGAGGACGCGACGACCGTCATCGACACGCCCGGTCCCGGGTCGGACACCATGTCCGCGGGCACAGTCGGCGCCACGCCCTGACCTGCACCCCCGGGGCCCGCCCGTGCCCCGGGGCCTGCCGGTCACTGCGCGACCGGCACGACCTCCCCGGTCACGGTGTCCGCGCGGAACGCCCGCTCGAACCGCTCCGGCCCGGCCTGGACCGCGCACGTGACGACCGCGAAGCCGGCGGCCACGTCCTCCGGCGTCACGGTGTACGTCGGTGTGAAGTACAGGGCGTCCTCGCCGGGCGCGAGGCGCAGGGCAGGGAGCTCGGCCGCCACGTCGCCGTCGAAGCTGCCGCTCAGCGCGGCCGTGACCGGCTCCGTGCCACGGTGCCGGAAGCGTCCGGTGAACGCGAGGATGTCGCCCGCGCGCAGCCCGGGCGCGGCCGGACCGTAGTTGACGTCCTGCGCCTCGCGCGTGCCGAGGACCTGGTCGCCGTCGTACCCCTGCCCGATCTCCTTCCAGGTGTGCACGCCCCACTCGCCGCCCTCGGACGAGATGACGTGCGACGCGCCCACGGTGACCCACCGGGCGGGACGACCCGGGGTGATCGAGCGGAGCACCATGGTGAAGGCCCCGCCGTCGTCGTCCTGGTAGGTCCGAGCGGCCTCGGCGAGAGCCGCGGAGGAGAGGGCGTCGGCCTCGACGCGGGCGAACGCGATCTCGCTGTACCCGTCACGCTCGTAGAGCACGCCGAGCGACCCGTCGGCGAGCACTGCCGCCGTCGAGTAGGCGCTCGAGCCCGCGCAGACCGTGATCGCGGGCCGCCACGTCGTGCCCTCGTCGTGCGAGACGCTGAGCACGGTGTTGCGGCGCAGGTCGGCGTCGCGGTTGTTGGTCACGAGCAGGGGAGCGGCTGCGTCGGTCGCGGGCCCGAGCCGCAGGATGCTGCCGTTGTCGCTCGGGTCGGGCAGGTCCGGCACGGGTGTCAGCGGCCCGTAGGAGTGGCCGCCGTCGGTCGAGACGGCCTGCACCCGGCAGCCCTTGGCGCGAGAGCTCAGGAGCACGCGGCCGCCGCTCAGCTCGACGACCTTGTTCTCGTTCGCCCCGGGCCCCGTGGGCTCGCCGAGCGTCCAGGTGTCGCCGTGGTCGTCGGAGTACGCCGACGCCGCGCGGATCTCCCCGCCCAGGAGCAGGACCATCTGCTGGACCAGCCGCCCGGCGTACGGGCCGGTCTCGAGCTGGATCCCGGCGCCCGCCGCGGCGAAGAGGCCCGTGACGCCCTGCGGCTTGAGCGAGGCCGTCACGCGCCGGTGGGTCCAGGTGAGGCCGTCGTCGTCGGAGAACGACAGGTCGACGTGCTGGACGTCGTCCTCGGGCTCGAGCCCCTCGACCGCCTCGAAGAACCCCGCGTGGGTCCCTGCGGCGTGGAAGCAGAAGATGCGCCCGGTGACGCGGTCGACGAGCAGGCTCGGGTCGCCGAACCCCTGGAGCCCCGTGCCGACCCGCACGTCCTGCTGCGGGCCCCACGTGCGGCCGTGGTCGAGGCTGCGCCGGACCAGGAGGTCGATCGTGTTCGGCAGGTCGTCGAGGTTGGGGCGTCCGTCGTACGCCGCGAGGACCGTGCCGCGCGTCGAGACGGCCAGGGCGGGGATGCGGTACTGGCGGTGCCCGCCGACGCCGCGGGCGGCGAGCACCTGGTGGGTGAGTTCGTGGGGGTTCGTGCGCATCCCCTAGATGTACCCCGGCCCGTGCCCCGGGCCAAGCTCCGTCGGGCGGCGAGTCCGCGCGCCCGCCCCACGGACCGTGCCCGACGGCGGCGCGCACCTTCGTACGAAGGGTGCGCGCCGCCGTCGGGCAGGTCAGGCGGACCGGGCCTCGCGCGCCGCCGTCCACGGGACCGCGCGACCCGCGGCGAGCGAGGCCCGGACCGACAGGACACGCTGGTTCGTGCTCCCGCGGAACGGCAGCGTGAGGTCCCGGTGCGCCATCTCGAACCGGCCGTCGACCAGGACGTCGAGCTCGGCGAGGAGCTCCTGCTTGTCGCCCGACCCCGCGCGGAGCTCCTCGAACGTGTAGCCGGTCCAGCACCACACGTCCTTGCCCCGTCCGTGCTGCGCGCGCAGGCGCCGCACGAGGCGCAGGCACACGCCCGTGTTGAGGAACGGCTCGCCGCCGAGCAGGGACAGGCCCTGCACGGACTCGTGCGCGAGGTCCGCGAGGATCCGCTCCTCGAGCTCGTCGGTGTACGGGGACCCGTAGCGAAAGCTCCACGTCGCCTCGTTGAAGCAGCCCTCGCACGCGAACAGGCACCCGCTCACGTACAGGCTGCAGCGCACGCCCTCGCCGTCGACGAACACGAACGGCTTGTAGTCCGCGACGTGCCCCTGGCTGAAACGCTCCGCGAGCCAGTCGGGCTGCGGGTCCCGCGACACGACGACCTCAGGCTTCCGCTGGGCCGGCGTCGACCACGGCGCTCGCGGACCCGGGCTCGTCGAGGGCACCCAGGCTCACGGCCCCCGCCATGTGCTTGACGCGCGAGGAGATCTCGACGTGCCGCCCGTGCACCATGGGGCGCTGCTGCGGGTTGCCGAGGTACCCGCACGTGCGCTTGACGACGTCGCACGTGCGCGGGTCCGTGTTGCCGCAGCCCGGGCACGCGAAGCCGCGCGCCGTCGGGGTGAAGTCGCCCGCGTACCCGCACGCGTAGCACCGGTCGATCGGGGTGTTCGTACCGAGGTACCCCACCCGGTCGTAGGCGTAGTCCCACACGGCCTCGAGCGCCTTCGGGTTCTGCTGGAGCACCGGGTACTCGCAGTAGTGGATGAACCCGCCCGAGGCGTACTGCGGGTAGTCCATCTCGAAGTCGAGCTTCTCGAACGGCGTCGGGTCCTTGCGCACGTCGTAGTGGAAGCTGTTCGTGTAGTACTCCTTGTCGGTGATGTCGGCCACCACCCCGAACTTCTCCCGGTCGAGCCGCGCGAACCGGTCCGTGAGGCTCTCGCTCGGCGTCGAGTAGACGCTGAACTGGTAGCCGTGCTCGGCCGTCCAGGCGGACGTGTGCTCCTTGAGGGTCCGCAGCACGCGCAGCGTCATCTCCTTCGCCTCGGGGTCGGCCTCCCAGGCGCCGCCGAAGAACGCGGCCGCGACCTCGTACAGCCCGATGTACCCGAGCGAGACGGTCGCGCGCCCGTCGCGGAAGAGCTGGTCGACGTCGTCGTCCGGGGCCAGGCGCTCGCCGAACGCGCCGTGCACGTACAGGATCGGGGCGTTGCCAGGGACGGCTTCCTTGCAGCGCTCGACGCGGTAGACGAGCGCGTCGCGCACGGTCACGAGCCGCTCCGCCAGGATGTCCCAGAACGCCTCCTGGCTGCCCTGGGCCTCCAGGGCGATGCGGGGCAGGTTGAGCGTCACGACGCCCAGGTTCATGCGGCCTTCCACGACGTCGTTGCCCTCCTGGTCCGACCAGCCCTGGAGGAACGAGCGGCAGCCCATGGGCATCTTGAAGCTGCCCGTGAGCTCGACGATCTTGTCGTAGCTCAGCACGTCGGGGTACATGCGCTTGGTCGCGCACTCCACGGCGAGCTCCTTGATGTCGTAGTTCTCGTCGCCCGGCTCGAGGTTGACCCCGCGGCGCAGGGTGTAGATGAGCTTGGGGAAGATCGCGGTGCGGCCCTCCGCGCCCAGGCCCTTGATGCGGATCTGCAGGATCGCGCGCTGGATCTCGCGTTCGAGCCACCCCGTCCCCAACCCGAAGCCGACCGACGTGAACGGCGTCTGCCCGTTGGACGTGAACAGCGTGTTGATCTCGTACTCGAGGCTCTGCATCGCGTCGTAGATGTCCTTGGCCGTCTTGGCCCGCGCGTACGCGTCGTGCGTCGAGGTGTCGGGGAGCCAGTGCTCGGCCTCGACCAGGTGCTTGGCGTAGTTGAGCTCGGCGTACGGAGCCAGGAGCTCGTCGATCCGGTTGACCGAGCAGCCGCCGTACTGGCTCGAGGCGACGTTCGCGATGATCTGCGTGATCTGCGCGGCCGCGGTCTGGATCGAGCGGGGCGGCTCGACCTGCGCGTTGCCGATGCGGAACCCCTCGGACAGCATCGTCCGGAAGTCGATCAGGCAGCAGTTCGTCATGGGCGCGTACGGGTGGTAGTCGAGGTCGTGGTAGTGGATGTCGCCCTTCTGGTGGGCGTTCGCGACGTGCGGGGGCAGCATGCGTAGACCGATCGCCTTGCCGACCGCGCCGGCCGTCAGGTCGCGCTGGGTGTTGAAGACGTCCGAGTCCTTGTTGGCGTTCTCGTTGACGACCGCCGAGTCCTTGCTGATCAGACCCACGATCGAGTGGTTGAGGTCGGTCGACCGGCTGCGCGCGAAGTCCCGCTGGACGCGGTAGTCGATGTAGGCGCGCGCCACCTCGTACTCGCGCGACTCGAGCAGCTCGTGCTCGACCACGGCCTGGATCTCGTAGATCTGCACGACGCCCGCGAAGCGCACCGAGATCTCCGCGACCACCCGGTCGAGCACCGCGTCGAGAGCGCGCTCGTGGAACGGCGTCGCTGCCCCGTGGACCTCCTCGTAGGCCTTCCTGAGCGCGGCGCGGATCCGGGAGTCGTCGAACGCGAGCGCTCGACCGTCACGCTTGAGCACCGTGAGGCCGCTCGTCGACCCCGACGTGACGTCCTCGCCCTGCTCGATCCCGACCAGGCCCATGTGACCACAACCTCTCTGTGTGACGCTCGGGGCCTGCCTGGACGGGCAGCCCGGAGCGTCGATGAAGACTAGATGTAGTAGCAATTACACCCGTCAGAGCCCACATGTAGTGGCCAATCTCGGGCGCGCCGGGACCTTCCTCCCTGAGGTCGGGACGTTGGTCACCCGTTCGGGGGACCTTGGGGAACGGCGGGTCGGTGGCTCGCCCTCGGGGGGAGGTGACCGGTCGCGACGGTCCGTCGCGAGCGAGCGAGCGGGCGGGCGAGCGAGCGGGCCGGGTGCGGTGCTGGGGCGTGTGGCCGGGGCGTCTCGCGCAGAAATGGGCAAACATATGTCCTAGGACATATGTTGGTGAGGTGCTCCGCTCGATGTGGACGCCGGGACAGGGGAGGTGGCGTGGCCATGATCGACCTGATCGACCGGATCTACGGTGCGAGCGCGGACGAGGTCGTCTCGTCCGTCCGCGCACTCGTGGACACGGGAGCGCTGTCGGCCGGGGAGTCGCTGCCGCCCATCCGCGACCTCGCGGGACGGTTGGGCCTCAACCGGAACACGGTGGCCGCCGCGTATGCCCAGCTGGCGGCCGCCGGGGTCGTCCAGAGCCGGCGGCGCGGGGGCACGGTCGTGCTCGGGGTTCCCGTCCTCGACGGCGAGGGTCGGACGCCCGTCGGGCTCGTGGACCTCTCGAGCGGGAACCCCGACCCGTCGCTCCTCCCAGACCTGACGGGTGCTCTCGCCGGCGGCTACACCCCCCGGCTGTACGGTGGCGCCTCGGTCGACGCCGATCTCGCACGGTGGGCGCGGGAACACCTCGCACCGGACGTCGACCGCGAGCACCGCGTCGTCCTCGCGCACGGGGCCGTCGACGCGGTCGAGCGCCTGCTCGCCGCGCACCTCACGCGCGGCGACCATGTCGCGGTCGAGGACCCGTGCTTCCTGTCGAGCATCGGCACGCTCCGGCTCGGCGGGTACCGCGGTGCCCCTGTCCCGGTCGACGACGAGGGCATGAGCGTCGCCGGCCTGCGTGACGCGCTCACGTCGGGCGCGCGAGCCGTGGTGTGCACGCCCCGCGCGCACAACCCCACCGGGGTGAGCCTGACGCCCCGGCGTGCCGCTGCGCTGCGTGACGTGCTGGCGGAGCACCCGGACGTGCTCGTCGTCGAGGACGACCACTTCTCGGCGGTGTCCACCCGGCCCTACCTGCGGATCACCCCGCGCGGGGCGCCCCGGTGGGCGCTCGTGCGGTCCGTGTCGAAGTTCCTCGGACCGGACCTGCGCGTGGCCTTCGTGCTGGCCGACGCCACGACCGCCGCACGGCTCGAGACCCGGCTCAGCTCGTCCACCACGTGGGTCAGCCACGTCCTCCAGCGCGTCGTCGCGCACGTGCTCGCCGACCCCGGCACGGACGTCCTCCTGGACCGCGCCCGCGCCACGTACGCCCGCCGGAGCGAGCGGCTCGCCGCAGCGCTCACGGAGCGCGGCATCCCCGTCCCGGGACGCGGGGACGGCCTCAACCTGTGGGTGCCGTTGCCCGTGCAGGGTTCCGCCCGGCGTGTCGTGGACGACCTCGCGGACCGCGGGTGGGCCGTCCGCGCGGGCGACGACTTCACGCTCGGCACGGGGCACGCGCCCGCGATCCGCGTCACGACCTCGACCCCGGACGCCCGGCAAGCCGTCGCCCTCGCGACCGACCTGGCCGCGATCGTCCGCCACCACGACACGTCGGGGGCGGGCTCATGACCCGGCGGGCGCTCGCGGTCCGGCACGTCCCCTTCGAGGACCTCGGGCTCGCGGCGGCGGTCCTGGACGCGCACGGCTACGAGGTGACCTACCTGGAGTCCGGCACGGACCCCATCACCCCGGAGGCGTTCCTGGGCCCCGAGCTCCTGATCGTGCTGGGCGGCCCGGTCGGCGTCGGCGACGTCGAGCACTACCCGTTCCTCGCCGCCGAGCTCGCGGCGATCGCGGGTCGGCTGCGCGCGGGCCGGCCGACGCTCGGCATCTGCCTCGGTGCCCAGCTCGTGGCCCATGCGCTCGGTGCCGCCGTCTCCGCGACGGGCCGCCAGGAGATCGGCTACGGCCCGCTGACCCTCACCGAGGCTGGTCGGGACTCGGTCCTCGCCCCCCTCGACGGCGTGCCCGTCCTGCACTGGCACGGGGACCAGTTCGAGATTCCCCCGGGTGCAGTGCGCCTCGCCGAGACGCCCGGATTCCCGCACCAGGCGTTCTCGTCGGGCCCGGCCGTGCTCGGGCTGCAGTTCCACCTCGAGGCGGACCACACCCGGATCGAGAGCTGGCTCGTGGGTCACGCCCACGAGCTCGCGGGCGCCGGGATCGATCCTCGCCGGATCCGTGCGCAGGCCGTCGAGCACGGACCGGCCCTCGCGGACGTGGCCAGGCGCGTCCTCGACGTCTGGGTCGCGCAGAGCACGCTGCTCCTGGAGAACCCCGCCCCGACCGACTCCGACCCGTGGGAGCACCCGTGACCGCCCGACCGCTCGACCAGCCCTACCGGACGGCACGCACCGTCACGGACTTCACCAGAGCGCTGGACGCCGTGCGCTCCCGGATCGTGGCCGCCGCCGCAGAGGCCGGACGCAACCCGGCCACCGTACGGCTGCTGGCGGTCAGCAAGACCGTGCCCGAGGACCGGATCCGCCAGGCCGTCGCCGCGGGGCTCGTCCGCCTGGGCGAGAACAAGGTGCAGGAGGCCCGGCGGAAGTCCGAGAACCTCGCGGACCTCGACGTCGAGTGGGCGGTCATCGGGCACCTGCAGACGAACAAGGCCAAGGACGTCGCGGCCTTCGCCACGGAGTTCCAGGCCCTCGACTCGCTCCGTGTCGCGCAGGCGCTCGACCGGCGGCTCCAGACGCTGGGGCGAGGCCTCGACGTCCTGGTCCAGGTCAACACCTCGGACGAGCCCAGCAAGTACGGCCTCGCCCCCGAGGAGGTGCCCGCCTTCGTCCAGGCGCTGCCGACGTTCACGGCCCTGAGGGTCCGCGGACTCATGACCCTGGCCGAGCTCACCACGGACCGCGAGCGCGTCCGGGGGTGCTTCGCCCGGCTGCGGTCGCTCCGCGACCGGCTCCGCGACACGGCGCCGGACGGGGTCGGGCTCGACGAGCTCTCGATGGGCATGTCCGGTGACTACGAGCTCGCGATCGCGGAGGGAGCCACGTGCGTCCGTGTCGGCCAGGCCGTCTTCGGGCCGCGTGCGGTCCCGGACTCGGCCTACTGGCCCACCTGACGGACCGACCTCACCCACTGCGGACGCCTCGAGGGCCTGCCTACAGTGGGGGCCACCGGTCGGCACCCCCGCGGGAGGACTCATGGACGAGGCGACGAACGACCACGACCTGATCGAGCCGCCCGTCGCGGGCGACGAGGTCGCGACGCTCCTCGGTTCGCTCGAGCGCCAGCGAGCCACGTTCGCCTGGAAGGTCGGCGGTCTCGACGCGGACGGGCTCGCGGTACGCGTCGCGGCGTCGGCGATCACGCTCGGCGGGCTCCTCAAGCACCTCGCGTTCACCGAGGAGCTGTGGTTCTCGACCAAGCTCCACGGACGCCCTCCCGGGGAACCCTGGGACACGGTCGACTGGGACCGCGACCCGCAGTGGCCGTGGACCTCGGCCGCGCAGGACTCGCCGGGAGACCTGTACGACCTGTGGCGCGCCGCCGTCGTCGGCTCACGCGCGGCGATCGACGAGGCGCTCGCGGACGGCGGCCTCGACCGCCGTCTCGTCTGGCAGCCCGAGGTCGGGGACGGCGGGGAACGGTCGAGCCTGCGCAGGGTCCTGGTCGACCTGATCGAGGAGTACGCCCGGCACGTGGGGCACGCCGACCTGATCCGTGAGTCGATCGACGGCCTGGTCGGTGAGGACCCGTCGGGGGTCCCCGCGGTGTACCCGGTGCGCGAACCCTGAGGTCAGCTCCCGTCGCGCAGGTCGCCGGGCGCGGTGTCGTCGAGCGCGATCCGGTCGAAGACCGCGGTGCACGTCGTTCCCAGGGGAGCCTGTGCCAGGAAGCCCACCCGGACCGGAAGCTCGGAGTAGAGGCGGAAGAGGCGGACGAACTCCCAGGTCTCGCCGTCGCGCGAGGCGTGGAACGCCCAGGCGGGGCCGGTCCGCACGACCCGCAGGTGCACGCTCTCTTCGTCGACGTCCCAGGAGTTGCAGTCGTCGGTGTACTCGTTCGTGACGGTCGAGACGACCATGGCCCGGCCGTTCGGCGCCTGCTCGAAGCAGAGCTTGGCCCAGTGCGCGTCGTCGGCCCACAGGACCAGGGCGCCCGCGTCGAACGTCGTGCGCTCGGTCGTCACCCGGACCCGGGCGGACAGCGCGATCTCGGCCGGTGCGTCGAACACCAGCGCCGGGGCCGCGTGCTGGGGCGGGGCGCCCAGGGCGTCGTTGGTCCAGTCGGTGCCGGCGGGGGCCGTCAGGGTCACGGCGTCGTCGGCGACCTGACCTGCGCCTTCGTGGGACAACCAGTGCAGCGGGGGGAGGGAGATCTTCGTCACGCCGACACCCTACCCACGTTCGTCCTCGAGTGTGGAAGCGCTCCCGTGCGGCGCGTGACGCCGTCGGGCGCGCCGACGCCCCGGGGGCGGACGGGGCGGTCAGACCCGGTCGTCGGATGCCGTCGCTCCCGTCGCGCGAGCGCGCGCCCTCAGCAGTCCGTCAGGACGGGCGCGGGTCCAGCCGGAACGTCGCCGCGGCGCCCGCCGCCCCGGTCACGGAGCCGACGATCGCGGGCCCGTAGCGGTCGTACTTCGCGTGGTAGGCCGCGTCGACCGCCGGGTGCACCGAGTCGTCGGGCTCGACGAACACGACGTCCTTCTCGACCCCGCCCGCACGGACCCGGCCTCGCGGATCGGCCAGGGCGCGACGGAACCAGCCGTTCTCCCGGCCGTAGGCCGACCGGACGTAGACGTCGTCGCCCACCCGCACGACCCAGATGGTCACGAAGGGCCGCAGGCTCCCGTCGGCGCGCAGCGAAGAGACCTGGAGCTCCTCGGCACGGCCGACCCGCTCCAGCTCGTCGTCGGTCCAGGTGGTCGTCGATGCGGTCATGGCTCGCGCTCCTCGGTGGTCGGTGGCGTCGATCGGTGGGACCGGGCCGACGGATGCGGTCCCGTGGACCGTCTCCTGTCCGAACGTACGTCGGACCGCTACGTCGCGGGAGGTTCTCCTGGTACCCCGCACGCCTGGCACGCGCGGTCGGAGGACGAGCCGCCGGTCAGCGGTCGGTGTCGACGAGCCGGTGCTCGTGCGCGTAGACGACCACCTGCACGCGGTCGCGCAGGTCGAGCTTGCGCAGGATCGCGCCCACGTGCGTCTTGACGGTCGACTCGCTCACGAACAGCCGCGCCCCGATCTCGGCGTTCGACATCCCCGTGGCGACGAGGACGAGAACCCTGCGCTCCTTGGTCGTGAGCGACCCGACCTCCCCAGGGACCGGGGCGACGGCGCGGAACCTGCCGTCGAGGAGCGTCGTCAGGTCCTGCGGGGCCATGACGGCGTTGCCGGCGTGCACCGTGCGGACGCAGTGGGCGAGCTGCTCGGGGCTCGAGTCCTTGAGGAGGAACCCGCTCGCACCGTAGCGGATCGCGGTCGCAGCCCGGTCGTCGAGGTCGAAGGTCGTCAGGACGACGACCCGGACCGGTCGCGTCCGACCCGCGGCCCGCGTCGGGGCGAAGATCTGCCGGGTGGCCTCCACTCCGTCGAGCACGGGCATGCGGAGGTCCATGAGCACCACGTCCGGCACCAGCTCGTCGACCAGACGCACGGCCTCCCGGCCGTCTGCCGCCGACCCGACCACCCGGATGCCGGGCTGGGCGTCGAGGATCACCCCGACGCCCTGCCGGAAGAGCTCCTGGTCGTCGACGAGCAGGACGCGGACGTCCTCGGCGGTGGTCATGCGGCTCCTCGGGGGTGGTGGTGCGGTGGGCCGGGCGGTCTGCGGCGGCCGCTCCTCAGGACAGGGGAACGTACGCGCTCGCCGTGAACGTCGCGCCACCGTCCGGCAGGGGCGCGGTGCGGACCGACAGGTGGCCGCCGAAGGGTTCGAGCCGCTGACGCAGCCCGGCGATCCCGCGTCCTCCGACGCCGCGCTCGGTCCCGGGGGAGACGGCGTTCGCCACCTCGACGAGCAGGTACGTCGTCCGCCCCGAGGGGCCGGTCCGTGCGGTGCGTGCCGGCTCCGTGCACCACGACCGGCGGACCGAGACGGCGCGGTCCCGGCAGCCGTGCTTGAGCGCGTTCGTCAGCATCTCCTGGAGCACCCGGAACGCGACAGTCTGCTCCTCGGGGGTCAGGTCGCGCGGCTCGCCCGACTCGGCGTCCTCGACCTGGACGCCTGCGGTGCGGACGTCGTCGATCAGGGACTGCAGACTCCCCTGCGGGAGCAACCCGGCGGGGGTGGGCGTCCCGGTCGAGCCGAGGACGGCCCGGACGTCGCGCAACGACTGCCGTGCGGAGGCCGCGATGCTCGCCATGGCCCGCTTGGCGGCGTCGGGATCGTCGTCGGCGAGGTACTGGGCGGACTCGGCCTGGGCGAGGATCACGGCGAGCGAGTGCCCGACGACGTCGTGGACGTCCCGCGCCAGACGGGCGTTCCCGGCCTGGAGGCGCGCGATCTCTGTCGCCGCCGCGCGCTCCTCCCGGGCCTCGTCGAGGGCCGCGAGAGCCGCCTGCTCGTCCTGTCGGGACAGGCTCGTGCGCTCGCGGCCCCGGAGCACCAGACCGAGGAACCAGGGCAGCAGGAAGTACGCGAGCGACCCGAACCCGACCAGGGCCGGACCGACGAGGTCCCCGCCCCCCGAGGACAGCAGGATCGCCACGAGGTCGCTGGAGACGTACACGCCGTCGCTGCCGAGGTACATGAACGCGAGGACCGGGGCGAACGGGAGCGCGACGCCACTGAGCCACAGGACCGGCGTCGACCCGTACCGCGACGTCCCGAAAGCGACGAGGGGAGCGGTGAGCTGGACGGCGAGGAGCGCAGCCCCGGTCGTGACCTGGAACAGGCCGGTCACGAGGAGCAGACCGAGCGCGAGCCCCGGGGCCCGGCGGAAGAGCGCGCAGGCGAGAGCCGTCGTCAGGACGACCGCGACGCCGGCGACGAGGCGCGCGTCGGTCATCCGTGCGTCCCGGGCGACCTCGACGAATCCCGCGACGACGACGAGCAGGGCGACGGTCGGGGCCGGCCAGGTGGCTGCGACGCGAGGCGTCACGGGGTGGGGCGGGCTCACTCCCGGATGCTCCCACGCCCGACCGGCCCGGACGGACGACCGTCGACGACCATCAGGCGGCGAGCCCGCTCGTCGGGGCCGGTCCGGCGGTCGATGCCGCGGCCGCGAGCACGAGCCCTTCGACCAGGTCCTCGTAGCGCGTCCCCAGCGCGGCGAACATCTTCGGCACCTGGGACGTCGCCGTCATCCCGGGCATCGTGTTGACCTCGTTGAGGACCAGTCCGTGCACGGGGGACAGGAAGAAGTCGAAGCGGGCGACACCGCGGCAGCCGAGCGTGTCGAACAGTGCGAGCGCGGCGTCGCGGAGAGTCGTCTGCTCGGCCGGTGAGACAGGGGCGGGCAGCAGGAACGTCGGGTCGCCGTCGTACTTGTCGGCCGTGTCGAACACTCCGCCGGTCGCGACCACGATCTCGAGGGGCGGCCCCACGACGCGCGCACCGCCGGCGGTCTCGAGGACCGCGACGTCGATCTCGCGCCCGACCACGAAGTCCTCGACCAGGACCCGGTCGTCGAGCAGGCCCGCACGGGCCACGGACTCGCGCAGCTCGACGTCGTCGCGCGCGACCGCGACACCGTGGCTCGACCCCGACGCCACGGGCTTGACCACGACGGGGAACGCCCGGACCGTCGGGAGCGGCGACCGCGCGTCCACCAGCGTCCCCTCGGCGACGGCGATGCCGAGCGCCTGCGCCACGAGCTTGGTGGCCCACTTGTCCATGGCCAGCGCCCCACCGCGCACGCCCGACCCGACGTACGGGATCCCCGCGAGGTCGAGCAGGCCGGCGAGGGTGCCGTCCTCGCCCCGAGGGCCGTGGACGGCGGGAAAGGCGACGTCGCACCCGCTGAGGATCCCGACGGCGGCCGTGAGGCTCACGGCGACGCCGGCTCCGAGCGGCCCGTTTGCGTCGGACCACCGCCCGTCCCGGCCGATCGTCAGGCGCACGACGTCGACGTCGCGCGCCTCGAGCGCGTCACCGATCGACGCCGCGGTCGCCAGGGACACGTCGTGCTCACAGCTCCGTCCGCCGCCGATCACGGCGACGCGCAGCCGTGCCCCCGTCCTGGTTCCGGCAAGCCCGCTCTCGGCGTGCCCGACCTCGCTGGTCTCGTGGGTCTCGCGGGTCTCGCGGGTCGCGGTCCCCATCAGTGGTCCTCCTCGACGTGGCGGCGGTCGACGCGCGGGCCGATGCCTGTGACGATCTCGTGCTCGATGGTGCCCGCCCAGCGCGCCCACTCGTGGGTCGTGGGCTCCCCGCCGGCGCCGGGTCCGAGGACCACGGCGGTGTCCCCGGCGACCACTGGTAGCGCCCCGACGTCGACGACCACCTGGTCCATCGAGACGAGGCCCACGACGGGGCAGCGCCGCCCGTGCAGCAGGACCGACGCACGTCCGGACGCGATCCGGGGGATGCCGTCGGCGTACCCCACGGGCAGCAGCGCGAGCCGCGTCGCGCGGGGGAGCACGTGCGCGTCGCCGTACCCGACGCGCTGCCCTGCACGGGCCTCTCGCACCGCGACGACGGGTGCGAGCAGGGTCAGGGCGGGACGCAGCGGCGCCCCGGTGCGGGCAGGATCGATCCCGACCAGGCCTGCCCCGACGCGGCACAGGTCGAGCCGCGCGCGGGGGTCGGTCAGCGCGGCGGGCGTGCCGCCCAGGTGCCGGACCGTCGGGCGCAGGCCGGCTGCGTGCGCGACCCGCGTCGCACGGTCGAACCGGTCGAGGTCGCGCGTCGTCGTCGGGTGCCCGGGGCGATCGGCGCATCCGAGGTGACCCATGAGGCCGTGCACGACGACCTCCCGGGCCTCCTCGGCCGTGCGCGCCTCGGTGCACAGGCGGCCCCAGGAGTCCTGCCCGGCCCCGTCGCGCGACATGCCGATGTCGACGTGCAGGTGGATCGTCGCGGTGACGCCCGTGCGTCGCACGGCCGCGCGGATCGCCTCGAGGTGGTCGAGGCTCGGGACGGCGAGGTCGACCCGGGCGTGCAGCGCGGGGCGGAAGTCGGTCGCGGGGGCATTGAGCCAGCTCAGGACCGGGACGTCGATGCCCGCACGTCGCAGCGCGACCGCCTCGGTGACCGAGGTGACGCCGAGCGCGCTCGCGCCACCGGCGAGCGCGGCCCGGGCCAGGGCGACCGCCCCGTGCCCGTAGCCGTCGGCCTTCACGACCGCCAGGAGGGGCGTGCCCGTGAGCCGGGTGATCGTGCGGGCGTTCGCCCGCAGGGCGGCGAGGTCGACGAGCGCGGTCGGGCGGCTCACGACGGTCGTCCGCTGACCGCCGGCGCGTCGGTGCAGGAGGTCGGTCCTCATGCTGCGGCCACCGACCGCTCCACGGGCCCGTAGAGGGCGTGCGGTGCACCCGTGACCAGCGCCCAGTACCGGTCTCCGTAGCTCCAGTGCCACCACTCGGTCGGGTAGTTGACCAGCCCGGCCTGGGTCAGGGCGCGGGCGAGGAGGTCGCGGTACGCGCGCGCCGCCGGTGCGATGCCGGGGGCTGCGAAGTAGCAGGTGCCGCCGCTCTCCTCGGGCGTCGCGTCGAGCGGGCAGCCCATGTCGACCTCTCGGCCCCGGGCATCGACCAGGGTCAGGTCCACCGCGGCCCCCGCCACGTGGGGTGCCACGTCGAGCGGTGCGACGTAGCGCGTCGAGAGCTCCACGATCTCCCACGGTGCGAGGTCCGGTCGGCGGGCACGCAGCGACGACGTGTATCGAGCGATGATCTCGGCCTGCGAGGCCACTGGACGGTAGCCCTCGGACAGCGAGAGGCGCAGCCCGTCGGGGAGCGCGCGCTGCGCGGCGACGAGCCGGTCGGCGAGACCTGCCCGCACGTGACGCGCCGCGGTGCCCGCGGGGCCGTCGATCCAGGTGAGCTCGACGAGCGGGTCGCCGTCGTCCTGGAGCGGGACGAGTCGGACCTGCGGGTCGCCGATCAGCGTGGGGTTGGGCATGGCACGACGCTAGGTCGCGGGCCACGGCTCCGGCCTCCACCTGGGGTACCGGTCGTCGGTCCCTGGGGTCCGCCCTGGGTCCCCCCACGGGGTGACACCAGGGCGGAGGGCTCCCGCGCGCTGTGGGTGCCGTTGCGGTTCCCGCGGCGCCGCGCGAGACTCGGTCGATGGCGAGCCCGCGCACCACGACGACCGACGACAAGGACGTCCTGCACCGGTATCTCCAGGCGGCGCGTGACGCGCTGCTCTGGAAGGTCGAGGGGCTCGACGAGCGCGCGGCCCGCTGGCCCTGGACGCCCACGGGGACGAACCTGCTCGGGCTGGTCAAGCACGCCGCGGGGGTCGAGGTCGGCTACTTCGGCCAGACGTTCGGTCGCGAGTGGCCGAGCCCGGACGAGATGCCCTGGATCGCCGACGACGCCGAGGACGACGCCGACATGTGGGCCACCGTGGACGAGCCGGTCGACGCGGTCGTCGATCTCTACCGCCGGGTCTGGGCCTTCGCCGACGAGACGATCGCGACGCGTGACCTCGACGCGACCGGGCGGGTCCCCTGGTGGCCCGCCGGGCGTGCCGACGTCACGCTCCTCCAGGTCATGGCTCACGTCACGGGCGACCTGGCTCGCCATGCCGGCCACGCGGACGTCCTGCGCGAGCTGACCGACGGGAGTGCGGGGCTCAGGGCCGACGACGACAACCTGACGCCCCGCTCGGCAGCCGACCGGTCCCGGCACGTCGACCGGCTGCGTGCGGTCGCGGACGAGGCCCAGCGACGCTCGGAAGCGCTTGGCGGCGCGCGCGGTACCCACGGCGCGGGGCCGCGCGCCTGACCGACCCCGCGCAGGCCCGCGGGGTGCAGACCAGCGGGGGAGGGGAGCCGACGACGTCGCGTGCGTGACGTCGTCGGGCCCGGTCAGTCCCGGGTGGGGGCGCCCGCCGCGACCCGGGCGGTGGACGGACGGCCGTCGCGGCGCCGGGAGGTCGTCCGGACGGCGGCCCACACGACCAGGCCGATCCCCGCGCCGAGCACGGGGTACGTCGCGGCCAGGCGCGCGAGGGAGAAGACGGTCACGGCGTGGTCGGCCGCGACGAGGCGCACCACCGCCCCGACCATCCCGACCGCCGCCCCCGCGCACACGGCGAGCACCGCGGAGCGCAGGTGCTGCGGCTGGGCGACCGGCTCTGCGCGTCGCCACCAGCGCACCGTGAGGACCGCGATCGTCACGAGGCCGACGAGCGAGCTCCCGTGCTGGAGGTACTTGTATGCCAGCACGCCCGCGACGGGTGTGCGCAGGACGTCCCACGTCTGGACGGCGGTGCCGCGCAGGTGCGTGAAGTCGTCCCAGAGGACGTGCGTGAGCGTGCCCGCCACGGCGAGCCCGACGACGGCCCCCGCGACCGCGAGCGGGTGCGCCGTGCGCGTCGACTCGTCGGGCACCGGCGCGGACCGGCGGGGGAGCGCGGCCAGGAACGGTCCCCGGACGACGAGCACCCACAGAGCGGTGAACGCGAGCGCGAGCGCGAGGTCCACGGTCACGACCCCCAGCAGGCGGTGCGTGGGATGCGCCAGCTCGTCGGTGCCGGGGACCAGGACGTCGAGGAAGAGCGGGGCGTCGGGCACCATCGCGCCGACCGCGAAGGCAGGCAGGGCCCAGAGGAGCAGGTCCGGGGGGAGTGTGCGTCGCACACGGCGACCGGCGAGGGGGAGGGACACCAGGGCGTGGACGGGCGTGTACGGCACGCGGCACATCATGGCAGCGGCCCACGAGGGGCGGGAAGCCCGCCCACGCCCGGAAAGCTCCGAGGAAGCGTCGGACATCTCACACTTTTCGGACCCGCCCTCCCCAGGATAGAAAATAGTGTGCCAAGCGGCCAGACATCCCAACCACGACCCACGTACCCCGGCTCACCGATCAGCAGGGAAGGACCGGGTCCGGTCCCGACCGGGGCGCCGGCGTCGTCCCTCCCGTGGAAGGAAGCTCCGGACGACGGTAGTTTCGCTGGGGCGGGGCAGGAGCCTCGCGACCGACCTGGTGCGAAGGAGACGAGCATGGGAATCGACGACGCCAAGGACAAGGCGGCCGCCGCCGCCGACCAGGCCAAGGAGGGCCTGGGGGGACTGGTCGACAAGGCCAAGGGCTTCCTGACCGACGACAAGATCGACGAGGTCGCCGAGAAGATCAAGGGAATCGCGCCGGACTCTGTCGACGTGCACGTCGACACCCTGGCCGAGAAGGCCAAGGAAGCGAACGACTGATCGGTCGCGGTAAGCACGCGACCGGCCGAGGTCGGTAACATCGAGGGGCGCCGCCGTCTGGTGGCGCCCTTTCCACTGCCCTGTCGAGCCGCTAGGAGCGCGCACCGTGTCAGACGTTCTCTCGTCACCCTTGTCCATCACTCTCGACGGGGAACGGACCACGGTGGAGACGGGGACGACCGGCGTGGACCTGTTCCAGGGTCGCCGCGACGTCGTCGTCCTGCGTGTGAACGGTCAGCTCAAGGACCTCGACACCGCCGTCGCCGAGGGCGACGAGGTCGAGGGCGTGACCATCGACTCGCCCGACGGGCTCGACGTGCTGCGCCACTCCGCCGCGCACGTCCTGGCCCAGGCCGTCCAGCAGGTCAACCCGGACGCGAAGCTCGGCATCGGCCCGCCCATCCGCGACGGCTTCTACTACGACTTCGACGTCGAGACCCCGTTCACCCCCGACGACCTCAAGGCCCTCGACAAGGCGATGGCCCGCATCGTCAAGGACGGCCAGACGTTCAAGCGTCGCGTCGTGACCGAGGACGAGGCGCGCGCCGAGCTCGCGAACGAGCCCTACAAGCTCGAGCTGATCGGCCTCAAGGGCTCCGGCTCGGTCGACGAGGAGGCAGGGGAGGGCGTGTCGGTCGAGGTCGGCGCCGGCGAGCTCACCATCTACGACAACCTTCGTCGCGACGGCTCCGTGGCCTGGAAGGACCTGTGCCGGGGCCCGCACCTGCCCAGCACTCGCCTCATCGGCAACGGCTTCCAGCTCATGCGCAGCGCCGCCGCCTACTGGCGCGGCAGCGAGAAGAACCCCCAGCTCCAGCGCGTCTACGGCACGGCCTGGCCCACCAAGGACGAGCTGCGCGCCTACACCGAGCGCCTGGCCGAGGCCGAGCGCCGCGACCACCGTCGCCTGGGCGTCGAGCTCGACCTCTTCTCGTTCCCGGACGAGATCGGCTCCGGCCTCGCGGTCTTCCACCCCAAGGGCGGGATCATCCGCAACGAGATGGAGGAGTACTCGCGCAAGCGGCACATCGAGGCGGGCTACTCGTTCGTCAACTCCCCGCACATCACCAAGGAGAAGCTGTACCAGGTCTCCGGGCACCTCGACTGGTACGCCGAGGGCATGTACCCCCCCATGCACCTCGACGAGGAGCGCGACGCCGACGGCACGCTGCGCCGTGCCGGGCAGAACTACTACCTCAAGCCCATGAACTGCCCCATGCACAACCTGATCTTCGACGCGCGCGGCCGCTCGTACCGTGAGCTCCCGCTGCGCCTCTTCGAGTTCGGGACGGTCTACCGCTACGAGAAGTCGGGCGTCGTGCACGGCCTGACCCGGGCCCGCGGCTTCACCCAGGACGACGCGCACATCTACTGCACGCGCGACCAGATGAAGTCCGAGCTGACCGACGCGCTCAACTTCGTCCTCGACCTGCTCAAGGACTACGGCCTCGACGACTTCTACCTCGAGCTCTCGACGCGCGACCCCGAGAAGTCGGTCGGCACGGACGACGCCTGGGAGGAGGCGACCGAGACGCTGCGTCAGGTCGCCGAGGAGTCGGGCCTGGCCCTCGTGCCGGACCCGGGCGGCGCCGCTTTCTACGGCCCCAAGATCTCGGTCCAAGCGAAGGACGCGATCGGCCGCACCTGGCAGATGTCGACCATCCAGCTCGACTTCAACCTGCCGGAGAAGTTCGACCTCGAGTACCAGGCCTCGGACGGCACGCGTCAGCGCCCCGTCATGATCCACCGTGCGCTGTTCGGCTCGATCGAGCGCTTCTTCGCGGTGCTCACCGAGCACTACGCGGGCGCGTTCCCGGCGTGGCTCGCCCCGGTCCAGGTCGTGGCCGTGCCGGTCGCGGAGCCCTTCAACGACTACCTGGCAGACGTCGTCGCCCAGCTCCGGGCCCAGGGGATC
The DNA here is from genome assembly GCF_014836555.1 of Oerskovia rustica. Taxonomy (GTDB): domain Bacteria; phylum Actinomycetota; class Actinomycetes; order Actinomycetales; family Cellulomonadaceae; genus Oerskovia; species Oerskovia rustica. The sequence goes on from NZ_JACSQQ010000006.1 coordinate 155,904, forward strand.
CGTGCCGAGGTCGACTACTCGGACGACCGCTTCGGCAAGAAGATCCGCACGGCCAGCACCCAGAAGGTGCCGTTCGTGCTCATCGCCGGCGGCGAGGACGTCGAGGCCGGCGCGGTGTCGTTCCGGTACCGCGACGGGCGCCAGGACAACGGCGTGCCCGTGGCCGAGGCCATCGAGCGGATCGTGTCTGCGGTCCGCGAGCGCAGCCAGGTCTGACGCGTGACGTCGGACGGCGCAGGGGCCGGGTACTCGGTCGAGGGCCCGGAGGGGCATCCTCGGTTCGACGACGGGATGGACCGGTTGTGGACGCCGCACCGGATGGTCTACATCGGTGGGCAGGACAAGCCGGTCGACGACCGGTCGTCGTCGTGCCCGTTCTGCCGGGTCCCTGCGCTGTCCGACGAGGACGGGTTGGTGGTGGCGCGGGGCACGTGGTGCTTCGTGGTGCTCAACCTGTACCCGTACAACCCGGGGCACCTGATGGTGTGCCCGTACCGGCACGTGTCGGACTACACGGAGCTGACGCCCGAGGAGACCGACGAGCTGGCGCGGTTGTCGCAGCGGGCGATGCGGGTCACGCGCGCGGTGTCGGGTCCTGACGGGTTCAACCTGGGGATGAACCAGGGGGCGGTCGCGGGGGCCGGTATCGCGGCGCACCTGCACCAGCACGTGGTGCCGCGCTGGTCGGGGGACGCGAACTTCCTGCCGATCGTGGCGCACACCAAGGCGGTGCCGGAGCTGTTGGGGGACACCCGGGCCCGGTTGGCGGCGGCGTGGGGTGCGGCACCGTTCGCGGCACCTGACCAGGCTGCCGGGGCGGACGAGAACGACGTGGCGCCTGTGGCGCCCACTTCCGAGGAGAGCTAGATGTTCGGTCGGCTGCGCGCCGTCGTGACGAAGTTGTTCACGCCGATCGCGGCGTTCCTGCTGCGTGTCGGGGTGTCCCCGGACGCGGTCACGGTCGTGGGGACCCTCGGGGTCGTGGCGTCCGCGCTGTGGCTGTTCCCGACGGGGCACCTGTTCGCGGGCACCATGGCGATCATGGTCTTCGCGTTCTCGGATGCTCTCGACGGAGTGATGGCGCGCCTGTCGGGGCGCTCGGGTCCGTGGGGCGCTTTCCTGGACTCGACGCTGGACCGGCTGGCGGACGCCGCGATCTTCACGGGGCTGATCGTGTGGTTCGTGCGCACGGAGAACACGTGGGGCATCACGGTGGGGCTCGCGTGCCTGGTCCTGGGGTCGGTCGTCCCGTACGCGCGGGCCAGGGCCGAGGGGCTGGGCATGACGGCTGCCGTGGGGATCGCGGAGCGTGCCGACCGACTGGTCGTGACGCTCGTCGCGGCGGGGCTCGTGGGCCTGGGGCTGCCGGTCGCGGTGCTGGTCGTGGTGCTGGGCCTGCTTGCGGTCGCGAGCGCCGTGACGGTGGTGCAGCGGATGGCGACGGTGCGTCGTCAGGCGGTCGCTGCTGCGGGGGGTGCGCCGTCGGAGGGTGCTGCGGCGTCCGAGGGTGGTGCCTGAGGTGGGGGTGAGTGCGGACAAGGCGTTCACGTTCGCGTGGCGCAACGCGCACAAGGTGCCGGAGCCGGTGCTGCGCGGGTTGTTCACGGTGATCGCGGACGTGGCGTGGGCGTCGCGCAAGGGGGGTGTGCCGCAGCTGGAGAGGAATCTGGCGCGGGTGCGTCCGGACCTGGACGCGCGGGGGTTGCGCCGGTTGAGCCGGGCGGGCATGCGGTCGTACATGCGGTACTACCGGGAGGCGTTCACGTTGCCGGCGGCGTCGCCTGCGCAGATCGAGGCGCGGGTGCGGCTCGAGGGGTTCGAGAACTGCCTGCAGTTCACGTCGCAGGGGGTGACGCCGTTGCTGGCGCTGGGGCACATGGGCAACTGGGACCTGGCGGGGGCGTATGCGACGCCGCACATCGCGCCGGTGCTGACGGTCGCGGAGCGGCTCAAGCCCGAGGAGCTGTTCCAGGAGTTCCTGGCGTTCCGGAACTCGTTGGGGATCGAGATCCTGGCGCTGGGTGACGGGGACGTGTTCCGTGAGCTGATGCGCGGTGCGCGGGGGCCGGGGAAGCTGATCCCGTTGCTCGCGGACCGTGACCTGACGGAGCGGGGCGTGGAGGTGGACCTGTTCGGTGAGCGGGCCCGGGTGGCTGCGGGGCCGGCGGCGCTGGCGGTCTCGACGGGGGCGCCGTTGTTGACGGCGTCGATCCGGTACGAGCGGCTGACGGGGCCCCGGCGGCGGGCGGCGGGGACGCCGTGGGGGATCGTGATCCGGTTCTTCCCGCAGGTCGCGGTGCCGGACGGTGTGCCACGCAGCGAGCGGGTGGCGGCGGTGACGCAGGCGTGGGTCGACCAGCTGGCGGAGGGTGTCGCCGCGGACCCGGAGGACTGGCACATGCTGCAGAAGGTGTTCGTGGCGGACCTGGACCCGGACCGGTACGCCCGGACGCGGGCGAAGGACGCGCAGGGTTCGACGGGTGGAGGGGCGGTGGGCTCGGCATGAGCCTGAAGGTCGGGATCGTGTGCCCGTACTCGTTCGACGTCCCGGGGGGTGTGCAGTTCCACATCCGGGACCTGGCGGAGGCGCTCATGGCGCAGGGGCACGAGGTGTCGGTGCTGGCCCCTGCGGACGAGGACACCCCTATCCCGGACTACATCACGTCCGCGGGTCGTGCGGTGCCGGTGAAGTACAACGGGTCGGTGGCGCGGATGACGTTCGGTCCGGTCACGGCGGCGCGGGTGCGCCGGTGGTTGGACGCGGGCCAGTTCGACGTGCTGCACCTGCACGAGCCGGTGACGCCGTCGTTGAGCATGCTGGCGCTGTGGATCGCGCAGGGTCCGATCGTGGCGACGTTCCACACGGCGCTGATCCGTTCGCGGGCGCTGCAGGTGGTGTACCCGTTGGTGCGGCAGAGCCTGGAGAAGATCTCGGCGCGCATCGCGGTCTCGGAGGACGCGCGGCGCACGCTCGTGGAGCACATGGGTGGTGACGCGGTCGTGATCCCGAACGGGGTGTACGTCGACACGTTCGCCGACGCGGAGCCGTCCGCGAAGTGGCAGGGGACCCCGGATGCGCCGACGATCGCGTTCCTGGGGCGACTGGACGAGCCGCGCAAGGGCCTGCCGGTCCTGACGGCCGCGATCCCGCGCATCCTGGAGCAGGTCCCGGGGGCGCGCTTCCTGGTCGCGGGTCGTGGGGACCAGGGGCGCGCGGACGCCCTGGAGGCTCTGGGCGAGGCCGCGAGCGCCGTGGAGTTCCTGGGGTCGATCTCGGACGAGGAGAAGGCGTCGCTGCTGTCGTCGGTGGACCTGTACATTGCGCCGCAGACGGGCGGGGAGTCCTTTGGGATCGTGCTGGTGGAGGCGATGAGCGCGGGGGCGTGCGTGGTGGCCTCGGACCTGGGGGCGTTCCGCCGGGTGCTGGACGAGGGGGAGGCGGGGGCGTTGTTCCCGGTGGGGGACTCGGCCGCGTTGGCGGAGACGGTGGTGCGGGTCCTGGCGGACCCGGCAGGCAGGGAGAGGTATTGCGAGCGGGCGATCTCGTTCGTGCGCCGGTTCGACTGGTCGACGGTGACGGCGGAGGTGCTCGCGGTGTACGAGATGGCGTTGGCGGCGTCGGACGCGGTGATCCCGGTGCACGAGGACCCGGCGTCGCTGCGTGGCGGTCGTCGGTTGGGGTTGTGGCCCCGCCCGGAGCAGGAGAGGAGCCCGTCGTGACGTGGTCGGAGATCGCCATCATCGTGGTGGCGGTGGTGCTGCTGGCGGGGTGGGCCCTGTGGGTCGCGGCTTCGCGCCTGGACCGGTTGCACCGCAAGGTCATGGCGTCGCGGCTGGCGTTGGACGCGCAGCTCGAGCGGCGGGCGTCGACGGCGTTGGACCTGGCGGGGGCGGGGGAGCTGGACCCGGCGAGCTCGGTCCTGGTCGCGGAGGCGGCGTACGCGGTGCTGGACGACGACCTGCGCATGCGGGAGGTCGCGGCGGCGGTGCCGGGCCTGGCGGAGCTGGTGGCGGCCCCGGAGGGGGTGCGCAGGCCCGACGGCGGCACGCCCGTGGTGCGGGCGCCTCGCCTCCTGGCGGGGGTGGGGATGCAGCGGGCGATGGCGGAGAGCGACCTGTCGGCGACGTTGCGCGCGGCGCTCGAGGACCCGCAGGAGGTCGCGGAGATCCGGGCCTCGCCGGTGGGGGCGGAGCTGTTGGCCGCGTTGGCGGGGGCCTGGTACCGGGCGCAGATCGCCCGCCGGTTCCACAACGAGGCGGTGGCGCAGACGCAGCGCCTGCGCCGTACGTGGTACGCCCGGGCGTTCTCCCTGGCGGGGCACGCGCCCATGCCGGTCACGGTCGAGCTGGACGACGCGTGGCCCCCGGCGCTGGACCGCAACCCCTGAGCGGTTCCGGTGCCCGAGGGGTGAGCGTGCCTCCGTAGACTGGGGGTGACGTGCAAGCATGTCGGCGGCACGAGCGTGACCCCTGCTCGTGCGTCCCAACGTGAAGATTCGAGGTTTCGCGGTGTCCGTGGAGAATTCCGGCGAGAACAGCCCCCAGGTGACCGACGTCGTCGGCTCGGCCAAGGTCAAGCGCGGCATGGCCGAGATGCTCAAGGGCGGCGTCATCATGGACGTCGTCACGCCCGAGCAGGCGAAGATCGCGGAGGACGCCGGTGCGGTGGCCGTCATGGCCCTCGAGCGCGTCCCGGCGGACATCCGTGCCCAGGGTGGCGTCTCGCGCATGAGCGACCCCGACATGATCGACGGCATCATCGCGGCCGTGTCGATCCCGGTCATGGCCAAGGCGCGCATCGGCCACTTCGTCGAGGCGCAGGTGCTGCAGGCCCTGGGTGTCGACTACATCGACGAGTCCGAGGTCCTGACCCCGGCCGACTACGCGCACCACATCGACAAGTGGGCGTTCGACGCACCGTTCGTGTGCGGGGCGACGAACCTGGGCGAGGCCCTGCGCCGCATCACCGAGGGCGCGGCCATGATCCGCTCCAAGGGCGAGGCCGGCACGGGCGACGTGTCCAACGCGACGACGCACATGCGCACCATCCGCGCCGAGATCCGCCGCCTGACCTCCCTGCCGGAGGACGAGCTGTTCGTCGCCGCGAAGGAGCTGCAGGCGCCGTACGAGCTCGTCAAGGAGATCGCGGCGACGGGCAAGCTGCCCGTGGTCATGTTCACCGCGGGCGGTATCGCGACCCCGGCCGACGCCGCCATGATGATGCAGCTCGGCGCCGAGGGCGTGTTCGTCGGCTCGGGCATCTTCAAGTCCGGCAACCCCGCCCAGCGCGCCGCGGCGATCGTCAAGGCCACCACGTTCTACGACGACCCGGCCGTCCTGGCGGACGTCTCGCGCGGTCTGGGCGAAGCCATGGTCGGCATCAACGTCGACGAGCCCGCGCGATCGATCCAGTTCGCCGAGCGCGGCTGGTGACCCCGCGGGCCGGTCGGGGCGTCCCGGAGCCCCGGGGCCACGCCCCCGTGACCTCCTCGTGACGAGCACCCCCGACCGGCCTGTCGGCCACGCCCAGACCGGGGCGGGCGCACCCGCTGCGCCCCCCCCGGCGGCGGCCGCCGCCCCCCCCGCCCCCCCCCCCGGTCCCCCGCGCGCGCTCGGCCCCCCCGGGGTCCTCGGCCCCGACGGGCTGCGCCACCGGCGCGGCGCCCGCGTCCTGCTCCTCGACGCCGCGGACCGGGTCCTGCTCGCGCGCGGCCACGACACCGACCAGCCCGACCGCTCCTGGTGGTTCACCATCGGCGGCGGCATCGAACCCGGCGAGAGCGACCTCGACGCCGCGGTGCGCGAGGTCCGCGAGGAGACCGGGCTGCACCTGGACCCCGCCACGCTCGAGGGCCCCGTGTGGACCCGCTCCGCGATCTTCGACTTCTACCGCGAACGCTGCCGTCAGGACGAGGTCTTCTACCTCGCCCGTCTCACCGACCAGCACACGAGCCGGCCCCTGACCCGCGACGGGTGGACCGAGGTCGAGCACGACGTCGTCGACGAGATGCGCTGGTGGACCCTGCCCGAGCTGCGCACCGTGACCATCGAGGTCTTCCCCGCCGGGCTGTCCGACCTCCTCGAACCGCTCCTCGGCGGCTGGGACGGGAGCACCCGCCACCTCGGCGAAGCCACCGAGTAGCCAGCCCCACCCGGCCCGGTTCAGCCCGGCCCGGCCGCGCCCCGCTCCACCCGGACCCGGCCGGGCGCGACGACGTCAGCCGGGCACCGCCGTCGGGCACCTCGCACCCCGCCCACGCGCACCACGTACGATGGGCGATCGTGAAACCGGTCATTGGAGTACTCGCCCTGCAGGGCGACGTCCGCGAGCACGTGGCCGCCCTCGACGTGGCCGGCGCCCGCGCCGTCACCGTGCGGCGCCCCACCGAGCTCGGCGGCCTCGACGGCCTCGTGCTCCCCGGCGGGGAGTCGACCACGATCGACAAGCTGCTGCGGATCTTCGAGCTGTTCGACCCGCTGCGCACCGCGATCAGGGCCGGGCTGCCCGTGTACGGGTCGTGCGCCGGCATGATCCTGCTCGCCGACCGCGTCCTGGGCGCCACGCACGACCAGCAGACCCTCGGCGGGCTGGACGTCACGGTGCGCCGCAACGCGTTCGGGCGCCAGGTCGACTCGTTCGAGTCGTCCGTCGAGATGACCGGCGTCCCCGGCGGGCCCGTGCCCGCCGCCTTCATCCGCGCCCCCTGGGTCGAGGAGACCGGCCCCGGGGTCCAGGTCCTGGCCCGCACCCGCCACCGCGGCGCGGCCGCGCACGCACGCTCCGGCGACGAGCCGGACGCCGGTGCCGCCGGGACCGGTGACGCCGCAGGTAGAATCGTCGCAGTACGTCAGGGAACGTTGCTCGCCACCTCCTTCCACCCCGAGATCACGGGCGATGCGCGGGTGCACGAGCTCTTCGTCGCAATCGTGAAGGAGTAACAGGGGTATGTCAGGACACTCCAAGTGGGCTACGACCAAGCACAAGAAGGCCGTGATCGACGCCAAGCGCGGCAAGCTGTTCGCCAAGCTCATCAAGAACATCGAGGTCGCGGCCCGCACGGGCGGCGGGGACCTCGCCGGTAACCCCACGCTCTTCGACGCCGTCCAGAAGGCCAAGAAGTCCTCGGTCCCCAACGACAACATCGACCGCGCCCTCAAGCGCGGCTCGGGCCAGGAAGCCGGCGGCGCCGACTACCAGACGATCATGTACGAGGGCTACGGCACGGGCGGCATCGCCGTCCTCGTCGAGTGCCTCACCGACAACAAGAACCGTGCCGCCGCCGAGGTCCGCATCGCGTTCACGCGCAACGGCGGCCAGCTCGCCGACCCCGGCTCGGTCTCCTACCTGTTCTCCCGCAAGGGCGTCATCGTGGTCCCCAAGGAGGGCACCACCGAGGACGACGTCATGGAGGCCGTCCTCGAGGCGGGCGGCGAGGAGGTCACCGACGAGGGCGACACGTTCGAGATCCTCACCGAGGCCACCGACCTCGTCGCGGTCCGCACCGCGCTGCAGGACGCCGGCATCGAGTACGACTCCGCCGACGTCGTCTTCCACCCGTCCATGGAGGTCGAGGTCGACGCCGAGGGCGCCCGCAAGATCCTGCGCCTCATCGACGCCCTCGAGGACAGCGACGACGTGCAGAACGTCTACGCGAACTTCACCGCGAGCGACGAGGTCATGGCCGAGCTCGAGAACGACGACTGACCCACCCCCTGGTGTGACGAAGGGCTCCCACGCGCACGCACGCGTGGGAGCCCTTCGCCGTGGGCGGCCCGTGAGAAGGTGAGCGCGTGCGCGTGCTCGGAGTGGACCCAGGACTGACCCGCTGCGGGGTCGGCGTCGTCGACTCGCTGCCCGGCCGGCGCGCCCGCATGGTCGCGGTCGGGGTCCTGCAGAGCCCGCCCGACCAGTCGGTCGACCTGCGCCTGCTCACCATCTCCCAACGCCTCGACGCGTGGATGGACGAGCACGTCCCCGACGTCGTGGCCGTCGAACGCGTCTTCGCCCAGCACAACGTCAGCACCGTCATGGGCACCGCCCAGGTCGCCGGCCTCGCGATGGTCGCCGCCGCCCGCCGCGGGGTGCCCGTCGCGATGCACACCCCGAGCGAGGTCAAGGCCGCCGTGACCGGCACCGGGCGCGCCGACAAGATCCAGGTCCAGCGCATGGTCGCGCGCATCCTCGAGCTCGCGGAGCTGCCCAAGCCCGCCGACGCCGCCGACGCCCTGGCCCTCGCGATCTGCCACCTGTGGCGCCCCGCAGGCGCCCTGCAGGGCGGCGACCGGCACCAGCTCACCCCCGCCCAACGCGCGGGGGCCGCGGCCGAGCAGGCCTCGCGCGGACCCCGCCGCTGACCCCCACCGCCCGTGCCCGACGGCGAGGCTCACCCGGGACCACCGCCGCCCGTTGCTAGAGTGACCCACGGTTCGTACAGGTGTTCGGGGCCGGTCGCGCGCGGGCGGGGCCCCCGCGG
>NZ_JACSQQ010000070.1 GCF_014836555.1 Oerskovia rustica
CCCCCCCCCCGGGGCGGGGCGCCGTCGGGCAGTGACCTGCTCAGGCGAGCGTCACACGAAGGGGCGCGCCGCCTCGATCTCGACCGTCGGCAGGTGCTTCGCGGGCAGCGTCTTGGGCCGCCACGACGCACGCGTCTGCTCGAACGCCGTGATGTCGCCCTCGTGCTGGAGGGTCAGGCCGATGTCGTCGAGGCCCTCCATGAGGCGCCAGCGCGTGTAGTCGTCGATCTGGAAGCGGACCACGACGTCGTCGGCCGTGGCGGTGCGCTCGACCAGGTCGACCGTGACCTCGGTGCCAGGCTTGGTCTCGAGGACCTTCCACAGCAGCTCGATGTCCTCCTGCGCGACGATGCCCGCGACGAGGCCCTGCTTGCCCGAGTTACCGCGGAAGATGTCCGCGAAGCGCGAGGCCAGGACCACCTTGAAGCCGTAGTCCTTCAGGGCCCACACGGCGTGCTCGCGCGACGAGCCCGTACCGAAGTCGGGGCCTGCGACCAGCACCGAGCCGGACGTGTACGCGGGCTGGTTCAGGACGAACGCGGGGTCGCCGCGCCACGCCGCGAACAGCGCGTCCTCGAAGCCCGTGCGCGTCACGCGCTTGAGGTAGACGGCGGGGATGATCTGGTCCGTGTCGACGTTGCTGCGGCGCAGCGGGACACCGACACCGGTGTGGGTGGTGAACTTCTCCATGATGCTTCTGCTTCCTCGATGAGTGTCGTCAGGGGGCCGGTGTCAGACCTGCAGCGGGACGCGCGGGTCGAGCGGCGCGAGCGGGGTGCCGTCGAACGACGTGATGTCGACGTCGGCGGGCAGGTCCAGGTCCGCCAGCGAGGACAGGGTCCCGCGGATGGCGGTCGCGGCCGCGACGAGCGGCGACACGAGGTGGGTGCGCCCACCCTTGCCCTGGCGACCCTCGAAGTTGCGGTTGGACGTGGAGGCCGAGCGCTCGCCGGGGGCGAGCTGGTCGGGGTTCATGCCGAGGCACATGGAGCAGCCGGCGTTGCGCCACTCCGCACCGAAGTCGAGGAAGATCTGGTCGAGCCCCTCGGCCTCGGCCTGGAGCCGCACGCGCGCCGAGGCGGGCACGACGAGGACGCGCAGCGAGTCGGCCTTCTTCTTGCCCTGGACGACCTTGGCGACGGAGCGCAGGTCCTCGATGCGGCCGTTGGTGCACGAGCCGATGAAGACCGTGTCGATCGCGATGTCGCGCAGCGGCGCGCCCGGGGTCAGGCCCATGTACTCGATCGCACGCTCGGCGGCGACGCGCTCGTTCTCGTCGGCGATCTCCGAGGGGACGGGGACGTTCGCGGACAGGGGCAGGCCCTGGCCGGGGTTGGTGCCCCAGGTGATGAACGGCTCGAGGTCGGCCGCCTCGAGGACGACCTCCTCGTCGAACGTGGCGTCGTCGTCGGACCGGAGCGTCTTCCAGTACTCGACCGCGGCGTCCCAGTCGGCACCCTCGGGCGCGTGCGGGCGGCCCTTGAGGTACTCGAACGTGGTCTCGTCGGGCGCGATCATGCCGGCGCGCGCGCCTGCCTCGATCGACATGTTGCAGACCGTCATGCGGGCTTCCATGGTCAGCTTGCGGATGGCCTCGCCGCGGTACTCCAGGACGTAGCCCTGACCGCCACCCGTGCCGATCTTCGCGATGATCGCGAGGATGATGTCCTTGGACGTCGCGCCCGGGGGCAGCTCGCCGTCGACCGTGATGGCCATGGTCTTGAAGGGCGCGAGCGGGAGGGTCTGGGTCGCGAGCACGTGCTCGACCTCGGACGTCCCGATGCCGAATGCGAGGGCCCCGAACGCGCCGTGCGTCGAGGTGTGCGAGTCGCCGCACACGACCGTCAGGCCGGGCATGGTGAGCCCGAGCTGCGGTCCGACCTGGTGGACGATGCCCTGGTCCGCGTCGCCGAGCGAGTGGATGCGCACGCCGAACTCCTTGGCGTTGTTGCGCAGCGTGTCGATCTGGGTGCGGCTCGTGAGGTCCGCGATCGGCAGGTCGATGTCGAGCGTGGGGGTGTTGTGGTCCTCGGTCGCGATCGTCAGGTCGGGACGGCGCACCTGCCGGCCGGCGAGGCGCAGGCCCTCGAAGGCCTGCGGACTGGTGACCTCGTGGATGAGGTGCAGATCGATGTAGAGGAGGTCGGGCGACCCGTCGGTGCCACGTCGCACCAGGTGCGCGTCCCAGACCTTCTCCGCCAGCGTGCCGGCCATGTTGGTTCTCTCCTACCTGTGTCCTGCGGTGGTCGCTCACGCGGGGGCCGTGGGCGACGATCGGGGGGTACATCTCGGTCGTGGACCGGGCGGAAACTCCTGGTCCTTCGTCGACACGACACCCGCTGACTTGCATCTCACTGTGCGAGACGTCAATATCGACCTATGGACAATTCTAGCGGAGTCGGCGTGCTGGACAAGGCGGCGTCCGTTCTGGGCGCTCTGGAGTCCGGACCAGCCACCTTGGCCCAGCTCGTCACCGCCACCGGACTCGCCCGTCCGACGGCCCATCGCCTCGCGGTCGCACTCGAGCACCACCGCATGGTGGCCCGCGACATGCAGGGCCGTTTCGTCCTCGGGCCGCGCCTGAACGAGCTCGCGACGGCTGCCGGCGAGGACCGCCTGCTCGCCGCGGCGAACCCCGTTCTCACGGCGCTGCGTGACCACACCGGCGAGAGCGCCCAGCTCTACCGCCGCCAGGGGGATCATCGCATCTGCGTCGCCGCGGCCGAGCGCCCCGTCGGCCTGCGAGACTCGATCCCCGTGGGCGCGACGCTCACCATGGGCGCGGGCTCCGCGGCCCAGGTGCTGCTCGCCTGGGAGGAGCCGGACCGCCTGCACCGCGGCCTGCGCGAGGCCGTCTTCACGGCCACGATCCTCTCGGGTGTCCGACGGCGCGGCTGGGCCCAGTCCGTCTCGGAGCGCGAGCTCGGGGTCGCCTCGGTGTCGGCGCCCGTCCGCGGACCGTCCGGGCGCATCGTCGCCGCCGTCTCGATCTCGGGGCCGGTCGAGCGCCTCACGCGCCAGCCCGGCCGCCTGCACTCGGGCTCGGTCGTCGCCGCAGCCAACCGACTGACCGAGGTCCTGCGCCGCGCCGGAGAGTAGCCGTCCATCGGCCGTGGGACCGTGAGGGGTGGGCGCCG
>NZ_JACSQQ010000071.1 GCF_014836555.1 Oerskovia rustica
GTCGTCGGGTCAGCGCATCACCCGCACGCGAGGGCCGGGTACGAGGCCTCGATCGTCGCGGTCACGGGCGAGGCGCCCGTCGTGCTCGCGGTGATCGTGACGCCCCCCGTCTCGACCGAGCCCGCGCGCGTCGCGAACGCCTGGGACGCCGACCTGCCCGGAGCCACGCCGGTGAACGTCTTGGACCCGAACGGAGAGGTCACCTTGAGGTCGACGGGCACGTCCTCGCCGTTCACCGCTCGCACCGACACGGCGACCTTGCCCGCCACGCACTTCGCCGTGGCCGAGACCTCGACCGCGAGGTCAGGGTCGGGTTCGGGGTCGACGGGGGCCGTCACGGTGACCGTGGCGGTGGCCCGCGCCGTGATCGACGGGCCGAACGACCCGCTGACCGCGAAGGTGCCGGCCTGCGCCCAGGACGCGGGGTCGACCGCGTCCCACGTGACCGCGAGGTCCTTGGTCGCACCGTCGCCGTACGTCGCGGCGACCGTCGTCGGCAGGACGGGCGCGGTGCCCGCAGCCGTCGTGACCGTGACCGGGGCGGCCGAGGCCACGAACGCGTCGGGCTGGTAGTGCGAGAGCAGGCGGTCGTACTCGGCCTGCGTGACCGGGAGCACCGTGCCGTGGCGAGGGCTCACGGGCAGGGTCGCGGGCTCGGACTTGGTCCAGACCCCCGAGTCGAGGTCGGTCGACTCGAACGGGACGTAGCCCTTGCCGCCGTGGTAGCTGGGCTGGTCCATGAAGACGTACCACTTCTCCTCGGTGTTGGACTTGAAGACCGTGGGCCCCTCGCCCGCCGTGAAGGTGCCGCCGTAGCCGTTGGGCTGGCCCACGCCGATGTTCTCGGTGATGAGGTCCCAGCTCGTGGCGCGCAGGTCCGTGGACCTCTCGCTCCGGACCGTCATGTACTTCTCGTCCTTGATGAAGCGGTAGTACGTGTCGCCCACCTTCGTCACCGAGGCATCGATGATGCCGAGGCCCGTGCCGCGCTTGTTGTCGACCCAGATCTGCGGCTCGCTGAAGGTCACGAAGTCACGCGTCGTGGCGTACATCATGCGCTGGTAGCTCGTGGCGATCTTGCGGTCGCTGCTGTCGGTCGTCGGGTAGAGGGCGGATGCCCAGTACACGACGTACTCGCCCGCGGCCTCGTCGTAGAACGCCTCGGGGGCCCAGGTGTTGCCCGCGTAGTCGCTCGAGACCTTGACCATGCGCTGGTCGGACCAGTGCACGAGGTCGGTCGACTCCCAGATCATGAGGCTCAGCGAGCCGCGCTCCTGCGCGTTGCCGAAGTTGTTGCCGCCGTAGATCTTGAGGTCGGTCGCGACGAGGAAGAACCTGTCGCCCTCGGGCGAACGGATGACGAACGGGTCGCGCAGGCCCTTCTCCCCCAGGCCCGAGCGCAGGACGGTCCTGTCGTCGTTCAGCTCCTGCCACCTGAGCGGGTCGTTGCCCTGGCTCGCGGCGAAGTAGATCTCCTCACCGTCGGCCGTGCTCTCGCCCTTGAAGTAGGGGAAGAAGTACGCCGCGGGCTCCTGGGCCTCGGGGGCCTGGCGGACCGTCGCGGTCCGGGGCTGGGTCGAGGTCGCGGTGCCCTTGGTCGCCGTGACCGTGAGGGTCACCTCGGTGTCGCCCGCGCCGTGCGCGGGGCGGTGCACCACTCCCGTCTCGCTCACGGTGCCGGGCGCCGAGGACGTCCACGTCAGGGTCGAGCCCTGCGCCCCCTTGGTCGGGAGCGTGAGGTTGCCGCGGACGTCGGCGATGTTGGTCACGACGGCGTGCTGCGCGTCCCACGCGGCCGCCTGGGCGTCGTCGAGCGCCGGGGGGACGACCACGGTGAAGGTCCGCGGGAGCGTCACGGCGCCGCGCGTGACCGAGGCCGTCAGGGTCACGCTCGCGGCGGGCTGTCCGGCGGCGGGCTGGGTGACCCTGCCCGACGGCGTCACGACGTCCGCGTGCGAGGTCGCCCACGCGATGGTCGAGCCCTGCGCGCCCGTGACCGGGAGCGTGAGGTTTCTCGTGACGGCGCTCGTGTCGCCCAGGTCGAGGGCGGCGGCGTCGGCTCCCGCGGCCGCGGCCGAGGTCTTCTGCGCGAGGGCCGCGACGTCGTTCGCAGGCAGCGCCCGGTCGTAGACGCGGAAGTCGCGGACCTGGCCCTTGAGGTACTTGTCGCCCGAGTAGAGCGAGCGCCCGATGTAGTTGGCGGTCGTCGTCCCGGCACCGATCGAGGCGGGGGTCGTGGTGACCGCGGTGTTCTGCGCGACCTGGACACCGTCCTCGTAGAGGGTCCCGGTCGTTCCGGTCTGCGTGTAGGTCAGGTGCTTCCAGACCCCGCGCGCGAGGTTCGACCCCTTGGTCGTGTTCTGCTCGGTCGACCAGTTGCCCGACGCGATGCCGGTCCGGTAGGCGTTGCCCGTGGTGAACAGGTAGCCGTTGCCGTTCGAGCCGCTCGTGTTCCCCATGCCCCAGATGAAGTAGGGCGTCGCCTGGGCCGTGTCGACCAGCACGTCGAGGTCGACCGTGACCGACGTCAGGTTCTTGAGCAGGCCGTCGGGGAGCCTGACGTGGTCGTCGGTCCCGTCGAGCGTGATGCCGTTCGCGCTGCGCGCGGCCCCGGCGACCGTGGCGGCCCCGAAGGTCGAGCCCGGTGCCGAGTTCGCGGCCGACGTGCCGCTCGTCTCGTCGAGCTTGTACCAGGCGACGAGCCCGGCCTCCGGCGGGGCGGGATCGGCGGCTGCCACGGCGGTGGTCGTCAGCCCGGTGGTCAGGGCGACGGCGACGCTCGCCGCAACGAGACGTCCCCTGGTTCTTCTCACGATGTGCTCCTTCGGGTCGTGGTGCGGTGGTGCGTGTGGTGCGGGCAGGGCGGGTGGTGCGGGCAGGGCGGGTGGTGCGGGCAGGGCGGGTGGTGCGGGCAGGGCGGGCGCCGTCGGCGCCCTGACCTCGACGTGGG
>NZ_JACSQQ010000072.1 GCF_014836555.1 Oerskovia rustica
GGGAGAGTAGGTCGCCGCCGGACAACCATTCACCAAAGGCCCACCCCAACAGGGGTGGGCCTTTGGCATACCCGGACCCCATCACCCCGCCGCGACGCCCACGACCGGAATCGCCGGAACCTCAGCCCCGGACGCCATCAGGTGTCGCGGGGCTCGTCTGCTTTCCGGCTCTCGCCTCGTGCGCTGTCACCGTCATGGTGGAACGCTGTCGGCGGCATGTCCTTCGGGGGGCGTCGTGGACGGGCACGTGTGCGGAGTCGTCGGGCGTGAGGGGGCCCACCGTCGCGCGTGACGGGTGAGGTGCGCTCGCGCCGGCTGGTGGGCCTCGCCGTCGGGCCGTGCTGATGTCACGACTGGCTGTTGTGTGCTGGCACGACGCACGCCCGGTCCAGTCCGTTCCGGCGGCGCGGGATGTTCCCGGACTGCTGCTGCCCCGAGAGCTCATGCCGTTGCAGGCCCCGCAGGCAAGGTGCTCGCCGTGCGCCGTGCGACGAGCCGGTAGCCTTCGAGTCAGGCGGCGGACCCAGATGCTGCCAGGTCTCCGGAGGAACACGTGGTCACCCGCATCAGCGCCCGCAATGCTCGATTCCAGGTGCTGCAGACGCTCCTGTCCAACCGCTCCAAGCGTCACCGTGCAGGAGAGTTCATCGTGCAGGGTGTCCGGCCGGTCAACCTGGCGATCGAGCACGGGTGGGAGCTCCGTTCGCTGCTGTACGACGCCGACCGGTCCCTCTCGCCCTGGGCACGGGACCTGCTCGCGTCGCAGCCGAACGCCGAGAAGATCGCGATGTCGGCCGACCTGCTGGCCGAGCTCAGCGAGAAGACCGAGGGCGGGGCTGAGCTGCTGGCCGTCGTCGGCATGGCTCCCGACGACCTCACGCGGATTCCGGTGCCTCAGGACTTCCTGGGCCTGGTGTTCGACCGCCCCACGCAGCCTGGCAACATCGGGTCGATCATCCGCTCAGCGGACGCCCTCGGCGCGCACGGCATGATCACCACCGGGCACGCCGCAGACGCGTACGACCCGAAGTCCGTCCGTGCCTCGACGGGTTCCTTCTTCGCCGTGCCGACGGTGCGGGCCGCGTCCCCCCACGACGTCATGGAGTGGGTCGAGGGCCAGCGTTCGGCCGGTGTGCCGATCGTGGTAGCGGCGACGGACGAGGACGGCGACGCGGAGATCTCGGCGTTCGACCTGACTCAGCCTGTGCTGCTCCTCGTCGGCAACGAGACCGCGGGGCTGTCCCGCGCATGGCGCGACGCTGCGGACGTCACGCTCAGCATCCCGATGGCCGGCTCGGCCAGCTCGCTCAACGCGGCGAACGCCGCCTCGATCGTGCTCTACGAGGCACGCCGCCAACGTTCGGCGAGATAGCAGTCACCACCTGCGCGGGGGCCGTGCCCGTCTCGGGACGGCGTCCGACACACCGGTTCCTCGACGGTGCGCAGGTGACCGCCGCATCGCGTCCGATCCGGTTCCTCGACGTCGACGGGACGCTGCTCCCGTTCGGCGGCCCGGAGATGCCACGTGTTCCGGGGCCTCCTGAGTCCTGGACGGCGGCGTCGAATCCTCACCTTGCGCGTGTCGATCGTGCACTCTGCCCGCTGTTGTCCGGTCTGGGCTGCGAACTGATGTGGGCGACCGCGTGGATGCACGGTGCCAACGAGGTGATCGCGCCGTTGCTCGATCTGCCGCACCTACGGGTGGCTGACCTTCCTGCCTACGACGGTGACCAGGGGGTGGACGACCTGCAGTGGAAGACGAAGGCGCTGGTTCGCGTCGCGGACGGGCGCCCGTTCGTCTGGGTCGATGACGTTCTCGGGGATGCCGATCAGAGGTGGATCGAGAGGGTGCACCCTGCCGGGGCGCTGTTGCACAGGGTCGACCCGACGGTGGGGATGACCGTCACGGACGTCGACAGGATCGTCACCTGGTTGCGGGGGGTCCGTCGCCCGTTGACGAGGGGCGAGCGTCGGAGACCAGTGCGCCCCGCGTTGCCCGTCTGAGCGGACGCGTCCTAGAGAACGCGTCGGTAGAGCTCGCCGGGCGCGGCCGTCTCGAGCTGCTCGAGCTCCGCGACGAGCCGCACGAAGTGTTCCGTCCGGGTGTGTGCGTCGAGATGATCCTGCGACTCCCACTCCTCGACGAGGACGAAGCGGGTCGAGTCGTCCACGCGCTGGAGGAGCTCGTACGACAGGCAGCCGGCCTCCCGCCTGGTCGCGTCGACCAGCTCGCGATAGACCTCGAGCGCACGAGCCTGGTGCCGTTCGTCGACCGTGCAGGGAACCAGCACACGCACGGGAACACCATCACCCGGGCGGTGGGCGAGGGACGGACGAACGGTGTCGCTGGAGAGGCTCATGACCCGACGGTACCGGGGCGGCCGGGGAGGTTCGTCGGTTGCGCCGGGCCGTAGAAGTACCACTGACGACCTGCCGTAGCGCGGTGACCGGGGTCACGGGGCACGGGTTTGACCGTTGGGCCCCGACCACCGTAATGTTCTCTGAGTCAGCCCGGCAGGGAGGAACAGACACCACTGCGAAGCTCCTCGGAGCCGCCGCGAAGTGGCTGGATCCCCCGGGTGAACCACACTTTCTGAAGACTCCTGGGGATTCTTGTTTCCTTGAGGAGTAGGGAATGTGGTCGGCTTGTGCGGCTCACTTCACGAGAAATCGCGAGGTAGGAAAGCCCCGGAAAGTCTGATAAGATTAACAAGTTGCCCCGAGTGAAGGCCCCTGGTGGGTTGGAGTCGGTGCGTGTCGGTTGCTTGAGAACTCAACAGTGTGCTTG
>NZ_JACSQQ010000073.1 GCF_014836555.1 Oerskovia rustica
TGTCCCGGTTGGGGGCCAAGGAGCCGGAACCGGCGTCGACGGCCGCGACCGACACGACCACCGACGCCCCGGTCGCCGTCGCCGTGGCCACCCCGCCCAAGCCGGTCTCGCGCAAGGCCGCGGGCATCGGCATCTCCACGGGCTGGCTCGGGACGATCCTGCTGCTCGCGGCGATCGTGACCCGCGGCATCGCGGCGGGCCGTGCGCCCTGGGCCAACATGTACGAGTTCACGCTCGTCGGCGCGTTCGTCGCGATGGCGGTCTTCCTCGGCGTGAGCCTGCGCCGCGACGTGCGGTTCCTCGGTGCGTTCGTCACGGGGCTCGCGGTGCTGTTCCTCGTGGTCGCGCAGAACTCGTTCTTCCTCGCGGCGACCGGGGTCAGCCCGGCCCTGCAGTCGTACTGGCTCGTCATCCACGTGGGCGTCGCGATCATCGCCACGGGCATCTTCACGGTCGCGTTCGTCATGTCCTCGATCCAGCTCCTGCGCGACTCGCGCGAGAACGGCAACGGCTTCCTGGGCCACCCGGCCTGGCGGTGGCTCGACACGACGCCGAGGCCCGCGCAGCTCGAGGCCCTGAGCTTCCGGCTCAACGCGGTCGCGTTCGTGCTCTGGACCTTCACGATCATCGGTGGCGCGATCTGGGCCGAGCACGCATGGGGCCGCTACTGGGGCTGGGACCCCAAGGAGGTCTGGAGCTTCGTCGTCTGGGTCGTGTATGCGGCCTACCTGCACGCCCGCACCACGCGCGGCTGGTCCGGGCGCCGCGCGGCGTACTTCGTGCTCGTCGGCTACGCGTGCGTCCTGTTCAACTTCACGGGCGTCAACCTGATCTTCAACGGCAAGCACTCGTACTCGGGCATCACGACGCAGGAGTGAGCGCGTCGCGACGCCGCCGCACGCCTGCCCGCAGGGGCCGTCCCGTCCGCGGACGGCCCCTGCGGGCGTTCCCGGGCCCCGCACGAGCGGCGTCCCGTGAGGCTCACGGGACGCCGCTCCGCGGCCGGGTCCCCGGTGCGCGCAGGTGCGAGGGCTAGGCTCTGCCCTCGTGACTGACACCCAGGGGGACGACCGGCCGATCGACGGCGCCGACGGTGCAGGGGACGGGAACCGGGCGACGGCCGGCGGGAGCGGGGTCCGGCACGTCCGGACGCGGCGCGAGCACCGCGCCCTGCGGGCGGTCGGGCTCGTCACGACGGCGGTCCTCGCCTTCGGCGCCTCGGGTGCGACGGCCGTGCTCGTCAGGACGCTGGGGAACGTCGAGCAGGTCGACAACAAGGAGCTCGTGGCCCCCGAGACCGAGCGCCCGCCGGCTCCGGTACCCGACCCCGAGGACCCTCTCGCAGGGCTCCCCGTGAACCTGGTGCTGATCGGTTCGGACGACCGGTCCGGGGCGAACGCCGAGATCGGGGGAGCCGAGGAGGGCATGCGCTCGGACACCACGATGCTCCTGCACATCTCGGCCGACCGCTCGCGGGTCGAGCTGGTCTCGGTCCCGCGCGACCTGAGGATCGCCATCCCGTCGTGCACGGTCACGGGGGGCGGGACGACGCGGGCGTCGTCCCAGGCGACGTTCAACGAGGCGTTCTCCCGGGGCTGGGTCGGCGGCAAGGACCTCGCGTCGGCGGCGACGTGCACGCAGATGACGGTCGAGCAGATGTCAGGGGTGCGGACCGACGGCTTCATGGTCGTGGACTTCGCAGGCTTCCAGACCATGGTCGACGCCCTCGACGGGGTGCCGATGTGCATCCCCGAGGACATGGACGACAAGGAGTCGAACCTTCACCTCACCGCAGGGACGCAGACCCTGACCGGGGCTCAGGCGCTCGCGCTCGCACGAGCCCGGCACGGCCTGAGCGACGGGTCCGACACCTACCGCATGGGTCGTCAGCAGGCGCTGCTCGCGGCGATGACGAAGTCGGTCCTCTCCCAGAACATCCTCACGGACCTGCCCAACCTGCTTCAGTTCCTGGATGCCGCGACGAGCTCGCTCTCGATCAGCGGAGGGGTCGACCTCAAGGGGCTCGCGTTCTCGCTGCGGTCGGTGCGCCCCGACGCGGTGACGTTCCTGACGATCCCGTCCGGCCCCCAGCCGGGCAACGTCAACCGCGTGGTCCTGACGGCGGAGGCGGAGGACGTGTGGGCGCGGGTCGTGGCGGACCAGCCGGTCGTCCCGGAGGTGGAGGCGCCGCCCGCGCCCCAGGAGCCGTCCGCGCCGACCGGAGCCGACCCGGTCGTCCCACCGGTACCGACGACCCCGGAGCAGGCGGCGCCCGTCGACCCGCTGGCCGACCGCAAGCCTGGTGTGGCGATCACCTCGGCGGACGCCCAGGCTGCCTGCTGAGCGCGCGCGACGCCTGTCCCAGGCGTCGCGTAGGTCGTCGCTGCCGGAG
>NZ_JACSQQ010000074.1 GCF_014836555.1 Oerskovia rustica
AGTTGAAGCCGATGACGCGTTGTGCGGCTTTGTAGGCCAGGACGGAGAGTTGGCGTCCGGGTCTGCCGGGGAGGTTGGAGATCTGGTGCAGGGTGGTGCGGCGTAGTCGGCGGTACAGGGCGGGGTCGTAGGCGCGGGCGTGGGCCCAGAACTCGTCCTTCTTACGCAGGGACTCGCGGGTGCCGGCGCGGACCAGGAGCATCGAGGAGACCAGGGACACGATGTCGAGGTAGTGCAGCATGTAGCGCTTGAGGGCGCGGGGGGTGTGCGGGTTGGCGCGGGCCGCGGACAGGTGTTCCATCATGGTGCGGTTGATGCGCAGCTGTTGGTCCACGCGGGAGATCATCACGGTCTCGTTGACGGACTGGTCGGCGCGTCCGATGTAGTACCGGTAGAGGTCGACGTTCAGGTAGTACAGGCGCCGGACCGCGGGCAGGGGTGCGTAGGCGTAGAGGTTGTCGACGTAGAAGGTGTGCTCGGGCAGGACCAGGCCGACCTCGCGCAGCAGGTCGGTGCGGTAGATCAGGGAGTGCATGAGGATGTACTGGTTCTTGCGCAGGCGCCCGACCTGGTCCCAGCCCAGGACCCTGTCCTGGGGCAGGGCGTTGGTGTAGCGCACGGCGGTCTTGTTGCGCTTGTCGACCTTCTCGTACACGAAGTTGCTGATCAGCATGTCGATCCCGGTGTCCTGGGCGACGAAGGAGTCCAGCAGGTCCAGCACCTTGGCGTAGGCGTCGGCCTCGAGCCAGTCGTCGGAGTCCACGATCTTGATGTACCGCCCGCGCGCGTTGGCCAGGCCCGTGTTGATCGCGGCCCCGTGACCCCCGTTGGGCTGATGGATCGCGCGCACCACCCCCGGGTGGGCGGCCGCGTACCGGTCCGCGACCTGGGCCGTGGCGTCCCAGGACCCGTCGTCCACGATCAAGATCTCCACCCGCTGGCCCCCGGCCAACAGCGAGTCGATGCTGCGGTGCATGTACGCCGCGGAGTTGTAGCACGGCACGACGATCGTCAACAGCTTGGACATCAGCGCACTCTTCAGACTTCCTGGCCCGCACGGGCCGACGACGAGGACTCCCCCGCGCCCCCGGACACCGGCACACCCGCCGGTGCCGCTGCGGCCGGCTCGGGCGCCTGGACCTCGGGGTCACGCTTGAAGATGATCTTGAAGATCGGGAAGAACACCCAGAACGATAGAGCACTGTTGATGATCATCGTGACCATGTCGGCCATCGTCTCCCCGGTCTTGCCCAGGCCCCACGTGTCGATCAACAGCTCGTAGATCGGCGCCTTGTACAGGCCCTGCAACGCCGCCGCCGCGAACGTGATCACCACGTACGCCACCACGTACCAGAACGCCGCCCGCCAGATCGAGGTGTTCGACTTGAACGTCACGTTGCGCTGGGCGAAGAAGTTGATCACCTGCGCGATCAACAACGTGACCTGCACCGCCAAGAAGTACGCCAACCCGCCCCCACCCTCAGGCAGGCCCCCCGCCGCGTAGTCGAACACGAAGAACGGCGAACCATCAGGATTCGACCCCACCGGCAACACCTGAAAACTCGTGTCCACCAACCCCGTCATCCCGAACGCCGCCTTGAACGCCGGCATCAACGCCAGCTGCAGCACCGTCACACCATTGCTCAACAAGAAGAACAACAAGAACTGCGCCGTCCCCGGACGCCGCTCAGAAAACCCCGACCACGCCTGACCAATCCGTCGGAACATCACACACACTCTCTCTCAG
>NZ_JACSQQ010000075.1 GCF_014836555.1 Oerskovia rustica
GCCGTCTCCTCCGACGACGCCGAGAACTGCGACGACACCCCCGCCAACGACTCCGCACTCGACGCGATCGTCACCGATGACTCGAGGACGCCCGAGAGCGTGGCGCGCAAGGACGCCTGGGCCGAGGACAGGGCACGTGCCATGTCTCCCAGCTCGTCCCGTCCGTGGACGTCGGGCTCGTGGGTCAGGTCTCCGTCCGCGATCGCCTCGACCGTGCGCTGCACGCCGACGATCGCGGTCTTGATCCGGCCCGACGTCACCCAGCCCAGCGTCAGCCCGCCGAGAGCGCCGACCGCGATGACGACGACGAGGGTGACGATCGCCGTCGACGCCTCGCTCGCTGCTCCGGCCGTCTCGTCCGCGAGGATGTCGTCGATGTAGGACTGGAGCCGGTCGAGCGCGCCCCCCATCTGCTGCCCGACCTTGTCGAGGTCCGTG
This sequence comes from Oerskovia rustica, assembly GCF_014836555.1. Classification (GTDB taxonomy): domain Bacteria; phylum Actinomycetota; class Actinomycetes; order Actinomycetales; family Cellulomonadaceae; genus Oerskovia; species Oerskovia rustica. Next base: position 439 of record NZ_JACSQQ010000075.1, read on the forward strand.
TCCGCCGACCGGAAGGCCGCGCGGTCCTCCGCCTCGAAGGCCGGCAGCTTGCGCTCCTCGACGATCGAGATGTACTCGTTCACGGACAGGGCGAACGACCCGTACTGGTCGGGCACCGCCTCGCCGATCCCTGCGTAGATGTCCTCGAACGCACGCATCTCGGCCGTCACCGCACCGTGGGCCCCGTCGATCGCGACGAACTGCGGGCCCGCCTCGTCGGCCTCCCCCATGTAGTCACCCAGCCCGCCGGTCGCCAGACGGTACGACCACACCGAGCTCTGCAGAGCCATGACGCGCGCGTTGAGCGTGCTCTGGATCATCGCGATCCGCTCCGTGCGGTCCCGGAGCGAGACCGTGGTCGAGACGGCCACCGCGCCCAGCACGATCATGGCGACCACGAGGAGCGCGACGAGCCCGAGGATCCGGGTGCGGACCGAACGCAGGAAGCTGCCGCCTGCGGCACGCGTCGTCGGCTCCGTGCCCGGGGTCCGGGAAGGGGCCGCGTCTGGCCCGTCGCCCGACACCGTGCCGGTGGTCGGCAGAGGGTCGGGGGAGGACTCGACGAACGCCTCGGGCGCGATCTCGAGCGTGACTGCGAGGTCGTCGGGTGCTTCGCTCTGCCGGTTCACGTGCTGTTCCTTCCTCAGATGCTGGCTCGTGCGGGATCGTGGGGCGTGCGTCAGTACACGAACTTCGAGGCGTCGGACTGGAGGTCGGCACTCATCCGGGCGAGCTCGGCGATCGAGTCGTTCATCTGCTGGATCGCCTCCGCGGTCGACGAGGCGGCGGTCGCGATGCCGGTGATGTTGCCCGCGATCTCCGAAGCACCCGTCGCGGACTCCTGCACCCCACGAGACATCTC
>NZ_JACSQQ010000076.1 GCF_014836555.1 Oerskovia rustica
CCGGGGGGGGGGGGCCCCACAGCAGGGGACACAGGTCCCCCCAGATCGAGAGGCGAGCGATGAGCGAGCAGCAGAACGCACCGCGCCGGCTGTGGGCCGACCGCCCGGTGCTGGTCAAGATCGTCATGTCCGTCCTTCTCATGGTGGTGGTGACCGCGGTCGTCACCGCGTTCGCGCTCAGCTCGATGCGTACGCTGCGGGCAGACGCCGCGCTGATGTACAGCGGCAACGTCGTCCCGCTCCAGCAGCTCACGGAGATCCAGCGCGCCTACCAGGGCGACCGGGCCCGGGTCGTCCAGTACGGCATCGCCGACGAGGAGACCCGCGGGACGCTCGTGGACGAGCTGGCCGAGCGCAAGGTCGACCTCCACTCGCAGATCGAGGCCTATCGCCCCAACGCGGTGAACGAGGCCGACGTCGACGCTCTGGTCGCCGCGCTCGACACGTACTACGCGGCGGCCGAGGGGACGCTGTTCCCGTTCGCGGACGAGGGCGACGCCGAAGGGTTCGCGACGTACTTCGACGAGACCATCCGTCCGTTGACGACGGGTGTCCTCGACGCCATGCAGGTGGAGACCGTCTCGCAGGGCGAGGAGGCGGCCGCTCTTGCCGACGAGACGGATGCCGTGGCGGCACGGTCGATCCTCCTCACGATCCTGGTCGCGGCGCTCGGTGCGGTCGCGGCGTCCGCCCTGGCCTACGTCGTGGCTCGCAACATCGCCCGCCGGATCGGCGCGGTGTCCTCGGCCCTGGCAGCGGTGGGCGACGGCGACCTGACGGTCTCCTCCGGCGTGACCGGGCGTGACGAGATCGGCACCCTGGCCGTCGACCTCGAACGCACGCAGGCGAACCTGCGTGCTCTCATCACGGGAGTGGTCGAGTCGTCGGTGACGATCGCGTCGAGTGCGGAGTCGTTGGCGGGGGTGTCGTCGCAGTTCTCGGCGTCGTCGGAGGAGACGGCGGCGCAGTCGGGGGTGGTGGCTGCGGCTGCGGAGCAGGTGTCGCAG
>NZ_JACSQQ010000077.1 GCF_014836555.1 Oerskovia rustica
GAAGCTCAGCTCGTCCTCGCCCATGAAGACCGGGTAGGGCTTGCCGGCGTCCTCGAACGCCTCGACCGCCGCGACCGCGCCGTCACCGGCGTCCATCCAGATGCCGTCCACGTCACCGCGCTGCAGGTACTGCGTCACGATGTCCTTGATCTTCGCGCCGTCACCACCGGTGAACTCCTGGCCCACGACCTCGAGCTCGCTCTCGGAGAAGATCTTGTCGGCGGCGGCCCAGCGGTTCTCCAGCACGTCGACTCCCGGGAGCACTCGGAGCGCGAGCACCTTCGAGCCGGGCTCGAGGTTCTCGACCAGGAACTCGGCGCCGTCGGCTCCGTAGGCGTAGCCGCCGATCGGGTGGATGTACGTGACCATGCAGTCCGTGTTGACGCCACGGTCGAACACGATGACGGGCTTGCCCGACGCGCACGCCGCCTCGACCGCCGGGGTCAGGGTCGCGGTGGTCGACGGCGAGATGATGATCGCGTCGCAGTCACCGGCCTCGACGAACGCCTGGATGTCCGAGATCTGCTTGTTGTCGTCGTCCGCGGCGTCCGAGACGCGGAACTCCGAGATCTCGCCCGAGGCCTTGAGGACCTCGACCTGCTGCTGCATCGTGATGAAGCCCGTCACACGCCACGGGTTGGAGACCGAGGCGTTGGAGAAGCACAGCTTCTTGCCGCCCTCCTTGGCGTACTGCGCGGTGTCCACGTACTCGGGGTCGATCGCCTGCAGCCACGGCTGGTCCGTGGGGCCCTCGGGCACCGCGGTCCGCTGCGCGAGCTGGCGGTCGTAGTCGGCCTGCACGAACCACTGGCTGTTCGCGCCCGACTCGTTCGACTCCTCCCCCGCCTCGGTCGCGGTCTCGCCCCCGGCGGGGGCCTCGGGCACGTCGGTGCTGCACGCAGCGGTGAACAGCAGTGCCGCGGTCGCGGCCCCTGCCAAGAGAACTCG
>NZ_JACSQQ010000078.1 GCF_014836555.1 Oerskovia rustica
GCGGTCGCGATGCCGGTGATGTTGCCCGCGATCTCCGAAGCACCCGTCGCGGACTCCTGCACCCCACGAGACATCTCCGTCGTCGTCGCGGTCTGCTCCTCCACCGCCGACGCGATCGTCAGCTGATAGTCGTTGATCCGCCCGATGATGTCCGCGATCTCACCGATCGCCCCCACCGCACTCGACGTGTCGTCCTGGATCGCCTCCACCCGACGAGCGATGTCCTCCGTCGCCTTCGCCGTCTCCTGCGCCAGCTCCTTGACCTCAGAAGCCACCACCGCGAACCCCTTGCCCGCCTCACCCGCACGAGCCGCCTCGATCGTCGCGTTCAACGCCAACAGATTCGTCTGCTCAGCGATCGAGGTGATCACCTTCACCACATCACCGATCTCCTGCGAGCTCGTCCCCAGCTTCTGCACCGTCACATTCGTCGACGCCGCACGATCCGTCGCACGATTGGCCACCTTCGCCGCCTCGTTCGAGTTCTGCGCGATCTCCCGAATCGACGCCCCCATCTGCTCAGCACCCGCAGCCACCGTCCGCACGTTCTGCGACACCTGCTCCGCAGCCGCAGCCACCACCCCCGACTGCGCCGCCGTCTCCTCCGACGACGCCGAGAACTGCG
>NZ_JACSQQ010000079.1 GCF_014836555.1 Oerskovia rustica
GGGGATGATGAGGCCTTCGCCCTGGGTGCGGGCGCGGGCGAGGCGTGCGTCGGCGTCGGCCCAGTTGACGAGGTTCCACCAGGCGGTGACGTAGTCGGCGCGCACGTTCTGGTAGTCCAGGTAGTAGGCGTGCTCCCAGACGTCGAGCAGGACGATCGGGACCAGGCCCAGGGCGATGTTGCCCTGCTGGTCGTAGAGCTGGACGATGATGAGCTTCTTGCCGAGGGTGTCCCAGGCGAGGATGGCCCAGCCCGAGCCCTGGACGCCTGCGGCGACGGCGGCGAAGTGCTTCTTGAACTTCTCGAAGGAGCCGAAGTCCTCGGCGATGGCTGCGGCGATGTCGCCGGTGGGCTCGCCGCCGCCCTCGGGGGAGAGGTTGGTCCAGAACGCGGAGTGGTTGACGTGTCCGCCGAGGTTGAACGCGAGGTTCTTCTCGTGGAGGTTGACCGCGGCGAGGTCGCCGGAGTCGCGGGCCTCGGCGAGCTTCTCGAGTGCCGTGTTGGCGCCGGTCACGTAGGCCTGGTGGTGCTTGGAGTGGTGCAGCTCCATGATGCGGCCGGAGATGTGGGGCTCGAGTGCGCCGTAGTCGTACGACAGCTCGGGAAGGGTGTAGACAGCCATG
>NZ_JACSQQ010000007.1:0-7040 GCF_014836555.1 Oerskovia rustica
CCCCGCCGCGGACCTCCGCCTCGGCACCGAGTCGGGTGCGGGGGTCCGGTCTGTGGGGCTCCAGGTGCGAGGTGCCCGACGGCGGAGCGGGCGTCGGGCGGACAGGTGCGGGACCGTCGTGGTCCGGCGTTGCGGGGCCGGGTCGTCCGCGGCGGTGCGGGCGGTCCGGGGTGGGGCTGGGCCGGGGTGGGCCGGGGTGGGTCGATCGCGGTCGGGCGGGTCGAGTCAGGGGCTGAGAAGTGCTGAGGGGATGGCGGTGGGCGTCAGGCGGTGAGGGCGTCGACGAACCAGCCGGTGATGCTCGTGGGGTGGGTGATCGCGGTCCCGACGACGACCGCCCACGCGCCGGCGTCGAGCGCGGCGCGCGCCTGGGCGGGGGAGTGGACGCGGCCCTCGGCGATCACGGGGACGTCGAGGCGGTCGACGAGCTGGGCGAGCAGCTCGAGGTCCGGCCCGTCGGTGCGCGGCCGTTCGCCTGTGTACCCCGACAGCGTCGTCCCGACGACGTCGACCCCGGCGTCGCGGGCCGCGAGCGCGTCGTCGAGGCTCCCGCAGTCCGCCATGACCAGGGCGGACGACTGCTCGCGCAGGCGCGCGACGGTCTGCGCGAGGCTCAGGCCGTCGGGGCGCGGGCGCCGGGTCCCGTCGATCGCGACGATCGTCGCCCCGGCGTGGGCGACGGCCGCCGCGTGGCGCAGGGTCGGGGTGATGAAGACGCCGTCGGTCCCGTCCTTCCAGAGCCCCGTGACGGGCGCCGTGATCCCGAGCTCGGCGAACGCGTGCGTGACGTGCTCGACGTCCGCGACGCCCTGGACACGGATGCCCACCGCGCCGCCGCGGACCGCGGCGAGCGCGACCTGGGTCATGGTCCGCGGGTCCCGCATGGCCTCGCCGGGGTAGGCCTGGCACGAGACGACGAGGCCGCCGCGCAGCGCGACGAGCGGGTCGGGGGGCACCGGTCCCGCGGTGGGCGCGGGGGCGGTCGACGGACGGTCGGTCACGGGATCCTCCGGGAGGCGAGGGGGGACGGTTGTCACGAGGTCACGAGGTCACGAGGTCACGAGGTCACGAGGGGGTACGGGGGCACCAGGTCACGGGGTTGCGAGCGAGGCGAGCGGTGCGACGGCCTCGGCCGTGCCGTGGTGGACGGGCACGTCCTGCACGCCGGACGTGCCTCGCGCCTCGTGCGCGACGAACGCGAGCCGGGCCGCTCCCAGGACGGCCGCGTCGCCGCCGAGCGTCGCGGTCACGACGGGCAGGCCGTCGAGCGCGGGCATGAGCTCGGACGCGACCGAGGCGGACAGGGTGTCCCACCACAGGCTCCCGGCTCCCGCGAGCCCGCCGCTGATCACGACGACCTCGGGGTCGAGCATGTTCGCGACGCCGCCCACCGTCCGGCCCAGGGCCGTGGCCGCGAGGACCACGGCCTGGTGCGCGACCGGGTCGACGTCGGTGAGCTGGCACACGACCCGAGCGGTCTCGACCGTGGGGTCGCCGCCGAGCCGCAGGTACAGGGCGTGCAGCGCGGGCCCCGACGCGATCGCCTCGAGGTGACCCGAGCGCGAGCACGTGCACAGCAGGCCCGCCGCCTCGGCCGCGGGCAGGTGGCCCAGGTGCCCGGCCACGTGGCGCGCGCCGTGCTGGGGCGTGCCGTCGAGCAGGAGCGTCGCCCCGACCCCGGTGCCGGCCGCGACGACGAGGGCCGTCCGCGTCCCCGCGCACGCCCCCAGCCAGTGCTCGCCCAGCGCGTGCGCGTGCACGTCGTTGTCGGTGTGCACGGGCAGGCCCGCCGCGGGTCCGCCCGTTGCCGCGAGGCGGGCGGCGGTCCCGCCCGCGAGGTCGGCGCCCGCCCACCCCGTCAGGGCGTCGGTCGCCGCCACGACGCGGCCGCGGCCCGAGTCGATGACCCCGGCCGAGCCGATGCCCACCCCGACCAGGACGTCGGGCGAGCCGGAGACCCCGGGGGCGTCGGCGCCGTCGGGCAGGAGGAGCGCGACCAGGCGAGCGACCGCGTCGAGGATCGCGTCCGCCCCCCCCCGGGCGGGGGGGGGGCCCCGGGCCCGGGCGAGGACCGTGCCGTCGTCGCGGACGAGACCCGCGGCGATCTTCGTGCCGCCCAGGTCGATCCCGACGGCGGTGCGGTGGGTCGGGACGCTCACAGCAGCCCGGCCTCCGCGAGGATCACCTTGATCTGGTCCACGACCTCGCCCTCCAGGGCGGGGGCCGGGGTCGTCATGACGTTGGACCCGATCACGCCGAGGAGCTGCAGCGACGTCTTGAACGCGCCCAGGCCGCTCGCGCCGCCGCTGTAGCCGCGGGGCTGGAAGACGATCTCGAACAGGGACGCGAGGCGGTCCTGCTCGTCGCGGGCCCGGGCCCAGTCGCCCGCCTGCGCCGCGTCCCACAGGCGCACGTAGCCCGCCGGGTCGACGTTGCCGAGGCCCGGCACGACGCCGTCGGCGCCGAGCAGGAGCATGCCGTCGACGACGACCTCGTGACCCGTGAACAGGCGCAGCGGGCTGCCCGCCGCACGGTTCGCCGCGACCAGGCGACGGAAGCCGACGTCGTCACCGCTCGAGTCCTTGACCCCTGCGATGACGCCCTCCGAGCCCAGGCGGACCAGCATGCCCAGGTCGAGCTTCGAGTGCACGCACACGGGCACGTCGTACGCGAACAGCGGCAGGTCGCTCGCCGCGGCGACGCCACGGAAATGACGCTCGATCTCGTCGTCGTTGGTGCGGATGTACAGGGGAGCCGTCGCGACGACCGCGTCGACGCCCGCGTCCTGCGCACGGCGGACCTGGTCCGCGACGCGGCGCGTCGTCAGGTCGATCACGCCCGCCATGACGGGCACGCGGCCCGCGGTGATCTCGACCGCGGCCTCCATGACCTGGGAGCGGCGGGCGTCGTCGAGGTACGCGACCTCACCCGACGAGCCGAGCACGAACAGGCCGTGCACGCCCGCGTCGAGCTGGCTCGTGATGAGGCGCTCGAACGACGCGCGGTCGAGCTCGCCGTCGGCCGTGAGCGGGGTGACGACGGGAGGGATGACACCGGAGAAGGTGGTCGTGGTGGGCACAGCGGACTCCAAGGATGGTGCGGTGGTGCCGGGCGGAGGGCCTCCGCCCGGCACCGGGGGATGGGGGAACCGTCAGAGCAGGGTCGGCGCGGCGCCGAGCAGGGTACGGGTGTAGTCGTTCGTCGGGCGGTCGAAGACCTCCTCGGCCGTGCCCTCCTCGACGACCTTCCCGAAGTACATGACCGCGATCCTGTCCGAGACGTACCGGACGGTCTGGATGTCGTGCGAGATGAACACGAGCCCGAGGTTCAGGCGCGCCTTGAGGTCCGTCAGGAGGTTGAGGACCTGGGCGCGCACCGAGACGTCGAGCGCCGACGTGGGCTCGTCCGCGACGATCACGTCCGGGTCGAGCGCCAGGGCGCGGGCGATCGCCACACGCTGGCGCTGACCGCCCGAGACCTGGCTGGGCAGCACGTCGAGGGCCGACTGCGGCAGGCCCACGAGGTCGAGGAGCTCGCTCACGCGGCGCTCACGGTCCCGGGGCGAGCCGATCTGGTGCACGTCGAGCGGGTCGCGCAGGATGTCGCGCACCAGCATGCGGCCGTTGAGGGCCGTCGACGGGTCCTGGAACACGATCGAGATCGCGCGCCCGAACTCCTTGCGGGTGCGGGCGTTGCGCTTGAGCACGCTGCGCCCGTCGAACACGACGTCGCCGCTCGTGGGGGCCTGGAGGCCCACCATGACCTTGGCGAGCGTCGACTTGCCGCAGCCCGACTCGCCCACGATCCCGATGGTCTCGCCGCGGCGCACGGCCATGTCGACCCCGGCGACCGCGTGGACGCGGTCCGGACGGAAGAGCTTGCCCGTGCGGGCCTTGTGCACCACGTGCACGTCCTTGAGCTCCAGGACAGGAGCGTCGTCGCTCATCGGGCACCTTCCTGGACCAGCAGTCCGCTGTCGGTCGACTCGGTGTGGCTGGCGTATCGGTGGTCGGTCCCCGGCAGCGTGCGCAGCGGGGGACGGGGCACGAACGCGTCCTGCGGCCGGGAGGACCGGGGAGCGAAGCGGTCGCCCGTCGCGAAGTCGCGCGGCGAGGGGACCGTGCCGGGGATCTGGTGCAGGCGCTCCGCGCCCGACTCGATCGACAGCACCGCCCCGAGCAGCCCGCGCGTGTACTCGTGCTGCGGGTTCATGAGCAGGCTCGGCACGGGGGCCGACTCGACGACCTGGCCCGCGTACATGACCGTCACGCGGTGTGCGAGCGACGCGACGAGCGCCAGGTCGTGGCTCACGAAGACCATCGCGAACCCGAGCTCCTCGCGGAGCTCGTTGAGCAGGTCCACGACCTGCTTCTGGACCGTGACGTCGAGGGCCGTGGTCGGCTCGTCGGCGACGACCAGTCGCGGGTCGCGCGTGAGCGCCATGGCGATGAGCACGCGCTGGCGCTGCCCGCCCGAGAGCTCGTGCGGGTAGCTCTTGAGCGTGCGCTGGGCGTCGAGGCCCACGAGCTCGAGGAGCTCGACCGCGGTGCGCGTCCCGCCCCTCTTGACGAGCTGGGCCATCTGGGTGCGGATCAGCATCGACGGGTTGAGCGAGCTGAGCGCGTCCTGGTAGACCATGGCCATCTCGTGGCCGCGCAGCGCGTTGCGGCGGGCCGGGGTCGCGGTGAGCAGGTCCACGCCGTCGAGCAGGATCTCTCCCGTGACCTGGGCGGACGCGGGCAGCAGGCCCATGACCGCGAGGCTCGTGAGCGACTTGCCGCAGCCCGACTCGCCGACCAGCGCCATGGTCTCGCCGGGACGCACCGCGAAGCTGATGTCGTCCACGACGGCCACGTCGCCGTGCCGCTCGGGGAACCTGATCGAGAGGTTCTTGACCTCGAGCAGGGGAGCGGCGTCACCGGTGTAGACCAGGCGGTCGGTGCGGTGGCGCTCGGCCACCCGCAGGCGGTCGAGCTGGACCGCGAGGGCCTCGCGCTGGACGGCGGCCGCCGCGACCGCGAGCTCCGGGTCGGGGACGACCGAGGTGTCCGCGACGAGCTCGTCGAGCACGCGCGGCTCGCGCAGGTCGGCGCCGCCCGTGTACTCGAGGGGGGCGTCGGCGTCGGGCTCGGTGAGCGGGTCCGTGGCGTGCGCGGCGTCCTCGGCAGCTGCGGCGCGGGCCTCGGCCGGTCTGCGGGCCGCGGGCCGGACCATCGCGTCCGTGAGGCCCTCGGACAGGACGTTGAGGGAGAGGACCGTGAGGAGGATCGCCATGCCGGGGAAGAAGGTCGCCCACCAGCCGCCGTTGAGGAGCAGGTTGCGGCCGTAGGCGATGACGTTGCCCCACGAGGGCTCGGGGTCCTGGACGCCTGCGCCGATGAACGACAGGCTCGCCTCGAACACGATCGCGTCGGCGACCAGGACGGTCGCGAAGACCATGATCGGGGCGAGGCAGTTGCGGGCCACGTGCTTCATCAGGATCAGCGACGTCCGCGCGCCGATGACCTTCTCGGCCGACACGTAGTCCTCGCCGAACTGGCTGAGCACGTTGGCGCGGACGATGCGGGCGATCTGCGGGGTGTAGAGGAACGCGATCGTGAAGATGAGGACCGGCAGGGACTTGCCCCACACGGCCACGAAGACCACGGCCAGGGCGATGCCCGGGAAGGCCATGATGATGTCGAGGATCCGCATGAGGGTCTCGCTCACGGCCTTGTGGGCCGTCGCGGCGACCGAGCCGAGGATCGCGCCCGCGACCAGGGCGACCGCGGTGGCTCCCAGGCCGATCACGAGCGAGTAGCGGGCACCGTAGACGATGCGCGAGAAGATGTCGCGACCCGTGCGGTCCGTGCCGAACCAGTGCTCGCCCGACGGCGGCTGGGCCGGCGTGCCGGACTGCAGCGGGTCGTAGGCCGCGACGAGCGGGGCGAAGATCGCCAGGAGCGCGACCAGGAGCACGAGACCGAGGGCGATCTTGGAGCCCAGGGGGAGGGCCGCGAGGCGCAGGCCCGGGCGGGACAGTCGTTCTGTCAGCTTCCGACGCATGTCACACCGTCCGGATTCGAGGGTTGACGACGAGGTAGAGGAGGTCGACCAGGATGTTGACGACCACGAAGGTCAGGGCGACGGTCAGCGTCACTCCCTGCACCAGGGCGGTGTCGCTCGCGGTCACGCCGTTGAGGATGAGCTTGCCCATGCCGGGCAGGTCGAAGATGACCTCGATGATGACCGCGCCGCCCATGAGGTAGCCGACGCGCAGGCCGAGCACCGTGATGGGTGTGATGAGCGCGTTGCGCAGGACGTTGCGCCCGACGACCACGCCGCGGGGCAGGCCCGAGCCGATCGCGGTGCGCACGTAGTCGCGGTCGAGCTCCTCGACCATCGCGGTGCGGACCACGCGGGTCAGCGACGCGGCGACGGGGATGGCGAGCGAGAGCGCGGGCAGGAACATCGAGGCGAGGAACATCCCGAAGTCGTCCGAGGGGTTCGTGTACCCGCCCGAGGGGAACCAGTCCAGGCGCAGCGAGAACTGCTGGATGAGGAGGATGGCGAGCCAGAACGACGGCGTCGCGACGCCCGCGATCGACAGGACGCGGATGGCCTGGTCAGGCCAGCGGTCACGGTAGAGGGCGGCGGTCACGCCGAGCACGAGCGAGAGCACGACGGCGATCGCCAGGCCCATGAACGTGAGCTGGAGCGTGAGCGGGAACGCGTTGGCGATGAGCTCGTTCACGGGCTGGGAGGGCGGGACGGTCATGCCCATGTCGCCGCGCACGAGGCCGGCCAGGAAGTTGCCGTACTGCACGAGCATCGGGTCGTTGAGCCCGTTCGCCGCCCGGTAGGCCTCCTTGGCCGCGTCCGTGGCGGACTCGCCGAGGGCGTTGGTCGCCTGGTCGCTGGGCGCGAACTGCATGACGACGAAGACGAGCAGGGTGATGCCCAGGATCATGACGGGCAGGGCGAGCAGGCGTCGTCCGGTCAGTCGTAGGAGCGCGGTCACGCGGTACTCCTCGGGGTCGGGGTGGGTGGGGGGGGGGGGG
>NZ_JACSQQ010000007.1:7050-62425 GCF_014836555.1 Oerskovia rustica
CGCCCCCCCCCGCCACCCGGAACACGGGGACGTCAGGCGGTGCGGGAGACGTCCAGGAAGGACAGGCCCGTGACGGGGAGGGGCTTGAACCCGTCGAGCGCCGAGTCCTCCCACGCGCTGGGCAGCTTGCGGTGCAGCAGCGGGTACAGCGGGACCTCGTCGGAGAGGATGTCGTACACCTCGCCCCAGGTCTTCTTCTGCTTGGCGGCGTCCGGCTCGGCGGCGCCCTGGTCGAGCAGGCGCGTGACCTCCGCGAACTCGGGCGTGCTCGCCCAGCGGTAGCGCTTGACCGGCCAGACCGAGCCCGAGTACCACCAGCGCAGCAGCAGGTCGGGGTCGTTGCCGAAGACCGACGGGTCGCCGGGGGCCACCATGACCTCGAGCCCGCCGTCGTCGACCTTCTTGTACTGCCCGCCGGACTGGCCGATGTCCAGGGTCGTGGAGATCCCCACCGCGTCGAGGTCCTCCTTGATGAGCGGGGCGACGTCCTTGACCCAGCTCGTGTCGGTCGTCAGCAGCGTGATCGCCAGGCTGCTCACGCCCGCGTCGGCGAGGAGCTTCTTGGCCTTGGCGGGGTCGTGCGAGTAGACCGTCGAGGCCTTGACGTACGACGGGTGCTCCTTGTGCAGGAAGCTGGTCGCCGCGGTCGCGTTGCCGAGCAGGCCCGTGCTGATGATCTTGTCCATGTCGAGCGCGTGGAAGAACGCCTGACGCACGCGCTTGTCGGTGAACGGCGCCTTGGAGCAGTCGAACATCATGAACAGCAGGCCGAACGACTGGACGGACTCGACGGTCACGGCGTTCGCGAGCCGGTCGGCGTCGAGGTAGGGCACGTCCTCGATGGCCTGGACGCGGCCCGACTCGACCGCGGTCACGCGGGCGGCGGCGTCGGAGAGCAGGTTCCACGTCATGGCCTTGGCGAGCGCCGGGCGGGAGCCGTTGTAGGCGTCGAAGCGCTCGAACGTGATCTTGTCGTCGACCGTCGCGCTCGTGAGCTTGTACGGGCCAGAGCCCACGGGCAGCGAGTCGTAGGCCTTGGGGTCGGCCTCGACGATCGCCTTCGGGACGATCTTGACGACCGAGACGCGGTCGACGAACAGCCCGAACGGGTAGTTGAGCGTGAACGTGACGGTCTTGTCGTCCTTGGCGGCGACCGAGGCGAGGAACGGCAGGAACTGCGAGTAGAGCGAGGCGTTCGCCGGGTCGAGGACGCGGTTGAAGCTGAACACCACGTCGTCGGTCGTGACGGGGGAGCCGTCGTGGAACGTCGCGCCGTCGCGCAGCGTGACCTCCCAGGTGGTCTCGTCGATCTTCTTGGGCAGCTCCTTGCCGAGCGCGGCGTAGGGCGTGCGGGCTGCGGGGTCGAGCTCGACGAGGCCCTCGAGGACGTGCCAGTTGGCGGCCATGGTCACGGCGCCGGACGTCGTCATGGGGTCGAAGCCGGTCGACAGGGCGTAGGAGATGCCCGCCTCGATCGTGCCGTCGAGGTTGGGCTTGGCCCCGCCACCGGCGGGGGTGGTCTGCGGGTCGGCCGAGGTGGACGCGGGTCCGCCGCAGGCAGCGATCGTGCCTGCGATCACCGCTCCTGCGCCGATCACGCCGGCGAGCTTGAGGAAGCTCCGGCGAGAGGTGTCGGTCGCGTTCGTGCTAGTCGCCATCGAGGTAGCCATGAACTCTCCAGATATAGGACGTCTGATGTCTGACGCTGGTAGGGTTGAACCGTAGAGGCAATTTCTGAGGAGGTCAAGGCGCATGACAGCTACCGAGCCCGGGGGACATCTGGGCTTCGGAGGTCAGGGGGTGCGTCCCCCGACGACTACCGAACAGATCAAGGAATACATCCTGCGGGCACATCTGCGGCCCGGAGACCTGCTGCCGACCGAGGCCGAGCTCTGCTCGCTCCTCGGGGTCAGCAGGTCGAACGTCCGTGAGGCGATCAGGACGCTCGCGGCCCTCGACATCGTCGAGGTGCGGCACGGCTACGGCACCTACGTGGGCCAGCTCTCGCTCAAGCCGCTCGTCGAGGGACTCGTGTTCCGCGGGGTGCTGATCCCGGGCGACGACTTCTCGGCGCTGCGCGAGGTGGTCGAGGTGCGTCAGGCGCTCGACCTGTCGATGGCCGAGCAGATCGTCACCGAGATGGCCGGGACGTCGAACCCCGACCTCGAGAACCTCGTCGCCGCGATGGAGCGCAAGGCGCAGAAGGGTGAGGACTTCTTCGAGGAGGACCGGGAGTTCCACTCGCACCTGCTCGCGCACCTCGACAACTTCCTCGTCGCGCAGCTCGGCACCGCGTTCTGGGACGTGCACCAGGTGGTCTCGCCCAAGCTGGGCCTGCCGGCGCCCGAGCAGATCGACCTCACGGCGAAGGCGCACGGGGCGATGCTGCGGGCGGCCGAGGCGGGGGACGCCGACGCCTACCGGGCCGCGGTCGTCGCGCACTACGCACCGCTCCAGGACGCGCTCCGTCACGTTGCCGCCACGGTCGAGGCCGAGCGGGCCGCGGCCGCGACGGTGACGGGGCGGGGCGAACGTCCCGTCGCGGCCGTCGAGGCGGGCACGGCGTGAGGCGCGCGGTGCTGGCGCCGGGGTCGCGGGCCGTCCTGATCGGCGACTCGATCACGGACGCCGGGCGGCTCGCGGAGGGGGAGTTCGGTCTCGGGCACGGCTATGCGTCCCGGGTCGCCGGCGTGTGCGGGCGTCACGGCGTCGAGGTGCTCAACCGTGGCGTGAGCGGTCACCGGGTCGTGGACCTCCGAGCCAGGTGGGACGCGGACGTCCTCGCGCTCGAGCCCGACCTCGTGTCGATCAAGATCGGGATCAACGACACGTGGCGCCGGTACGACGCCGGGGACGTGACGAGCGCCGAGGCGTTCGAGGCCGGCTACCGCGACCTGCTCGACCGCACGAGGGTCGGTGCGCCGCGGGCGTCGATCGTCCTGGTCGAGCCCTTCCTGGTGCCGGTCCGCGCGGAGCAGTGGGGCTGGCGCGAGGACCTCGACCCCAAGATCCAGGTCGTGCGGCGGCTCGCGGGGGAGTATGGGCTGCCGCTCGTGGCGACCGACGGGCCGTTCGCGCAGGCCGTCGCGACGAGCGGGCTCGGCCCGCAGGCCTGGGCGTACGACGGTGTGCACCCCACCCCGGCGGGTCACGACCTGCTCGCGGAGGCGTGGACCGGCGTGGTGCGGCTGGGGTGAGGCTGTCGCCCGGCCCCCGGGACGTCGTCGTGCCGCGGTCGGGAGAGGCGCCTCCTGCACCCGGACGTGTGCAGTGCGCAACACGGCCGGCGTCCGGTCTGGCGAAGGCGCGGCCGAGGGGGGACACTGGTCCGTGAGTGTCCCTGGGGCACTCCCTGACCGTCGTCTTCCCGGACGCGCCCACGCTACGGACCGTGGGACCGGGACGAGGTACGGGATTTCCCCGCGCTGCTCGCAGGGCGGGGGGACCGCATGAGGTGTGCGGGAGGAAAGGGGCGTCGGTTGCCACTGGGGGCGGCCGACGCCTCCCGCACGTCCGGGGTCGTCCGGCGCGGTCGGTCACGGTCCGGATCCTGCGCGGTGCCCGACGGCGTCGCACCGGTTCGCGCACCTGGCAGCGGTCGGGCGGGCGCGACGGGAGTCAGCGCCGGGTGCGCAGCGTGACCATCTCGTCGATCAGGCCGAGGAGCTCGTCGATCGAGCCGGCCCGGTCCTGGCTCGCGGCCGAGGGGGCCTCGCCGCTCGCGAAGTGCTCGCTGGCCTGGGCGTACAGGCCGTCGCCGATGAGCATGATCGCCCGGGTGAGGACGGGGTCGCCGACGACCTCGAGCACTGCGCCGGTCCAGGCGTCGTGGGCGTCGTCGAGCGCGGCACGGGCCTGCGGGTAGCTGCCCTGGGCCAGCCGTGAGACGGCGACGTAGACGAGCTCGAAGCCGCTGTCCGAGTCGGCGGACGTCCGGATGAAGTAGTCGACGGGGCCGGCCGGCCACGAGCGCATGGTCTCGACGTCCGCAGCGGTCAGCTCGCGCAGGAGCCCCATGAGCCCTTCGGCGAGCGCGATCTTGGAACCGAAGTGATAGAGCAGGCCACCCTTGGAGACGCCGGCCTCCGCGGCGACGGCGTCGAGCGTGGCCGCGCGTTCTCCCTGAGTGACGAGAAGGGTGGCGAATGCCTCGAGGACCTTGGCGCGAGCGGCAGGGGGCGGCGGCATCTTGAAAGTGTACCGTCCGGTCGGTTACTGTACCGTCTGGACGGTTGGCAGTCCGGCGCCACAGCGCCGCCCCGACCGTCCTCGTACGTGAAAGGACTGCTCCCGTGACTCTCGTCCAGGACAACCGGACGCCCCGGGACCCGAACGGCCCCCAGGGCGCCTCGACCAACCCCGCGACCTCCGGTACGCCGCTGACCCGCAACCGCCGGTGGATCGCGCTCGCCGTGCTCATGCTCCCCGTGCTGCTCGTCTCGATCGACAACACGGTCCTCACCTTCGCGCTGCCGCAGATCTCCGAGGCGCTGCGCCCCACGGGGACCCAGCTCCTGTGGATGATCGACATCTACCCGCTCGTGCTCGCCGGGCTGCTCGTCTCGATGGGCTCGTTCGCCGACCGCATCGGGCGGCGCAGGCTGCTGCTGGTCGGAGCCGTCGGCTTCGCCGCGATCTCGGTCGTCGCGGCCTACGCGCCCAGCGCCGAGGCGCTCGTCGCGTCGCGCGCCGGGCTCGGGTTCTTCGGCGCCATGATCATGCCGCCGACGCTCTCGCTGCTGCGCAACATCTTCACCGACCGCGAGGAGCGCCGGCTCGCGATCGCGATCTGGGCCGCGGGCTTCGCGGCCGGCAACGCGATCGGCCCGATCGCGGGCGGCTTCCTGCTCGAGCACTCGTGGTGGGGCTCGGTCTTCCTGCTCGCCGTCCCCGTGCTGCTGCTCCTCCTGGTCCTGGCACCGATCTTCGTGCCCGAGTCGAAGGACGCGAACCCCGGCCGGGTCGACGTCCTGTCGATCGTGCTCTCGATGGCGACCATGGCGCCGATCGTGCTCGGCATCAAGACGCTCGCCAAGTCCGGGCCCAGCGCGCTCGCCGTGGGTGCGCTCGTCCTCGGGGTCGTCGCCGGGTGGGTGTTCGTGCGTCGCCAGCTCGGGCGGCCCGACCCCATGATCGACGTGCGCCTGTTCCGCCGGGGCGAGTTCTCGGGAGCGGTCGTGATCAACCTGCTGTCCGTGTTCTCGCTCGTGGGTTTCCTGTTCTTCGTGTCGCAGGACGTCCAGCTCGTGATCGGACTGAGCCCCATGAAGGCCGGCTACGCGCTGCTGCCGGGGCTGGCCGCGATGATCGTCGCGGGCCTGCTCGTCGTGCGGGTCGTGCGCCGGGTCCGACCGTCGTACGTGGTCGCGGTCGCGCTGCTGTTCGCCGCGGCGGGCTACGCGATCGTGGCCCTGAGCGCGGGTGCGAGCACGCTCATGGTGCTCGTCGTCGCGTTCGTGGTCCTCGCGATCGGGATCGGCGCGGCCGAGACCGTGTCGAACGATCTGATCGTCTCGGCCGTCCCGGCCGACAAGGCCGGGGCCGCCTCGGCGATCTCGGAGACCGCGTACGAGGTCGGCGCCGTGCTGGGCACGGCCGTCCTCGGCAGCATCCTCACGGCGTCCTACCACCGCAACGTCGTCGTGCCCGACGGCGTACCGGTCGCGGACGCGACCGCAGCCGCCGAGACCCTCGGGGGCGCGACGCAGGTCGCCGAGACACTGCCGGCCGACCAGGCCCAGGCTCTGCTGGCCTCGGCGCACGAGGCCTTCGGCAGCGGCGTGGGGACGACGTCGTGGATCGGTTTCGGCCTCATGCTCGTGGCGGCCACGATCGCCCTCGTGGCGCTGCGCTCCGCGCGGGCGTGACATTCACCCGGATGCCGGCGAGCGTGCCCGCTGGCATCCGGGTGGCGGATCGGGAAGGGTGAGAGGTGATGAATCGCCCCCGTATCACCCCGCCCCGCTGGGTCCGACGCACGCTGGTCGGGCTCGCGCTCCTCGTCCCCTGCGTCGTCTTCGGCGTGACCACCGCGACGGCCGACCTCAGCCTGGGTCCTCACGAGGCGCGGTACGAGGTGACGACCGACAGCCTCGTCGTGGTCGACCTGGGGCCGCTCGGCACGCTCGAGATCGACTCGCCGCTGCCGGCCGGGCTGGGAGCCCGGATCACGGTCCAGGAGATCCCTGCGGACCTCACGGCGTTCGACCAGGCCACCACGATCGCCGCGCTCAGCCAGGACCTGCAGGGGTACCTGCAGTTCTTCAGCGGCCCGCAGACCACGATCGACCAGGTCGCCCGTGCGCTCGTGGTCGACGCGCTGGCCCGCACGGGCCTGGCGGTGCTCGTCGTCGCAGCGGGCGGTGCCGGTCTCTACCTCCTGCTCGGTCGCGGCCGACGCGTCGAGATATCCGACGCCCTCGCCCCGCGGACCTGGGAGCTCACCGCGGGCGTCCTCGTCGTCTCGCTCGTCGTCGGCGTGGTCTCGGCGTCGGGCGAGGAGACCGCGCAGACGGACTCGCGTCCCGCGTCCGCGGTCTTCGAAGGCACCCCGCTCGAGGGTGCCCGGATCACGGGGCGGCTCGCCGGCGTCGTCGACACCTACGGCGGCCAGCTCCTGAACGCCTACCGTGACAACGAGAAGTTCTACGCGGGGGCGAACGACGCGCTCGTGGCCGCGTGGGACGAGCGGGACGCGCTCGAGGAGGCTGCGGCCGCCCAGGCGGAGGCCGAGGCGCAGGCCGCGCGGGACGCGGCTGCCGAGCCCCCGGCGGAAGGGGGCCTCGGGGTGGACGGCCTCCCGGACGACCCTGCCGGCGCGGAGGGCGAGGGTGCGGACCCGACCGGGGAGACGCCGTCGGGCAGCGCAGCCGAAGCGACCGCCGGGGAGACCGACGACCCGGCACGCCGCGCCGGCACCCCCGGGCCGACCGAGGCGCCGTCCGCGACCCCCGAGGACGAGCTCGTCTCGATGCTGGTCGTCTCCGACCTGCACTGCAACACCGGCATGACCCCGCTCATCAAGACCGCGGGTGTCCGGTCGGGGGCGGACATCGTTCTCAACGCGGGCGACACGACCATGAACGGGACGAGCGTCGAGCAGTTCTGCGTGAACTCCTTCATCTCCGCCGTGCCCGACGGCGCCACGATGGTCGTCGCGGACGGGAACCACGACAGCGTCGAGACCTCGGCGCAGGAGCGCCGGCGAGGGGTCAAGATCCTCGACGGCGACGTGATCGAGGTCGACGGCGTCCGCATCCTCGGCGACCGCGACGCGCTCGAGACGCGGATCGGGGCGGGCTCCAAGGCGTCCCGGCCCGAGACCCCGACCGAGCAGGCGGAGCGGCTCGCCGAGACCGCGTGCTCGGCGAAGGACGGCGTCGACCTGCTCCTGATCCACACCCCGCGCATCGGGAACGAGTCGCTCGAGTCGGGGTGCGTCCCGCTCCAGGTCTCGGGCCACACGCACCGGCGCAAGGGGCCCGAGCAGTTCGGGCTCGGCATCCGCTACGTCAACGCGAGCACCGCGGGTGCAGAGTCCGGCGAGCCGACGGTCGGGCCCCTCAAGGGAGTCGCCGAGATGACGGTCCTGCGCTTCGACCCGGTCGCCCGGGAGTTCGTCGACTGGCAGCTCGTGCAGGTCTTCCCCGACGGCAGCGCCCAGGTCTCGGCGCGCGAGCCGTTCCCCGTGCCGGCGACCGAGGAGGTCCTCGAGGGGGTCGACGGCACCGAGGGCACCGACGGGGACGTCGTCCCCGACGGCACCGAGGAGGGGGACGGGTCGGGCGACGGGAGCGGGGGTGAGGGCGCCGGGGAGCCCGAGCAGGACCAGGGCGCCGTCGTGCCGGACGCCCTGATCGTCGGTGCCGGGTCCTCGGCGAGCGGGAGGAGGTGAGGGACCCGTGAGCGATCCCGCCGGACCGGGTGAATCGGACCCTCGAGGTCCGGACGGTCGTGAGCGGCACGGCAGAATACGGGGCATGAGCAGAGGTGCCCGGTGGATCCTCGTCGCGGTCGTCGCGGCGCTGGCGATCGTGCTCGCCGGGCCGTACGTCGTGACGCGCATCTCCGCGGGCAACCCGCCGCCTCCGCTGGGCCTGCAGACGCCGGGGGAGAGCGCGCCGCCGTCGGAGTCGCCCGATCCGGGGCCCTTCGACCCGGACGGCACGTGGGTCGTGAGTCCCGGCTCGCAGGCCGGGTACCGGGTCGACGAGGTTCTCAGCGGTGAGAAGGGCACGGTCGTGGGCCGTACCGAGGCGGTCGGCGGCTCGCTCGTGGTCACCGACGGCGAGCTCGTCCGGGCCGACGTCACGGTGGACACGGCATCGATCGCGAGCGACAGCGTGGTGCGTGACGACGCGTTCCGGCGCCTCCTCGAGACCGACGTCTTCCCCAACGCGGTGTTCATCCTCACCGAGCCGGTCGACCTCGCGGGGATCGAGAACCGGGGCGAGCCCCTGACGGTCAAGGCCCGGGGAACCCTCACGATCCGCGACGTGACCGAACCCGTGACCGTGACGCTCGAGGCGCGGCGCTCGGGCGACGGGGTCCAGGTGAGCGGGGCCATCCCGGTGACGTTCGCCGACTACGGCGTGCACGTGCCGGAGCTGCCGTTCGTGACGCTCGACCCGACGGGCACCGTCGAGATGCTGCTCCAGCTCGAACGCGGTGCGCCCGCGCAGACCCCCGCGCCCTGAACCGCCTCCTGGACTCGCCCGGCCGGGCGTCCCCGCGCATCCCGCGGGAAGCGGATCCGGGCTCGAACGTCAGCCCCCGGTACTCGACGCGGAGCCCCGTCCACGGTTAAAGTTCGGTATGCCGAACTTTCAACTTCGCACAGGGGTGAAACCCCTTCTCGGAGGACTCGTCGCACTGCTCCTCGCCACGGGCTGCGCGGTCGACCCCGCCCAGGGCGAGCCTGGCCCCGAGGAGAGCCTCGTCGCGGGGGCGAGCGACGCCGTCGGGCGGCTGCAGGTGCTGACCACCTTCACCGTCCTGGCCGACATGGCCCGCGAGGTCGGCGGGGAGCACGTCGAGGTCGCGTCCCTGACCAAGGTCGGCGCCGAGATCCACGGCTACGAGCCCACGCCCGCGGACCTGCGCCGCGCCGCGAGCGCGGACCTGGTCCTCGACAACGGGCTCGGGCTCGAGAAGTGGTTCGAGCCCTTCGTCGCGCGGCTCGACGCCCCGCACGTCACGGTCTCCGAAGGCGTCGACGTGATCGAGATCGGCTCCGGGGCGTACGACGGGCGCCCCAACCCGCACGCCTGGATGTCACCCGTCAACGGCGCGATCTACGCGCACAACATCGGCGAGGCCTTCGCGACGGCAGACCCGGCGAACGCGGCCGACTACCGCGCGAACGCCGCCGACTATGCCGAGCGCATCGAGGCCGTGGGTCGCGAGCTCGCGACCGAGGTCGACCAGGTCCCGGCCGGCTCCCGCGCGCTCGTCACGTGCGAGGGGGCCTTCTCCTACCTGGCGCGCGACGTCGGGCTCGACGAGAGGTTCCTGTGGCCCGTCAACGCCGACCAGCAGGGCACGCCGCAGCAGGTCGCGCGCGTCATCGACTACGTCCGCGAGAACGACGTGCGCGCCGTGTTCTGCGAGACCACGGTCTCGGCCGCAGCCCAGCGGCAGGTCGCGGCGGAGACGGGCGCGACGTACGCGGGCACGCTCTACGTCGACTCGCTGTCCCGGCCCGACGGCGCCGTCCCCACCTATCTCGACCTGCTCGCCCACGACGCGCGCGTCATCAGCGCGGGGCTGCGGGGCGGGTCGTGACGACCGCTCGCCGGGCGACCGTGGGGGAGACCCCCGGTCCGGCCACCAGCCGGCCCACCACCCGACCCGACACCCGACCCGACACCCCGGAGCCGCACATGGACCCCACTCCCGCCCTCGCCGTCCGCGGTCTCAGCGTCCGGTACCGCGAGGTCCTCGCGCTCGAGGACGTCGGTCTGTCGCTCGCTCCCGGCACCGTGACCGGGCTGATCGGGGCGAACGGCTCGGGCAAGTCGACGCTGTTCCGTTCCGTCATGGGCATGACGCGCGGCAACGGCGTGACCCAGGCCGGGGACGTGCGGATCTACGGCACGGACGCGGACGCGGCGCGCAAGGACGGGCTCGTCGGCTACGTTCCGCAGTCCGAGGACGTCGACTGGGCGTTCCCGGTCGACGTGCGCGACGTCGTGACCATGGGGCGCTACGGAGGGCTCGGGCCGACGCGCCGGGCGCGTGCCGGGGACCGCCGGGCCGTGGCCGACGCCCTGGAGCGCGTGGGGCTCGCGGACCTCGCGCACCGTCAGATCGGTCGGCTGTCCGGGGGGCAGCGCAAGCGGGTCTTCGTCGCCCGCGCGATCGCCCAGGGTGCGCGGCTGCTGCTGCTCGACGAGCCGTTCGCCGGCGTCGACAAGGTCTCGGAGGCGCAGATCACCGCGGTCCTGCGGAGCCTGGCGTCGGCCGGCTGCGCCGTCCTGGTCTCGACGCACGACCTGTCCTCCCTGCCGGACCTCGTCGACGACGCGATCCTGCTCCAGCGCCGCGTCATCATGACCGGTCCGCCCGACGTGGTGCTGCGCCCCGAGAACCTGGCCCGCACGTTCGGGATCGACCCGCTCGCGGCGAGCCGGGGCTCCGCGACGACCGAAGGAGCCACGCGATGAACCCGCTGGACCTGCTCGCTGCCGCGGGGACGTGGCTCGCTGCGCCCCTCGAGTACGAGTTCGTGCAGCGCGCGCTGCTCGTCGCGGTCGTCGCGAGCATCGTGTGCGCGCTCCTGAGCTGCTGGCTCATCATGATCGGCTGGTCGCTGCTCGGGGACGCGGTCTCGCACGCCGTGCTGCCGGGCGTCGTGCTGTCCTACATCGTCGGGGTGCCGTTCGCGGTGGGCGCGCTCGTGTTCGGGATCGGTGCCGTCGCGCTGATCGGCACGGTCCGGGACACGAGCAGGCTCAAGGAGGACGCGGCGATCGGCGTGGTCTTCACGACGCTGTTCGCGATCGGGATCGTGCTCGTCTCGGTCACGCCGAGCCAGATCGACCTGGGCCACATCCTGTTCGGCAACATGCTCGGCATCACCGACACGGACCTGTGGCAGGTCGTGGTGCTCGGCGCGCTGACGACCGTGGTGCTCGTGCTCAAGCGGCGGGACCTGACGCTCTTCGCGTTCGACCCCGTGCACGCGCACGCGGTCGGCATCTCGCCGCGTCGCCTGTCGGCGCTGCTGCTGGGCTCGCTCGCGCTGACCGTGGTGGTCGCGCTCCAGGCGGTCGGCGTCGTCCTCGTCGTGGCCCTGGTCATCACGCCGGGGGCCACGGCCTACCTCCTGGTCGACCGCATGTCCCGCATGCTCGTGGTCGCGCCGCTCGTCGCGGTGGGCTGCGCGGTCGTCGGGATCTACGCGAGCTACTACCTCGACACCGCGAGCGCCGCGACGATCGTCGTGGCACAGGGTGTCGTGTTCGCGGTCGCGTACGTGGTGCACCTGGCGCGCCGCCCGCGCGTGCAGGCCGCGGGCCCGACGGCGGAGAGCGAGCCCGCGGAGGTGGTCGCCGGGTGAGGGGCCGGGCCGGCGGTTGCACCGGGCCGGGGGCCGGAGCGTGCGCAGGCGTCCGGACCTCGGTCCGCCCGGCCCCGCGGAGGGCCGTGAAATAGAGTGAGCGCCGTGGACCATCCCCTCGACCTGACCTCCGTCGCCCAGGACTACCTCAAGGTGGTGTGGTCGGCGCAGGAGTGGTCCGACGAGCCCGTGACCACGAAGCTCCTCGCGGACCGCCTCGGCGTCGGGGCCTCGACCGTCTCGGAGACCGTGCGCCGCCTGTCCTCGCAGGGCCTGCTGGTGCACGCGCGCTACGGCGCGATCGAGCTCACGGACCTGGGTCGTTCGCACGCGGTCGCGATGGTGCGGCGGCACCGCATCCTCGAGACGTACCTGGTCTCGGAGCTGGGGTACTCGTGGGACGAGGTCCACGACGAGGCCGAGGTCCTGGAGCATGCGGTGTCGGACCTCATGCTCGACCGCATCGACGCGTTGCTCGGCCACCCGACGCGCGACCCGCACGGTGACCCGATCCCGACCGCCGCGGGACACGTCCCGCGACCGGCGGCGGTCCGGCTCTCGGAGCTCGACGCGGGGGCGTGCGCGGTCGTCGCGCGGATCTCCGACTCGGACCCGGACGTGCTGCGGTACCTCGCCGAGCTGGGTCTGGGGCTCGACGCCGAGGTCTGCGTGCAGGAGCGGCGCGAGTACGCGGGCACCATGGCCATCACGTGGGGGAGCGACGGGAGCCCGGTGCACCTGGGGCTGCCGGCGGCGTCCCGCGTGTGGGTCGTGCCGCAGGCCCTCGCCGCGGGACGCACCCCGGTCTAGACTGGCGTTCTTCCCGCATCATGCTGCCGACGGCGTCAGCGAACGGCTCGAATCGATTCGATCCGCAGCAACCTGCCCGTGAACACCCTCGAAGGGGTCCCGCCTTGACCGTCGACAGCACCAGCGCGCCCGGCCCGACCGACACTCTCGACGCGCCCGCCCCGGGCGGCGTGCGACGTCGTCGGGCGGGCGGCGCACGCCGTGGTCCCCGGACGGCCGGGCTCGCGCTGCTCGCGCTCGCCGCGGGCGGCTTCACGATCGGCACGACCGAGTTCGCGACCATGGGCCTCCTGCCCGACATCGCCGCAGACCTCGGTGCGACCATCCCGGTCACCGGGCACGCCATCACGGCCTACGCCGTGGGCGTCGTGGTCGGCGCGCCCCTGCTCACCGTGCTCGCCGCGCGCGTCTCGCGCAAGAGGCTGCTCATCGCGCTCATGCTCGCCTACACGCTCGGCAACGTGCTCTCGGCCGCGGCCCCCAGCATCGAGTGGCTCATCGCGGGCCGCTTCCTCGCGGGACTGCCCCACGGCGCGTTCTTCGGGGTCGGGGCCGCCGTCGGCGCCGCCGTCGCCGGACCTGGGCGACGCGGCCACGCCGTGGCCATGATGATGACCGGCCTCACCATCGCGAACGTCGTCGGCGTGCCGCTGTCGACGTTCGCGGGCCAGCAGCTCGGCTGGCGTGCGGCGTTCGTCCTCATCGGCGTCCTGGGCGGCATCACGCTCGCGGCCCTGTGGCGCTGGGTCCCCGCCGGCGCGGGCGACACCGGGTCGAGCGTGAGCCAGGAGGTCGCCGCGCTGAGGAACGGCCCGCTGTGGATCAGCTTCGTGGGCGGCGCGATCGGCTTCGGCGGCATGTTCGCCGTCTACTCCTACGTCGCACCCACCATGACCGAGGTCACGGGTCTTGCGCTCGGAGTCGTGCCCGTGGTCCTCGCGATCTTCGGCCTCGGCATGACGCTCGGGACGATCGTCGGCGGACGGCTCGCCGACAAGGACGTGCTGCGGACCGTGTGGATCGGCTTCGGCTCGACGGCCGCGGCTCTCGTCGCGTTCGCGCTCACGGGCCAGAGCCCGGTCCCGGCCGTCGCGTCCCTGTTCCTGCTGGGCGTGACGTCGCAGATCCTGGGTCTCGCGCTCCAGACCCGGCTCATGGACCTCTCGCCCGGCGCCCCGTCGCTCGGGGCCGCGCTGTGCCACTCGGCTCTCAACGTCGGCAACGCCAACGGCGCGTTCCTCGGCGGCCTCGTCATCGCCGCGGGCTGGGGCTACCTCGACCTCGCGTGGACCGGCCTCGTGCTCACCCTCGCCGGCCTCGCGATCATCGCCCTGTTCGGGCGTCAGCGCGTCGTGCACGTCCGCGAGGACGCGCACGCGGAGCCGTCGCAGGCCGACAGCGCCTGATCCGGCTCGACCCTCCGCGGAGGGTCGAGCCGTCGCTCACCCGTGGGGGACGCCTCAGCCGTTGAGGCCCAGCCCCTTGCGGCCCTTCGCGAAGTAGGCGATCGGACCCACCCAGTTCGCGAGCATCGCCACGCCCCATGCGAGCTTCGAGCCCTCGACCTCGTCCGCGGACCGCCTGGCCAGGTCGCGGTAGCCCGCGACCGTGAGCGTGACCTGCACGATCGAGGCCACCACCATCACAGCCCTCTTGCGACCGCTGAACTCGCTCCACGACTTCTTGTGCGCCATGAGCACCCCTCCCGTGTCGGTACGTCGACCTGTGCCCACGACGCTACGCGTGCTCGACCCGACGCGCTCGGTGCGGGGCAGCGGGCGCGCGTGTACGTGGTGCGTTCAGCCAAGCCACAGAGATCGCCGGTACCTTGGGCCCACCTGTGTGCCGGAAGTGCACGCGCAGACCCTTCAGGAGCGGTTCGTGAGCGAGAGCCCCACCCGTCCTTCCCGTACCGGGCGCACCCCGGGCGCCACCGGCGAGTCCGCCGACCTCCTCAGCCCGGACGAGGGGGGAGGCCACCCGGTCCCCGACGGTGACCCCAAGAACCTCACCCCCCGCGCGTTCGGGTGGGTGCTCCTGGTCGCCGGCGCGGTCGGGCTGGTCGGCGCGGCCTGGCTCGCGATCGAGCGCTACCTCAAGCTCATCGACCCGAACCACGTCGCGGCGTGCTCCCTCAACCCGTTCCTCGACTGCGGCCCCGCGATGGCCTCGTGGCAGGGGGCGCTCCTCGGGTTCCCCAACCCGTTCCTCGGCGTCGCGGCCTTCCCCGTCGTCATGACGATCGGCGTCGTGGTCCTCACCGGCGCCCGCCTGCCCCGCTGGTTCTGGCTCACCATGCTCGCCGTCACGACCGTCGCGATGGGCCTCATCGTCTTCCTGGTGTGGACCAGCCTGTACGTGCTCGTCGTGCTCTGCCCGTTCTGCATGGTCGTGTGGGCCGCGACGCTGCCGATCTTCTGGTTCCAGGTGGTGCACGCCGTCCAGGAGGGGTACCTCAAGGTCTCCGAGGGGGTGCGCCGCGTGATCGTCGACAACAAGGGGACGCTCCTCGCTGTGCTCTACGTGCTCCTCGTGGCCTGGGTCTTCCTCGAGATGGGCCCCACGATCGTCGAGTACCTCCAGACGGTCTGACCGGCAACCACCGGTGCCCACCCGCCCCGGGGGCGCCCCCGGGGCGGACGGAGCCCCCGGCGCCGCAGGTGAGCGGCGCCGTCGGGCCGGGTGGGACGTGGGCGTCCAGCCCGTGCCCGCCTGCCGGACGACGCCGCGCCGAACGGTAAACTCGCGGGGTGAGCACGCCTGAGAACCCCGCCCCCGAGAACCCCGCCGAGTCCGTGCACGACGCCCCCGCGTCCTCGCTCGAGACGACCTCCCACCGCTACACGCCCGCCCTCGCGCAGGACATCGAGCTCCGGTGGCAGGACGCGTGGGAGGAGCGCGGCACGTTCTGGGCGGCCAACCCCTCGGGGCACCTTACCGACGGCGACGGCAAGCACGCCGACGGGCGCTCGCCCTACTTCATCATGGACATGTTCCCGTACCCCTCGGGCGCGGGGCTGCACGTGGGGCACCCGCTCGGGTACATCGCGACCGACGTCGTCGGGCGCTTCCGGCGCATGTGCGGCGACAACGTCCTGCACGCCCTCGGCTACGACGCGTTCGGCCTGCCCGCCGAGCAGTTCGCGGTGCAGACCGGCCAGCACCCGCGCGTCACGACCGAGGCCAACATGGCCAACATGAAGCGCCAGCTGCGCCGCCTGGGACTGGGGCACGACTCGCGCCGGTCGTTCGCGACGATCGACCCGGAGTACGTCCGCTGGACCCAGTGGATCTTCCTGCAGATCTTCGAGGCCTGGTACGACGAGGACGCCGTGCGTCCCGACGGCGGAACGGGCCGCGCGCGCCCCATCACCGAGCTCGCGGCCGAGTACGCCACCGGCACGCGGGCCGTCCCCGGCCACCCCGAGGGCACCCGCTGGGCGGACCTCGACCGCGCAGCGCAGCGCGCCGTGATCGCCCCGCAGCGCCTGGCCTACGTGTCCGAGTCGCCCGTGAACTGGGCGCCGGGCCTGGGCACCGTGCTCGCCAACGAGGAGGTCACGTCCGACGGTCGCTCCGAGCGCGGCAACTTCCCCGTCTTCCAGCGCAGCCTGCGCCAGTGGAACATGCGCATCACCGCGTACGCCGACCGCCTGGCCGACGACCTGGACCTCATCGACTGGCCCGAGAAGGTCAAGTCGATGCAGCGCAACTGGATCGGTCGCAGCGAGGGCGCGAACGTGCGCTTCGCGATCGACGGTGCGATCGGCGGGAGCAGCTCCGTCGGTGACGTCGAGGTCTTCACCACGCGCCCCGACACCCTGTTCGGCGCGACCTTCATGGTCGTCTCGCCCGAGCACCCCCTGCTCGACGAGGTCCCGGCCGAGTGGCCCGACGGCACGCGCGCCGTCTGGACCGGCGGTCACACGACCCCGATCGACGCCGTCGCCGCCTACCGCAAGGAGGCCGCGGCCAAGACTGCGGTCGAGCGCCAGGCCGACGCGGGCAAGAAGACGGGCGTGTTCACGGGCCACCTGGCCGTGAACCCCGTCAACGGCACGCTCATCCCCGTGTTCACCGCGGACTACGTCCTCATGGGCTACGGCACGGGCGCCATCATGGCCGTCCCCGGCGGCGACGAGCGCGACCACGCGTTCGCCGAGGCCTTCGAGCTGCCCGTGATCCGCACGGTCGCGGCCCCCGAGGACCACGAGGGCGCCTGGACCGGCGACGGCGAGATCGTCAACTCGTCCAACGACGAGATCTCGCTCGACGGTCTGAGCGTGCCCGACGCCAAGCGCGCCATGATCGAGTGGCTCGAGGCCAAGAGCATCGGCACCGGCACCATCACCTACCGCCTGCGCGACTGGCTCTTCAGCCGCCAGCGCTACTGGGGCGAGCCGTTCCCCATCGTCTACGACGAGAACGACCAGCCCATCGCGCTGCCCGACTCGCTGCTGCCCGTCAACCTGCCCGAGGTCCCGGACTACTCGCCGCGCACCTACGAGCCCGACGACGCCGACTCCTCGCCCGAGCCGCCGCTGGGCCGCAACGAGGACTGGGTCAACGTCACGCTCGACCTGGGGGACGGCCCCAAGACCTACCGCCGCGACACCAACACCATGCCCAACTGGGCCGGGTCGTGCTGGTACTACCTGCGCTACCTCGACCCGGCGGACACCGAGCACATGGCCTCCCCGGAGCTCGAGAAGTACTGGACCGGCCCCGGGCACAACGCCACGGCCGGGCCCGCGGGCGGCGTCGACCTGTACGTGGGCGGCGTCGAGCACGCCGTGCTGCACCTGCTCTACGCGCGCTTCTGGCACAAGGTACTCCTGGACCTGGGGCACGTGACCAGCACCGAGCCGTTCCACAAGCTCTTCAACCAGGGCTACGTGCAGGCCTACGCCTACACCGACTCGCGTGGAGCGTACGTGCCCGCGGAAGAGGTCGTCGAGGAGAGCAGCGGCGACGAGGTCCGGTACCTGTGGAAGGGCGAGCCCGTCAACCGTGAGTACGGGAAGATGGGCAAGTCGCTCAAGAACGTCGTGACGCCCGACGACATGTACGAGGCCTACGGCGCCGACACGTTCCGCGTGTACGAGATGTCCATGGGACCGCTCGACCTGTCGCGCCCCTGGGACACGCGCGCCGTCGTCGGCTCGCAGCGCTTCCTGCAGCGGCTGTGGCGCAACGTCGTGTCCGAGGACTCGGGCGAGACGACGGTCTCGGAGGAGCCCGCGGAGGTCGCGACCCTGCGCCTTGTCCACCGGACCGTCGCCGACGTGCGCGTCGAGATGGAGCACATGCGCTCCAACACGGCGATCGCCAAGCTCATCGCGCTCAACAACCACCTCACGGGGCTGGACCGCGTGCCGCGCGAGGCGATCGAGCCGCTGATCCTCATGGTGGCGCCCATCGCCCCGCACATCGCGGAGGAGCTGTGGTCGCGGCTCGGCCACCCGCGGTCGCTGGCTCACGAGCCCTTCCCGGTCGCGCTCGACGAGTACCTGGTCGAGGACACCGTGACGTGCGTCGTGCAGGTTCAGGGCAAGGTGCGCAGCCGGCTCGAGGTCCCGCCGTCGATCGGTGACGACGAGCTGCGTGAGCTGGCCCTGGCCGACGCGAACGTCCAGCGCACGCTCGACGGGCGGGGGATCCGCACGGTGATCGTCCGCGCGCCGAAGCTGGTGAACGTGGTCCCTGCCTGACGTCGTCCGCGTACCGCCACTGAGGGCGGAGCTCCAGCGAGAGCTCCGCCCTCAGGCGTGACCGGGCCAGGTCGTCAGCGGACGACCGTCCACTCGCTGATCTGCGAGACACCTCCACCGACCGGCTCCAGCCGGAGAGGTCCCGTCAGTGCGACACTCCCAGGGGTCCGGAGAGACACGTAGGTCCAACCGCTCGTCGCCGAACGCCCGTCGATCGTCCCCAGGCGCGTGCTGCCCAGATGGACGGCCATGACACCCACCGTCGGCCCGGTCTTCACCCGGAGGCGGACGATGCGCCCGGTCTGCACCTCGTACGACCGTGCCGGCATGCCGCCCTGGTAGATCGACGCGACGATCTGCGGCCCCGACGTCCCGGTCGCACCGGACCTGATGTCGGCGTGGAGGAACTGCACGCTCGACGCGACGTTGGTGCACACCATGGTCGACCACGCGCCGACGTTCCCGGCCTTGTCACGCGCTCGGACGCGGAAGCACGCCTGGTCGCCGAGCAGCAGGTCCACCTGCAGCCGCGTCGCCGTCGTGGTCTTCCAGGACGGACCAGGGCTGGTCCAACTGGACAGGGCGCCGTCCCGGCCGAGGGTGCGGCGCAGCTGAACCTCGTACGACGCGACGCCCACGTCGTCGGTGCCGGCGAAGGAGAAGGCCACCGGAACCGTGGCGTCGACCGCGGCGGACGCGTTCTGTGCGGCGGAGACCGAGAAGTACCGGGGCACGGTCGCGGACGTGATCGTGGGGAGCGTGCCGTCGACGAGCGAGCAGCGCGAGGAGGAGTACGCGCTCAGGTTCCCCGCCAGGTCGCGCACCCGCACGGCGAAGCACACCGTGTCCCCGGACGCGGCGGAGACCGCGAAGGTGGTCGCCGTGGTCCGCTGACCGTCCCGGGGGTACTGGTACGGGCCGGGCACCCCGCCACGTGGGGTGACCCGGTAGCGCACGTCGGACGATCCGATGCCCCCCGCGTCGGTGGCGCTCCAGGTGAGGGCCGGCCTCCCCGTGCCCTCGACGGCACGGACCGTCGCCGGCGCGGACGCCTTGACCACCGGTGCCGTGCCGTCCACGTCGGCGCACTGCTCGGCCGACCACGCGCCGACGTTGCCCGCACGGTCGACGGCGCGCGCCGAGAAGCATGTGCGCGAACCTGCGAGAGCCGTCACGGTCCGGCTCGTCCCGGTGTTCCCGCTGTTCTCGGCCAGGTAGGTGCCGAAAGTGGTGGAGCCGGCCGGTCGTGAGCGGTATCGCACCTCGTACCGGGCGATCCCGCTCGCCAGGAACACGGGGTCGGTGTCAGGGTCGACGCTGGTGAGATGGACCGTCACCTCCAGGGTCGCGGAGACCGCGTCGGTGCTCACGGTCGTCGTGGGAGCGGTGACGTCCGTCCGGGTTGCTCCTTCCGCGGTCCACTGCGTGAAGTCGACGACGCGTACGGTGCCCGAACCGTCGACGTAGGCCGCAGCGCGTCGGGAGTCGTCGAGGTCGATCCCGGGGAGGCTGCTCGTCCCGAGGACCCGACGGGAGCCGTCGAGGATCGAGATCGCGACGAGATCGCTCGTCTCGGCGCCAGGGTGTCGTTCGAGGCCGAGGACGAGCCCGGCTGCGGCCGACGGGTCGGTGAGCGGAGCGGGCCCGGCAGCGAGCCGCACGGGGCGGTACGCATCGGCCTGGTCGAGTGCGTAGACACCCTCCGGGCACGTCACGACCAACCACCGCCCGCCGAGGTCGTCGGTGACCGCTGCTTCCGGTTGGTCGCACGTGATACCGCGCCCGAGGGTGTCCGTCCACGGGTCGACGTCCGACACGACCTTGTATCCCCCCAGCAGCCTGGCTGCTCGCGTGCCGTCGACGACGAGGGTGGTCGCCGGCCTCCCCGTCAGCACCAGCGAGACGGCGGCGCCGCTGACCGACTTCTGGACCTGCACCCCGGAGGGGGCCGCGGGAACCGACACGAACGAGCCGGAGCCGCCGAGCCGGGAACCCGCAGGGACGTCGCGCTTCCCGCCGCCGTCCGCACGCCAGGTGAGGACGTCCACCCCTCGTGCGGGGTCGTGGGTGTGGACGACGTCTCCCTCGGCGGCGACGAGCGACCCGGTCAAGGACTGGGATCCCCACGCCTCCGACCAGGTCGGCGGGGTCCCTGCCGGGACCCGCGGGGCTGTCAGGATCTTCGGACCGGTCGGGCTCTGCACCTCGACGACGACCGAGGTGTCCGTCAGGGCGACGCGTCGCACCGGGCCGGGGAGGCCCGGTGCGCTCTCGTCGCTCGGTGCGGCGCCGACGGTCACCGGGTCCGGGACGGGGGGTGCGGCCACGGCGGGCGCACCGGCCGGTGAGATGAGCGCCAGGGCGAGCGACACGGTGACGAGCCGTTGCCGTACCCGGCGGGCCGAGGGCGAAAGGTGTGACGACAAGGTGCTCCCCAGATGGAATCCACGTCGAGCGTCCTCGCGCGACGCGCCAGAGTGTAGTACCTCGTCGAGGGCACACCGCCCGGTGCCGGGCGGGTCAGCGGCGCCGCGTCCCGAACACCGTGCGCGTGATCTCGCGACCGAGCTGCGTCGCCATCGACCCCAGGAGCTTGTCGAGGCTAGAGGACGTGGTCGACCGCCGTGCCGTGCCGGTCCGCGAGCCGCCTCCTGAGCCACCTCCCGAGCGGGCCGCGTCCCGTTCGAGCGTGGCGCGCATCCTCTCGAGCTCGTCGGCCTGCTTCTTGGCAGCCTTGTCGGCCTCCTTCTGTGCCGCCTCCTGCTCCTTGGCCTGCTTCTCGGCGAGCTCCGCCTGCTCGGCCGCGGCGTGCTGCGCGGCGATGCGCGCGGTGAGCAGCTCGTACGCCGACTCGTTGTCGACCGCCACGCCGTATCGCGCGGCGAGCGGCGAGCCCGCGACGATCCCGTCGATCACGGCCTCGGGTGCGGGTTCCATCGACGACTGCGGCGCGCGGACCCGCGTCCACGCGACCGGTGTCGGGGCGCCCTTCTCGGTCAGCACCGTGACGACGGCCTCGCCCGTCCCGAGCGACTGCAGCAGCTGCTCCAGGTCGTAGGGCGACCGCGGGAACGTCCGCACGGCCGCGCGGAGGGCGGCGGCGTCGTCGGGCGTGAAGGCGCGCAGCGCGTGCTGGACCCGGTTGCCGAGCTGGGCCAGGACGTCGGCGGGCACGTCCTTGGGGCTCTGCGTCACGAAGAACACGCCCACGCCCTTGGACCGGATGAGCCGCACGGTCTGCACGACCTGCGCCACGAACTCCTTCGTCGCGCCCGTGAACAGCAGGTGCGCCTCGTCGAAGAAGAACACGAGCCGGGGCTTGTCGAGGTCGCCGACCTCGGGCAGGTCCTGGTACAGGTCGGCGAGCAGCCACATGAGGAACGTCGAGAAGAGCGCGGGACGGTCCTGGACGGCGGGCAGCTCGAGCGCCGAGATCGTGCCGCGCCCGTCGGCCGCGACGCGCAGCAGCTCGGTCGTGTCGAACGCGGGCTCGCCGAAGAACACGTCCGCTCCTTGCGCCTGGAGCGTCACGATCTCGCGCAGGACGACACCTGCCGTGGCGGCGGACAGCCCGCCGATGCCCTTGAGCTCGGCCTTGCCCTCGTCCGAGGTGAGGTACGCGATGGTCGACTGCAGGTCCTTGAGGTCGAGCAGCGCGAGTCCCTGCGTGTCGGCCCAGTGGAAGATGAGCCCCAGGCTCGACTCCTGCGTGTCGTTGAGCCCCAGCACCTTGGAGAGCAGCAGCGGCCCGAAGTCGCTCACGGTCGTGCGGATCGGGACGCCCTTGCCGAGCCCGCCGAGCGAGTAGAACTCGACCGGGTACGTGGTCGGCTCCCAGTCCTGCCCGATGCTCGCGGTGCGCTCGAGGATCTTCTCCCCGCTCGCGCCAGGTACTGCGAGCCCCGACAGGTCGCCCTTGATGTCCGCGACGAACGTCGGCACGCCCGCGTCCGAGAGTCCCTCGGCCATGCCCTGCAGCGTCTTGGTCTTGCCCGTCCCGGTGGCCCCGGCGACCAGCCCGTGCCGGTTGAGCATGGCGAGCGAGAACCCGACCTGGACGTCGGCGCTCGGCACGGGGTCGCCGCCTGCCGTGCCCGGCGCCTCGAGCAGCGCACCGAGCGCGAGCGTGCCGCCGCGGTAGGCGTAGCCTGCGGCGACCTCGGCGGGGTAGCCGTCCAGAGGGCCCGACGGAGGAACCTGCGCGGGAGGTGCGGCTGCCGGAGCAGCGGTGGCAGGGTCTGGCGTGCCCGACGGCGCCGCGTCGGCGGGTGCGCCGCGCACCTCTGCGCCGGGCCCGGCGGGCGAACCTGCGACGGAGTCCCCGGCCGTCGCGGCCTCGGCGGCCTCGAGCGCGGCCTGCGCCGCGGCGGCCCTGGCCTCGGCCGCCTCGGCGGCCGCCTGCGCGGCGGCTGCCTTCAGGGCGGCGAGCTCTGCGGGGGAGGGGGCTGCGTCGTCGGGCATGTCTCGGATACTAGGGCGGTGTCCCGGTGAGCGCGCGGCGCAGGATGCGACGTCCTGCGCACGCCACGTAAGGTGTCCCGAAGATGAGTCCTGCGAAGCCTCCGGCCGTCCACGTCGTCACGGACTCGACCGCCTCCCTCCCCTCCGGTGACCTCCCGGCGCTGTCCGTGGTGCCCCTGCACGTGCTCGCCGGGGACGAGGTGTTCCTCGAGGGGATCGACGTGTCGCCCGACGACGTCGCGCACCGGATCGGTGCGGGCGAGCGGGTGACGACGTCGCAGCCGACACCGCACGCCCTGGTCACGGCCTACGAGGCGGCGGCGCGGGCCGGTGCGCGGTCGATCGTCTCGATCCACCTGTCGGGCGACCTGTCGGGCACGGTGCACGCGGCCGCGCTCGCGGCGACGCGCTCCCCGGTGCCGGTGCGGGTCGTGGACTCGCGGACCGTCGCGATGGGCCTCGGGTTCGCCGCGCTCGCGGCGGCCGGCGTCGCGGTGTCCGGCGGGACTGTCGACGAGGTGGCCCGCCGCGCGATCGCGGTCGCGGACTCGAGCCGCGCGATCTTCATGGTCGAGTCGCTCGACCACCTGCGCCGCGGGGGCCGCCTGGGCGTGGCGGCCGCGACGCTCGGCTCAGTGCTCGGCGTGCGGCCGCTGCTCGCGGTGCGCGACGGGCGAATCGAGGTGATCCAGAAGGTCCGGACCCGCGGTGCGGCGGTCGACCGGCTGATCCAGGTGGCGGTCGACTCGGTCGAGCGTCGGTCCGATCCCGAGCTCGCGGTGCACTACCTGGGCGACGACGGCGCTGCGAGGGACGTGGCCGACCGGCTGTGGGACGAGACCGGCGTGCGGGCGGCGGTCACGCCCGTGAGCGCGGTCGTCGGGGCCCATGCGGGACCGGGTGTGCTGGCGATCGTCGTGGCGGACCGCGCACCGTAGGTCGTTCCTCATGGCCGGCCGTGCACAGGTCGACCCGCGGTGCGTCGTGTCCACAGCGTCGGCCCGCTGCTCCGCGGGTGGCGTGGACAGGCGCATAGCGTGCCCGCGTGACCTTCTCCCGGACGCGCCCGCCGACCGCCGACGACGACCTGCCCCGCCCCGGCGGAGGGGATCGTCTGCGGCGGTTGCGAAGCGTCGACCCGACCCTCGACCCGGGGTCGAGCGACGACGCCCCGCAGCCCTCGACCTCACGTCCAGGGTCGCCCGTCGCGGGGGAGGAAGGCCTGTCGGACGAGCCGGTGCCACGGCACGGTCCGCTGCACGCGGTCGCCGAGGCGTACACGGCGGCGAACGGTCACCCGACGACGCACTCGGGGTTCGAGCACGTGCCCGACGGCGGCCCGCGCCGCTGGTCCGTCGGGGCCAGGACCGCGGTGGTCGCCGCGGTCACGGTGCTGCTGCTCGCGACGGGCACCGGGGTGTGGACCCTCGCCGACGGTGACGACCTGCGTCCGGTGGCGGCCCTCGGTGCCGCGATCCCCGGTGCAGGGGCCGGCGACTCCCGGGGTGACGGCGACGGCCCTGCAGCGCCTGCGGACAAGGACCCCGCCGGAGCCGGCCCCGGCACCGCTCCCGTGGACGCTCCCGGAGCCGCGGACCCTGCGCCGACGGTGAGCGACGTCGTCGTGCACGTGGTCGGGGCCGTGGCCGCGCCCGGGCTCGTGAGCGTGCCCGAGGGCTCCCGTGTCGCGGACGCGCTCACCGCAGCCGGGGACGCCACGCCGGACGCCGACCTCGCAGGGGTCAACCTGGCCCGCGAGGTCGTGGACGGCGAACAGATCGTCGTGCCGAGGCCGGGCGAGGCCGTGATCGCCGCCCCGGAACCGGCGACCGGGGGCGGGACGTCGAACGGCCCGGTCGACCTCAACGCGGCCGACGAGGCCGCGCTCGACGGACTGTCCGGGATCGGTCCTGTGCTCGCGGCCCGCATCGTCGAGTGGCGCGAGGCGAACGGCCCGTTCACGACCGTCGAGGAGCTGGGGGAGGTGAGCGGGATCGGGGACGCGCTGCTCGCCAGGCTGCGCGACCAGGTGAAGGTCTGAGACGGTGCGCGACGACGCGGACTTCCCGGCTGTCCCGTCGGCCGGGCGGTCCTCCGGTCCGTCCGACCCACCGTCACCGGGCGACCCGGCGCGTCCCCCACGGGCGACCGCGACGGACCTCCGGCTCGTGCCCGCGGCTCTGGCAGCCTGGGGGAGCGCGTGGTGGCTCACGGCGACCGAGCCCGGGGCCGCCCTGGCGGGGACCGTCGTCGGCACGGCACTGATGGCTCTTCTCGGGGCGCTGCTGCTCGTCGACCGTCGCCCGCGCCGAGGCCCTGCCACCCGCGTCCCGGCGCTCGGTCCCCCGAAGCCCCGAACCCCGGAACCCCGAACCCCGGGACGCCGGTGGCTCGCCCAGTGCGCCCTGATCGTGGCCTGCGTGCTGGCCGTGCTGGTCGCCGGGACGGTGCACCTCGTCGCACGGGACCGAGGAGGTGCCGCCGACCTCGCCGCCCAGGGCGCGACGGTCGAGGTCGTGGGGCGAATCGTCGGCGAACCGGTGACGGTCACGAACCCGTGGTCAGGGGCGGCGGACTCGGTCCGCACCACGCTGGCCCTGGACGCGCTCGAAGGTCGCGGCGCCGCGGCCCCCGCTGGAGGACGGATCGACGTCCTCGCAGGCCTCGCCTGGGGTGACCTGGCCTACGGGAGCGAGGTCCGGGCTTCAGGCAGGCTGCTGCCTGCCGACCCCGGGGACAAGACCGTGGCGACGCTCGTCGCGGCCGGGCCCCCCACGGTCACGGGCGCACCCGTCCCCGTGCTGGGCGTCGTCAACACCTTGCGGGCCGACCTCCTCACGGCCTCCGACGGGCTGCCTGCCGATGCGCGGGCGCTGCTTCCCGGCGTCGCGGTCGGCGACACCTCGCGCATCGACGACGAGCTCGACGAAGCACTCAAGGCCACGGGGCTGACCCACGTGACCGCGGTCTCGGGCGGCCATTTCGCGATCGTCGTCGCGACCGTGACGGCGCTGTGCGCCACGGCCTGCGCGCCGCGTCAGGTGCGCGTGGTCGTGACGGGCGTGGTCATGGCGGGGTTCGTGCTCTTGGTCCACCCCGACCCGAGCGTGCTGCGCGCGGCGACGATGGGCGCGGTCGGGCTCGTGGGGATCGGGCTGGGTCGGCCGTCAAGGGCTCTCCCGGCGCTCGCGGCCGTCGTCGTGGTGCTGCTCGTGCTGGACCCGTGGCTCGCGCGGTCGTACGGGTTCGTGCTGTCGAGCGTCGCGACGGCCGCCCTGGTCCTCGGGACCCAGCCCGTCGCGCGGCGCCTCACGCCGTGGATCGGCAAGGTGCCCGCGTTCGCGCTCGCCGTCCCGCTGACGGCGCAGCTCGCGTGCGCGCCGGTCCTCGTCCTGCTGGACCCGTCGGTCGCGACCTACGCGGTACCGGCCAACCTGGTCGCCGCCCCGGCGCTCGTCCCGGCGACCGTGCTCGGGGTGCTCGCGACCCTCGTGGCGCCGTGGTTCCCGGGGGCCGGGGTCGTGCTGGCGTGGCCCGCGGGGTTGGCGTCGTGGTGGATCGCCGCGGTGGCGCGGTTCTTCGCCGACCTCCCCGGGGCGCGGCTGCCGTGGCCGGGCGGGGCCGGTGGCGCGGCGGCGCTCGCGGTGCTGACCGTCGGCGGGCTGGTCCTGGTGTGGCGCTGGCGGTGGGTCGCCGGCCTGGTCGGGGTACGGGTTCCGTGGAGCCGCGGGAGCGGGTGGCCGCACACGTGGCGCACGGCCGTGCGAGCGAACGTGCGGGAGGCCTTCGTTGCCCGACGGCGCCGCGCGACCCTGCGCCTCCTGGTGGCCTGGGCGGTGCTCGCCGCCCTGGCCGCCGGATGCTTGGTGTACGCGTGGCCGCGGTGGATCGCCCGCGCAGGTCGTGACGTGCCGGCCGACTGGGCGGTCGTGGCGTGCGACGTCGGCCAGGGCGACGGGCTGGTCGTCCGCACCGGTGTCGGGCGCGGCCTCATGGTCGACGTCGGGCCCGCAGGGGACGCCGCGGGGACCTGCCTCGACGAGCTCGGGATAGAGCGCCTCGACCTGCTCGTGCTCACGCACTTCCACGCCGACCACGTCGGCGGGCTCGACGCCGTGCTCGACGGGCGCCAGGTCGCCCGGGCGCTCGTGACCGGCCTCGGTGACCCCGCCGACCAGGCCAGGTGGGTCCTCGACGACCTGAGCGACCGAGGGGTACCCGTCGAGGTCGCCGGGGCCGGGACCGGCGGCGTGCTCGGCGACGTGTCGTGGGAGGTGCTGCAGGCCGGGCAGGGCAAGGTTGCACCGTCCACCCAGCGAGGGCGCCCCGCCCTGGCCGAGGCCGACGGGGGAGCGAACGACGCGAGCATCGCCCTGCTCGTCACGACTCCTCAGCTCACGCTCGTCGCGCTCGGCGACCTCGAGGACGGTGGGCAGGAGGCCCTCGACCGAACCCTGCGGTCCCGCGCCGGCGGTGCCGAGGTCGACGTCGTCAAGGTCGCGCACCACGGGTCCCGCGTCCAGTCGATCGGGCTCGCGGCGACCCTGAGCCCCACGGTCGCGATCGTGAGCTCGGGCGAGAACACCTACGGCCACCCGACGGACACCGCGCTCGACCTCTACGAGAGCGTCGGCGCAGCAGTCCTGCGCACCGACCGGTGCGGGACGTTCGCGCTCGTCGTGCGCGACCGGGCGCTCGCCGTCGCGGGCTGCGAGGACGGCTGACGGGACGGGCTGAGCCGCTCGGGTTGCGGACCATGCGGTTGCCGCTGCTCGACCATGCGGTTGTCGTCCGGCCTCCGGCCGATCGCGACGCCAACCGCATGCTCGGCACCGGGATGTGCCCGGGGTGGGTGGGCCGTGGGATCGTTGTGCCCATGGCTGCCGCTCCTTCCCGCACCTCCGCCCGCCCGTCCGCGACGCTCGCCTGGAACGCGGTCGAGCTCGCGCCCGTGGTGCTGGTGCAGGGGCCCGAGGGGCTCCTCGCGGAGCGCGCCGTCGACTCGTTGCTCGAGCTCGCCCGCGCCCGCGACCCGGAGGCGGAGAAGTCGGAGATCGAGGCGGCGACCTACGAGTCCGGCATGCTGACGGTCGCGGCGAGCCCGTCGCTCTTCGGCGAGCCCAAGTTCGTGGTCGTGCGGGGCGCGGAGGCCGCGGCGGATGCGCTCATCCCGGACGTCGTGGACTACGTGGCCTCGCCGGACCCGGACACGACCGTCGTGGTCGTGCACGGCGGCGGGGTGCGGGGAAAGAAGATGCTCGACGCGATCCGGGCGTGCGGAGCCCCCGTCGTGGCGTGCGAGGCCATCAAGAAGGACGCCGACAAGCTCTCGTTCGTCGCCGCGGAGTTCAAGGCCGCGGGGCGTCGGGCGGACGCCGGCGCGGTCAAGGCGCTCGTCGAGGCGCTCGGCAACGACCTGCGCGAGCTCGCGAGCGCCTGCGCCCAGCTCGTCGCCGACACGACGGGCACCATCAGCGCCGCGACGGTCGACCGGTACTACGGCGGCAGGGTCGAGGCCACGGGGTTCCGGGTCGCCGACGCCGCCGTCGCGGGCAAGGCCGGCGAGGCCGTGTCGTTGCTGCGGCACGCGCTCGCGACCGGGGTGGACCCGGTGCCGCTCGTCGCGGTGCTCGCGATCAAGCTCCGCACGCTCGCCAAGGTCGCCGCGATGCGCGGCCGCGGGGGAGTCTCGGCCAAGGACCTGGGCCTCGCCCCCTGGCAGATCGACCGTGCGAAGAAGGACCTGTCGAGCTGGACCCCTGAGGGGCTCGCGGCCGCGATCACGGCGGTCGCACAGGCCGACGCCGAGGTCAAGGGCGGTGGCCGTGACCCGGTGTTCGCGGTCGAGCGTGCGGTGCTGACGATCGCCGGGGCGCACGGCTCGGGACGGTGAGCGCCCAGGGACGCGCGGTGCCGGGCCAGGACACGGGCACTGGCGTGCGGGTCCGGCGCGCGACCCAGGAGGACCTGGAAGCGGTCGCCCGGATCGAGAGTCGCGCCCGTCGTGGCACGGACCGGGACCAGCTCGTGCTCGCCCTGACCGACCCGGAACGGGTCGTGCTCGTCGTGAACGCGACCAACGTCGCCTCGCTCGCGCTCCACGAGGGCGCCGGCTTCCGTGAGGTGGCGCGGGCGGCGTCGTTCCACACGATCCGCTTCACGGGCGGCAGCGGAGTGCTCCTGCGCGCCGAGCTGGGCGCGGGCCGCGCCTGACGGCACCGACCCGCCCCGTCCCCGGACGCACGAGAGGCGCTGCCCCGTGGAGGGAGCAGCGCCTCTCGACGTTCACCGTGCGGCCCGAGGTGGATCAGGGGCGACGCACAAGGTCACGCGTGGAAGGGAGTGTCACGCTCAGAGAGCGTTGACGGCCTTCGACAGAGCCGACTTGCGGTTCGCAGCCTGGTTCTGGTGGATGACACCCTTGGAGACTGCCTTGTCGAGCTTCTTCGACGCGGTGGCGAGGGCGCTGGCAGCGGCCTCCTTGTCACCGGCGGCGACGGCCTCGCGAACGCGGCGAACGTTCGTCTTGAGCTCCGACTTGACGGCCTTGTTGCGCAGACGAGCCTTCTCGTTCGTCTTGATGCGCTTGATCTGAGACTTGATGTTTGCCACGTGTGGACTTTCTGGTGTGTTCGCCGAAGCGATCGAATAGGTCGTAGAGGGCGATTCCAGCTCCGGGACTGGGGGTGGGGAACCCTTGGAGAGGAGCTGGAACTGTGCCCGCCGACCTGGGCGGACACGCAGCCACCAAGACTACCAGCCGACCGTGAGATCGGCCAGAATGCTCACCTCCGGCCCGGCACGGCTCGTCATCGCCCGTCATCCCGCCCGTACAGGTGACCACGAGGACCGCCTGCGCGAACGGGCTCAGCCCTGGATCCGGCCCATCTCGCGGACGATCGTCTCGAACGTGCGGCGGTCCATGACGGCGCCCTCGCGGCGCACCGCGCCGGGGTCGACGCGGATCACCCGGTCGAGGCGCACCTCGCTGTCGCGGCCGCGGGAGTCCCACGGGCCCGAGCCGATGTCGAGCCAGCGCCGCCCCCAGCGTGCCTCGTCGGCGGCGTCGCGCGAGTGGTCCTTGCTCGAGAGCATGGTCGCGAGCAGCCAGTTGCCGTCGCGCCCGACGAGCAGCACGGGCCGGTCCTTGCCCTGGGAGAAGTCCTCCTCGTAGGGCACCCAGGTCCACACGATCTCGCCGGGGTCCGGGTCGCCGTCGAGCTGGGGGGAGTACTCGGCCCGCACGCGGCCCGTGAAGTCGCCGGGGTAGGTGTCCGTGGGCTGGGGTCCGCGCGCGGTCGCGGTGGCCGCGGCGCTGCCAGGCCTGCGGGTGCCGGCCTGCGGTCCGGGCTTCGGCGAGCGGGTGCCCGACGCCGTCGCTCCCGTCCGCGGACGCGGCGCCACCCCGCGCGGGGTGCCCGCCGCCGTCGGGCCGGAGGACTTGCGGGGGGACTCTCGGCCGTCCGCCCCGCCGGCCGGGCGGGACGAGCCGCCGAGCGCGCCGAGGATCGCGCGCGCCGCGTCCGTGAGCAGGGAGATCCACTTGTTCTGAGCCACGCCCGCAATCTACCCGGACCGGCCGCGGCCGGTCCGGGGTGCGGGCCCTGCGGGTCCGGCCGCCCGGGGCGGGTGAGCCGCGCGCGTGCGGGGTCGTGGGACAATGGTGGTTGCTGTCCGACCCTGCGTGCGACGACCAGCGACCTGCCGGGCGCGTCCCGGCGGCTCACGCTCCGTCGTCGAGCACCGATCCGCAGGGGCGGGCGCCGTCCGCCGCCCCGTCTTGACCCACCACAGGAGCGCACCCCAGTTGTCCCCGATCCCCAGCGCCCAGCTGAGCACCCGCATCCAGCCCGCGGCGACGCCGCCCGAGCTGCTGCGCAACTTCTGCATCATCGCGCACATCGACCACGGCAAGTCCACGCTGGCCGACCGCATGCTCCAGCTCACCGGCGTCGTCGACGCGCGCGCCATGCGTGCGCAGTACCTCGACCGCATGGACATCGAGCGCGAGCGCGGCATCACGATCAAGTCGCAGGCCGTGCGCATGCCGTGGGCCGTGCGCGAGGGTGACGACCCGGACGACCAGTCGGCCCCGCTGGTGCCCTACGCCCTGAACATGATCGACACGCCCGGGCACGTCGACTTCACGTACGAGGTGTCGCGCTCGCTCGCCGCGTGCGAGGGGGCCGTGCTGCTCGTGGACGCGGCGCAGGGCATCGAGGCGCAGACCCTCGCGAACCTGTACCTCGCGATGGAGAACGACCTCGCGATCATCCCCGTGCTCAACAAGATCGACCTGCCGGCCGCGCAGCCCGAGAAGTACGCCGAGGAGATCGCGGGCCTCGTGGGCGTCGACCCGTCGACCGTCCTGAAGGTCTCGGGCAAGACGGGCATGGGCGTGACCGAGCTGCTCGACCGCATCGTCCAGGAGGTGCCGGCCCCTCAGGGGGACGCCGACGCCCCGGCGCGCGCCATGATCTTCGACTCGGTCTACGACACCTACCGCGGCGTCGTGACCTACGTCCGTGTGGTCGACGGCAGCCTGAACCCGCGCGAGAAGATCGTCATGATGTCGACGCGCGCGACGCACGAGCTCCTCGAGATCGGCGTGAGCGCGCCCGAGCCGCACCCCACCAAGGGGCTCGGCGTGGGCGAGGTCGGCTACCTCATCACGGGCGTCAAGGACGTGCGCCAGTCCAAGGTCGGTGACACCGTCACGAACGCGGCCAAGCCTGCGGAGGACGCGCTCGGCGGCTACAGCGACCCCAAGCCCATGGTGTTCTCGGGCCTGTACCCGATCGACGGTTCGGACTACCCGGTCCTGCGCGACGCCCTGGACAAGCTCAAGCTCAACGATGCGGCGCTGAACTACGAGCCCGAGACCTCGGTCGCGCTCGGCTTCGGGTTCCGTGTGGGCTTCCTGGGTCTGCTGCACCTCGAGATCGTGCGCGAGCGCCTCGAGCGCGAGTTCGACCTCGAGCTCATCTCGACCGCCCCGAACGTCGTCTACGAGGTGACCCTCGAGGACCGCTCGGTCATCACGGTCACCAACCCGAGCGAGTTCCCGGGTGGCAAGATCGGCGAGATCCGTGAGCCGATCGTCAAGGCCACGATCCTGTGCCCCACCGAGTTCATCGGTGCGGTCATGGAGCTGTGCCAGGGCAAGCGTGGCGTGCTGGGCGGCATGGACCACCTCTCGCAGGACCGCGTCGAGCTGCGGTACACGCTGCCCCTCGCGGAGATCGTGTTCGACTTCTTCGACCAGCTCAAGTCCAAGACACGCGGCTACGCGTCGCTCGACTACGAGCTCTCGGGCGAGCAGGCGGCGGACCTGGTGAAGGTCGACATCCTGCTCCAGGGCCAGACGGTCGACGCGTTCAGCGCGATCGTGCACAAGGACAAGGCGTACTCGTACGGCGTCATGATGACGGAGAAGCTCAAGGAGCTCATCCCGCGTCAGCAGTTCGAGGTCCCCATCCAGGCGGCCGTGGGTGCTCGCGTGATCGCGCGCGAGACCATCCGTGCGATCCGCAAGGACGTGCTCGCCAAGTGCTACGGCGGTGACATCAGCCGTAAGCGCAAGCTGCTCGAGAAGCAGAAGGAGGGCAAGAAGCGCATGAAGACGATCGGTACGGTCGAGGTCCCCAAGGACGCCTTCATCGCGGCGCTGTCCTCCGACGGTGCGGGCAGCAGCGGCGGCAAGGACGCGAAGGACAAGTCCAAGAAGTGATGTGCTGCTCTTCTCGTGAGCGCGTGGCCCTCGATGTGCTGGGGGCCGCGCGCTCCGCGGCGTCCGGGGTGCGGGCATGAGCCCGGCTCTCCCGGACGGCATCCCCGTGCCCGACGACGGCGCTCTCCCTGCGTGGGTGGGTGCTGGTCCTGCTGGGGTGGTGCCGGACGACCACGCGGGTCGTGACTTCGGCGTGTACCTGCACGTGCCGTTCTGCACCGTGCGATGCGGCTACTGCGACTTCAACACGTACACGGCGTCCGAGCTGGGCGGTGGCGCGAGCCAGGCGTCCTACGCGGACACGGCGCTGCGGGAGATCGACCTCGCCGCGCGGGCCATGGAGCGTGCCGGGTTGGCGTCGCGCCCGGTCTCTACCGTGTTCGTGGGCGGCGGCACCCCGACGCTGCTGCCGGCCGGCGACCTGGCG
This sequence comes from Oerskovia rustica, assembly GCF_014836555.1. Taxonomy (GTDB): domain Bacteria; phylum Actinomycetota; class Actinomycetes; order Actinomycetales; family Cellulomonadaceae; genus Oerskovia; species Oerskovia rustica. Next base: position 39,750 of record NZ_JACSQQ010000007.1, read on the forward strand.
CGCATGCTCGCGGGCGTGCGCGACGCGTGGGGTCTTGCCCCGGGCGCCGAGGTCACGACCGAGGCGAACCCCGACTCGGTGACCCCGGAGTCGCTCGCCGAGCTCGCGGCGGCGGGCTTCACGCGGGTGTCGTTCGGCATGCAGTCGGCCGTGCCGCGCGTGCTCGCGACGCTCGAGCGCACGCACGACCCGCGCCGCATCCCCGACGTGGTGCGCTGGGCGCGCGACGCGGGGCTCGCGGTGTCGCTCGACCTGATCTACGGGACGCCTGGCGAGAGCCTGGACGACTGGCGGACGAGCCTCGAGGCCGCGCTCGCGACGGGCGTCGACCACGTCTCGGCGTACGCGCTCGTCGTGGAGCAGGGGACGAAGATGGCCGCGCAGGTGCGCCGTGGGGACATCTCCTTGCCGAGCGAGGACGACCAGGCCGAGAAGTACGAGCTCGCGGACGAGCTGCTCACCGCGGCCGGGCTGGAGTGGTACGAGGTCAGCAACTGGGCCCGGCGGGCACCGACCGGCGACGGCTCGGTGCCGGGCGAGGCGGTGGCGGACCCGGCGTTCGTGTGCCGTCACAACCTGGCGTACTGGCGGGGCGAGGACTGGTGGGGGATCGGCCCCGGGGCGCACTCGTACATCGGAGGGGCCGCGAACCGTACAGACGATCCGGAGGATTCCGCGGACATCTCCGACGGCGTCTCCGACACGGCCGACGACGCGGCCGCGCCTGCGCCGGGCGGCCGTGAGGGCGTGCGATGGTGGAACGTGAAGCACCCGCGACGCTACGCGGCGATGCTCGAGGCGGGCGGCAGCCCGGCGGCCGGACGTGAGCTCCTGACCGTCTCGGAGGCTCACCTCGAGCGCGTCATGCTCGGTGTGCGACTGCGTGAAGGACTGGACCTGAGCGTCCTTACCGAGGTGGGTCGGCGCAACGTGGCCGGCATGGTCGCGGCGGGCCTCCTCGACGGAAGAGCGGCGATCCGAGGCCGCGGGGTGCTGACCCTGCGGGGACGGTTGCTGGCGGACACGGTGGTACGGGAGCTGACTGACGGGTGACGACGGTAGGACAGTCGGCTCGGGCGCAGGCCGGAGCAGCCAGGACCTCGACCGACCGCGTCGACGTGTGGCAGCGACTGCGACCTGCTGACCTCGACCTCGACTCGCCGGACAGGTCCCTCGTCGGGCCCCCGCCGCAGAGCCCACCGGCTCCCGGTCGGTACCGTCCGTCACGACCGGTGCGACCGACCGTCCGGTACCGGCGGATCGCCGGGCTCGACGGGTTGCGTGCGCTGGCCGTGCTCTCGGTCATGGTCTTCCACTTCGCCCCGCAGGTCCTCCCCGGCGGGTACGTGGGCGTCGACATCTTCTTCGTGCTCTCCGGGTTCCTCATCACGACGCTCCTGGTCCGCGAGTTCCGGGCGCGGCGGGCCGTGTCCCTGTCCCGGTTCTGGGTCCGACGAGCCCGCAGGCTCCTGCCGGCGCTGGGCCTGGTCGTGCTCGTGTGCACGGCCGCCGCGGGGCTGGTCGGGGGCGATCTCCTGGTGGGGATCGGGGCGCAGGTGGCAGGGGCCGCCACGTTCACGAGCAACTGGGTCTACATCGCCCAGGGCAGCACGTACTCCGGGGGACTGGCGCCCCAGATCTTCGCGAACCTGTGGTCGCTCGCCGTCGAGGAGCAGTTCTACCTGGTGTGGCCGCTCGTGGTCCTCGCGGTGCTCGCGCTGCGGATCACCCGGCGTCGGGCTCTGGTCCTGGCGGGGGTGCTCGCCGTCGGGTCCGCCGTCGCGATGGCGGTCCTGTACTCGCCCGGCACGGACCCGACCCGGGTCTACTTCGGCACCGACACCCACCTGTTCGGGCTCATGATCGGTGCCTTCCTCTCGTTCTGGCACCTGCGCACGGGGCGTCCGACGCTCGTCCGCGAGGCGCCGCGGACCACGACCCGCAGGGGAACCCTGTTCGTCGTGGGCGCGGGGATCGCGGGCGCGGCCGTCCTGGTCGTCGCGATGCTCTGGATGCCGTGGGACGACGGCATCACCTACCGGGGTGGACTGTTCGTCGTGTCGCTCGCGACGGCCGGGGTCGTCAACCTCGTGCTGCACGCACCGGGCCTCGGCAAGCAGCTGGACCGGGGGCCGGTGGGCTGGGTGGGCGCGCGCTCGTACGGCCTGTACCTGTGGCACTGGCCCGTCTTCGTCCTGGCCGCAGCGCTCGCCGGAGGCGGCGGGCTGTACGCGAGCCCCGGACCGTGGGTCGCGCTCGCCGCGACGGTCGTGACGTTCGGTGCCGCAGCGCTGTCGTACCGGTACGTCGAGCGTCCCGTCATGGGGCGAGGCCTCGGGGGGTACGTGCGGACCGTCGTGGCGTGGCTCCGCCGGGGTGCGTCGGGCCGCAACCCGTTGCCGGTCCGCGGGTGGCTCACGGTCGGCGGGGTCGTGGTGGTCGTCGGGCTCGCGGTCACGGGCTTCGTGCGCGCCCCGGCGATCTCCTCGGTCGAGGCGCAGATCCGCGCGGGCGCGGAGGTCGCCGCGCTGACCCAGCAGCCTGCCGGTGAGGCGCCTGCGGCACCGGCTCCCGACGCGGCGCCCGTGCCCGCGGAGCCCGCGCCGGAGACCCCGGCCGTGGCCCCGACGTCTCCACCCGGCGACCAGGTCACGATCATCGGCGACTCGGTGACGTTGGCGAGCGCGCCCGCGCTGACGGCGGCCCTTCCCGGCGTGCTGATCGACGGTGCCGTGGCCCGGCAGATGAAGGACGCCGTCGGCCTCGTCGAGGCCGTCCGCGCGGCCGGGAACCTCCGGCCCTACGTCGTGCTCTCGCTCGGGACGAACAGCACGGTCGACGCCGCGATGATGGACAAGGTCCTCGCCGCGATCGGTCCAGACCACACGGTCGTGCTCGTCACGGGGTACGCCGACCGGTCGTGGGTGCCGGTCACGAACGCCGAGCTGGTCGGCGCGGCCCAGCGCCACGGGAACGTCGTGGTCGCGGACTGGAGCGGCGCGATCTCGTCCCAGCCCGCGCTGCTCGGACCCGACGGCGTGCACCCGACCTCCGAAGGGACGTCGCTCTACGCGGGGGTCGTCTCGGGTGGTCTCGCGCAGGCGGTCGCGCTCCGCGGACCCTGACGTCTCACCGGTGTCGTCCGAGGAGGTTTCAGGCGTTCCACGCTTCCTGTGGCGGGAATGGCCCGAACGCCCCATCGTGGAGGGTGATCTGTGAAATGTTCGATCGTCACAGTCCGTTCACAGTGTGGCTTGCCGCACCCCGCCGACCCGAGGGATCACGATGAGCGACAACACCGCAGGCGGGCCGCCGCCGGAAGAGAACGAGCCGACCCCGCAGAACCCCTCCGCGAGCACACCGGACCCCGGTGCCGCCGCGCAACCGCCCTCCGAGCCCGTCCCCCCGAGCCAGCCCCCGGCTCAGCCGCCGGTGACGCCGCCCACGCAGCCCCCGGCCCAGCCGACGCCGCCCGTGCAGCCGACGCCGCCCGCGCAGCCCGGGCCTCCGGTCGCGCCGCCGTACGGCGCCCCGACCCCGCCCCCCGCGCAGCCCTACGGCGCTCCCGCCGGTGGGCAGCAGCCTCCGTACCCGCCTCCGGCAGGTGCCTACCCGCCGCCGGCCGGCGCGTACCCGCCTCCCGGCCAGCCTGCGTACGCGGGGGCCGCGGCGTTCTCGGTGGGTGACGCGATCGGCTTCGGGTGGAAGAAGTTCTGGGCGAACCCGGGACCGTGGATCCTCGCGGCCCTGATCTTCCTGGTGATCAACGCGATCTTCAGCTGGATCTCCGGCGGCTTCGACAACTTCACGGACTACCGCACCGACGGGTTCTCGGACACCAACATGGCCGAGGCGCTGGGGCTGAGCTTCGTCAGCGTCCTGCTGACGATCGTCGGCGTGATCATCAGCTACCTCATCGCCGCGTTCTACTCCCGCGGTGCTCTCGACGAGACGCAGGGGCGCAAGCCCGACGTCTCGGCGTTCTTCCGGATCGCCAACGTGGGCAACGTCCTGCTGGCCGCCTTCCTCGTGGCCGTCATGACGATCATCGGCACGATCCTGTGCATCCTGCCCGGCATCGCGGTCGCGATCTTCTCGGCGTTCGTCTACTACTTCACCCTCGACAAGGAGCAGGACGCGATCACCGCGATCAAGTCCAGCTGGTCGCTCGTCGCGAAGAACTTCGGGTCGGTCTTCCTGCTGCTCCTGGCGCTCTTCGGGATCAACATCCTGGGCTTCCTGGTCTGCTTCGTCGGCCTGCTGGTCACGATCCCGCTGTCCTACATCGCGGTCGCGTACGCCTACCGCCGTCTGGTGGACGAGCAGCCCGTCTGACCTCCGCACAGGTCCCGACGACGGGGCGTGCCGCACCTCCACCTCGGGTGTGCGGGACGGCCCGTCGTCGTCTGCGCACGTGCCGTGCTGGCTGTGCGCCGGGTGCCGGCCAGGTGAATCGGCCCGCTCGGGGGACGGGCACGGTGGCCGCAGGTGTGCCGGACCGGCTAGCGTGAAGCGCCCGGTCCGTCCTGAACGGTCCGGTCCGTCCGTAGAGAGGCCCCGATGAGCAGCCAGAACCCTTCCGACCAGGTCCCTGACTACGGGCAGTACGTGCCCCCGACGGACCAGCACGGCACGCCCGGAGCCCAGCACGGGCAGCCGGGCCAGCCCGGCCAGCAGGGGTGGCCCGGTCAGCAGCCCCCCTACGGTCCTCCCGCGGGTCAACAGGGTCCGTACCCGCCCCAGGGCCAGTACCCGCCGCCGGGCTACCAGGGCGGCCCGGCCGCCCCGCTGTCGCCCGCCGACACGAAGACCTGGGCGAGCCTGTCCCACCTCCTGGGTGGGATCCTCGGGTTCCTCGCACCGCTCGTGATCTGGCTCGTCTTCCGCGAGCGCAGCCACGTCGTCGACGCCGAGGCCAAGAAGGCGCTCAACTTCCAGATCCCCGTGGCCCTCGTCCTGCTCGCCGCGAACTGGGTGCTCCCGGGCTTCCTGTCCGGTCTGGTCGTCCTCGGCGTCTGGGTGGCGTCGCTCGTGCTCGGCATCATCGCGTTCCAGGCCGTCAGCAACGGCCGTCCGACCAGCTACCCGATCGACGTGAAGATCGTGAAGTAGCGCAGGTCGCCGCACGTCGAGAGGGGGCGTCCCAGGCAGACCTGGGCCGCCCCCTCTCGGCGCGTCGCCGCGGGCGCCGGACCCTCAGTCGGCCGTCACGAAGTCGATGAGCTCCTCGACGCGGCCGAGCAGTGACGGTTCGAGGTCGGCATAGGTACGCACGGTCCCGAGGATCCGCTGCCAGCCGCGGGCCACGTCGGCCTGCTCGCTCGCCGGCCACCCGAGCTCGCGCAGGATGCCGCGCTTCCACTCGGTGCCGCGCTCGATCACGGGCCACGCGTCGAGGCCGACGCGCTCGGGCCGCACGGCCTGCCACACGTCGACGTAGGGGTGACCCAGCACCATGACCGTGCCGGGGCGCACGCCTCGCAGGGCCTCCGCGACCAGGCGCGTCTCCTTGCTGCCGGGGACCAGGTGGTCGACCAGGACGCCCACCTTGCGCTCCGCCGTCGGGCCGAAGTCCTCGAGGGCTTCGCTGAGGTTGTCGACGCCGTCGAGCAGCTCGACCACGACCCCCTCGATGCGCAGGTCGTCGCCCCACACCTTCTCGACGAGCTCGGCGTCGTGCTTGCCCTCGACCCAGATGCGGCTGCCGCGTGCGACGCGCGCCCGGACGTTCGCGACCGCGCGCGAGCCCGAGGCGGTGCGCGTCGGGGCGGCGGGCGCCGTCGAGGTCACCGGGGCGGTCAGCTCGACGGGCTCGCCGTCGACCCAGAAGCCCGGGCCGAGCGGGAAGGTGCGCCTGCGACGCGCGCGGTCCTCGAGGACGACGACGTGCATGCCGCCGGACTTCTCGACCCGCACCACGGCGCCGACCCAGCCGGTCTCGACGTCCTCGACGACGAGCCCGCGCTCGGCGGGCTGCGGGCGGGAGACCGGGCGCCGGCGGTGGGGGACCGGGGCGGGGGTCGCGCTGGACAGGACGTCGGAACCGTAGCGATCGAAGCTCACCGACGTCACCCTAGGCGCTCGTCGCCCTCTCGCCCGGAAGGGGCGCGCGGTGACCCGTGAGGTCGTCACGGGCCGGTCCGGGCGAGGTCGCTCGCCGGGTGCGGGCCCACGTGCCGTGGTACGACTGGCCGGTGAGCACTTCGAACGGCCCCGCCGCGCCCGACGCCCAGCGGTGGCGCGTCCTGGGGCTGTGCCTCGCGGTCGGTTTCATCACGATGCTCGACGTGTCGATCGTCAACGTCGCGCTCCCGTCGATCGAGAGGGCGCTCGACGCGGGCCCGACCGAGCTGCAGCTCATCGTCGCGGGCTACACCCTCGCGTTCGGGCTCGCGCTCGTCCCGGCCGGCCGCCTGGGCGACGCGGGCGGGCGTCGCACGTTGTTCATCGTCGGCCTCGTGGGCTTCGCACTCACGAGCCTCGCGGCGGGCCTGGCACCGAACGACGAGTGGCTCGCGATCGCCCGGCTCCTGCAGGGCGTGAGCGCGGGCATGCTCAACCCGCAGGTCATCGGGCTCATCCAGCAGATGTTCTCGGGGTACGAGCGCGGCAAGGCGTTCGGCATGTTCGGTGCGACGATCGGCGTCTCGACGGCGCTGGGTCCGCTCCTGGGCGGGCTGATCCTCCAGGTCGCGGGCGAGGAGAACGGGTGGCGGTGGATCTTCGGGATCAACGTCCCGATCATCGCGGTCGTGCTGCCCCTGGCGATCAGGTTCCTGCCCGTGACGGTGCGCAGGCCCGGCCCGCGCAGGCTCGACCCCGTGGGCCTCGTCCTCATCGCGGTCGCGACGGTCGCGGTCATGCTGCCGTTCGTCACGACGTCGGGCCAGGACGACGACCCCGGCCGCTGGTGGTGGCTCGCGCTCGGGGCGGTCGCGGTCGTCGCCGCGGTGTTCTGGGAACGGCGCTACCAGCGCACCACGGGCGCCCCGGTCCTGGACCCGCGAGTCCTGTCGCTCACGTCGTTCCGCAACGGCACGCTGCTCGGCATCACGTACTTCGCGGGATTCACGGGCATCTTCCTCGTCGCGACGCTGTACCTGCAGAACGACCTGCACTTCACGCCGCTGCACGCGGGGCTCATCGGGATGCCGTTCGCGATCGCGTCGGGCGTGGCGTCGTGGCTCGCGGGCCGCGGGGTCGCGCGCTGGGGCCGACCGCTCGTGGTCGCGGGCCTCGTGGTGGTCCTCGTCGGGCTCGGGGGCGTGATCCTCGCGATCCGCGCCACGGGGGACGACTCGTCGGCCGCGGGCTGGGGCATCGCCCTGACCATGATGATCACGGGGATCGGCAGCGGGACCGTCATCTCCCCGAACCAGACCCTGACCCTGGCCCGCGTCCCGGTCGAGCTCGCGGGCGTCGCGGGCAGCATGCTCCAGCTCGGGCAGCGCGTGGGATCGGCCATGGGCATCGCCGTGGTCCTCTCGACGTACTACTCGCTCAAGGCGGGCGGATCGACGGGAGCCGTCGCGGCGAGCACCGCGATGCTCATCACGGTCGCCCTGGTCGCGGTCTCGCTCGTGGTCGCGGTCGTGGACCTGCGGTCGCGCCACGCGCACGCCACGCCCGCAAGGTGACGTCCACGACGTGAGCGGCGCCGTCGGGCACCGTGCCGGGGCGGCGGCGGGGGTGAGGCCCGGCGAGAGCCTCGGGCCCGACGGCGGAGCGCGGGCCGCGTCGTCGGCTGCGGCCATGGCCAGGGCGCGGTCGGGAAGACCCCGTGAGGACCCTGTGCACGTCGCGCCCCACGCCTCCCGCGACCGCGTAGAATTAGCACTCGACGGTGGAGAGTGCGAGAACGCGCGACGATCGGGAGGTGGCCATGAGCGAGGAACGACGGCTCGACGTGCTGCGTGCGATCGTCGAGGACTACGTCCTGACGAGGGAGCCGGTGGGATCCCGGGTCCTGGCCGAGCGGCACCGCCTGGGCGTGTCCCCGGCGACGATCCGCAACGACATGGCCGCGCTCGAGGAGGACGGGTACATCGCCCAGCCCCACACCTCGGCCGGGCGCATCCCCACGGACAAGGGCTACCGCCTGTTCGTGGACAGGCTCTCGACGGTCAAGCCTCTGTCCTCGCCCGAGCGGCGGGCGATCGAGACGTTCCTGTCGGAGGCCGTCGACCTCGACGACGTCGTGGCCCGCGCGGGGCGTCTGCTCGCTCAGCTCACGGGCCAGGTCGCCGTGGTGCAGTACCCGTCGCTGCGCCGTTCGGGCCTGCGGCACCTCGAGCTCGTGCCGGTCGGCGACCGACGGCTGCTCGTGGTCATCATCACGGACACGGGCCGCGTCGAGCAGCGCACCCTCGAGGTCGCGCAGGCACCGGACGAGGCCACGCTCGCCGAGCTGCGCTCGCGGCTCAACGCCGTGGCGGCGGGCAAGCGTCTCGCGGAGCTCGGCAAGGGCTTCGCCGACGTCGCGCAGGAGTTCCGCCCCGAGCACCAGGACCTCGCGCGCTCGCTCGCGCTGCTCGTCGAGGAGACGCTGTCCGAGGAGTCGGAGGAGCGCATCGTGCTCGCCGGCACCGCCAACCTGGCCCGGGTCGGCATGAGGTTCGAGCACGCGCTGCGACCGGTCCTCGAGGCGCTCGAGGAACAAGTCGTGCTGCTCGGGTTGTTGACCGAGATGGCCGCGGAGACCGGGGTGAGCGTGCGCATCGGTCACGAGACGCAGCTCGAGGGGCTCGCGGAAACCTCGGTCGTGACGAGCGGATACGGTAACGAGGGGGACTCGGTCGCGCTGATCGGCTCGATCGGACCGACCCGCATGGACTATCCCGGGACGATCGCCTCGGTCCGCGCGGTCGCGCGGTACCTGTCGCGCGTCCTGACCGCATGAGTTCGGTTCTTGCGCCGGCGGGCGCCGCGCCGGGTCCTTCGACCCTGGTCGTCACCGCACGGTGTTGTCGGAAGTCGCCGATCCTGGATCGGCGTGCGCTAGTAGAGAGTGACCTGTGAGCGACTACTACGAGATCCTGGGCGTGCCCCGGGACGCGAGCCAGGACCAGATCAAGAAGGCCTACCGCAAGCTGGCCCGTGAGCTGCACCCTGACGTCGCGGGCGAGGCCGCCGAGGACAAGTTCAAGGACGTGTCCCGCGCCTACGAGGTGCTGTCCAGCCCGGACAAGCGCCAGCAGTACGACCTCGGCTCGGACCCGTCGGCCGCCGGCGGGGGCATGGGCGGAGGCTTCGGCTTCCAGGACATCTTCGAGACGTTCTTCGGGGGAGGCCAGGCGCAGTCGGGACCCATCCCGCGCGCACGCCGCGGCCAGGACGCCCTGGTGCGTCTCGACATCGACCTCTCGGAGGCGACCTTCGGGGCGCGCCGCGAGCTCCAGGTCGACACCGCGGTGATCTGCGGGACCTGTTCCGGCTCGTGCTGTCGCCCCGGCACGTCGCCCCGCACGTGCGACGTGTGCAACGGCCGTGGCACGGTCCAGCGCGTGGCGCGTTCGTTCCTCGGCCAGGTCATGACGACCGCCCCCTGTGCCGCGTGCCAGGGCTTCGGCACCGTGATCCCCGAGCCGTGCGCCGAGTGCGCGGGCGAGGGTCGCGTGCGCAGCCGTCGCACCCTGACCGTGAACGTCCCCGCGGGCGTCGACACGGGCACCCGCATCAAGCTCACGTCGCAGGGCGAGGTCGGCCCGGCCGGTGGCCCCGCGGGCGACCTGTACGTCGAGATCCGCGAGCGCAACCACGAGGTCTTCGTGCGTCGCGGCGACGACCTGCACTGCACGCTCCAGGTGCCCATGACGGCTGCGGCCCTCGGGACGGTCCTGGAGCTCGAGACCCTCGACGGCCCGCAGGAGATCGACCTGCGCCCCGGGACCCAGCCCGGGCAGATCGTCACGCTCAAGAACCTCGGCGTCGGCCACCTGCACACCGGTGGTCGCGGTGACCTCAACGTGCACGTCGAGGTCCAGGTCCCGACGGGCCTCGACGAGGAGCAGGAGGAGCTGCTGCGCTCGCTCGCGAAGGCCCGCGGCGAGGAGCGTCCGGACCCGCGCCTGTCCGCCGCGCACCCGGGAGTGTTCTCCCGCCTGCGCGACAAGCTCTCGGGGCGCTGACATGAGCGCGCCGGTCTTCCTCGCGGAGGCGAGCAGCTCGTCGGAGAGCGGGGCCGCGGGTGGCCTCGCGGGCTTCCCGGCGGGTTCGCTCTACGTGCTCGACGGCGCCGAGGGGCGCCACGCGGGCGTCGTCCAGCGGCGCGGGGTCGGGGAGGCGGTCGACGTCGTCGACGGCGAGGGCCTGCGCCTGCGGTGCAGCATCGAAGGTGTCGAGCCCTCCGGGGTCCACCTGCGCGTCCGTGAGGTCGTCGAGGAGCCCGCACCCGACGTCGTGGTGACGCTGGTCCAGGCCCTCGCGAAGGGCGACCGCGACGAGATGGCGATCGAGGCGGCGACCGAGGTCGGCGCCGACGCCGTGGTCCCGTGGCAGGCCGAGCGGTCGATCGTGGTGTGGCGTGGCGACCGCGCGGCCAAGTCGCGCGCCCGCTGGCTCGCGACCGTGCGCGCCGCGACCAAGCAGGCGCGGCGTGCCCGCCTTCCCCGGGTGGACCTCGCGATCGACACGCGCGGGCTCGTCGAGCGCACGCGCCAGGTCGTCGACGCGGGCGGTGCCGTCATCGTGCTGCACGAGGAGGCCGTCGTCCCGCTCGCCGAGGTGGCCCTGCCCGTCCCCGCGTCCCAGGACGTGGCCGCGGCGGGACGAGCGCCCGAGGTGCTCGTCGTCGTCGGGCCGGAGGGCGGGATCTCCGAGAAGGAGGTCGAGGCCCTGGCCGGTGCCGGTGCACGCACCGCGCGCCTCGGCCCGCACGTGCTGCGGACCTCGACGGCGGGCCCGGTCGCGATCGCGATGCTCGTCCAACGGCTCGGCCGGTGGGGCGCGGCGGACGACGAGCGGTGACCCCGCACGTGGTGGGGGCGCACCGTCCGCCTCCCGGGCCGTGCCGGCGAGCCGGGGGTAGCCTGCCGTCATGACCAGCAACGACACCTCGCGCCCGACCGACCCGGACTGCCTGTTCTGCAAGATCGTCGCAGGCGAGATCCCCGCGACGATCGTGGCGACCACGGACCAGGCCGTGGCGTTCAAGGACATCAACCCGCAGGCCCCGCTCCACGTCCTCGTGGTGCCCCGCGCGCACCACGGCGACATCGCGCAGCTCGCCGCCGCCGACCCGGACCTCCTCGCGGGGGTCGTGGCCCTGGCCGACGAGGTCGCGAGCGAGCAGGCCGACGGGCAGTTCCGGCTCATCTTCAACTCGGGACCGCGCGCCGGGCAGAGCGTGTTCCACGTCCACGGGCACGTCATCGGCGGCACCGCGCTGGGGTGGAACCCGGCCTGACCGCAAGGACGCTCGTCCGCCCGGTCCTGCGGGCCGCCCGGTGCGCCCGGTATTCGCCCTGACCCGGGCGGACACGCTCGATATCATGGACGCACCACGAACGACCAGACCTGCTGAAGGAGTGCCGCGGCGCAAGCCGGCTCATGCCATCTTCGACACCACCCACACCGAACGGCCCGGCGGCCGCGCACCCCTCCGGGACCCGGGTCGAGCACCGTATCGTCGTGCCGTCCCACGTGCCGATGGTGGACCTGCTCGGCAGCGGTGACGTGGTCCTGCGAGCCATCGAGTCCGGGTTCCCCACGATCGACGTCCATGCCCGCGGGAACGAGATCGCGGTCACCGGCCCCGTCGGCGACGTCGCGCTCGCCTCCCGGCTGCTCGACGAGCTCGTCGAGGTCGTCGAGTCCGGCACCCGCCTCACGCCCGACGTCGTGACGCGCTCCGTCGCGATGCTCACCGCGGCGACCGCGGCCCGCCCGGCCGAGGTCCTGACGTTCAACATCCTCTCCAGCCGTGGCCGGACGATCCGTCCCAAGACGGTCGGGCAGAAGCGCTACGTCGACGCGATCGACGCGAGCACCGTGACGTTCGGGATCGGCCCCGCCGGGACCGGCAAGACGTACCTCGCGATGGCCAAGGCCGTCCAGGCGCTCCAGGCCAAGCAGGTCAGCCGGATCGTGCTGACCCGTCCGGCCGTCGAGGCGGGGGAGCGGCTCGGGTTCCTGCCCGGCTCGCTCTCCGAGAAGATCGACCCGTACCTGCGCCCCCTGTACGACGCGCTGCACGACATGATCGACCCCGAGTCGATCCCCAAGCTCATCGAGGCCGGGACCATCGAGGTGGCGCCGCTGGCATACATGCGCGGTCGCACGCTGAACGACGCGTTCATCATCCTCGACGAGGCGCAGAACACCTCGACCGAGCAGATGAAGATGTTCCTGACCCGTCTCGGCTTCGGTTCCAAGATGGTCATCACGGGCGACGTGACGCAGGTCGACCTGCCGGGTGGGACGCCGTCCGGGCTGCGGGTCATCGAGGACGTCCTGACCGGGGTCGACGACGTCGAGTTCTGCCGGCTGACCTCGACGGACGTCGTACGGCACCGCCTCGTGAGCGACATCATCGACGCCTACGCGCGCTGGGACGTGAGCACCGCGCGCGACGGCGGAGGCCACGCGCACGGCGCCGGGCGCGGCGGCACGGCGCGCCGTGAGCGACCACGAGACACACGAGACCAACGAGAGCAAGGGGCACGCTGATGAGCGTCGAGATCAACAACGAGTCCGGCTACGAGGTCGACGAGGCGGAGTTCGCGGCCCTCGCGCGCTACGTCCTGGACGCGATGCACGTCCACCCCCAGAGCGAGCTCGGCATCCGGTTCGTCGAGTCCGACGTCATGGCCGAGCTGCACGTGCGCTGGATGGACGAGCCCGGCCCCACGGACGTCCTGTCGTTCCCCATGGACGAGCTCCGTCCCGGGCGCGACGGGGACGTGACCCCTGCGGGCGAGCTGGGCGACATCGTGCTGTGCCCCGAGGTCGCCGCGCAGCAGGCGGTCACGGCCGGCCACTCGACGGCCGAGGAGATGCTCCTGCTCACGACGCACGGCATCCTCCACCTGCTCGGCTACGACCACGCCGAGCCCGAGGAGGAGAAGGAGATGTTCGCGCTGCAGCGCAAGCTGCTCCTGACCTTCCTCGCCAGCCGATGACCGAGGTCCCCGTCGCGCTGCTGCTGGTCCTCGCGGTCGTCGGAGTCCTCCTCGCGGGGGCGCTCGGCGCGGGCGAGGCGGCGGTCATGCGTGTCACGCGTGCCGCGGTGGGCGAGGCAGCCGCGGAGGTCGAGGGCGCCACCACCGGCACGAACGGCGGTGGGGCGGGCGGCCCGCTGCCTCCGCGCGTGGTCCGGGTGCGCAGGGTCCAGGCGCTGACCGAGGACCCTCCGCACACCGCGGCGTCGCTCGCGTTCCTGCGCGTCGTCGCCGAGATGCTGGCAGCCTCCTGCGTGACGCTGCTCGTCCTGGCGTGGCTCGACGACTGGTGGCAGGCGCTGCTCGTGGCCCTGCTGTTCGCAGTCCTCGTCGCGCTGGGCTTCGCCCGGGTCGCGCCGCGCGCCCTCGGGCGCCAGCACCCGGTGCGGGTGCTCGTGGCCCTGTCGGGGATCCTGACCCCCGCGGTCGCCCTGACGGGCTGGCTGGTGCGGGTCACGGCATCGCGGGACGAGGCCGACGGGCCGTACGAGCGTGAGCTGCGGGACATGGTCGACCGCGTCAACGAGTCCGAGATCATCGAGGAGGAGGAGCGCGAGATGATCCGCTCCGTCTTCGAGCTCGGTGACACCCTCACGCGCGAGGTCATGGTGCCCCGCACCGACATGATCACGACCCCGGCGTCGACGCCCCTGTCCAAGGCGCTCGCCCTGTTCCTGCGCTCCGGGTTCTCGCGGCTGCCGGTCACGGGGACGTCGGTCGACGACCTCGTGGGCGTCGTCTACTTCAAGGACGTCGTCAAGGTCGTGCACGCCTCGCCCGAGGCGGCGTCGCGCCGCGTCGAGGACGTCGCCCGTCCGGCGATCTTCGTGCCGGAGTCCAAGCCGGTCGACGACCTCCTGCGCGAGATGCAGGCCTCGGCGTCGCACATCGCGATGGTGGTCGACGAGTACGGCGGCGTCGCGGGCCTCGTGACGATCGAGGACGCTCTCGAGGAGATTGTCGGGGAGCTGACCGACGAGCACGACCGGTCCGGCCCCGAGATCGAGGACCTGGGGGACGGGACGTTCCGGGTGCCCGCCCGCCTGCCTCTCGACGAGCTCGGAGAGCTCTTCGACCGCGACATCGAGGACGACGACGTCGACACCGTCGGGGGCCTGCTGTCCAAGGCGCTCGGCAAGGTCCCGCTGCCCGGGTCGGCCGCGGAGGCCCAGGGCGTGCACATGACGGGTGAACGCGTCGAGGGGCGCCGCAAGCAGCTCGCGACCGTGCTCGTGAGCGCCGTCGTCGCCGACCGCGAGGACCCGGACGCCCCGGGGGCGTCGTCGAGCAACGAGGTGCGCGAGCGCACCGAGCCGCGCGAGCGCGGCCACCGAGACCACCAGACGACCCCCGAGCGCGCCGAGCGTGCCGGGCGGACCAGTGACACCCCGCGTCGAGCGGGAGAGTCGAACGAGAGAGAAGCACACCGGTGACCCAGAACGACCACGCAGCAGCAGAGCACAAGGCCGGCTTCGCGTGCTTCGTCGGACGGCCCAACGCGGGCAAGTCCACGCTCACGAACGCCCTGGTCGGGCAGAAGGTCGCGATCACCTCCGGGCGACCGCAGACGACCCGTCACACGATCCGCGGCATCGTGCACCGCCCCGACGCACAGCTCATCCTCGTGGACACGCCCGGGCTGCACCGTCCGCGCACGCTCCTCGGCGAGCGGCTCAACGACCTGGTCCGTGAGACCCTCGCCCAGGTCGACGTCATCGCGTTCTGCCTCCCGGCGGACCAGAAGGTGGGGCCGGGGGACAAGTACATCGCGGCCCAGCTCGCGGAGCTCATGAAGGGCCGCCGCCCGACCCCGGTCGTCGCCGTCGTGACCAAGGCCGACCTCGTCGACCGCGAGACCCTGACGAAGCACCTCCTCGCGGTGGACCAGCTCGGCGAGTGGCAGGACATCGTGCCGGTCTCGGCCAAGGACGGTTTCCAGGTCGAGACCCTCGAGGAGGTGCTGATCAAGCACCTGCCGCCGGGCCCTGAGCTGTACCCCGGTGGCGAGCTGACCGACGAGCCCGAGGCCGTGATGGTCGCCGAGCTCGTCCGCGAGGCGGCCCTGGAGGGCGTGCGCGACGAGCTCCCGCACAGCCTTGCCGTGGTCGTCGACGAGATCGTGCCGCGGGAAGGATCGGGGAACCCGGAGACGGGTCGGCCGCCGCTCCTGGACGTCCGGGTCAACCTCTTCGTGGAGCGTGACAGCCAGAAGGCGATCATCATCGGGCGTGGCGGTTCGCGCCTGCGCCACGTCGGGACCGAGGCCCGCAAGGGCATCGAGGCGCTGCTCGGCGCGCGCGTGTACCTCGACCTGCACGTCAAGGTCGCCAAGGACTGGCAGCGCGACCCCAAGCAGCTGCGCCGGCTCGGGTTCTAGGGTGTACCCCCGTCCCACGTCGGGCCGTTCCCAGGGCGGGTGGCCCCGCTCGCGCGAGACGATGCCGTCGTGATCTTCCGTACCGCGGCGACGAGCGCCGCCCTCGCGATCGGCCTGGCCCTGGTGGGGGCCGTCACCGGACCCCAGTGGTCGCCCGTGCCGGTCACCGACCATCTCGAACCCACGACGTCGGACACGACGATCGGTGGTCAGGGGCCCGACGTCCAGCCGGTGGGGACGTACGAGGTCACGGAGACCCCGGTCGTCATCCGGCTCGACGGGACGAGTGTCGACGGGATCGTGCGCGAGCCGGTCGACGCCCCCGAGGGGCGCCCCGGGGTGGTGTTCCTCCACGGTGCGGGGACGGGGGCTGCGGACGAGGCGTTCGTCGACGTCGCGACCCAGATGGCGAGCGCCGGCGTCGTGACGCTCGTGCCCTCCAAGCGGCTCGACACGTACACGACGCGGCACCGCGACTACGTCGGCATGGCGGCGGACTACCAGCGCTCGGTGGACCTCCTGCGCACCCGGCCCTCGGTCGACCCCGAGCGGGTGGGGCTCTACGCCGAGTCGGAGGGCACGTGGATCGCACCGGTGCTGGTGGACCAGGACCCGGACGTCTCGTTCCTGGTCATGGTCTCGGCGCCCGTGGTGCCGCCGCGGCAGCAGGCGGGCTTCGCGGTCGACTCCTACCTGCGCAACACGGGGGTGCCGCAGGGAGTCTTCCGGGCGATCCCCCGAGCCGTGGGCATGGAGATGCCGGGCGGAGGGTTCGAGTACGCCGACTTCGACGTCACGCCCTACCTCGCGCGCCTCGACGTGCCGACCCTCGTGGTCTACGGCACGGCGGACCCGTCGATGCCGGTCGAGCAGGGCGCGCTGCGCATCATCGCGGAGGCCGGTGCGAACGGGAACCACGACGTGACGGTGCGCTACTACGAGGGCGCGAACCACGGGATCAAGATCGACGACGTCCTCGTGCCGGAGTTCGCGCGCGACGTCTCGGCGTGGGTCCAGGGACTCATGGGCACGGCGGGCGCCGCCCCGACCGTGGCGGGCGGCCAGCCGAACCAGCTCTACCTCGCGTCCGCCGTGCCCAACCCCCGGTGGTACGGGAACGGTGACATCGTCATCGGGTTCGTGATCGTGGGTGGTGTGCTCCTCGTGGTCGGTCCGCTCATGTGGCTCGTGACGGGCGTGGCACGCAGGCTGCGCCGCACGCCGCGTCCGGCAGGACGGCTCGCCGCGGGTCTTCGATGGCCGCTCGTGGGTCTCGCGGCGGGGTCCGTCGCGACGATGGTGGGCCTCGTCGTCTACCTGGTCTCGGTCGCGAGGCTCGCGCTGGACTACCGGACGGACGCGTGGGTGGTCCAGGGCGGATGGGTCGCGGTGCGTCTGCTGGGCCTGGCGACCGTCGTGGCGGCGGCGTTCATCATCAACCGCCTGTCGGACCTGCGGACGGCGCGCAAGGCGGTCGACGCCTCGGGCGGGGGCGTCGTGGTGCGCCCGGCGACCGGCGTCGGCGCCCGCACGACGCTGTGGGCGACCGTCGCGGGGTCGACGATCCTGCTCGTGACGCTGGCCTACTGGGGCGTGTACCAGCTGGGCATCTGATTCTCGGTCGTCGGCGCCTGGGGTCGTCCCGGCGCTTAGGGTCGTCCCATGGGACGACGTTCGCGGGGCACGGCCAGGTCGAGCGTGCGCGTCTTCGCGATCGAGGAGGTCGACGAGGACCTGAGCGGGCTGGACGGGCCCGGCCCGCGGTCGCACGGCGACGTGCCCGACGGTGCGTCGCCCGTCCAGGGGGCGGCCGTCGGCCGGGTGTCGCAGGTCGGCGCCGGTGACGAACCGCGCGTCGGCGAGCGGCCCGCCCGTCGAAGGTGGTCGCGCAGGGCACGCCTCCTCGTGGGGGCAGGGGCGTCTGTCGTCGCCCTCCTCGCCGTCGGAGGGGTCGTCCGTGGCGAGATGAACGAGTCTGCGCGCGTCGAGCGGGTGGTCGCCGCCGGGGGGATCAGACCGCTGGGCCCGGAGGTGGGAGTCCGGTGGCGGATCGAGCCGAGGTCCTCGGGCGACGACGGCTCGGGATGGTGGTTGTCACCCGTCGTGGTGGACGGGACGCTCGTCGCGCCCGGTAGCCCTGCGGTCGGGTACGACCCGACGACCGGGCGGGAGCTGTGGCGCGGTGCGCCCCGGCCGGCGTCGGACACGGCGCGGGTCACGACCGGGTGCACCGGCACCGGGACGTGGGAGGCGCAGGAGGACCCGTTGGTCTGCACGACGTTCGAGCTCCGGTCGGTCCCCACGGACGGGGCGACGTTCGAGCAGTCCCTCCCGGTGCGCATCGACGTCATGGTCGCCGCGACGGGGGAGCTCACGGGCTCCCGCACGTTCCGCGAGGGGACGCAGGGGGCGGCCGTCTTCGACGACGGCGTCGCCTCGGTCAGGTGGGGGGACGGCGGGCACGTGGTCGTCGACCTGGAGGACCTCGCCACGGGAGAGCTGCGGTGGTCGCGGGAGATCGACGAGGACCGCGGGAGCGGCCCGGGTGAGGACTACCTGGGACTGCAGGACGGTGGGTCGGTGCTCATGGTCGCGGTCGCGGGCCGCCTCGTGACGCTGGACGCGCAGGGCCGGACCGTGGACGAGGCCGAGGACTCGTGGACCAGCCCGTTGCGGGGAGGGCTCGCCGTCGTCCAGCATCCCGACGGCGCCTCGACCGTCCTCGATCCCGACGGGGCGGAGCTCTTCCGCACCCGGGGCACCGTCCAGGAGTTCGCCGTGACGGACGGAGGACCGTCGCGGGTGTTCCTCGTCACGGAGGGCGGCGGTCTCATGGACGAGTCCGGGAACATCGAGCCGCCGCGCACGACCGCCCTCGATGCGGCGACCGGACGGACCCGGTGGAGCGTCGACGGGGTCAGTGCCCCGGTCGCCCAGGTGGGCGAGGTCGGGATCCTGTCGGAGGCAGGTCGGCTGCGGGGGGTGGACCTGGGCTCCGGGAGACGGTTGTGGGAGTCCTCCGACCTCCTGGCCTACTCGTCGGCGTACACCGACGGGACGGACCTGTACCTCGTGGGGACGAGCGCGGGGGGCGGGACCCGGATCACGGCGGTCTCCGTGGACTCCGGGCAGGAACTGTGGTCGAGCCACCTCACCGATCTCTTCGTGTGGGGGGCCAGCGCGCGTGGGACGCTCGTCGTCGCGACCGACGACGGCACCCTGCTGGGCATCGGCTGACGGCCCGCCGGAGCTCCAGGTCGCGCGGACGGTCCGGCGCCATGTCGTGGCGCACCGCCGAGGTGGCGGCACCCCGCCCCGCCCGGGCGACGCATCGGGACTACCGTGGAGAGGTGGCTCCACGACGTCGTGAGCATGATGCCCACGCCGTCGAGCTGGTCGAGGTGGCCGAGCTCGACGACGACTTCGACGCGGGGCCGGCAGGGGCCACCGGACGGACGACGGGGAGCGGCGGAGCGCACCCGGGAGGCACCGCGGCCGGAAGGGCGGGGGCAGGCTCGTCGTCGGTCGGCGCCGGGCGGCCGCCGGGGGGAGCCGACATACCCGGCGCGCACGGCAGGACGAGGGGCCGGCCCGTCCGCGTGGTCCTCGCCGTGGTCCTCCTGGGCTGCGGCGTGGGGGCCTCGCTCGCGGTCGGGGCGGTACTGGAACGGGCGCGGGCGGACCGGGTGGCCGCGCAGGCCGGAGGGCTCTGGCCCGTCGCCTCCGAGCCTGCGAGCCTGTGGCGGGCCTCGACCGGTGAGGGGCTCCCCGCGGCCGTCGACGGGCAGGTGGTGCTCACCGGAGCGGAGGGGGCGGTGACTGCCCGGGACGTCACCACGGGCGACGAGCTGTGGACCGTCCACCTGCCGCCCGGGCCCACGACGTGCGGGCCAGATCTCCTCGACCCTGCCGTGCAGGGTTCGCCGCTCGTGTGCGTCACGGACCGGGGGGCGCCGGTCGGTGCCGGTCGGAGCGACGACGGGTTCCCGTTCCTCGTCTCGGTACTGGACCGGACCGGGCAGGTCGTCGGGTCCCGGGCGCTGACCGCCGGCGTCGAGGCGGCCGCACCGCTCGCGGGAGGGCGCGTCGCGACCGCTGCTCGTGGGGCGGACGGCGTCGTCGTGACGTGGGAGGGCGCGCTCGACGGTGCCGTCGAGCGGGTCCGCACCGTCGGTGTGGCGCCGGCTCCCGTGGACGCGGTCGGGTCCACGGGGGCCGAAGGGACCTCCACAGCAGACGCGCCCGTCGCGGACGTCGGCCTGGTCGTGGCGCGCGGTCTGCTGCACGTCCGTTCCGGCGACGTGTCGGAGACCTTCGACGCTGCGGGGGACTCGTCGGCAGAGTTCTCCAGCGCGCAGGCGCGCGGATGGTTGCGGGAGCGCGGCCTCCCGGGAGGCTCGTCGGCCAGGGTGGTCGACGACCGCCGGACCGGGCAGGAGGACCGCGTGGACGTGGTCGGGCCCGACGGTCGGCAGAGGTTCAGCGTGGCCGGGGAGCCGTTCGTGCCCCAGGTCACCGACGGCGGCCCTCCCCAGGTGCTCGTGGTCCGGATGCCCGGGTTCACGGGGTACGACGCGACCACGGGGCACCGTCTGTGGCATCGGGAGGAGTGGCCCGAGGTGCTCTGGCTCCAGACGGACGACGTCGTCGTGATGGAGTCGGGGTCGCGGCTGCTGGCGCTCGAGACCAGGACGGGCCGCGAGGTGTGGCAGCGCTGGTTGCCGACGGAGATCGTCCGGGTGTTCACCGACGGGGACTCGGTGCTGCTCGCGACGGTCGGCGACGTGCCCGGCGGGACGGACGGTGCCTCGACGAGCGTCGTGTCCGTGAGTCTCTTCGACGGCCGCACCGAGTGGCGCCGGACCCTCGACGGGGAGTACCACGAGGTCGTCTCCGCACAGGGGATGCTGTTCGCCCTGACGAGGACCGAGGTCGTGCGTCTGGGTCGTGGGACGCGCAGGTACAGAGTGGGAGACTTGAGCCATCGGTGATCTACCGGTAGAAACTGACGGGGCCGTCGTGGCCTGATCCGGCGCTCGACCGACACCGAGCCCGGGGTGATCTGTAGGGAGAACGCGATGACCAACGAGACCGACCCTGGGCCCGGCCCCGATCAGCAGCCACGCACTCCCGCCGGAGGGGCGCAGAAGGCTCCGTCGTCGGACGGGTCCGTGAAGGTGTCCGCCGCCGAGCCCGCAGGTGGTGCCGAGCAGAAGCCGGGACCGGCTGCCGGGAGCAACCCGTTCGTCGGTATCCCCGTGAGCGACTACGTGCGGGACGGCGTGGCGGCGCTGCTCCTGTTCGTCTCGCTCACGATGCCGTGGGACGCCGGGCACAAGGCGTCGGACAAGATCGAGGTCATCCTCGTCACGGTCGTCTCGCTCCTTTCGCTCGCCCTCCCGTACCTGGCACGGACCGGCGCTCTGCCGACGACGTGGACGGTGCACACGACCCGCCTCGCGCGTCTCGTCGCGAACGCCCCGTACGTGCTCCTGGCCGCGGTCTACGTCGTCCTGGACCTGGTGAACCGGTCGGTCGACAACGGGTGGGGTGGCGTCGGGACGGCGCTCTCGCTCGGCCTCGCGGGGGCGCTCCTGGCGGCCCAGCCGCGGCAGGCCGAGCTCGGCCCGGTCGAGCAGGACGCGGCGGTGTCGCGGCTCTGGTCGCTCGTGCTGACGGTGATCGCCGGTGTGGCGGTCGTCGGGGCGCTGGTCGCCTTCCTCCTCACCTTCTCCCTGGGGGTTCCCGTCCTGCTGGTGCTCCGGTTCCTCGTCGCCGGGGCCGTGACCGTGGCGCTCGTCGGGTGGCCCGTGTGGGGGATCCTGCGACGTGACGAGGCCTGGCGCCTGGTGCTCGTCGGGCTGGGTGTCGCCCTGGTGGTGCTGTTCGTGCTCAACACCAGCAACCTGCTGGTCAGCTTCGACTCCTTCGCGCTCGGGCAGTTCGGGCTGCTGCTGGTCCCGGCCGCGGCAGCGGTCGCGGCCTCGCCCGCCCTCGCCCGCACCACCGCATCGTCGTCCTCGCCCGTCTCGACCTGGGTCGCGGTCGCGGTGCACGCGCTCGACCTCGTCGTGGTGGTCGCCGTCGGGACCGCGCTGTCCGGTGTCCTCACCCTCGCAGACGGCGGTCGGGGCTCGATCCTGATCCTGTCGATCGTGTTCGGGCTGCTCGCCGCGGGCGCCGCGTTCGTGGCCCGTCGGTCGCTCGCGCGTGACGCGGTGGCCGGGCGGACGCTCGCCCTGGGCGCGGCGGGCGTCGTCGCGATCCTCGGCATCGTCCTTCTCATCGTCGCGACGAACCAGCCAGGTACGGGCTTCGGGACCTCGCTCCTGCTGCTGGCCTACGGGCTGCCGCTCCTCGTGGTGTTCGCCCTCACGGTCCCGGCCGAGGTCAGGACCCATTTCGCGGAGAACCGGCCCGCGTCGCCCGTCGGGTCGGACGCCGCGCCGAGCGCGTACGTCTGGCAGCCGCCCGCGCCGCGCCCGGCGCGTCCCAAGCCTGTGCCGGAGCCCGTCGCGGGCCCGTACGGCAGCGGCAGCTATGCGACCGGCCCGGACGGCTACGGTCCCGAGGCCGGCGAGCAGGAGCCCGATCCGGTCGCAGCCCCGTCGTCGCGCCCGACGCCCGCCCAGACGCCGGTGCAGGCCCAGCCGCAGCAGGCTCAGCCCGTGCAGCAGGTCCGCTACCAGCCGAGCCAGGGGCCGACGCAGCCCGTCCGGCAGGACCCCCAGCCGCAGCCCGCCCGCCCGGTCGAGCAGTACCAGCCGACGCAGGTCCTGCCGGCTCAGGGCGGCTCGTCGTCGCACCCCGTGCAGCCGGTCGTACCCGAGCGCTCGGGCTACGCGGCCCGGCCCGGCTACGCCGCACAGTCCGTGGGGGACACCGCGGTCCTGCCCCCGTACCAGGACCCGCAGCCGGTGGGGTTCAGCGCTGCTCAGGCGCTGGACCCGTCCACCCCGCTCGAGGTGCTCGCGCAGATCGTCCAGGAAGCACCGCACCTGCGGCCCCAGGTCGCGGCGAACCCGTCGACGTACCCCGCGCTGCTCGAGTGGCTCGGCAACCTGGGCGACCCGGCGGTCGACGCGGCGCTGCGTTCGCGCCGCTGACCGCCCTGGTGGTCTCGCCGTGAGGCGGGCCGACGG
>NZ_JACSQQ010000007.1:62435-64450 GCF_014836555.1 Oerskovia rustica
CCCCCCCCCCCCCCCCGCCTCTCGCGTGTCGTCCACCGGGACGTCCCTGACCATCGCCCCGGACGGGAGTACAGTGGCAGCGTGCACGTGACTCAGCTGCTCCTCCTTCGTTGCCGCGACGAGGCCCTCTAGGCCGCATCCTCGTCGCGGTGGTCTGGTGTGCCGGCTGAACAGCACCGACGAAGAGATCGCGAAGGACAAGATGAGCACCACGGCCCAGACCCCCCAGACCAGCACCCGTTCGGCACAGCAGCCGTCGGGCATGCCCGTGCACAAGTACGAGCCCTTCCACCAGCAGTTCGACGTGTCGCTGCCGGACCGGACGTGGCCGGACAAGCGCATCGAGAAGGCCCCGCGCTGGTGCGCGGTCGACCTGCGTGACGGCAACCAGGCGCTGATCGAGCCCATGAACGCCGAGCGCAAGCTGAAGATGTTCCAGCTGCTCGTCGACATGGGCTACAAGGAGATCGAGGTCGGTTTCCCGTCGGCCTCGCAGACCGACTTCGACTTCGTGCGCCTGCTCATCGAGGACGGGCACATCCCGGACGACGTCGTGATCCAGGTCCTGACGCAGTCCCGCGAGCACCTCATCGCCCGCACGTACGAGTCTCTGCGGGGGGCGAAGCAGGCGATCGTGCACCTGTACAACTCGACGTCGCGGCTCCAGCGCGAGGTCGTCTTCCGCACGGACCGTGAGGGCATCATCGCGATCGCGGTGAACGGTGCGAAGTTGTGCCGCAAGTTCGAGGAGACCATCCCGGAGACCGCGGTCTTCTACGAGTACTCGCCCGAGTCGTACACGGGCACGGAGCTCGAGTTCGCGGTGGAGATCTGCAACGAGGTCATCGAGGTCTTCGAGCCCACGCCCGACCGCAAGGTCATCATCAACCTGCCCGCGACGGTCGAGATGGCGACGCCCAACGTCTACGCCGACTCGATCGAGTGGATGAACCGCCACCTCGCGCACCGCGAGAACGTCGTCCTGTCGCTGCACCCGCACAACGACCGCGGGACGGCGGTGGCTGCCGCGGAGCTGGGCTACCAGGCCGGCGCCGACCGCATCGAGGGCTGCCTGTTCGGCAACGGCGAGCGCACGGGCAACGTCTGCCTGGTGACGCTCGGCATGAACCTGTTCAGCCAGGGCATCGACCCGGAGATCGACTTCTCCGACATGGACCGCATCCGTCGCACGGTCGAGCACTGCAACCAGATCGCCGTGCACGAGCGTCACCCGTACGCGGGCGACCTGGTCTTCACCGCGTTCTCGGGCTCGCACCAGGACGCGATCAAGAAGGGCCTCGACGCCATGGCCGCCGAGGCCGAGGCTGCGGGCAAGGGCGTCGACGACCTGGTGTGGGGCGTGCCGTACCTGCCCATCGACCCCAAGGACGTCGGCCGGTCGTACGAGGCCGTGATCCGCGTCAACTCGCAGTCGGGCAAGGGCGGCATCTCGTACCTGCTGCAGTCCGAGCGTCACCTGGACCTGCCGCGGCGCCTGCAGATCGAGTTCTCGCGCGTCGTCCAGGCGTTCACGGACGCGGGTGGGCAGGAGGTCACGGGCGACGACATCTGGCGGATCTTCTCGGACGAGTACCTGCCGGCGGCCCCCGAGTCGGGCCTGGAGCAGTGGGGCCGGCTGAAGCTTCGCGGGACCCGCGCGGTGTCGTCGGAGGACGGCCCCGACACCCTGGCGGTCGACGTGCTGGACCGCGGCGAGCACCTGACGCTCGAGGGCTCGGGCAACGGGCCGGTCGCGGCGTTCGTCGACGCGATCGCGCACGTCGGCGTCGAGGTCCGGGTCTTGGACTACGCCGAGCACGCGCTCTCGGAGGGTGGAGACGCGACGGCCGCCGCGTACGTCGAGTGCCAGGTCGGCGACGACGTCCTGTGGGGCGTCGGCATCGACCCGTCGATCACCACGGCCTCGCTCAAGGCGATCGTCTCGGCCGTGAACCGTGCGGAGCGCTCCGAGGGCTGATTCCTCGACGGGTCCCGCCCCGGCCGGCGCGGGGCCC
>NZ_JACSQQ010000007.1:64460-89349 GCF_014836555.1 Oerskovia rustica
CCGGGCGGCGTCTCGTGACGTCCGCGCCGGGTGGCCGGTCGGCCCGGCGGCCGGGTCGCCGGGACGCGGACCGTGCACCGGGACGTCGGTGGCATGACGGACAATGGGGGAGTGGTCCTCTACCGAGACGAAGCGATCGTCCTGCGCGCCCAGAAGCTGGGCGAGGCGGACCGCATCGTCACCCTGCTCACGCGCGAGAACGGCAAGGTCCGGGCCGTGGGCAAGGGCGTGCGCCGCACGTCCTCGCGCTTCGGGGCGCGGCTCGAGCCGTTCATGTTCGTCGACGTCCAGCTCCACGTGGGCAGGTCGCTCGACGTCGTGACGCAGGCGGAGACCGTGGGCCCCTACGCGCGCGCGATCTGCGAGGACTACGGCCTGTACACGGCGGGGGCCGCGATGCTGGAGACGGCCGAACGGCTCGTCGAGGCCGAGAAGGAGCCCGCCGTCCAGCAGTTCTGGCTGCTCGCCGGAGCCTTGCGGTCGCTCGCGGGGCACGCGCACGCGCCGGGCCTGGTGCTCGACTCCTACCTCCTGCGCGCCTTCGCGGTCGCCGGGTGGGCACCGAGCTTCACCGACTGCTCGCGCTGCGGCGAGCCGGGCCCGCACCGGTCGTTCGCGGTGGCCCTGGGCGGGGCGGTCTGCTCACGGTGCAGGCCGCCCGGGTCGACGTCCCCGGCCCCCGAGACCTTCTCCCTGCTCGCGGCGCTGCTCGCGGGCGAGTGGGACGTGGCGGACGCGTCGGACGTGCGCCACCGCAAGGAAGCCAGCGGCCTCGTGGCCGCCTACAGCCAATATCACCTGGAGAGAACGTTGCGATCACTGCGGATGGTGGAACGAGACGACGCGGGTACCCCGCGGGCCGGGGGAGAGGCCTGATGGGGCGACCGATCCAACCGCCGCCGCCGCACCCGTCGGGCGCGACGGCGCCGAACATCCCGGCCCGTTTCGTGCCGAACCACGTCGCGATCGTCATGGACGGCAACGGCCGGTGGGCCAACGAGCGCGGGCTTCCGCGCACCGAGGGCCACAAGGCGGGCGAGGCCGCGCTGCTCGACGTCGTGGCGGGTGCGATCGAGATCGGCGTCAAGCACGTCTCGGCGTACGCGTTCTCGACCGAGAACTGGAAGCGCTCGCCCGAGGAGGTCCGCTTCCTCATGCAGTTCAACCGGGACGTGATCCGCCGTCGCCGCGACGAGATGAGCAGCTGGGGCGTGCGCATGCGGTGGGCGGGGCGCCGTCCGCGCCTGTGGGGCTCGGTCATCAAGGAGCTCGAGGACGCCGAGCGGCTGACCAAGGACAACGACACGTGCACCCTGACGATGTGCGTGAACTACGGCGGGCGTGCCGAGATCGCGGACGCGGCGCAGGCGATCGCCCAGGAGGTCGCGGCGGGCCGGCTCGACCCGAGGAAGGTCTCGGAGAAGACGGTCGCGAAGTACCTCGACGAGCCGGACCTGCCGGACGTGGACCTGTTCCTGCGGTCCTCGGGTGAGCAGCGCACGTCGAACTTCATGATCTGGCAGGCCGCGTACGCCGAGATGGTCTTCCTGCCCGAGCACTGGCCGGACGTCGACCGGCGCAGCCTGTGGCGCGCGGTCGAGGAGTACGCGAGCCGCGACCGGCGCTACGGCGGGGCGATCGACAAGTCGGCGGAGTCGGCCGACATCCCCTGACGTCCTCGGGCACCGAGGTAGAGGGCAGGTGTCGGGACGGAGCCGTCGTCTCGACGCGAGCCCTCTACCTCGACGTGCAGGCACCGGCGCCCTGCACGTGTCGGTGCCCCTCGCTACCCTGCCGGGTATGACTCTTTCGATCGGTATGGTCACGGTGGACTCGACCGACCCGCGCCCGCTGGCGCAGTGGTGGGCCCGGCAGACGGGCGGGAAGGTGATCGACGAGGCCGACGGCTGGTTCCTCGAGGTCGTCCCGCCGCACGAGGGCAAGGGCCCCGTGCTGGGCTTCCAGAAGGTCGAGGACCCGACGCCCGGCAAGAACAAGATCCACCTCGACGCGTCGTCCGCAGACCGCGCGGCAGAGGTCTCGCGACTGCTGGCCGACGGTGCCTCGCTGGTCGCCGAGCACACGATCCCCGGCTACCGGTGGTCGGTGCTCGCGGACCCGCAGGGCAACCAGTTCTGCCTGGGCGAGCCCGACGAGAGCGCGACCGAGATCTCCTGAGAGCGTCAGTCGCGCTCGGTGGGGGCCGCCGAGGGGCCCGAGGAGCCGCCGCGCGTGCGACGCGCGTTCGGGGGCCCCTCGTCCGGCGCATCGAGCAGCAGGTCGGCCACGTCGCCGAACGGGTTGCTCCCGGTCGTCGGGGACGGCGCGTCCGTCGCCACGGTCGGGGCGTCGTCCCTGCCCGACGGCGCCGCGGGGGTCGCGGCGTCCTCGTCGCCGTGCGCGGCGCGGGCGCGGCGGCGTCGCGAGGCCACGACGATCCAGGCCACGAGCCCAGCCACGAGCAGCACGAGCACGGCCAGGCCGACGGGGCTGCCGGCCGCGAGCAGCACGGCGGTGTTGAACGCCGCGATCCCGACGGTCGTCCAGATGGCGGCCCAGATGGCGCACCCCGGGAGCAGCGCCGCGAGGTAGCGCGGGAGCCGCATGCGGGTGTAGCCCGCCGTCAGGTTGATGACGGTCTGGACCCCGACGGTGAAGAACGACAGCGTGACCGCGATGGGCCCCCACCTGTTGATCGTGGCGATCGCCCGCTGAGCCCGCTCGCCCTCGAGGCGCTTCGCCCACCGGGTGTTGCCCGTGCCACGGGCCACGCCACGACCGACCCAGTACGTGGCCTGCGCACGGACGAACACGATCGCGAAGGCCGCGGCGTAGATGATCCAGTACGGCACGCCGTCGATCGTGAAGATCCCCGTCGACCCGTCGGCCGCCGCGACGACCTCCCGCGCGAGGTGCGGCGCGGAGGCGAGCGACGCCGTCGGGCCCAGGAGGAGCGACACGCTCACGACGCCTGCTTCGCGCGGCACGCCTCGCAGGTACCGAACAGCTCGATCGTGTGCTGGATGTCCGTGAAGCCGTGGACGGCGCCCACCTGGGAGGCCCAGGTCTCGACGGTCGGACCGTCGATCTCGACCGCCTTGCCGCACGAGCGGCACACCAGGTGGTGGTGGTGCTCGGAGCGCTCGCACTTGCGGTACAGGCTCTCGCCGTCCTCGGTGCGCAGCACGTCGACGTCGCCGCCGTCGGCCATGGTCTGCAGGGTGCGGTAGACCGTCGCCAGACCCACGGCATCGCCGCGAGCGCGCAGCAGCTCGTGGAGCTGTTGCGCGCTGCGGAAGTCGGGCAGGTCCTCCAGAGCCTCGGAGACCGCTGCCCGTTGACGGGTCATGCGCTGCATCGCTCGCCACCTTCCACGTGGACGTCGTCGGGGATGTCGGGGTGCGGGTCGTGCGCCGTGCGCGGCCTGCGCCGCACGAGCACGGGTCGCAGGACCGCCACGACCGCGTAGAGGGCGATCGCCAGGACGACGATCGTGGCCCCCGGGGACAGAGTCTGCCAGTACGTGACGGACAGCCCGACCACGCAGACCACGACGCCGATGACCATGGCCAGCGCCATGGTCCGCCGGAACGAGATCGTCACGAGCTGCGCGATCGCGACGGGCACGATCATGAGCGCGCTCACGAGCAGCAGGCCCACGACGCGCATGGCCACGGTCACGGTCAGGGCGGCGATGACGGCGATCGCGATGTTGAGGGCCCGCACGGGCAGCCCCGAGGCCCGCGAGAACTCCTCGTCGTAGCTCACGGCGAACAGCGCGGCACGCAGCCCCATGCCGACCGCGAGGATGAGCACGCCCAGGATCAGGGTCAGCCACAGGTCGGTCGGGGAGACGCTCGAGATCGAGCCGAACAGGTACTGCATGAGGTTGCCCGAGCTGCCCCCGGCGACGCCGATGAGCAGGACGCCGCCCGCGATGCCGCCGTAGAACATCAGGGCCAGGGCCACGTCGCCGCTCGTGCGGCCACGCTCGCGCACGATCTCGATGATCACGGAGCCGATCACGGCCGCGACGACCGCGCCGGGGATGGCGAGCGCGTCGTCGGGCACGACGCCCATGGCGCCGCCGACGAGCCAGCCCAGGGCCACGCCCGTGAGGGCCACGTGCCCGATCCCGTCGCCGAGCAGCGACAGCTTGCGCTGCACGAGGTAGGTCCCCATGACCGGAGCGGTCACGCCGACCAGCACGGCCGCGATCAGGGCGCGCTGCATGAAGGGGTCGGAGAGCATCCCGACCAGCTCGTCGAGGGCGTTCACGAGGCGGCTCCACGGTCGATGCGGGCGGGGGCAGGGTTGTGGTGCGTGAGCGGGGCGTCGATGAGGCCCATGTCGATCCCGGCCGAGGCGCCGTGCTCGGCGTCGTCCCCGTGCGGGTGCAGGTGCTCGTGGTCGGGCCCGGCGTGCGCGGCCGTGGCGTGCGGCGGTTCGCCGTCGTGCACCACGAGGCCGTGGCGCAGGACCACGCACCGTTGGATGAGGGGCGCGAGCGCGCCCAGCTCGTGCAGGACGACCAGGACCGTCATGCCACCGCGCGTGAGCTCGGTGAGCGTCGCGGCGAACGCCTCCTGGCTGGGCTGATCGACGCCCGCGACGGGCTCGTCGAGGATGAGCAGCTCGGGGCTGCGCGCCAGTGCGCGGGCGATGAGCACCCGCTGCTGCTGGCCGCCCGAGAGCTCGTGCACGGCGCTCTGCGCGCGGTCGGCGAGGCCGACGCGGTCGAGCGCCTCGCGCGCCGTGGCACGCCAGCCGCGCGGCAGGCGGATGCGGCGGCCGTGCAGCAGTCCCGAGGCGACGACCTCCTCGGCCGTCGACGGGACGCCCGTCTGTGCCGAGACGCGCTGCGGCACGTAGCCCAGGTGCGCCCAGGGGACCCGAGGGCCGAGGTCGGAGCCGAGGAGCCGGACGTGGCCTGCCGCGAGCGGGACGATGCCCACGAGGGACTTCACGAGCGTCGACTTGCCCGAGCCGTTCGCGCCGAGCAGCGCGACGACCTCGCCGCGCTCGACCGTGAGGTCGACGCCGCGCAGGATGTCGCTGCTGCCGAGGCGCACGTGCACGCCGCGGGCCTCGATCGCGGGGGGCTCCACGGAGGAAGCCCTGGGGAGGTCCGGAGACGTCAGGGGTGAGGTGCTCATGCGCAGGTCAGGCCGGTGCGCAGCGCCTCCAGGTTGGTCCGCATGACGCCAAGGTAGTCGGTCCCGTCCTTGCTCAGGCCCTCGAGCGGGTCGAGCACCGCGGCCTGGACGCCGACGTCCTGCGCGAGGGTCTGGGTGACCTTGGGGCTCGTGAGGGTCTCGAAGAAGATCGTGGACACGCCGTGGTCGCGGATGATGTCGGCGACCTCGCGCAACCGGGCGGGAGAGGGCTCGGCCTCGGGGTCGATCCCCGTGATCCCGACCTGCTCGAGCCCGTAGCGCTCGGCGAGGTAGCCGAACGCCTCGTGCGACGTGACGAGGTAGGGGCTCGCGCAGCTCGCGAGGCCGGCCTCGTACTCGGCGTCCAGCGCGGTCAGGTCGGCCGTGAGGGTCTCCAGGTTGGCCGCGTACTCGTCGGCGCCGTCGGGGTCGACCGCGGTCAGCTCGGCCGCGACCTGCTCCGCGACCGGGACCAGGCGGGCGGGGTCGAGCCAGAAGTGCGGGTCGAGGCCACCCTCCGAGGAGTGGTCGTGCCCGTCGTCCGCGTGGTCGTCGTGCGTGGCGTGCTCGTCCTCGGCGGAGTCGCTCTCGGCCGTGGTCGACTCGCCCGGGTGCTCCTCGAGACCTGCGGCCTGGGTCGCGTCGACGAGGTGCGCCGGGTCGCGCGCCTCGACGGCCTCGTCGACCGCTGCCTGGAAGCCGGACTGGTAGACCACGAGGTCGGCCGTGCCGATCGAGCGGGCCTGGGCGGGGGAGAGCTCGAGGTCGTGGGGTTCCGCGGCGGGCGGCGTGAGGTTGGAGACCGAGACCCGGTCGCCGCCCACGCGCTCGGCCACGAACTGCAGGGGGTAGAACGAGGCGAGCACCTGGGTGTCTCCTGTGGCGTCACCGCCCGACCCGCCGCCGCCCGACGTGCCCCCGGAGCCGCAGGCCGTCAGGGTGAGAGCCGCCGCGAGGGCGACGGACGTGGCGAGGGCAGCGCGGGAGCGGGGGAGGTTGCGGGGCATGGCATCCATCGTCACTGATATTGATAACGAATGTCAACAAGGGTCGGTGTGGCCTGGCCGACACCCTGCCCGGGCGTCCACGCCGGCCCGACGGCGCCGCTCGCCGTCGGGCCTGCGTCTCACCCCCTGCCACCCGCCGCGCGCCGCCGCGCCGGGAAAGACCGAGTAACCTGGGACGTTGGTGCCCAGGGCCCGTCCTCCTCGCAGCGACGACCGGGGCACCGGCGTCCCGCAACGTCCCGCACGAAGCCACGTGCGGGGTACGCACGATTCCCTGGAGTGATCAACTGTGGCCACTGCGCCTTCTCGACTCGATGCCGTCGTCTCCCTCGCCAAGCGGCGCGGGTTCGTCTTCCCCTCGGGCGAGATCTACGGCGGTACCCGGTCCGCCTGGGACTACGGGCCGCTCGGTACCGAGCTCAAGGAGAACATCAAGAAGCAGTGGTGGCGCACCATGGTCACGAGCCGTGACGACGTGGTGGGCCTCGACTCCTCGGTAATCCTCCCGCGCGAGGTCTGGGTCGCCTCGGGCCACGTCGGCGTCTTCACCGACCCGCTCACCGAGTGCCTCTCGTGCCACAAGCGGTTCCGCGAGGACCAGATGATCGAGGAGTTCGAGGAGAAGAAGGGCCGCGCCCCCGAGGGCGGCCTCGCCGAGATCGTGTGCCCCAACTGCGGCACGCGCGGCCAGTGGACCGAGCCCCGCGACTTCAACATGATGCTCAAGACGTACCTCGGCCCCGTCGAGGACGAGTCCGGGATGCACTACCTGCGCCCCGAGACCGCGCAGGGCATCTTCGTGAACTTCCAGAACGTCGTCGGCGCGGCCCGCAAGAAGCCGCCGTTCGGCATCGGCCAGATCGGCAAGTCGTTCCGCAACGAGATCACGCCGGGCAACTTCATCTTCCGCACGCGCGAGTTCGAGCAGATGGAGATGGAGTTCTTCGTCGAGCCCGGGACGGACGAGGAGTGGCACCAGTACTGGATCGACCTGCGCACCAACTGGTACGTCGACCTCGGCATCGACCGCGACAACCTGCGTCTCTACGAGCACCCGAAGGAAAAGCTGTCGCACTACTCGACCCGCACGGTCGACATCGAGTACCGCTTCGGCTTCAAGGGTTCCGAGTGGGGCGAGCTCGAGGGGGTCGCGAACCGCACCGACTTCGACCTCAAGACGCACTCCGAGCACTCCGGCAAGGACCTCACCTACCGTGACCCGGTCACGAACGAGAAGTACGTGCCGTACGTCATCGAGCCCGCCGCGGGCCTGACGCGTTCGCTCATGGCCTTCCTCGTCGAGTCCTACCACGAGGAGGAGGCGCCCAACGCGAAGGGCGGCACCGACGTCCGCACGGTGCTCAGGCTCGACCCGCGCCTCGCGCCCGTCAAGGCCGCCGTGCTGCCGCTCAGCCGCAACGAGCAGCTCTCGCCCAAGGCGCGCGACCTGGCCGCCGAGCTGCGCAAGTTCTGGAACGTCGACTTCGACGACGCCGGGGCGATCGGCCGCCGCTACCGCCGTCAGGACGAGATCGGCACGCCGTTCTGCATCACGGTCGACTTCGACACGCTCGACGACCAGGCCGTGACGATCCGTCACCGCGACACCATGGCGCAGGAGCGCGTCGCGCTCGACCAGGTCACGGCGTACCTGGGTGCGCGCCTCCTCGGCGCCTAGCACGCCCGCCCTCAGGGGCCGGAGAAGGGCCGTCGTCCACCCGTGGACGGCGGCCCTTTTTCTCCTGCCCGGGGTTGGTGGGAGAATGGCCCGGTGACCCTCCCCACCCTTTCCGACGCCACGCGTGCGCCCGAGACCCCGGCGCCCGCAACCGGACACGTGCTGCCGCCCCTGCGGATCGGGCCCCACGTCGTCGAGACCCCCGTGGTCCTCGCCCCCATGGCGGGCGTGACCAACGCCGCCTTCCGTCGGCTGTGCCGCGAGCACGGCGCAGGCCTGTACGTCGCCGAGATGGTGACCAGCCGCGCGCTCGTCGAGCGCAACGAGGAGTCGCTGCGCATCGTCACCTTCGAGGACGACGAGAAGACCCGCTCGGCCCAGGTCTACGGTGTGGACCCCGCGACGGTCGGCGCCGCGGTGAAGATCATCGCGGGCGAGGACCGGGCGGACCACGTCGACCTCAACTTCGGCTGCCCCGTGCCCAAGGTCACGCGCAAGGGCGGCGGCTCGGCGCTGCCGTGGAAGCGGGACCTGTTCACCTCGATCGTGCGCGCCGCGGTCAAGGCCGCCGAGCCGTACGACGTGCCCGTCACGATCAAGATGCGCAAGGGCATCGACGACGACCACCTCACCTACCTCGAGGCCGGGCTCATCGCCCAGCGCGAGGGCGTCGCGGCCGTGGCCCTGCACGCGCGGACCGCCGCCGACTACTACAGCGGCACCGCGGACTGGTCGGCCATCGCGCGCCTCAAGGAGACCGTAACCGAGATCCCGGTGCTCGGCAACGGCGACATCTGGTCGGCCGAGGACGCCGTGCGCATGGTGCGGGAGACGGGGTGCGACGGCGTCGTCGTCGGCCGCGGGTGCCAGGGGCGCCCCTGGCTCTTCGCGGACCTGGCCGCGGCCTTCTCCGGCTCGGACGCGCGCGTGACGCCCGGCCTGCGGGAGGTCGCCGAGACCGTCTACCGCCACGGCGAGCTCATGATCGAGTACTTCGGCGGGGACGAGGGCAAGGGCATGCGCGACCTGCGCAAGCACATGGCCTGGTACCTCAAGGGGTACGCGGTCGGCGGCGAGGCGCGTCAGGGCCTCGCGATGGTCTCGACGCTCGACGAGCTGCGCGGCAAGCTCGACGCGCTCGACCTCGACCAGCCCTACCCGGGAGAGGCCGCCGAGGGGCAGCGCGGACGCGCCGGCTCGCCCAAGAAGCCCCACCTGCCGTACGGCTGGCTCGACTCGCGCGAGCTCTCCGAGGAGTTCGAGGAGAAGCTGCGCGAGGCCGAGCTGAGCGTCTCCGGGGGCTGAGACCCGCCGGAAGGCATGACGACGGCCCGGTGTCGGAGGACGTCCTCCGGCACCGGGCCGTCGTCGTGCGGGCCTCGAGCCGCCCGGGCTACCGGGTCACGCGCGGAACCACACCGTGGTGTCCACCGGGACGCGGACCTGCGGGTCGGCGCTGCGGTCGGTGACCGTGGGGCCGCTCTCGACCAGGACCTGCGCACCGCGGGGCAGGACGACGGGCTCGGAGCCCAGGTTCGCCAGGACGACCACGTCGCCGTTGCGGAAAGCGATGACGTCCGTGGAGTCCGCGTAGGCGTCGACCCAGGCGAGCGAGCCCGCGCCGAGGTTCTCGGCCTTGCGGATCTCGAGCGCGGCCTTGTACATCTCGAACGTCGAGCCGGCGACGCCGTACTGCGCGTCGGCCGCGAGGGTCTTGTACGACTCGGGCTGGGGGAGCCAGGTCTGGCCCGTGGGGCCGAACCCGAGACCCGGGGCCTCGGCCTCCCAGGGGAGCGGCACGCGGCAGCCGTCGCGGCCGGCCTCGGCGCCCTCGGTGCGGAAGAACGCGGGGTCCTCGCGGACCTCGTTCGGGAGCGAGGTGTGCTCGGGCAGGCCGAGCTCCTCGCCCTGGTACAGGTACGAGCTGCCCGGCAGGCCGAGCATGAGCAGGCTCGCGGCGCGGGCGCGGCGCAGGCCGACCTCCTCGTCCGGCTGGGGCTCGTGCGCGAAGATCCCGTTGGGGCGCAGGCCCGGCTCGGCGAGGCCCAGGCGCGAGGGGTGGCGCACGACGTCGTGGTTCGACAGCACCCAGGTCGTGGGTGCGCCGACCTCGTCGGACGCGTTGAGCGAGGCCGCGACGACCGCACGCAGCGGGGCGGCGTCCCAGGCCGTGGTGAGGAACGAGAAGTTGAACGCCTGGTGCATCTCGTCGGGGCGCACGTAGCGGGCCAGGCGCGAGAGCGGCTCGACCCAGGCCTCGGCGACGAGGGCACGGTCGCCGTCGTACTCGGCGAGGACCTTGTGCCAGGCGCGGTAGATGTCGTGCACGCCGTCCTGGTCGAACATGGGGCCGGAGTTGCCGGCACCGGTCGAGCCGTCCTCGGGGGCGCCCGTGTCGGTGCCCTCGACCATCGAGACGGTGCCGTCCCAGTCGGGCAGGCCGTCCTGCTTGACCATGCCGTGCGCGACGTCGATGCGGAAGCCGTCCACGCCCTTGTCGAGCCAGAAGCGCAGGACGTCCTCGAACTCGGCGCGGACCTCGGGGTTGGTCCAGTCGAGGTCGGGCTGGGTCGAGTCGAACATGTGCAGGTACCACTGGCCGGGCACCTCGCCCTCGGCACCGGTCACGACGTGCGCGTCCGCGCCCGCGGTCACGCGGGTCCAGGCCGGGCCGCCGAAGATGGACTGCCAGTTGTTGGGGGGCAGCTCGCCGTTCTCGCCCTTGCCCTCGCGGAAGAGGTAGCGCGCACGGGCGGGGGAGCCCTCGGGGGCGGCGAGCGCCTCGACGAACCAGGCGTGCTGGTCCGAGGTGTGGTTCGGGACGACGTCGACGATGACGCGGATGCCCATGCCGTGGGCCGTCGCGAGCATCTCGTCGAAGTCGGCGAGCGTGCCGAACAGCGGGTCGACGTCGCGGTAGTCGGAGACGTCGTAGCCGGCGTCCTTCTGCGGGGACCGGTAGAAGGGCGAGAGCCAGACGGCGTCGATCCCCAGGGCCTTGAGGTGCGGCAGGCGGGCCGTCACCCCGGGCAGGTCGCCGATACCGTCGCCGTTGCCGTCCGCGAAGGAGCGCGGGTAGACCTGGTAGATCACGGCGTCGCGCCACCACTCGCCGGGGCCCGCGTGGGCCGCGTGGACGAGCTGGGTGGCGGTCAGCGCCGTGGCGGAGTCGACCTCGGTCGCCGTGGTCGAATCGATACGAGACATGGAGTACAGGTCCTCACTGTGCGGGGTGTGGCTGGGTGCTGCGAGTTCTGGGTGGCGACGGGTCGTCGCGCCGGCTGCGGTGCGACGGTCCGAGCGGGGATCCGGGCGCGAGAGCGCCTCGGGGATCACCGGAACGGCGACCGAGGTGCGACAGGAAGGTCGTCGCGTCGGGCCGTCGTCCGAGTGTAAGCGCTTACGGCTAGGGGTTGTCGAGTCGGCCGCTCGGCGCGGCGCCCGTCGACCCGCGCACGATCAGCTCCGGCTGGAACAGCAGCTCCGAGCGCGGGGCCCGCTCCCCGGAGATCTCCGTGAGCAGCGCGCTGATGGCCGCCTGTCCCATCGCGGCGACCGGCTGGCGCACGGTCGTGAGCGGCGGGTCGGTGAACGCGATGAGGGGGGAGTCGTCGTAGCCGACGACCGACACGTCCTCGGGGACGCGCAGCCCGCGCGACCGTGCGGCACGGATGGCGCCGAGCGCCATGAGGTCCGAGCCGCACACGATCGCGGTGTGCCCCGAGTCGATGAGCTCACCCGCCGCGGCCTGCCCGCCCTCGACCGTGAAGAGCGTGACCACGATGTGCTCGGAGGCCTGGTCGGCGTCGTCGACCAGGCCGTGCCGCACGAGGGCGTCCGCGAAGCCGGTGAGCTTGCGCTGGGCCGGGACGAAGCGCCCCGGGCCGATCGCGAGACCGATCTTGCGGTGCCCCAGCGACTGCAGGTGGCGCACCGAGAGCTCGACGCTCGCGACGTCGTCGGGCGAGACGAACGGGGCGTCCACGCCCGGCGCGTAGCCGTTGACCAGCACGATGGGCATGCCGCGGCTGCGCAGGCGCTCGTAGCGCTCGTGGCTGGCCTGGGTGTCGGCGTGCAGGCCGGAGATGAAGACGATGCCGTCGACCGCGTGGTCGAGCAGCATCTCGACGTACTCGTCCTCGGTGGTGCCGCCCGGCGACTGCGTGCACAGCAGGGGCGTGTAGCCGTGCTCCGAGAGCAGCGACTCGACGACCTGGGCGAACGCGGGGAAGACGGGGTTCGTCAGCTCCGGGACGATCAGGCCGACCAGGCCGGCCGACCGGTTGCGGAGCTTCTCCGGGCGTTCGTACCCGAGGAGGTCGAGCGCGGCGAGGACGGCCTGGCGCGTCTCGCTCGCGACGCCGACCTTGCCGTTGAGGACGCGCGAGACCGTCGCAGTGCTGACGCCGGCCTGCTCGGCCAGATCTGTGAGACGGGTACGCACGTGGGGGAGTGTAGGGGACACCGGACCTCCTCGTCCTGGTTGCTCGCGGGCTGGATGTCTCAGTCCCGGAGGCGGTGCGCGATGAGCTGTTTCATCGTGATGTGCAATGCGTTGCATGAAAGTTACCGCAAGCGCTTGCATCATGGCTACCCGGCGTCGTACGGTCGTCCCCATCAGGGCCGAGGAGGGCAGGTTCGCCACCCTTGGCTGACATCTCGATTGCTTGGGAGTGACTCAGATGCGACGGAGCATCCTTCTTGCCGCAGCGCTCGGCACCACGCTGGCGCTCACAGCCTGCTCCGGCGGCGGTAGCGGAGACGACCCCACCACGGGGGCCGAAGACACGACCGGTGCGCTGACGGTCTGGGTCGACGAGACCCGCCAGGCCGCGGTCACGGACGCTGCGAAGGCCTTCGAGACCGAGACCGGCACCAAGGTCGAGGTCGTCCTCAAGAACTTCGACGACATCCGCGCGGACTTCCTCGCGCAGGTCCCGACGGGCAAGGGCCCCGACATCACGGTCGGCGCGCACGACTGGCTCGGCGAGTTCACGACCAACGGTGTCGTCGCACCGCTCGAGCTCGGCGACAAGGCCGCCGAGTTCGAGAAGGTCTCGATCGAGGCCTTCACGCAGGACGGCCAGGTCTACGGCCTGCCCTACGCGACCGAGAACATCGCCCTGATCCGCAACACCGCGCTCGCCGCGACCGCCCCCGCCACGTGGGACGAGGCCGTCGCCGCCGGCCAGGCGGCCGGGACCAAGTTCCCGATCCTCGTCCAGTCGGACGGCGCCAAGGGTGACCCCTACACGCACTACCCGTTCCAGACGTCGTTCGGCGCTCCCGTGTTCGCGCAGAACGAGGACGGCTCCTACAGCTCCGAGCTCGCGATGGGCGGCCCCGAGGGCCAGGCCTTCGCGACGTGGCTCGGCGCGCAGGGCGCAGCCGGCACGCTCAGCCAGGACACGACGTACGACATCGCGGTCGAGGCCTTCAAGAACGGCGAGTCGCCCTTCATCGTCGGCGGCCCGTGGATGATCGAGTCCTTCGAGGGCCTGAACCTCGCGATCGACCCGATCCCCAGCGCCGGTGGCCAGACCGCTCAGCCGTTCGTGGGCGTCCAGGGCTTCTACCTGAGCAACCAGAGCAAGAACGCGCTCGTCGCCAACGACTTCCTCGTCAACTTCCTCTCGACCGAGGAGGCCCAGACGGCCCTGTACAAGGCGGGCAACCGTTCGCCGGCACTGACCGTCTCGGCCGACAAGGCCGCCGCGGAGGACCCGATCATCGCCGGCTTCCGTGCCGTCGGTGCCGACGCCCTGCCCATGCCCTCGATCCCCGAGATGGCTTCCGTGTGGAGCTTCTGGGGCGTGACCGAGGCAGCGATCGTCGGCGGCGCCGACCCGATCACCACCTGGGACAAGATGATCGCCGACATCCAGGCAGCGATCGGTTCCTGATCACCTGACACCCTGGCCGTGGGGCCCCCCCCCGCGCCGCGGCCGCGGGTCGTCGGCGCAGCCCGCACGAGCGGCGCTGCGCCAGCCCCATGACGCGGGCCGGTACCCGTGTCGCACGACTACGGAGGCTCGATGTCCGCCCCACAGATCACGCCCACCGACACCGCCGTCGGCGCTCCGGAGGACTCCGGGCCGCCCGAGGGGCCGCGCAGGGAACGCCCGCGCCGGGACCGCGACGGGTCGCACGCCCGGAACTACAGCCCCGGGTTCTTCGCCAAGCTCGCCCTCATGGCCGTCATCGACGCGCTGGGCGTGTACGTGGTCTGGTCCGCGTGGACGGCCGAGTCGTACGGCATCCTCGCCGCGTCGGCGGCCATGCTGGTCGCGGCCAACTGGGTCTACTTCTCCAAGCGTGCGCTGCCGCTCAAGTACATCCTGCCGGGCCTGATCTTCCTGCTGGCCTACCAGATCTTCGTGGTGGCCTACACGGGCTACATCGCCTTCACCAACTACGGCACGGGGCACAACTCGACCAAGGAGCAGGCGATCGAGGCCCTGCTCGTCCAGAACGAGCGCCGCGTCGAGGGGTCCGAGTCGGCCCCGCTCACGGTCGTCGAGGACGGCGGCACGCTCGCCTTCGCGATCGTCACGCCCGACGGCGACGTCGAGGTCGGCTCGGCCGAGCAGCCCCTGACCGTGGTCGACGACGCGACGGTCGAGGCCGGTCGCGCGACCGAGGTCCCCGGGTACACGGTCCTCGAGCGCGGCCAGGTGCTCCAGCGCCAGGAGGAGGTCACGAACCTCCGCGTCCCCGTGTCCGACGACCCGGAGGACGGGTCGATCCGCACCCCGGACGCCATGACCGGGTTCGTCTACACCTCGACGCTCGAGTACGACGACGCGGCCGACACCATGACGGACACGACGACCGGGACCGTCTACACCCCCAACGACGACGGCCAGTTCGAGGCCGCGGACGGCACGACGCTCGCCGTCGGGTGGCGGGTGGCGGTCGGGTTCGACAACTTCGTCACGGCCTTCTCCGACGGGCGCTACGCGCAGCCCTTCGTCAAGATCCTGGCGTGGACGTTCGTCTTCGCGATCGGGTCCGTGGCGACCACGTTCCTGCTGGGCCTGTTCCTCGCGATCACGTTCAACGACGTGCGCATGCGCGGTCGCAAGATCTACCGCGTGCTCATGATCCTGCCGTACGCGATCCCGGGCTTCCTCGCGGCGCTGCTGTGGTCAGGTCTGCTCAACACACGGTTCGGCTTCGTCAACGAGGTCCTGCTGGGCGGGGCGGAGATCCCGTGGCTCACGGACCCGGTGCTCGCGAAGCTCTCGGTGCTCTTCGTGAACCTGTGGCTGGGCTTCCCCTACATGTTCCTGATCTGCACGGGCGCCCTGCAGTCGCTGCCGTCGGACGTCATGGAGGCCGCGAAGATCGACGGCGCGGGTCGCTGGCGCACGTGGCGCTCGGTCACGCTGCCGCTGCTGCTCATCTCGACGGCGCCGCTGCTGATCTCGTCGTTCGCGTTCAACTTCAACAACTTCACGCTCATCTACATGCTCACCGGGGGTGGTCCACGGTTCGGGGACGCCTCGGTCCCGCTGGGG
Organism: Oerskovia rustica; assembly: GCF_014836555.1. GTDB lineage: Bacteria > Actinomycetota > Actinomycetes > Actinomycetales > Cellulomonadaceae > Oerskovia > Oerskovia rustica. Next base: position 79,822 of record NZ_JACSQQ010000007.1, read on the forward strand.
CACACCGACATCCTGATCTCGATGGTCTACCAGATCTCCGGGGTCGACGGGTCGGCTCCGAAGAACTTCGGGCTCGCGAGCGCGCTGTCGATCGTCATCTTCGTGATCGTCGGCACCATCTCTGCCCTGGCCTTCCGGAGCACCCGCAAGTTCGAGGAGATCAACTGACATGGCGACCACCTCTGTCTCCGCTCCCGTCGGTTCGGCGGGCTCGTCCTCCGGCGGCGCGTCCGGTCCCGAGGGCCGCACGCGCATGAAGCCCGGCCGCTGGTTCAGCGAGCTCGGCTGGCGTCACCTCGTGGGCGTCGTCGCGGTCGTGTTCTCGGCGTTCCCGCTGGTCTACGTCCTGTCGGCGTCGCTGTCGGAGAACGGCACCCTCACGGGCTCCAACTCGCTCTTCGCCGACGTGAGCTCGGTGAACTACGCGGAGCTCGGCGACTCGCTGTTCTGGACGTGGATGCTCAACACGCTCGTGATCGCGGTCGCGACGTCGGTCGGCACCGTGCTCATGGGCGCCGCTGCGGCGTACGCGTTCTCGCGGTTCCGCTTCACGGGTCGCCGCACGGGCCTGACCTCGCTGCTGATCATCCAGATGTTCCCGCAGATGCTCGCGTTCATCGCGATCTTCCTGCTGCTCCTGAGCCTCGGCGACGTGGTCCCTGCCCTCGGCCTGGACAGCAAGCTGGCGCTGATCTGCGTGTACCTCGGTGGCGCGCTGGGCGTGAACACGTTCCTCATGTACGGGTTCTTCAACACGGTCCCGCGCGAGCTCGACGAGGCCGCGAAGCTCGACGGCGCGACGCACGCCCAGATCTACTGGACGATCATCCTGCGCCTCGTGGCGCCGATCCTGGCCGTCGTGGCGCTGCTGTCCTTTATCAGCACGTACGGCGAGTTCATGATCGCCCGCATCGTCCTGACCTCGGAGGCCAACTGGACGCTCGCGGTCGGCCTGTACGGGTGGGTCTCGTCGCTGCGCGAGGCGAACTGGGGCCTGTTCACCGCAGGCGCGGTCATCTCGACGCTCCCGGTGCTGGCGCTGTTCCTCTACCTGCAGAAGTACATCGTGGGCGGCCTGACGGCCGGCTCGGTCAAGGGCTGACCCGTGAGCACCACCAGGCCCGACGACGCCACGTCTGCCGGGAGGGCCGGCTCGCCTCGCGAGGTGGTCACCCTGGCCGCCCACCACGACGGCTCCGAGGTCCACGTCCCCGGCGGCACGCCCGCCCTGGGGGACGTGGTCCCGGTCCGGGTGCGCGTGCCACGGGTGCCCGGCGGTGCCGACGCGCAGGTCCGGGCCGTGTGGCTGCGGACCGTGCGCGACGGCGAGCCGCGCCGGGCGGAGGCGCGGCGCGCCCGGCAGGACGAGCACGAGTCCTGGTACGTGGCCGACGTCCTGGTCCACAACCCGGTCACGAGCTACCGGTTCTTCCTGGACGTCCCGGGAGGGTACCGGTGGCTCAACGGGCGCGGGGTCTTCGACCGGGACGTGCCGGATGCCGCGGACTTCCGCCTGACCGTGCACCCGCCCGCACCGTCCTGGATGGGCGACGGCGTCGTCTACCAGGTGTTCCCGGACCGGTTCGCCCGCTCGGCAGAGGCGGACTCACGGCCGGTCCCGGACTGGGCGCAGCCCGCCGGCTGGGACGACGAGCCGCTCGCGGCCGGGCCCGGCGTCGGGACGCAGTACTACGGCGGCGACCTGCGAGGGATCGAGGAGCACCTGGACCACCTCCAGGCGCTCGGCGTCGGGACGGTCTACCTCACCCCGGTCTTCCCGGGACGCTCCAACCACCGCTACGACGCGAGCACGTTCGACCACGTCGACCCGCTGCTGGGCGGCGACGAGGCGTACGCGTCGCTCTCGCGGGCCGTGCACGCGCGCGGCATGCGGCTGCTCGGCGACCTGACGACCAACCACACGGGCGCGGGCCACGAGTGGTTCGAGCGCGCGCACGCCGACGAGGCGAGCGCCGAGCGCGACTGGTTCTACTGGACGCCGGGCGAGCCCGGGTACGTGGGCTGGCTCGAGCACGCGTCGCTGCCCAAGCTCAACTACGGCTCGCCCACGCTCGGGGCGAGGATGATCGACGGGCCGGGCTCCGTCGTCGGGCGCTACCTGGGCGAGCCCTTCGCGCTCGACGGGTGGCGCATCGACGTCGCGAACATGACGGGCCGCTACGCGGACGAGGACCGCACGCTCGAGATCGCGCGGCGGATCCGCGCGACCATGGCCGCGATCAACCCGGACGCGGTCCTGGTGAGCGAGCACTTCCACGACGCCTCGCTCGACCTCGCGGGCGACGGCTGGCACGCCAACATGAACTACTCGGCGTTCACGCGCCCGATCTGGACGTGGCTCGCGCCGCACGACTCGACCGTCCCGTTCCTCGGGCTGCCCGTGACGACACCGCGCCGCGGCGGGCGCAGCATGGTCGAGACGATGCGCGACTTCGACGCCGTGCTGCCGTGGTCGGTCACGTCGCGACAGTGGAACATGCTCGGGTCGCACGACACCCCGCGCCTGCGCTCGATCGTGGGCTCGGCCGAGATGGTCGAGGTCGCCGCGACGCTCCTGCTGACCTACCCCGGCACGCCCGTGATGTTCGCGGGCGACGAGGTGGGGCTCACGGGCACCAACGGCGAGCACGCGCGCGTGCCCATGCCGTGGGACCGCCCCGAGCGCTGGGACGGCGACACGTTCGAGGTCTACCGGCGGCTCGTTGCGCTGCGCCGGGGGAGCCGGGCGCTGCGCGAGGGCGGACTGCGCTGGCTCGTGGTCGACGACGACGCCGTGGCGTACCTGCGCGAGACGCTCGACGAGCGCGTGCTCGTCGTCGTGGCGCGGGACGCGTGGGACGGGGCGCGCCTGCCGCGGCACCTGCTCACGGGCGCCGACGCCGAGCGGCTGTACGGCGACCTGGGCCTGCGCGTGACGCCCGACGGGCTCGACGTGGCGGGCGACGGCCCGGGCGTCGGGGTGTGGCGGCTGGCCTGAGCCGGTTCGCGTGCGGGGGGCGGCGCACCACGGCGACCCGCCGCGTCGATAGGGTGGGACCCGTGCCCCACACGATGCCAGGAAGTGCCCTCGGATACTCGGCCGACGACGTCGAGCGGTGGGTCCCCGAGCCGCCCAAGAGCAAGGCCCGCACTCCCTTCGAACGGGACCGGGCGCGCGTGGTCCACTCCTCGGCCCTGCGGCGCCTCGGCGCCAAGACCCAGGTCCTCGGGCCGGGCTCCGACGACTTCGTGCGCACGCGCCTGACGCACAGCCTCGAGGTCGCGCAGGTGGGCCGGGAGATGGGGCGCGCGCTCGGGTGCGACCCGGACGTCGTCGACACCGCGTGCCTGGCCCACGACCTGGGCCACCCGCCGTTCGGGCACAACGGCGAGCGGGCGCTCGCGGAGATCATGGCGGACCACGGCGGCTTCGAGGGCAACGCCCAGACGCTGCGTCTCCTGACGCGCCTCGAGCCCAAGGTCTTCGCAGCCGACGGCACGCCCGTGGGGCTCAACCTGACCCGTGCGAGCCTCGACGCGAGCGTCAAGTACCCGTGGCGCCGGGGCGAGGGGCCGCTGCGCGCCGACGGGTCCACGACGCACAAGTTCGGCGTCTACCCCGACGACGTTCCCGTCTACGCGTGGCTGCGCGAGGGCGCCCCTGAGCACGTCAAGTGCATGGAGGCCCAGGTCATGGACCTGGCCGACGACATCTCCTACTCGGTGCACGACGTCGAGGACGCGATCGTTGGCGGCAAGCTCGACCTCGCGGTCCTCGCGGACCGCGACGAGCGGGCGCGCGTCGTGGCCGCGGTCCGCGCCTGGTACGGCGACGCGTACAGCGCGGACGAGCTCGACGCAGCGATCTCCCGGCTCGAGGCCACCGGCCACCTGATGCGCGGGTTCGACGGGTCGCGTCGGGCGCTCGCAGCCCTCAAGGACTCGACGAGCCAGCTCATCGGGCGCTTCAGCGGGTCGGCGCAGGCCGCGACGCGCGAGGAGTACGGTGACGGTCCGCTCACGCGCTACTCGGCGCGGCTGGTCGTCCCGGAGACGACGTCCGCGGAGATCCTCGCGCTCAAGGGCATGGCGGTCGCGTACGTCATGGCCCCGCGCGAGCAGGAGCCGCTGCACCACCAGCAGCGGCAGGTCCTGGCGGACCTCGTCGGGGTCTTCATCGACAAGGCTCCTGGTGCGCTCGAGGCGCCGTTCGCGGCGGACTGGGTCGAGGCGCCCGACGCCGCCGCTCGCCTCCGGGTCGTCGTCGACCAGGTCGCGTCGCTCACCGACGTGAGCGCCTACCAGCTCCACGAGCGGTGGGTCTCCGGGCCGCGCTGACCTCGACGCGGCGACGGCCCGGCCCCTGGTGGGGACTGGGCCGTCGCCGCGTTCGTGGGAGTCCGGTGAGGGCAGGCCCGACGTGCTCAGCCGAGGGTGGCCGTGAGCTGGGCGACGAACTCGTCGAGCGCGTAGGGGATGCTCAGGACGGTCGGCGCGGACGTCGCCATGGCGTAGTCCATGCCGACGACGCGGATCACGCGGTCGTCGACGACCGAGGGCAGCGCCGCGAAGAGCGGGTTGCCCATGAGGGTGTCGTAGACCGTCTCGTCGACGTCGATGAGGATGAACGCGTCGGCGTCGAGCGTCGGGATGAGCTCGGAGCTGACCGAGACCGACGACGCGTCCTCGGCGCCGCAGACCGTGAGGGTGCCCGGGGACGGCACGAGCCCGATCTGGGTCAGCAGCTCGATGCGCGGGTCAGAGGGGCAGAAGACGATGAGGCCGCCCTCGCCGTTCATCGCGTACGTGATGGTCTTGCCCTGGAGCCCGGGGTGGGCTGCGGCCGTCTCGGCGACCTTTGTCCCGACGCCGTCGACGAGCTCGTCGGCCTTGGCGGGCTGCCCCAGGGCGGCCCCGATCATCGTGGTCTGGTCCTGCCACGACGTCTCCCACGCGGAGCCCGGGAACGCGACGGTCGGGGCGATCTCGGAGAGGCGCTCGTAGGCCGTGTCGGTGATGCCCGAGTAGACGGCGATGATCACGTCGGGGCGCAGGGCCGCGATCTGCTCGAACGGGACGTCGGGGTTGCTCGTGAGCAGCTCGGGCGTGGCTCCCTCGAAGGTCTCGGTCAGCCAGGGGAGGATGTCGTCCTCGATGCCGGGGCCCGTGAACCTCTCGATGCCCACGGGCACCTTGCCGAACGCGACGACCGCGTCCTGGCTGCTCCAGCCGATCGTCACGACGCGCTGGGGCTCGGCGTCGATCGTCGTCGAGCCGTACGCGTGCTCGATCTCGACCGGGAACGCGTCGGCCTCGGCGAGGTTCGTCGTGGCGACGTCGGCTCCGCCCGCGGGGGCCGGCGTCGAGCCGTCGGTCCCTCCCGTCGAGCAGGCCGCGAGCGCGGCCAGGGTCGTGAGCGCGGCGACGGCGCCCAGGAGACGGCGCCGGGGAGCGGTGCGACGGCGGGTGGTGGTCGGGGTCATGAAGGGTCCTCCGTCGGGCGTCTCGCAGTGCGACTCGACGCCCGCTAGTTAGATGAGCCTAGCCTTAGTTGGCGGGACGAAGGTGAGGCTAACCCGGGCGGGATCGAGAAATCCTGCCAGCGATGACCGATTTCCCGCCAAGGTCAGTGGCCGGGCGCTCCGAGCAGGCGCGCGTACGCGGCAGGCGACATGCCCGTGGTGCGGCGGAAGACCGTGACGAACGTGCTCGGGCTCGAGTACCCGACCTCGCGGGCGACCTCGCGGACCGGGCGACCCTCGGCGAGCAGCACGAGAGCCGCGCCCGTGCGCGCGAGGATGCGCCACTGCGCGAACGACAGCCCCGTCTCCTCGACGAACCGGCGCATGAACGTGCGGGGGCTCGTGCCGATCTCCGACGCCCAGGCGTCGAGCGAGCGACCGTCCCCCGGGGTCGCGAGCAGACGGTCCGCGACATGGCGAAGGTCCACGTCGCGCGGCATGCGCAGCTCGATGCTCGCGGCGGGCAGCGGCACGATCTGCTCGACCGCGAGCGCCTGGAGGTTGTGGCGGCTCGCGTCGGGCATGACGGCCGTGCGGCCGTGCAGGAGCAGCTCACGCAGCAGGGGAGTGACGGGCACGCCGACCACGCTGTCCCACCGGGGGACGGCCTGGTCCGGGTTGAGGTACGTGGCGTAGACCGTCACGTCGGGATCCGCCCGGACCTTGTGCGGGGTGCGGGCGGGCAGCCAGATGCCGAGCGTCGGCGGGACCAGCCACCGGCGCCCCTGGGTCTCGACGTCGAGCGGACCGCCCTCGCACCACACGAGCTCGTGCTCGTGGTGCACCTCGCCCGGCCACTCACGGGCGTGCCCGGGCTCGAACACGATGGTCGCGAGGCTCCAGGGGTCTGCGACGAGACGGCCCTCGGGGGCCCGGTACTCGACCCACGGCTCGTCGGGGGACGACGGAGCACCCCAGAGGCGGATGCTCCCGGGGTGCTCGTCGATCGTCATGGGCAGGACGTTACCGCCCGTGCCCGCCCGGTCGGCTGATCGGCCGGCCCGGGCGACCGGCTCAGCCGGCCGGCTGCTCGCTCATCCAGGCGTCGCTCGCGCGCTGCACGTCCTCGGGCGTGACGGAGTCGGCGACCGTCGTGAAGTACCACCGGTGCCCGAACGGGCACCGCACCGAGGCCTGCCGGAAGCCCTCGAACCAGTCCGCGGGCTCCGACGTGCTCGTCGCGCCCGCGGCGATCGCTCGGGCGTACGCGGCGTCGGTGTCCGGGACGGGCACGGTGAACGACACGGGGGTCGGGCCCTCGGGATCCGGCGCCACCGACCCCGCGCCCGGGAACTCCTGGGCGACCGTGAACGTCGAGAACCCGGACGTCGTGGGCAGGCGCAGGTCGGAGTGGACGATCGCGTCGCCGGCCGTGATGACGTCGTCGACCTCGGCGCCGAACGCCGCGGTGTAGAAGTCGATCGCGGCGCGCGCGTCGGCGACGGCCAGGTTCGGGTGCAGGGCTGACATGTCCATGGTTTCCTCCAGGGGTCGGTGCTGCCGGGTCGTGGTGCCTCCGTTCCATCGTCGTGTCGGTGCGCGGTGGCAGTCTTGGAGGAATGCGACACGAACCCGCGGGCGCCGCCGGCGCCCCGAGCAGCCCCGGTGGCCCGGGCGCTCCCGGCGTCCCGTCCACCACGTACGGCGTGGTGGACCCGGCGGCCGCGCGCCGGGCGTTCGCGCTCGAGCGGCTGCCCGCCCCGGCCGACCTCGCGGACCGCGTCGACTGGTTCTGGCTCGTGCGCTGGGACCTCCCGGTCGGGGAGTCGTTCACCCAGACCGTGATCCCGCACCCGTGCGTCAACCTCGTCGCGGAGCCGAGCGGGTTCGCGGCCCACGGCATCCCCGACGGGCTGTTCGACCGCACGCTGCTCGGGACCGGCGTCGTCGTCGCCGCGAAGCTGCGCCCCGGGGCGCTGGCCGTGCCGCGCGGGACGTCCCTGCCTGCGTCGGACGTCCTGGGGCCGGGGGCGGACGAGGCGGGGGAGCGCGCCCTCGCGCTCGCCGACCGCGGCCAGGACGAGGCCGCGGTCGGCGTCCTCGCGGACCTCCTGCGCGACCGGCTCACGCCCGACCGCGCGCTGGCCCAGGTCTCCCGCGTGCTGGACGCCGTGACGTCGGGCGAGCTCGGCCCGCACGCCCGCGTCGCCGACCTCGCGGGCGTCGCGGGCACCAGCACGCGCAGCCTCCAGCGCCTCCTCGGCGAGCGCGTCGGCGTCGGGCCCAAGTGGGTCCTGCAACGTCACCGCGTCCACCTGGCCGCCGAGCGCCTGGCCACCGACCCCGGGCAGGACCTCGCGGCGCTCGCGGTCGACGTCGGCTACTACGACCAGGCGCACCTCGCTGTGGACTTCGTCTCCGTGACCGGTCACACCCCGGGCGCGTACGCCCGCCGGTGCGCGGAATCGCGGGCCCGGCTGCTGCAGCTCGCGTCCTCCTGAGCGGGTCGAGGGGCGGCCTGTGCCGCCTCGGGCGCGGACCCGGCGTGACACGTGGGCGGCGGCACCTACACTCGGGTACGTGGCAGGTCTGATCCGACGCGAGGACGTCGACGCGGTGCGCGAACGCGCGAGGATCGACGAGATCGTGTCCTCGCACGTGACCCTCAAGCCCGCCGGCGTCGGGTCGCTCAAGGGACTTTGCCCCTTCCACGACGAGCGCTCCCCGTCCTTCCACGTCCGCCCCCAGGTGGGGCGCTGGCACTGCTTCGGCTGCAACGAGGGCGGCGACGTCATCTCCTTCGTGCAGAAGATCGACGGCATGACCTTCACCGAGGCCGTCGAGTACCTCGCGGACCGCGTCGGCATCCAGCTGCGGTACGAGGAGGGCGGCGGCCCGCGCAGGACCGAGGAGCCCGGTAAGCGCCAGCGCCTGCTCGAGGCGCACCGCGTGGCCTCGCAGTACTTCTCCGAGCAGCTCTTCGCGCCGGGCGCCACGGTCGCGCGCACGTTCCTGGCCGAGCGCAGCTTCGACCGCTCGGACGCCGAGCGCTTCGGCGTCGGGTTCGCCCCGACCGGCTGGGACTCGCTCCTGCGCCACCTGCGCGGGCGCGGCTTCACCGAGGCGGAGCTGATCGCGTCAGGCCTCATGAGCCAGGGCCAGCGCGGCATCTACGACCGCTTCCGCGGCCGCCTCGTGTGGCCCATCCGTGACGTCACGGGCGAGACCATCGGGTTCGGTGCGCGCAAGCTCTTCGACGAGGACCAGGGCCCCAAGTACCTCAACACCCCGGAGACCACGCTCTACAAGAAGTCCCAGGTGCTCTACGGGATCGACCTCGCCAAGCGCGAGATCGCCAAGAACAAGCGCGTCGTGGTCGTCGAGGGGTACACCGACGTCATGGCCGCGCACCTGTCGGGCGTCACGACGGCCGTCGCGACGTGCGGCACGGCGTTCGGCACCGACCACGCGCGCATCGTGCGCCGCCTCCTGGGGGACACGACCGCGGGCGGCGGGCTCCAGCTCGCGTCGGGCGCGTCGCTCGGGGGAGAGGTCGTCTTCACGTTCGACGGCGACGCCGCCGGTCAGAAGGCCGCCGTCCGCGCGTTCGGCGAGGACCAGCGCTTCTACGCCCAGACGTTCGTCGCGGTCGAGCCCGGCGGCATGGACCCGTGCGAGCTGCGCATGGCGCGCGGCCCCGAGGGCGTGCGGGCGCTCGTGGACGGGCGACAGCCCCTGTTCGAGTTCGTCATCCGCACCACGCTCGCCACGTTCGACCTCGACACCGCCGAGGGGCGCGTGGCCGCGCTGCGCGCCGCGGCGCCGGTCGTCGCGGGCATCCGCGACACGGCCCTGCGGCCCGAGTACGCGCGCATGCTCGCGGGCTGGATCGGGATGGACGCGGAGTCGGTGCGGCGTGCGGTCGCGGCGGCGGGCAAGGCCGGGGTCCCGCAGACGCTCCCGGCCCCGGTGCGCCCGGCACCCCCCGGGGCCGACGCCGCAGCCTCCGCGGCGCCGTCGGGCCCCGTCTTCGCGCAGCCCGACCCGCGCGGCCCCGTGGCGCGCC
>NZ_JACSQQ010000007.1:89359-161431 GCF_014836555.1 Oerskovia rustica
GAGTTCGACGCGTTCTCCGAGACCGCGTTCGCGACGCCGGCCTGGCGGGCCGTGCACGACGCGGTCCGGGCTGCCGGGGGCATGGCGGGCGCCGCCGCGCACCCCGCCGGGCAGTGGGTCGAGCACGTGATCGAGCAGGCCCCCGAGACCGTGCGGGGCATCGTCAACCAGCTCGCGGTCGCGCCGCTGCCCGAGGACCGCGAGAACGTCATCCAGGGGTACGTCCAGGGCGTGATCAAGGCGTTCGTGGACCTGGGCCTCACGCGACGCGTCGCGGACGCCAAGAGCCGCCTGCAGCGCCTCGACCCGGCCGCCGACCCCGACGCCTACGGTGCGGCGTTCGCCGAGCTGCTGTCGGTCGAGAAGGAGCGCCGGGAGCTGCGCGAGCGGGTCTGAGGACCTGAGGGCACGCGAGGTCGCCGACGGTGACGCACGCGCCCGCCGAAGGTGACGCACCTGGTCGCCGACGGTGACGCCTGTCGTACGGTGCCCGCGCGGCGTCGGCGCACGTCAGCCTCGTCGTGCGACCGGGACGTGAGGTCGGGGCTGTGGACGACCGACGTGGGGCGCCGAACTCGGACCAGGATGGTGTCCGCCGGCCGGCACCACGCGGGAGATCCCGCACCGTCAGCTCATCCGAGGAGATCAACCATGTCCCGTGCCGTCGCCGTGCCTGTCATCGACCGAAGTGCCGCCCTGATCGTCGCGGGGCTCGCAGCGCTTGCCGCCGCCCAGGTCCTGTTCGGCGCGTCCCTCGCCGTCGGGCTGGGCGGAACCGACTACGCCACGTTCTACGCCACGAACCCGGCCGCCGCGGTCGCGGCCGCCGTGCTCGCCGCCGCCAGCGGGCTCGGGGCCCTGTTCGGGGCGGTGGCCTTCCTGCTGGGTGCCTACCGTGCCGTCGCCAACATGGACCGTTACCTCGCGTTCCGCGTCGCGATCATGCCCCGACGGGTCGAGCCGTCCACTCCTGGAGCGGCAGGCCCCGAGGCGCGCCCGACCGGTCTCGAGCACGCGTCCGGCGCCGTGCGATGAGCGTCACATCGCTGTAGGACGGCCGGTCTGGGCTCCCCGGTCCAGGCGAGATGCAAAAGGCCCCTGGTCTGCGTCTCCGCAGGCCAGGGGCCTCGTGTCCTGCTCCCGCGGTAGGACTTGAACCTACGACCGTCCGAGTAAATGTGCACCTTACTCGAGATGATCTACGGTGAGGCGTGAAGCCGCGAAGTGCCAGGTCAGAGTCCTAAGACGGGTGCTTTGCGGGTCGGGTGAGGATCCTTGGTTTCCCGTGATGAGTCGCTCCAAAGAGGTGGCAAAGACGTGGAAGCAGGTGGCAAGGGGAGGACGGGCATGGGCACCACGCCGCACCGCTGAGGACAGTCCCTGGGTCTACCGCGGGGTCACATTAAGCAACTCCGGGTCAAGGCAAGACGCCCGCATCCGGCACGATCCTCCAGTGCTGTCAGTAGCGCCTCTCGACGGTCTCAGCGTCATCGGTGACGAGCACTGATCACGGGCCACGCCCGTTGTCGATCTGCCGGACCTATGCGGTTCCTGCTCGGGCGCTTGGGACTGACGCGGGGCGACGGGACGTCGCGTGAACTCTCGCTCGTTCAGGGTCGGGGGCCGTGCCTCCCCGACGCGTGGCCGCCTACCGCTGCGGAGCGAGCCCCTCTCGAAGTGGGGGGGGTGAAACGCGTACCTCTCACTAGGTTGATCCTTGTCCCCAGGAGTCACCGTGGGGAACGCCACGCCAAGCGTGGTGCCCGATGAGTCATGCCCGGAGGCAAGTGTGCAGACGAACGATGCGAACACCGTGATCGAGATATCCAACCCGATCCTCACCCCGACGGGACTGGCGTCCCGCTGGGGGGGGGGGGGGGAAGCACCTGGCCGACATGCGGTGCGAGAAGGTCGGTCCGTTGTACGTCAAGCTCGGTGGCATCGTCCGGTACCGGCTCGGGGACGTGGAGACGTACGAGACTCGAAACGTCGTCAAGATCCCTGCCTGAGCGGGACGACGGGGCCGTGATGATCAAGATGGGAGAGCAGGGGGCTCGCCGTGGGGCACATACCGGTACAGAACGAGTGGGCAATGCACATGCTGGACCACTGGCGGGACATCGCGCGCACGCCGGACGCGCCCGGACCAGTGCGCGTGGCGGCCATGGCGTACGGGGCAGTCACCGGCAACGGCCACGTCCCGAGAACCGACAGCGACCTGGCGGAGGCGCTGGAGATCGTCAACACGAGGACGGGCGAGCTCTTCTCGCCGTCGATGGCTTCCGTGAAGCGCTGGCGTAAGGACGCGGTGCGGTACGGCCTGCTCGGCGCCGGCACGTGGGGCAGGTGCCTGGTGTTGCCTGCAGGGGTGAGTACCAACCTCAAGGTGAAGGGCTCGCCGCACGTGGCGTGCCTGATCTGCCGAAACCGCACGCGACAGCAAGGGGCGCGGGTGCAGGATCTGCACCGCCCAGCGGCATGATTCCGCCACTGAGGGGTCCAGGATCTGGACCTCGACGGTGCAGGACCTGCCATCCTGACCGTTGAGATTCCAAGGGAATCTGGTCATCGCCTCTCTGAACCTCTCTCATTGCCGAGACGATGGACTGATCGAGAGGACGTCCACGCCGTCGAGCGTGGACGCGGTATTGGACATGGATGACGTGGCGGCCTGACGGCCGCCCGATGGTCGATGCAGACATCGGCCCCTCCGTCGGTCGGGGCCGCAACTAGTCACACCGTGACGCCAAGCTCGCGGCTTGGCGACTGCAGGTCATCGTTCCCCATGGCCTGGGTCCTACTGCTGGTCACGGCAGATTCATGCGCGCCGTCGGCGCGCGGAACGGAGTCAACTCTGATGGACGACACAAAGTGCGAGGGCTCGACGCCGAGCGGTCGGCGATGCCGCTATCCGGCCCGCACGTGCCGCTACCACGGCGAGCCGTGCGACATGCCCACGAAGAAGGGAACCCTCTGCCGGCGGTCCCGGCACACATGCGAGTGGCACCAGCCGCGATGCGGCCACGACATACCCAAGGGCCCGTGCAAGTACTTCCCCGGGGCATGCCCCGACCATGGTGAGCATGCGCCCGTGCTCGAGCGCAGGTGCCCCGGATGCGGGGCCAAGATTCCGCTCCGCCGTCGGACCTGGGGGGCGTACTGTTCGCCGGTATGTGAGTACCGAGGGCTGACCCTGGCGGCCTGATTTGTAGCGGGCGCAACGAACGATGGGCACCCACCACGGAGGTGCCTGTCGTTCGCTTTGTCAACAGTCAGTTGACGTTTTACGAGACGTCCGCTCCGTACCGCTCGCATCGACTCTACCCATGCCTCTGTTGAACCCGATCGACTGTTCGTGGTCGAGCAGCCGCGGGACGTCTCCTCGAGAGATGGGGAATTCCACGGATACGCGACGTCGGGCTGGGAACGACCGTGGTATCACCTATACTACGGCCCAGCGAGCCTATCTGCGCCGCAGGTGGAGAGCATCGCGGCGAGCGGAGGCGGAGCCAGTGGCGAACAAGCTGGAGATGGGCATTCGTCGCGTAGGCGACCTCATCGACTTCAACCAAGACACGCCAGAAGTCAAGGTCACCCTCGACCGGTCTGAGAAAGGTATCAGCGTTACCGTTCCCTGGTCAGACCCAGACAGCCCGTACGCGCAGTGGTTTCTCCGGGATGGCGGTCGGATCGAGATTCCGCCGCGGCCAGATCCTCTACCAGCGCCGAAGCGCGTGCTTTTCCATGACTCACACGGTTCTGTCTTACTCGTCGGCTGCTTCCCTCGAGGATTCCACAGTAACGTGATGGGCCCAGGCAGCGGGACGCTGTGGGCCCGTGCGGCAATCATGGGTGTGGACGGCGACGTGAACTTTGAGCGCCCACACGGGATGCAGACGGAGATCTCCGGGCTGCGCGCCTGGCTCGGAATCACCTCCTGGCAGGAGGAGTTCGACCGGGCGGACGGTCACCGTAGAGCGCGCCTCCGCTCCCAGCACACACCCGACATCGGGCTGGGCGAGCACGGCGGCGTCTCACTGTGTTTCAGACCGGGCTGGCGGATCGCTCACGAGGACGGCGGAGACCGTCGAATTGTCCACGACCTTGTCCATTGCGTCACGCGAGGCGGTGACCCGCTCGCCTGGGACGAGCACCAGCAGCTCCATCGCGCGATCCGCGATCTCCTCGTGCTTTCACGCTGGCATGCGGAGTCGTGCGTCGTGAGTCGCGTCCTTCACAAGGATGACCCCCTGCGAACTATGGACGGCAAGGAGCATGGCGAGCAATGGCGGGACGTCATCGTTCCTGACGATAGCCCTGCGGTTCCCCCCTCCGGGTTCCGCGATCACCTGCTGAGGTTCGCGGAATTGAAGGAGGAGGGGATCGGGTGCTGGATCGCATTGCGGAACTCCTTCGCTCGAGCGCTTGATCCGGTGATCACCAGCCTCGATATTCGTAAGGCGTCGCCGAGCACGATGCTCGCGCACACCGGGCCGGGCCTGGAAGCCCTTGGATACTTGCTCTTGGTCCGTGACGGAAAGTCAGAACGGGTCGCAGGCAGTGCGACGTTGAGGGAGCGGTTCGACCGTATCCTTGCCGATCTAGGCGACTGCCTCCCGTTCGACGGCCCAACATGGGCCGCCGACACCGCGAAGGCGTACAACGGCTTGAAGCACGCCAACCGCGCCGAGCCGGACCCGGTCGATGTGCTCAACGGTTGGCGCTCGAGCGTCATGGTCGTCCGCGCCTGGGTCGCGATCGAGCTGGGGACGCCAGCTGTTGACGTGAAGGCAAGACTCGCGCGTGATCCGCAGCGCCACCCGTACGTGAAGGCGGAGTGACCGCCGCTACTTTCGGGCACCATGTGGCGCATCTTGAATGTCGTCGCACTGACAGTCTTCAGAACGCTTGTAGACGCCCCTGTACGGCCGCTAGACGGCCGTTGGAGCCCAACCGTGGGATGGCGGCTTCCGTAGGTCTACGTGGGCACCTGAGCACCCTGCCGCGGGCCACGAGAACCAGTTACCAATCCACCTGATTTCCAGTATCGTCCCTCTCATGGCACGACAGCGGATCGCCCCAGGGAGCCACGGGGACATCACCTACACGGCGCTTCGTAAGCGTCCCGGCGGGAAGCCTGAGCGACTCGCGCGCGTCGGGAACACGCATCGCGACCGGGAAGGTCGCCCGGCCAAACCCGACGCCTGGCTGGCGTCGACGAACGTCCGGGACAAGGATGGACGAAAGCGCCAGGTGGCACGGCAGGGGGCCCGCAAAGAGCAGGCTCTCGCAGCGCTACTGGCGGCGCTCGCTGACCGTCACGCACCCACGACGGCCGACATCCGTGCCACGACGCTCGTAGTTGACCTGGCAGATCTGTGGCGCGCCCACGTGGAGCGGGCCGGGCAGGTGTCGACGGAGACCCTGAAGTTGTACAGACTCACGCTCGATCGGCACATCAAGCCCGGAGTGCTCGCAGAACTACAGGTGCGAGAGGTCAACGCAGGAACCGTGCACGACTTTCTGTCCGGCCTGATCGACCCGGAGACCGGCAGGGGCCGAGGATCTGCGAAGACCGCCCGTACCGTGCTGCGTGGCATGTTCGAGCTGGCGGTACGAAACGACGCCGTGAAGGTCAATCCGGTACGGCAGGCCGATCGGGTCCAAGCGCCGACGAAGGCCGTGCGACGTATCGAGAAGGAGAAGAAGGGCCACCTGACGGCGTCAGAGATCGACGCCGTGCTCGCTACGGCAGCGTCGCCCGCTTGGCAGCATCGCGACCTCGCTGACCTGCTGCACTTTCTGAACGGGACCGGAGTCCGCATCGGGGAGGCCCTCGCTCTCACGTGGGAGCGAGTGGACCTGGACGCCAGCACCGTCGAGATCGGCGGGCACACCGTCGTCCGGGTAAAGGGGGAGGGGCTCCGGATAGAAGAGCACGGGTCGACGAAGTCGTTCGACCGCACGCTCACCCTCCCGGCGGCCGTCGCGTCACGGCTGCTCGAGCGGCGTGTGGGTCAAGGGAACAACCCTCTGGGAGTTGTGTTCCCGACGCCCGCGTATGGGACACGCGGCGGCACGACCCTGCGGGACGTGCCCAACACGACCAAGGAGATCCGGAAGGTGTTCGAAGCGGCAGGCGTGACGCTGCCCAAGGGCCAGGGCTCGCACCTTTTCCGTCACACCGTGGGCACGATCCTGCTGCAGAAGGGCGTCCCGATCCGTGACGTGTCTAACCAGCTGGGTCACGTGGCGACCAAGACTACGACCGACCTCTATGCATCGAGGAAGACTGTCGCGCGAGCGGCTGCGGAGCACCTCTAGGGTGCGCAACGCGTGCGGCATCAGAAGGGCAGAACGACTCCCTCGAACCCGTTCTCTAGGACTTCGAGTGCGGAGTCCCGCACCTTCACGGTGCGCTCGGCCGGGTCGATCTCGTCGACTGCCGTGTCAGCTGCGTCCAACCTCTCGGGTCGCTCGGAAGGAGCAGTGAGGTTGCCGAACACGCCGCTTGACTTGACCGTGCGGAAGGTCTGCGCGATAGCGAATTGTTCCTCGACGCTGGTGACCTTGACCACGGTTCGGGCTACAGGGAGTTCGTGTCGACGCTCGGGATCATCGGGATCAGAAAGGTCTATCGTCACGGGGCTGAGGATCGCGAACCGCATCCCGACGTGCACGCCGTCCTCGGCGCCTCGGTTGATGACTAGTCGCTCTCGATCGATGACCCGAACGACTCGTCCGGTGATCCTCTCCGTCATGGCTGCTCCGGATTCTTCTTGATTGCGGACGCGGTTCGGTCCTCTGGATCTCGGACGTGTGGCAGTGCCTCGGCCCAGTCTTCGGCGCTTTCGATCAGCCCTTCCTGCAGAGTGCTCAGGTCGCGGCTGAGCGCGCCCACGGCGTCTCGTACGTCAACGGCAGATCGACCCCTTACCGATGCGGACTCTGCAAGTTCGGTGGCGATCTCTGCTCGGATCGCGAGCGAGGCGAGGCGCTTGAACGCTCGGCGAGCGTATCTGCTGTCGACTCGGTCATCGCGCCCGAAGAGCCAGGCCCCCACGAGCTGGAACACACCCGCTAGGAGAGCGAAGAGACCCAGTTCGGCGCGGCTTGGGTCCCCGTCACCGCCACCCCATAGCGCGAGCACGACGGTTACGGCGACTGATGCCACCAGAAGGAGGCCTCCACCGACGGCATGTGGATGGCTGCCTGCCCACCTTCGCGCGTTGTCGAGTACCCCTGCCACACGTCGAAGAGTACTGCCTACGGGCCGGAATCTGCCGCATCAGGGCCCAGGGCCCCAGCGTTGGCCAGCCAGCGGTGCGGTGGCCATTGAGGTGGCAATCAATGGGGAAGCGCGATGTTGGTGCAAACAGAAAGCCCCGGAATCATGGAGATTCCGGGGCTATCGGCTCCCGCGGTAGGACTTGAACCTACGACCGTCCGATTAACAGTCGGATGCTCTGCCAGCTGAGCTACGCGGGACCGCTCACCCACCGATCTTCACCGGTTGGGCGACCGGAGAAAACTCTATCAGCATCAGAGGGGTAGTCCGGACATCGATCGGACCCGGTCCTCCGCGGCGTCGATCACAGCCCGCGTCCGGGCGTCGTCCAGGTCCACGCCTGCCTCGGCGACGACCTGGGAGAAGAGCGAGCCGTCGCTGTCACGGCGTACGGCGACCTTGGCCGTGCGCCCGCCACCGAGTGTCACGACCTCCGCGAGGACCACCGACGACTGCACCCGTTCACGGACCGTCTGGGCCAGGGCGGTGCGCTTGGCGTCGGCGAGGTGCAGGACCAGGGGAGCGGCGCCGTCGACCCACTCGACCGTGATCGACGCGGTGGCCGGGTCATAGCCCGCCTTGTCCACGTCGCACCACGGGCGAGACGTCGCGGCGTCCCCCGTCGTGGCCAGGACGGTGCGGGTCGCGACCGCCCACGAGCCGCCGACGAGCTGCGCGGAAGCGAGCACCGCGTCCTTCGGGGCGAGACGCAGGGACCTGCGGGCGTCGTCGGGCAGGGAGCTACGGGCGAACAGAGCCATGCCAGACACGGTACTGCCCGCGCGCCCGTCCGGCGCCCGCCTGCCGGTACGCTTGTCCGCCGAGGGGCAGTAGCTCAGTCGGTCAGAGCATCGGACTCATAATCCGCCGGTCGTGGGTTCAAGCCCCACCTGCCCTACTCGTCCTGGTGCTGGGCAACCCGACAGGGGCCCCGACCGGGGCCTCCCGTGCAGCCGGGCTGCGGCGACGAGACGCGAAAGAGCCCCGCCCTCCGAGGAGGGCGGGGCTCGGTCGCGGGCCGCGAGGCCGTCGAGGACGGCCGTCCCTGTGCTGGCGGCCCAGATCGGCGCGCCGGACGGCGCCCCGACGTGAGTGCCTTTCTGCATCGTGCACTCGCCGGTGGTCGGATGCTTGCGCATGCCGAACCCGGACGGACCGGTGCCGGCGGGTCAGGCCTGGTGCCGCGCCTCGGCGGTCACCGACGCGTACCCGGTGCTCGCGGCAGCCCGGTGTCGGCCGCCGTAGAGCGGGGTCTGCGCGGAGCCGAGGACGAGCCGCGTGAGCCAGTCCGGGACGTGGGGCTCGGCCCACCGCCACAGGGCGTACCAGGCGGCGATCGCGGCGGTGGTGACCAGCGCGAGCGTCGCCTCGGACGAGAGCCAGTCCCCGAGAGCGGTCCCGACGTCGCCGGGCAGGTGCGGGAGCAGCCCGCGCAGGACGACGGCCACGACCGCGCCCCACAGGACCGGCACGTAGGTCCGCAGGTAGCCGGGGACGCGTTCGGCGATCGGGGGCGTGCCCATCACGCCGTCGTGAGCGGGAAGGCCGCCACGACCGCGGCGTACTGCGCCGCCGAGACCTGCACGGTGGGCAGCGTCTGGGAGAGCGCGACGTACTGGTCCCAGCCGATGATCGGTGCCGAGCGGGCGCCGGAGACGATGATCGCCGCGTTGGTGGCCTTGTTGAGAATCACAACCATTTTGTCCTCCTGGACGGGAAGCTGGATCGGGACGGGGGGGATCGCGGCGAGGATGCCGGGAATCTGTGCGATGCGTGCGTCGCCGGGGCAGGTCTTGCCGACGCTGGTCGAGTAGTACTGGCCGCCGTCGACCCGGTAGCCGGGGCGGAACGGGGGAGAGGACTCCACACCCAGCCGGTGCCAGGACAGACCACGGGAGCTCTCGCCGACCCGGGAGTCGGTGGCCAGCCGGAGAGGGATCGTCCGATGGGTGTGGGTGATCCAGGTGGACAAGGCCTTGAGGGCGGCGACCTGGGCGGCAGTCCACGCAGGTGGCTGGCCGGTGGTCCAGACGCGTCCGTGCCCGTCCCACGACTCGATCGAGATGGTCGCGTCGTTGCCCTGATAGTCGGCGGCCGAGAAGAAGGCGGTGTCGATGTACTGCTCGACCGTGCCGTTCTCGGCGACGTAGAAGTGCGAGCAGGGGTTTCCGGGCTGGGAGAAGTAGGGATACAGGGACGACGCGTCGCTGACGGCCGTGTGGAAGTTGATGCGGTTGCGGACGGTCGCGCGAACGTTCTCCGTGTTCGCGTGCGGGATCAGGCGCTGGACAGCACCTGGGTAGACGGGCATGTTTCCTCCTTGCATGACGAAGGCCCCGACACGATCGCGTGCGGGGCCGACGGGTGGGACGGACAGGTGCAGGGGAGCCGGGCAGGTCAGGGCGCACCCGGTAGGGCGCGCACCAGCGTGACCAGGACCGCGAGGAGCGACCCGAGCCCGACGATCGAGGAGACGACGACCGAGGCGACGGTCCAGCCGGACGTTCCGGCCCTGGTCCCGGCCGCCGCGTTCCTCTCGAGGTCGCCGATGCTCACGGAGTGGGCGGCGGTGATCCGGTCGGTGGCGTCCAGGCGGCGCGCGTGCTCCTCGAGTCGCGCCGTCTGCGCGGCGAGCGCAGCGTCGATCTTGCCTTCGAGACGGGCGAGGGTCACCGGGGCGGAATCGGCCGACCGGTGCTCGGGAGCGTTCATGGTCGATCGGTGCCGATCGCCTCGCAGGGCGTACAGCTCCACCGCATGACGTACCTCCTCGGCGGGTCGGGTGCAGGACAGGTGGGGGCGAGCCCCGTCGCCGGTCCTGAGGATCCGGACGACGGGCGCCGTGGCGCCAGGTCGAGGTCTCGTCGCGGCAGGAGCACGCAGGCGTGCTCTTCGGACGGTCGAGACACGGGTGCTCGCGAGCATGCCCGACGACGTCGGCCCGGGGTCGGCGCCGGTCGGGTGGCGGGGCCGACCGGGCCGTCGAGGCCGCGGGCACCGACCGCCACGGAACGATCACGGCCCGGTTCCCTCGGCCTCGGCCTCGACAGGTGCGACGAGCCTCACGACGGCCTCGGCCGTGGTGATCCAGGCGGCGCGGCGCAGGGGGCCGAGGTCGTCCCAGTGCCCGAGGGGGTCCGTGGTGTGACGGGCGTACATCAGGGCCGCGACGCCCTCGACGAGCGTCGCGCCCTCGGGGACGGCGGCACCGTTGCCGTCACGGTCGAGCACGATGCCGAGGTGCCCGGCGATCACCGGGACGGCGTTGGACAGGAAGGAGAGGCGACGAGCGTCGAGGTAGGGGTCTGGTCCGGTCACGGCGGGGCTCCTGTTCGTCGAGCGGGGTGGGCGGGTGGCCGTGGCGACCCGTGCGGGCGGGGACGGGGCGCACCGGCCGGTGCGGTCGGTCATGCTGCCGACGGACCTGTCCGCTCCTCGCCGTGACCGGTGTCCGCTGGTCCGGCATCGCCGCCTGGCAGGCTGGGGCTCGCGCGCTCGCTCGGTGTCCTGCCGCCGTACATCCCGAACCGCAGGGCGCCGGGGCTGCGGGACTCCGCCGCGAGGGCTTCGTCGAGACAGGGGGTGGCGACACGGCAGGTGCCACAGATTCGGCGGGCCTCGTCGTAGGCGGTCGGGTGCTCCGAGGCCGGGTGCCACGGGTCGCCCCGCAGCGCGTGGTCCCAGCCTCGGCAGGTCGCGTCCAGGCGCCACTCGGCGGGCTCGCGGGTCGAGAGCCGTCCGGTGGTTCGGGCGAGCGACGTGGCGCGCAGGTCGGTCATCGGTCCTCCTCGGTGTCGTGGCCGCGTGGTGGGTCGAGCTGGTGGAGACCCGCGTCGTGCGCCTGGTCGCGCAGCGCGTTCCGGACGGCCGCCTCGCCCGTCGGGTCGCGGTAGCCGAGGACCGAGCGGAGAAGGTCGTCGGGGTCGACGTGCTGCATCTGCTCGGCGCGTCGCTGGATCCTGAGCGCGAGCCGTTGGGTCTTGCTGCGCCCCAGGTCGATGCCGTGGTCGCCGGCGAACGTCCGGATGCGCCGTTCCCAGCCCGTGAGGGAGATGGGCATGGCGAAGGCTCCTGGTCTCTTCGTCCGTGGCGTACCTCGGAGCGGGGGTGTTGGGGGTCTGTTCAGGCGGAGGTCGTGAGGTCCTGGACGGTGGAGAGTGCGAGCGTGGTGGTGCCGAGCGCGCTGGCGAGCGCCTTGATCTCGCGGACCGTGAAGTCGCCGTGCTGGTGGAGCTTGCGGTCGAGCGAGACGAGGGGGATGCCCGACGACGCGGAGAGCGAGAGCGTCGTCAGTCCGGTCTCCTGTCGAGCCGTCTCGATGTTGGCGGCCACTGCTGAGGTGTAGTGGTTGCTGTCCATAGTGGCAACCATACTGCCCATCTGGGCAGTGCGCAAGATGGGCGTGACCGTGTTCCTGGCACTGGCGCTGCCTGATCGAACAGGTACGCTGCCCGTATGGACATCAACGAGGCAACTGCCCGTGCCATCGCGGCGGAGCGGGCGATCAGTGGGCTGACCGTTCGCGAGCTCGCCGCCAGGGCGGGGATCCCGGAGCGCTCGCTCATGCGCGTCCTCCAGGCGGAGCGCGAGATCAAGGTCGTTCAGGTGGCGCAGCTCGCCGAAGCCTTCGACATCCACCCTCACGAGATCCTCGAGCGTGCCGAGGTGATCCTCGCGCGAGCCGAGAGGGACCGGCCGGCGCTCGAGGCGACCGTGCACGCGTTCCCCTCGCGGCCTGCGGCAGGTGGTACTACGGTCGCCGAACCGCGAGTCATCGCGGCGATGGAGGACTACGACGGAGAGGACCTGGTGGCCGAGATGGAGAGCCACGAGGAGCAACCGTAGGAGCGTGGACATGTACGACCTGATCGAGCACGCGGAGTCGCTGGGTCTCGAGGTGCTCTTCGACGACCTCGGGGCCAGGCATGCTCACATCCGAGAGGACGGCGTCGTGGTGATCAACGAGAGCCGTTCGCATCTGCTGCAGAGGGTTGCTCTCGCGCACGAGTGCGGTCATCACGTCCACCGCCACGTCCACATGGTCGGGGCTCGTGAGTCGAGGCAGGAGTGGCAGGCCGACGAGTACGCCGCGAACCTGCTCTTCGGCCCCAGGGAGTATGCCCAGGCGGAGCGCATGTACGGGCCTGACGTCACCCTGATCGCGCGTGAGCTGGGCGTCCCTGCCCGGATGATCCACGCCTGGCGGCGTGCCTGGCGTGCGAATGCGCACCGCGTCCCGCGTGGCTTCGTGGCGTTCGGCTGACAGGTCCCCGTCTGATCGTCGCAGCCGACGGCGTGCGGTCGGCCCCGCATCGATGGTGCGCCGACCGCACGGCAGCAGGGATGCCGCCGAGTCCGCAGCCCGGGTGCAGGTGACGGGCGACGGCACGAAGCACGTGCTCGACGTCCGTGGTCGTCGCGGCGGCTCCCGCCGAGGGCTCGCCGCGCGCCGACACCTCGCCGGGCGTTCCATGGGAGGCATGGTGCTGCAGATCCGCCGCGTCTACGCGGACCCCACGCCCGACGACGGCTGCCGCGTCCTGGTCGACCGGCTCTGGCCGCGGGGGTTGAGCAAGGAACGTGCTCAGGTGGACGTGTGGCTCAAGGAGGTAGCGCCGTCGACCGCGCTGCGCACCTGGTTCCACCACGACCACGCGCTGTTCGACGAGTTCGTCACGCGCTACCGCGCCGAGCTCGACCAGAACCCGGCGGTCGACGACCTGCGGGCGATCGCCGCCGAGCACCCGGTCGTGACCCTGCTGTACGGCGCCAAGGACGAGCAGGACAACCAGGCGGTGGTGCTGCGCGACTACCTGGTGACGGGGGCCTGACGGGGCGCCGGCACCACCGGCACCGGCGACCAGCCCCTGCTGCCTCGCCTGAGCGGCTCCAGGGCCCCACCAGCGGCCGACGGGTCACGAAACGTCCCATACCTCCCGGAGGCCCGGATCGTCACGTTCGGCGAGCGAGCGGCGCCAGGTCGTGACACGATGCCACGTCCGCTCGACAAGAAGGAGAAGCATCGTGCCCACCGGTACCAACCGCACCACGTCAGGGACCGCCCAGCGGCTCCAGCAGAGCAAGGGCCTGCGGGTCCTGGCCCGCGCCGGCTACGCCGTCAGCGGTCTGCTGCACATCATGATCGGGATCATCGCGGTGAGGATCGCGACCGGATCGGGCGGTGGAGAGGCCGACCAGACGGGCGCGCTCCAGGAGATCGCCGGGACGACCGGGGGAGCGGTCGTGCTCTGGTTCGCGGTCGTCGCCTTCGTCGCGCTCGGACTCTGGCAGGTCCTCGAGGCGATCGCCGGTACGAGCGGCGACGCCAAGGACCGGTCGGCGTTCCGCGCGAAGTCCGCCGGCAAGGCCGTCGTCTACCTGGCGCTGGGGGCGTTGACGTTCCAGGTCGTGAGCGGGGCGGGCGGCGGGGGGCAGCAGGACACGCTCACGGCGTCGCTCCTCTCGAACGGCGCAGGCAGGGTGCTCGTAGGCGCTGTCGGGGTCGGCATCGTCGTGACCGGTGTCTACCACGTGGTCAAGGGCTGGAAGAAGCGCTTCCTCCAGGACCTCGAGGGCAACGCCGGCGGCCAGGTCGGTCATGCCGTCGTCGTCCTCGGGCGGGTCGGGTACATCGCCAAGGGGATCGCGCTCGGCGTGCTCGGGGCGCTCGTGGTGGCCGCCGCGGTGACGGCCGACCCGGCGAAGGCGAGCGGCCTCGACGCGGCGCTGCGGACCATCGGCGACCAGCCTTTCGGTGCCTTCCTGCTGGCCGCCACGGGCGTCGGGTTTGCCGCCTACGGCGTGTACTCGTTCGCCCGTGCCCGGTACGCACGGATGTGAGACGGCCACGGGCGCCATGGAAGAATGGCGCCCATGGCGATGAGAGAGATCCGTGTGATCCCGGACCCCGTGCTCCGCACCCCGTGCGACGAGATCACCACCATCGACGACCGGGTGCGCTCGCTCGTCGCGGACCTGGTCGAGACCGTCGACCACGAGGGCCGGGCCGGCCTGGCCGCCAACCAGATCGGCGTCAACCTGCGCGCCTTCTCGTGGAACATCGAGGACGAGATCGGTTACGTCCTCAACCCGAAGATCGTCGAGCTGTCGGACGAGATCCAGGACGGTGACGAGGGCTGCCTGTCGGTCCCCGGGCTCTGGTATCCCACGCGACGCGCCTGGTACGCCCGGGTCGTCGGTATGGACCTCGACGGCAACGAGATCACGGTCGAGGGGACCGAGCTCATGGCTCGTTGCCTCCAGCACGAGACGGACCACCTGGACGGCATGCTCTATCTCGACCGCCTGGACCGGGCCGTCCGCAAGAAGGCCATGCGGGAGATGCGCGCCCAGCTCTGAGTCGCACGACGGCGTTCCCCTCTCCCGGCCCAGCCCAGCCCTGCGCTGGGCCCCGCGGAGAGGGGGACGCCGCGTCGTCCCGAGCGAGCACGACTGTCGCGTGGCGCGACCGCATAGGGGCAGAAAGGCGCGCCGGGGAGCCTTACCGCAGCGAGGCGAGAACTGCCATGGGGAGTCCTCCCCTCGCGATCCGGTCGACTCTCAGGCAAGATATGGCTCGTATACCGCTGGTTGATCAGGCATGATGATCCACCCCTGGTGAGGACGTTGGGGAAGACGAAACCTCGACCTAGGGAGGAAAGACATGACTGGTGCCATCACACGCGGTGTTCTTTTCGTGCACTCGGCGCCCCGGGCGCTGAGCCCGCACCTGGAGTGGGCTGCCGGGAACGTCCTGGGCGTGCGCGTCACGCTGGACTGGACCGAGCAGCCTGCTGCGCGCGACCTCTACCGGGCGGAGCTCGCCTGGCAGGGCGTGCAGGGAACCGGTGCCCGCCTCGCCTCGGCGTTGCGCGGGTGGTCCCACCTGCGCTACGAGGTCACCGAGGACGCGAGCCACGGGGCCGACGGCGCCCGCTGGTCCCACACCCCAGACCTCGGGATCTTCCACGCAGTGACCGACGTGCACGGCAACGTCATGATCCCTGAGGACCGGGTGCGAGCCGCCCTCGAGGTCGCGCACGACAACCGCGCCATGCGCGACGCACTGCACCTGGCCCTCGGCAAGGCGTGGGACGACGAGCTCGAGCCCTTCCGGCACGCGGGCGAGGACTCGAACGTGCGCTGGCTCCACCGCGTGGGCTGACCCTCTTCTCACCCCCCACGGGGGACCTGGCGACCTCACCGTCGCCCGATGCCTGCCGGCTACTAGGAACCGGCAGGCATCGTCGTTCGCGGGGGAGTCGTCGGCGGGCGGGACGACGACGAGCCCTCCTCGTCGTCCGTGCTGGCCGAGCCATGGCCCGTGACGGCGCCGACCGGCTGGAGGACGCTGTCACCGCCCGGTGGGACAGGGGCGGCCTGCGGCGTGCCGGGCCGCCGCCGCACGCGGTCCCACCCGCGCCGCAGCGCGGGTGCCAGACGGCGTTCGACGGCCTGGTAGGTCACGTCCCGGATGAAGATGGCGTCGATGGCGATCATGGTCATCGAGAAGTACATGAGGCCCATGAGCACGCCGATCCCCAGGTGCATGCCCGTGATGGCGACGAGGGCGAGGATGCGGGTCGAGCGACGAAGCAGCAGGAACGGGAAGAAGAGCTGCACGAACACCGCGCTGTAGCTGAGGATCGCGACGAGCACGCCCGAGCGCCCCATGACCTCGGTCAGGGCGGGCCAGGTCGAGAACTCGTCGAGCTGGAACACGTAGTAGATCGCGGTGCCGTGCTGCCACATCCCGCCCTGGATCTTGTACATGGCCGAGGCCACGTAGACCACGAAGATCTGGAACGCGATGAGCACCACGGCCCCGTTGTGCAGCAGGGTGGCGAGCCACGCCCAGGACGCGGAGGGCGAGGGCTTGCCGGCCGCCTCGGCCGCGCGGCGCCGTCGGGCATCGAGGGACCACCTGCCCGACGTGTCCACGAAGACCATGTACAGCAGCACCATGCGCATGAGCTGGATGCCGCCGTCGCCGATGTACGCGTTGGTACGGAACAGCGCGATGTACAGCACCAGCAGCACCGGGATGACGATGCGCGAGCGCCAGCCCAGCACCAGCAGCACCGAGAGGGCGATGAGCGCGAGGTACTGCAGGTCGAACGCCCAGGGCGGGGCCGAGCCGTTGAAGAACGTGTCGAGCCACGACGGGAACTCGTCCACCTCGACCCGACCCTGCGCGAAGGTGCGCCCCGCACCCCACGCCAGGCTGCGGTCGCCCCAGTTGGCCGCGAGCTGCACCGCGATGATCAGGCCGAAGCCGATGCGCAGCACCGCGACGCCGTAGGACGCCTTGCGGGAGTCGAGCATCCAGGACTCGCCGGCCGCCCAGGTGCTCCGCACCCAACCGGTCGCGCTCGCCCAGAGGCCGGTCGTGCCCGTGGCGCCGGTGTCGCTGCTCATGAGACCCACTCTCCGAAGACGCCGCTGAAGCCCGCGCGGGCCTCGGGGGTGACCGGCGACGGGTCGCGCCAGCCCAGCCGGGTGAACTGCTCCTCCGGGCGCTGGATGCCCGGCATGAGCCGCTGCTCGAACGGCACGACGCCCTGCGTGGACGTGCTCATCTGGATCGCGACGAGCTCGGAGCCCGGCCACAGGTCCATGGCGGCGAGCGTGCCGAACTCGTAGAGCGAGTCCTCGGACAGCAGGTACGAGTCCATGCCGCTCACGCTCATGCCCGTCCCCAGCAGTGCCCGCGTGAGGTCCTGGCGCCCGCTGGTGCCGTCGGCCGAGACGTGGTCCGAGTGGACGACGGCCTGCTGCTGGCCCTCGAGGGCGCTGTACGACGTCGTGTAGAAGCGGTTCATGCTGACCGGGATGCGCCAGGTGCGCGTCGGCAGGATCTGGTGCCGGACCTGCTCGTTGAAGACGTCCCCCAGGTTGGCCCACTCCGAGACGGTCTCGACGCCTGCCGCGTCCTGGGTGGTCGCGCGCACCCACACGCGCAGGTCGACCGACTGCGGGTCCGGCGCGAAGATCTGCCAGTTCTGCGCGAACAGCGGGTACATGTGCTTGGACGTGACCGGAGAGGCCTTGTCGTTGATCGCCGACGTGGGCGCGGCCCAGAGGAAGGTCGAGAACATGTGGAACGCGACCAGCGCGGCCACGACGACCAGGGCGGTGCGTTGCACGACCGTGCGGGAACCCGCGGAGCTCACCGTGTACCTCCACATCGAGGACGGCCCGGACGACCGCGTTCGGGGAATGATAACCGGTGCTAACGATTCCACGGAATCCCCGACCTACCTCGCGCACGCCACGAGGCGCACGTCGCGAGAACCACGACGCCCGGCGGCGGTGAGGACCAGGTCCATCCCGCCGCCGGGCGTCGTCAGGTCTCCGGGCTCACGCCCAGGCGAGGGTCAGGCGTTCGTCACCACGAGGGCCACGTTGTGCCCACCGAAGCCGAACGAGTTGTTGATCGCGGCGATGTCGCCCGCGGGAAGCTCGGCCGGGACGTCGCGCACCAGGGGGACCTGGAGCTCGGGGTCCGGCTGCGCGACGTTGATCGTCGGGGGAGCCAGGCGCTCGTGCACGGCCTTGACGGTGAAGATGGTCTCGAGCGCACCCGCACCCCCCAGCAGGTGGCCCGTCATGGACTTGGTCGCCGAGAGCAGGACGTGGTCCGCGTCGTCGCCCAGCACGGTCCGGATCGAGCGGGTCTCGGTGAGGTCGCCGACCTTGGTCGAGGTCGCGTGGGCGTTGACGTGCACGACGTCGCGCGCCTCGACCTGCGCCTCGGCGAGCGCGCGGGTCATCGCCGCGACCTGGCCGCGACCCTCGGGGTCCGGGGAGGTGATGTGGTAGGCGTCGGCCGACAGGCCCACGCCGCCGATCCGGGCGTAGACGCGTGCGCCGCGGGCCGCGGCGTGCTCGGCGCTCTCCAGCACGACGACGCCCGCACCCTCGCCGATGACGAAACCGTCACGGTCGACGTCGTAGGGGCGCGAGGCTCCCTGAGGGTCGTCGTTGCGCAGCGAGAGCGTGCGCGAGGCCGCGAACGCGGCGATCGGCATGGGGTGGATCGTGGCCTCGGTACCGCCGGCCACGACGACGTCGGCGCGACCCGCGCGGATCATGTCGATGCCGTAGCCGATGGCCTCGGCGCCTGACGCGCAGGCCGAGACGAGCGCGTGCGCACCGGCACGGGCGCCGAACTCGAGCGAGACGTACGCGGCGGGGGAGTTGGGCATGAGCATGGGGACGGTCATGGGCAGCATGCGCCGTGCGCCGCGCTCCTTGAGGGTGTCCCAGCCGTCGAGGGTGGTCCAGATGCCGCCGATGCCCGACGACACGACCGCGCCCAGGCGGTCGCCGTCGACCTCGGGGCTGCCCGCGTCGGCCCAGGCCTCGCGCGCCGCGATCATCGCGTACTGCGTCGAGGGGTCCATGCGCTTGATCTCGGGGCGCGGGAGGACGTCCTCGGGCTTGACCTTGATCTGGGCGGCGAACGTCACCGGGATCTCGTAGCGCTCGGCCCAGTCGTTCTCGAGCGGGCGAGCGCCGGACTGCCCGGCGAGGGCGGCGGCCCACGTGGAGGCCACGTCCCCACCGAGCGGCGTGGTGGCGCCGAGGCCGGTGACGACGACGTCGCGGAGGGAGGTCATGGCAGCTCCAGGTGTCTGAGGGGGAAGAGAAGGGGGGGCGGGCAGGCCCGCGGTTAGTCGCCCCCCGGGCCGCACCCGCCAGGTCCGCGGGACCTGGCGCAGATCAGAAGATCAGGCCTGCGCGCCCGTGATGAAGGACACGGCGTCGCCGACGGTCGCGAGGTTCTTGACCTCTTCGTCGGGGATGCGGACGCCGAACTTGTCCTCGGCGTGCGTGACGATCGTCATCATCGACAGCGAGTCGATGTCGAGGTCGTCCGTGAAGGACTTCTCGGCGAGGACGGCGTCCGTGGGGAGGCCGGTCTCTTCGCTGACGATCTCCGCGAGACCAGCGAGGACTTCCTGCTCGGTGTAAGCCATGGGGTTTCTCCTTGTGATGGGTGCCGGGGCCGTCCGGCACCGGGAACTTGCTGTGGAACGGTGGAAAGGTCGTGCGTCGCCCGCACCTGGTCGGACCGCGGGGAGCACGGTCCGGGGGACGGACAGGATGATTCTCCCCTACGGGAGGACGATCACCTGCGCCGCGTAGACGAGCCCGGCGCCGAACCCGATCTGCAGCGCCAGGTCTCCCGACCTCGCGAGCCCCTCGGCGAGCAGGCGCTCGGTCGCGAGCGGGATCGAGGCGGCCGAGGTGTTGCCGGTCTCCGCGATGTCGCGGGCGACCGCGACGGACTCGGGCAGGCCGAGCTGCTTGATCATCTGGTCGATGATGCGCATGTTGGCCTGGTGCGGGATGAACGCCTGGACGTCCTGAGCGGTCACGCCGGCGGCGGCGAGCGCCTTCTCGGCGATCGGTGCCATCTGGAACGCGGCCCACTTGAAGACGGTCTGCCCGTCCTGGCGCAGGGTCGGCCACCCCAGCTCGGGGTGCTCGCGCAGGTCCGACCACGCGTGGGTCTGGCGGATCGCGGGAGCCTTGCCGCCGTCCGAGCCCCAGATCGTCGGGCCGATGCCGGGGGTGTCCGACGGGCCGACGACCGCGGCGCCTGCGCCGTCGCCCAGCAGGAACGAGATGGAGCGGTCCGTCGGGTCGACGAAGTCGCTCATCTTCTCAGCGCCCACCACGAGGACGTGCTGTGCGGCGCCCGAGCGCACCAGGGCGTCGGCCTGCGCGATGCCGTAGGCGTAGCCGGCGCACGCCGCCGAGACGTCGAACGCGGCCGCAGGGGTCGCGCCGATCCGGTCCGCGAGCACCGCCGCCGCGGCGGGCGTCTGGTGGAAGTAGGTCGTGGTCGCGAACAGGACCGCGTCGATGTCGGCGCCCGTCAGGCCCGCGGCCGCGATCGCCTTGAGCGCCGCGGCCTCCGCCAGGTCGATCACGTCGACCCCGGCGCCCGCACGACGGCGCGTGACGATGCCGGTCCGCTGACGGATCCACTCGTCGGACGAGTCGATCGGCCCGGCGAGGTCGTCGTTCGTCACGACGTTCTCGCCGCGGACCCCGCCGATGCCGAGGACGCGCGAGTACTCGGCCCCTGCGGCCTGACGGATGGTCAGCGCGCTCACGCGGTGGTCTCCCCGGCGACCGCGCCGCCGGGAGCGTCGTCGGCACCAGCGGCCGCCGAGGTGCCCGCGGCGTCGCTGTGGCGCGCGACGAGGTCACGGGCCTTGTCGATGTCCGCGGTCGACTTGACCGCGACCGTCTCGACACCGGGAAGCGTGCGGCGTGCGAGGCCCGTGAGGACCCCGCCCGGCGCGAGCTCGAGGATCGCGGTCACGCCGAGCGCCGCGAGCGTCTCCTGGCACAGGTCCCAGCGGACCGGGGCCGCGATCTGGGCCGTGAGGCGCGAGAGCACGTCCTCCTTGACCCCGAACAGGCCACCGGACTCCGCACCCGAGATGCTCGCGTACGAGGCGCCGTCGGCGTTCGAGAGGAACGGCAGACGCGGGTCCGTGGCGTCCCACCCGGCGGCGACCGGGGCGAACGCGTCGAGCGCGGGCTGCATGAACGGCGTGTGGAACGCGCCCGCGACCTGGAGCGGGATCACGCGCGCCTTGGCGGGCGGGTTCGCGCCCAGGGCCGTGATCCCCTCGAGCGAGCCCGCGGCGACGACCTGGCCGCCTCCGTTGACGTTCGCGGGCCACAGGCCTGCGGCCTCGATCGCGGCGAGGACCTCCTCGGCGTCGCCACCCACGACGGCGGCCATGCCGGTCGGGGTCGCGGCGGCGGCCTCGGCCATGAAGCGCGCGCGGGCCGTCACGAGGCCCACCGCAGCGGCGTCCTCGAAGACGCCTGCGACCGCGGCGGCGGCGAACTCGCCGACCGAGTGGCCGGCGGTCACGTCGGCGACCTCGCACGTGTCGCGGCCGTCGAGGATCGCGCGCAGCGCGACCAGCGAGGCCGACACGATGAGCGGCTGGGCCACCGCGGTGTCACGGATGGTGTCGGCGTCCGACTCGGTGCCGTGGGCACGCAGGTCGAGGCCGGACGCGGCGGAGAACGCGTCGAGCTGCGCGGGGACCCCGGGCAGCTCGAGCCAGGGGGCGAGCATTCCGGGGGACTGGGAGCCCTGTCCAGGGCACAAGACGGCTAGCACCCGTCAACTGTGTCAACCAGGTCACCCGCCGTGACGTCACGACGCGCACCAACCTTGTCCAGGCCGTTTGTGCCGAACCTACAAGAGACGCACGACGGCGCCGCTCACTGCGGGGTGCCGCTCACCGCGAGGCGTCGCCACCGCGAGACGCGCTCGCCGCGGGCCGCCGGTCCCGGCGCCCGGCCTTCGCGGCGCCGTACACCGTCCCGAGGCGCCCCTCAGCGCCCCGACGGCCCTGCGGAGAGCTGCCCGAGGGCGAGCGCGACCTGGAGCACGAACGACTCGCGCGCGTCGAGCGGGTCCCAGCCGGTGATCTCGGCGACCTTGCGCAGGCGGTAGCGGACCGTGTTGGGGTGCACGTACAGGCTGCGTGAGGCGGCCTCGAGCGAGCGGCCCGTGCCGAGGTACGCGGACAGGGTCTCGAGGATCGCGCCCGTGCTCTCGAGCAGCGGACGGTACGCCTGGACGACGAGGGTGCGGCGCGCCGTGGTGTCGCCCGTCAGGACGCGCTCGGGCAGCAGGTCGTCCGCGAGGACCGGTCGCGGGGCCTGGGGCCAGGCGGGGGCCGCAGCCAGGCCGGCGAGCGCGGCCTGGGCCGAGCGGGCGGCGTCGTCGAGCGAGGGGACCGTGGGACCGATGACGACGGGTCCGGGACCGAACCGGGGGAGCAGCGAGGCGGCCGCGGCCTGCAGGTCGCCCGCCCCGCCCAGGACGAGGACGAGCCGGTCGCCGTGGATCCCGACGAGCGCGTCCCCGGCGGCGCGCCGGGTCGCGCGGCGCAGCTCGGCCGTGCGCAGGTCGTCGAGGGCCGACGTCGCGGTCCCCACCATGACCAGCGTGGATCCCTGCCCGCCCCAGCCGAGGGCCGAGACGCGCGAGCGCAGCGAGTCGTCGCCGTCACCGCGGATGAGCGCGTCCACGATCAGGGCCTCCAGGCGGGCATCCCACGCGCCGCGGACCTCGGCCGCGCGCGCGTAGACCTCGGCGGCGGAGAACGCGACCTCGCGCGAGTAGCGCAGCACCGCCTCGCGCAGGTCCCGCTCGCCGCCGGGGATCGCGAGGCGGTCGGAGTACGCCTCGACGACCTCGACGACGATCCGCACGAGCTGGAGGGTGTGCTGCAGGGAGATCGACCGCGTCAGCTCCGAGGGTGCCGCGGCGAAGATCTCGCTGACGCCGTGCGGCGGGGAGGCCGGGTTGGCGTACCAGGTCACGAACGCGGTGATGCCCGACTGGGCGACGAGCCCCACGTACGAGCGGTCATCGGCGGGCAGCGCCCGGTACCACGGAAGATCCTCGTCGAGACGCCGCAGGGCGGCGGCGGCGAGCATCCCGCTGCCGTCCCGAAGTCGCTGCAGGTTGTCGGTGTTCCCCGTGATCGGCACGCCCCGAGCATACGGCGTCGTTGTGGGGAGTCCACAAAACCTGGACCTGCGCTGTGTGATCTTCCGGGGGCGAGCCGCACCGGAGCCGCTAGTGTCGATCCATGGCCTTGATGCCCCGACTCCGACAGCTCATGCGACGCCCGTCCTCGGCGTCGACCGTGGGCGCGCGCCGTCCCACCAGCGCCGAGCGCCGCGGCGACACCGTGCACGAGGACGCCCTGCGCGCGATGCTCGTCGACGACCCCAACGACGAGCGGGCCTTCCAGGCGCTCGCGGAGATCGTCCGACGGCGCGCGGCCGAGTCGCACGTGTCGGCCGACCCGCTCGCGGCCCCGGCCGACGAGAGCGAGAAGCAGCGCGCCGCCGACCTCGCCGTCTGGGCGCTCGCGGAGGAGCTCGCGGGCCACCCCCGCGGGTGGTACCCGCTCGTCGAGCTGGGCAGGCTCTCGCTCGAGGACGACCAGGAGGCGGCGCTGCGCCGGTTCGCGACGGCCGCCGAGCGCGACCCGTCGGGCCTGGCGCTCGCCGAGAGCATGGAGATCCTGCGCGAGGCCGGGCTGCCGGTCGAGGCGCTGGGGCTCGGGGTGGGCCACTGGCGGGCCAAGGAGCACACGCCCGCCGCAGGCCGCCAGCTCGTCCTGGCCGCGATCGAGGCCGACCGCATCTTCGAGGCCAAGCACCACCTGGCGTCGCTCGCGATGCACCCGGACGCGGCGCTCGTCGCGCCGCTGCAGTCCGAGCTCACGCTCGCGATCGCGCAGGCCGAGCAGCACCGCTCGGGCACGTAGCCCGCGCACGCCCGACGGCGCCGCTCACCCGAGCGCCCGGCAGCCCCTGGGGCCGCCGCGTCGAGAGACCCACGAACGCCGACGGCGCCGCTCACCCCGGGAGGTGAGCGGCGCCGTCGGGCACTACGGGCGGGGGACGATCAGGAGTCGCCGCCCGCGTTGCCGGACGTGCCGGCCGTGACGTCCATCAGACGGTACTTCTCGATCGCCTGGGCCGAGGCCTCCGCGGGGACCTTGCCCTGCTTCGCGAGCTGCTGGAGCACGCGGACCACGACCGAGGGGCCATCGATCTTGAAGTGACGACGGGCCGCGGCACGCGTGTCGGAGAAGCCGAAGCCGTCCGCACCGAGCACCGCGTAGTCGCCCGGGATCCACTGGCGGACCTGGTCGGGGACGAGGTGGTCGTAGTCGCTCGTCGCGACGAACGGACCCTCGACGCCCTGGAGCTTGGCCGTCAGGTACGGCACGCGCGGCGTCGCGGCCGGGTTGAGGAACGCGTCCTGCTCGGCGGCCAGGCCGTCACGGCGCAGCTCGTTCCAGCTCGTGACGCTCCAGACGTCCGCGGAGACGCCCCAGTCCTTCTCGAGGAGCTCCTGCGCCTCCAGCGCCCACGGCACGCCCACGCCCGAGGCGAGGATCTGCGCCTTGGGGCCCGAGGCCTCGGACACCTTGATGCGGTGGATGCCGCGCAGGATGCCCTCGACGTCCACGTCCTCCGGCTCGACCGGCTGCTGCATGGGCTCGTTGTAGACCGTCAGGTAGTACATGACGTTCTGGTCGCGCCCGTCCTCGCCGTGACCGTCCTTGCCCGGCCCGTACATGCGCTCGATGCCGTCGCGCACGATGTGGCGGATCTCGTAGCCGTAGACCGGGTCGTACTGGACGATCGCCGAGTTGGTGCCTGCGAGCAGCGGCGAGTGACCGTCCGCGTGCTGCAGGCCCTCACCGGTGAGCGTCGTGCGCCCGGCCGTCGCGCCGATGATGAAACCGCGCGTGAGCTGGTCGCCCGCGGCCCAGAACTGGTCGCCCGTGCGCTGGAAGCCGAACATCGAGTAGAAGATGTAGAACGGGATCATCACCTCGCCCTGCGTGGCGTACGAGGTGCCGACCGACTGGAACGCGGCCGCGGAACCGGCCTCGTTGATGCCGGTGTGCATGATCTGACCGGCCTCGGACTCCTTGTAGCTCAGCATGAGCTCGCGGTCCACGGCGAGGTAGTTCTGGCCCTGCGTGTTGAAGATCTTCGCGGACGGGAAGATCGAGTCCAGACCGAAGGTCCGGGCCTCGTCCGGGATGATCGGCACGATGCGCTTGCCGATCTCCTTGTCCTTGATGAGGTCCTTGAGCAGACGGACGAACGCCATGGTGGAGGCGATCTCCTGGTTGCCCGAGCCCTTCTTGAGGATCTCGTACGTCTTGTCGCCCGGCAGCGTGACCGGGGCCGGCTCCGCACGACGCTCGGGCACGTACCCGCCGAGCTGGCGGCGGCGCTCCTGCATGTACTGGATCTCCGGCGCGTCGGCGCCCGGGTGGTAGTACGGGGGCTCGTACGGGTTGGCGTCGAGCTCCTCGTCCGTGATCGGGATGCGCAGCGAGTCGCGCAGCGTCTTGAGGTCCGCCAGGCCGACCTTCTTCATCTGGTGGGTCGAGTTGCGCCCGGCGAAGCCCGAGCCCAGGCCGTAGCCCTTGACCGTGTGCGCCAGGATGACCGTCGGCTGGCCCGTGTGGGCCGTGGCCGCCGCGTACGCCGCGTAGAGCTTGCGGTAGTCGTGGCCGCCACGCTTGAGGGCCCAGATGTCGTCGTCCGACATGTTCTCGACGAGCTGCTTGGTGCGCGGGTCGCGCCCGAAGAAGTGCTCGCGGATGAACGCGCCGCTCTCGGCACGGTACGTCTGGTAGTCGCCGTCGGGCGTGACGTTCATCAGGTTGACGAGCGCACGGTCCTTGTCGGCGTTGAGCAGGGTGTCCCACTCACGCCCCCAGATGACCTTGATGACGTTCCAGCCGGCGCCGCGGAACT
Organism: Oerskovia rustica; assembly: GCF_014836555.1. Lineage (GTDB taxonomy): Bacteria > Actinomycetota > Actinomycetes > Actinomycetales > Cellulomonadaceae > Oerskovia > Oerskovia rustica. Next base: position 114,999 of record NZ_JACSQQ010000007.1, read on the forward strand.
GCGCCTCGAGCTCCTGGATGATCTTGCCGTTGCCGCGGACCGGGCCGTCGAGGCGCTGCAGGTTGCAGTTGACCACGAAGTTCAGGTTGTCCAGGCCCTGCTGCGCGGCGAGCTGCAGCATGCCGCGGCTCTCCGGCTCGTCCATCTCGCCGTCGCCGAGGAAGGCCCAGACGTTCTGCTGGCTCGTGTCCTTGATGCCGCGGTTGTGCAGGTAGCGGTTGGTCCACGCCTGGTAGATCGCCGAGGCCGGGCCGAGGCCCATGGAGACCGTGGGGAACTCCCAGAAGTCCGGCATGAGGCGCGGGTGCGGGTAGGACGGCAGACCGCCGCCCGCGTGCGACTTCTCCTGGCGGAACCCGTCGAGCTGGTCCGCCGAGAGGCGGCCCTCGAGGAACGCACGGGCGTAGACGCCGGGGCTCGCGTGACCCTGGAAGTAGACCTGGTCACCGCCGCCCGGGTGGTCCTTGCCGCGGAAGAAGTGGTTCAGGCCCACCTCGTACAGCGTCGCGACGGACGCGTAGGACGAGATGTGCCCGCCGACCCCGATCCCGGGGCGCTGCGCGCGCGTGACCATGACGGCCGCGTTCCACCGGTTCCAGCTGCGGTAACGACGCTCCATGGCCTCGTCACCGGGGAAGTACGGCTCTTCGTGCACACCGATGGTGTTGACGTAGGGGGTGTTCACCGACGTCGGGATCGCCACGTTGCGCTCGCGTGCTCGCTTGAGCATGTTGAGCAGGACGTAGCGGGCGCGGGGGCCACCACGGTCGTCGATCAGTCCGTCCAGGGACTCGACCCACTCGCTCGTCTCAGCGGGGTCGATGTCCGGTACTTGGCTGAGCAGACCGTTGATCAGCGGTCCGGTCTCGTCAAACGAAGCCACCAGCAACCTCATATCTTGTTCGGAGCGGTATTCGGATTGAATCACGGCGCGGTACACCGTGCCCGCTCACCTCCAGCCACTCCTGCGCGGCGGTAGCAGCCGCTGGTGGCGACTGTGCCTCCACACTCTCGGGTGGTCGAACCATTCTGTTACCCCGCGGCCTGGAAGTCACACCACAAGGGGGTCAAGAGAGCGTGATCTCCACGACACAGGAGTGTGTGCGTCCGGTGCGCAGAGGGTGGAGGAGAGGTTGTGGCGGGCGTCCGCGGTGTCCGTCGAGCGTGCGCGGTCGGGCGTCGTCGTGCTCGACGGCGGAGCGCCCGCCCCGTGCTCGAGGCACCTTCCGTGGCGCGCCGACGTTGTGCCGAGTGCAGAACACCGCAACACTGGTGCAACTGCACGGTGAAGAGGCCCGAGCGACGCACCCGCCCCTGCTGAGGCACGCGGGAGTGGTGTGGGCTACCTTTGCCAAGCAGGTCACAGATCATCGAGCAGTACGAAGAAGGGAAAGAGACACAAGTGGGAGCGACGCCGGACCCCCAGGGTGCAGGACGCCTGGGGTTCCTCTCTGGCCATGTGGTGCAGGAGTTCGGTTGGGGTGAGGACGTCGACGACGACCTCCGCGCCGAGATCGAGGAGCTCGTCGGCTCCGAGCTGGTGGACGAGGACTACGGAGACGTCACCGACGGTGTCGTGGTCTGGTGGCGCGAGGACGACGGCGACCTGACCGACATGCTCGTCGACGTCCAGACGGTCCTCGACGACGGCGGTCTCATCTGGATCTTCACGCCCAAGGCAGGCCGCGACGGCCACGTGGGCCACAACGACCTCCAGGAGGCCGCGACCACGGCCGGCCTGCACGCCACGAGCACGTTCGCGATCGCGCCGGACTGGTCCGCGACCAAGCTCGGCACGCGCGGCCGTGGCCGCTGAGGCCCCCGAGCTGACGGTCCGGCCGGGCGACCTCGCCCCCGACTTCACGCTCACCGACACGCACGGCACCCCGGTCCGCCTCGCGGACCTGCGCGGTCGACCCGTCCTGCTCGTGTTCGTGCCGTTCGCGTTCTCGGGCACGTGCACGAGCGAGCTGTGCGAGCTCCGCGACAACATCGCCGACTTCGAGACCGCGGGCGTCTCGCTCTACGCGATCTCGTGCGACCCCGTCTTCTCGCTCAAGGCCTGGGCCGCGCAGGAGGGGTACACGTTCGACCTCCTCTCGGACTTCTGGCCGCACGGCGAGGTCGCCCGCCAGTACGGGGTGTTCGACGACGAGCGCGGCCTCGCGATCCGCGGCAGCTTCCTGATCGACGCAGAAGGCGTCGTGCGGTGGTCCGTCGTGAACCCGCGCGGGCAGCGCCGGGACCTCGCCGGGTACCGGGCGGCGCTCGCGGATCTCTGACCCCGCAGCTCTCGACGGGCGTGCCGTGGCCTCGTGCCGTGGTGCGCCCGTCGGTTGCTTCGGGCCCGTCGGCGCGACGGGGCAGGGGCGCCGGACCTCGGGTGCTGGTCGTGGGTTCGTCGGCTGCTCTGGCCGGCTCCGCCCGTGGTGGCCGTACGCCGTCGGGCACGGGACGCCCGGCGTGCGGCGGATGTGCGAGGCAGGGCCGGTGACCCGGTAGGCTGTGCACCGCTGTTCTGGGGCCTGTAGCTCAGTTGGTTAGAGCGCCACGCTTACACCGTGGATGTCGGGGGTTCGAGTCCCTCCGGGCCCACCCCAACCCTCGCTCGACGAGGGCGCGCGAGGTCGAGCGGTCGCCCGACTCCCTCGCTCCCCGCCGAAGCTCTCTCGTCCTGCCTCTGGGCAGGTCGCGACGTCTTCGGCGCGTGCGCCGAGTGTGCAGTTCGGGTCGTTCACACACGTCGTGGACCGCCCGAACTGCACACTCGGCGAAGAGCCTCCTCGCGAGCCGACCATCAACATGCCCGACCCGGCCACCGGGGCCGTGCGGCGCCGTCGGGCGGGGAGGGGGCCGGCCGCGGCTGGCGTCCCCCGACGAATCACCCGCTCGATCTCCACTGACAGCATCGACGCGTGTCGGTGGCTTCTCCTACTGTGACCGACGACGCCGCGCCGACGGAGCGCGGCGGCCTCCGGACGCGGTCCGGCGGCCCGGAGGAGACGGTGGGACGCGTGTTCGACAAGATCAAGGGTTGGCTCCAGGGAGACCACGACGGCGCGGCCGAGGGCGGCGGCATGGCGCCCGGCCGGGCGGAGGGGCGGCGGCGCACCGCGCCCTCGGGTCGGCTGGTCGACGGACTGAAGATCCTGGACGCGGACACCGAAGGTCTCGCGGCCCGCGCGATCGCCTACGTCCACACTGGTGACGGACCGGAGCTCGTGACCGAGCTGTCGCAGCGCACCGACGACGCGGTGGACCGGCTGCTCAACCGGCCCGCGACGCTCGGCGTCTGGACCTACACGACCCAGGCCGAGGACAAGACCATCAAGGAGCGCGTGCCGGGCTGGAACGTCAGCAAGGGTGCCACCGCCCGCAGCAACCTGTACACGCTGACCGAGCCCGTCGGCATCGACGCGCTCGTGCGCCTGGGTCGCCTGTTCGCGGCCGTCTCGCCCGACGTCTCACGCGCCTCCGACCGGCTCCCGGCCTGGTTCGCGGCCCTCCTGACCGACACCGCCAAGACGTGCGGCGACCGTCGCACCACCGGCAAGAACGGCAAGCCGGGCGTGCGCAGCCAGTGGACCCCCGAGCTGCTGACCGCGATCCTGCGCGACGGCGGCGTGGCCGAGGAGAGCATCCCGACCGCCGTCGTGGCCGGGATCTTCGACCGCCCCGTCACCGCGGACTACTACGGCGACCCGCTCGCGGTGTTCGCGGCGCAGCCCGGCGTCGAGGAGTACCTGGTCGCGCACCCGGCCGACGTCGCCGCGGTCGCACCGCTGCTGCGCGCGACCGGCAAGGTCGAGCTCCTGCAGTTCCTGCGGACCCGGCCCGCTGCGCTCGACGCGTTCGTCGGGCTCGTCGCCCAGCTCGCGACCGACAACGCCAAGTCCGTGCGCGAGGAGGCCGCCGGGAACCTCGCGGCCCTGCCCGCCACGCGTCAGGTCGAGCTCCTCGAACCCCTGCTCACCACGATGCCCGCGAGCCGGCTCGCGGGGCTCGTGACCCACCTCGTCGGGGTCGAGGGCGGCATCGACGCCCTGCGGCGCGCGCACGCCGCCGACGGCCGGGGAGCTCGCGGCACGCTGCTGTCGAACGCGATCGAGCGGGCCACGGCCCTCGACGTCGCGACGGTCGTCGTCGACGAGCCCCTCGACGTCCCGCCCTTCACGCCCCTGCCCGAGGTCGTCCTCGGCGAGCCGTTCGTACGCTCGGCCCGCGACGCGGTCGACCGCCGGCTCGCCGCGGCCCGCGACGAGCTCGCCGTGCTCGAGGCGCTGCCCAAGGCCGAGGCCCAGAGCTGGCGCCTGTCCCACGCCCGGGGAGCCGTCAAGGACCTCGCGGCCATCACCGACGACCACCTCACGCAGGTCGCGCAGTACCTCTCGGGTGCCCTGACCAAGGTGCCGCCGCACAAGGTGCTCATCGAGCTCCAGGCGCCTGCGATCCGGAGCCGGCTCGACGGCCTGACCATGCTGCACGACATCCGCTTCGCGCGCTCGCACGGCGGCGGCCGGCAGCGCTACCCCTGGTACCAGCTCAACGCGACGACCGACATCGCGCTCGACCTCCGGATCCTCGCCGACGGCGTCGAGCGTGCCGGCGTCCAGGACTCCGAGGCGGCCGTCGCCGAGCTCGTGTTCGACTCCTGGTTCGCCCGCGGCACGTTCGCCCCCGAGCACCTGTGGCCCTACTTCGCCGAGCACCCGCGCGCGCTCGACACGATCCTGGGGCTGCGTCCGCCGAGCACGGTCGGAACCTCCAGCCGCTCGGAGCGGCTCGAGGTCGCCCTCACGATCCTCGGCGGGTTCCCGACGATCCCGAACCGCTACCTCCCACGGCTGGCCGAGCTCGCTCTGGGTGAGGGCAAGACGCACCGCGTCGCGGCGCAGAAGGTCCTCGAGTCGCACGTCGGCGCGCGCGACCTGGCCGAGCAGGGCCTGCGCGACGGGAAGGCCGAGATCCGCGCCACGGCCGCCGTCTGGCTCCAGCGCCTCGGCGACCCGGCAGCGATCCCGGCACTGCGAGCCGCGCTCGCCAAGGAACGTCGCGAGGTGGCCCGCGCGGCGCTCCTCGGCGCCCTCGAGGCGCTCGGCGACGACATCGCCCCCGAGCTCGCGCCCGCGACGCTGCTCGCCGAGGCGACCAAGGGCCTCAAGGCCAAGGCACCCGCGAGCATGGCCTGGTTCCCGCTCGACGGCCTGCCCACGCTCCGCTGGGCCGCCGACGGCGAGCCCGTGCCGGTCGAGGTCGTGCGGTGGTGGGTCGTGCTCGCGGTCAAGCTCAAGGACCCGAGCGGGCTGGGCCTGATCGCGCGCTACGAGTCCCTGCTCGACGACGAGAGCCGTGCGGCGCTCGGCCGGTTCGTGCTCGACGCGTGGATCGGCAAGGACACCCAGGGCCCCACGGCCGAGGAGAGCCGGGCCTACGCGGACGGCGAGGCCCAGCAGCGGTACGACCGCTACCAGCACTGGTACAAGCAGCACCCCCAGTATTACGAGGCCGAGGCCTCGCGGACCGTCGACCAGCACCACCAGGATGCGTTCCGTGAGCACCAGGCGAACTACCTCGGGTCGGCCATCGCCGACAAGGGGCTGCTCGCGCTGACCGTCGGTATGCCGGGCGCCGAGCTGACGCGCACCGTGCAGCAGTACCTCAAGACGCACATCACGCGCCGCGCCCAGATCGAGGCCCTCGTCCGGGCGCTCGCGGCCAACGGCGACCCCGCGTCGATCCAGCTCCTGCTGTCCGTGGCGCGGCGTCACCGCCAGGCCACGGTGCAGGCGGCCGCGCAGCAGCTCGCCGAGGACCTGGCAGAACGACGCGGCTGGTCCGCCGAAGAGCTGGCGGACCGCACCGTGCAGACTGCGGGCTTCGAGGACGACGGGATCCTGCACCTCGACCTCGGGTCGCGCGAGTACACCGGACGCATCACGCCCACGTTCACGCTCGAGCTCACCAACGACGCGGGGAAGGTCGTCAAGGCGCTGCCTGCGCCCCGCGCGGACGACGACCCCGGCCAGGTCAAGGCCGCCAAGTCGCAGCTCTCGACGAGCCGCAAGGAGCTCAAGGCCGTCGTCGCGCTCCAGACCCAGCGCCTCTACGAGGCCATGTGCACGGGGCGCGAGTGGCCCGTCGCGGACTGGCTCGAGTTCGTGGCCGGGCACCCCGTCATGTCCCGGCTCGCGGCCGGGCTCGTCTGGCTCGAGAACCCCGGTCCGGACCAGCGGGCGTTCCGCCCGGGCGATGCCGGAGCGCTCATCGACGTCGACGACGAGGACGTGACCCTCGCGCAGGGCTCGACGGTCTCGGTCGCGCACGGCGTGCTGCTCGGCGCGGACGAGGCCGGCCGATGGCGCGAGCACCTCGCGGACTACGAGATCAGGCCGCTGTTCGACCAGCTCACGGTCGACGTCCCCGCCCTGGACAGCCAGGCGACCGCGATCAGCGACCGCAAGGGCTGGCTCACGGACAGCTTCACGGTCCGCGGGCGGGCGACCAAGCTCGGCTACGCGCGCAGCCAGGCCGAGGACGGCGGCTGGTTCTCGGGCTACGAGAAGGCGTACCCGAGCGTCGGGATCACCGCGGTCATCGAGTTCACGGGCGCGTTCCTGCCCGAGGAGAACATCCCCGCGGCGATCACCGAGCTCGTGTTCCGTCGTTCGACCCGGGCCTACGGGCAGAGCGCCGAGGCACGTCTCGCCGACCTGCCGCCCGTCCTCGTCGCGGAGTCGTACCGCGACTACCTGACCGTCGCTGCCGGTGGCAGCTTCGACGCCGCCTGGGAGAAGAAGAGCGCATGGTGACCACTCCGCCCACCTCTGCGAGCACCCACGACGAGGCATCGGCCCTCGACCGCGGCCCCGCCCAGGAGATCCGCCCGCCCGCCGAGGTGCGCTTCGCGGACGAGCTCGCGGTGCTCGAGGCCGCCGACCGGGCCAAGGGCTCCGAGCTGCCGCCCGGGTGGCGGCTCAGCCCCCGTGCCGTGCGGGCCTTCGTCGTGGGCGACGCCGAGCTCGGGGTGCGACGGAAGTTCTACGGTGACGACCCGCTCGTGGACCGAGCCGTCGTGTCCTTGCTCGGTCGCCAGGGACTCATGCTCGTGGGGGAGCCCGGTACCGCGAAGTCGATGCTGTCCGAGCTGCTCGCGGCCGCGGTGAGCGGGACGTCGAACCTCACCGTCCAGGGCACCGCGGGCACGACCGAGGACCACGTCCGTTACTCGTGGAACTACGCGCTGCTCATCGCCGAGGGACCCAGCGAGCGATCGCTCGTCCCGTCGGCCGTCCAGCAGGCCATGAGCGCGGGCAAGGTCGTCCGGTTCGAGGAGATCACACGCTGCGCGCCCGAGATCCAGGACACCCTCGTCTCGATCCTCTCCGAGAAGCAGCTCATGATCCCCGAGCTCGGCAGCGAGGCACGGGTATCGGCCCGTCCGGGGTTCAACGTGCTCGCGACCGCGAACCTCAAGGACCGGGGAGTCCACGAGATGTCGGCGGCGCTCAAGCGACGGTTCAACTTCGAGACCATCAAGCCCCTCACGGACCGCCAGTTCGAGATAGACCTCATCGAGGCCCAGCTCACGGCAGAGCTCGGCCCGGCGAGCGAGCGCCCACCGCTCGCGCGGGACGTCCTGGACGTGCTCGTCACGGCGTTCCAGGACCTGCGGGCCGGGGCAACGAGCAACGGCGCCCCCGTCAAGCGTCCCGAGACCGTCATGTCGACGGCCGAGGCCGTGAACGTCGCGGTCGCCGCGTCGCTCGAGGCCCGCTACCTGGGCGACGGCACCGTGACCCCCGCCGAGGTCGCGCGCCAGCTCGCGGGGGTGGCCTCCAAGGGCGACGAGGAGGACGCGCGACGCCTGCGGCACTACGTCGACAACGTCGTGCGCGAGCGGGCGCGACGCGACCCGCGCTGGAAGTCCTTCCTCTCCGCGGCGGAGTCCTTGTGGCAGTAGTTCAGGCCTCGGCAGCGGCGGCACGGGCGGCATGGGGGCGTGCACCCGCGCGCATGCAACGTGCCGCCGCTGCGGTCGAGCGCCTGCGGGCCGACGGGATCTATCTCGCGCCTGTCCGGCACCACAGCCCGGCGTGCGCGCTCGCGGTCGGGGCGCTCGTCGAGGAGGTGCGGCCCGCCGTCGTGCTCGTCGAGGGGCCCGAGGAGTACGGGCGACTGCTGCCCGCGCTGCTCGACCCCCGCACGCGCCCGCCCGTCGCGGTCCTGAGCCTGGGCACCGAGGGCGGCGGCGCGGGCTTCTACCCGCTCGCCGAGTTCTCGCCCGAGTGGGTGGCGCTGCGCACCGGGTCCCGTCTGGGCGCGGAGGTCGCGTTCGTCGACCTGTCGTGGGTCGCGCGTGCGGGCGACGAGCGGTCCGGCGACGCGCCCGGACGAGGTGTGCCCGACGACGGCGCGAGCGTCGAGGACGCGCCCGGCGGAGCCGACGACGCCCCGGGAGCCGACGACGACGCGTTCGCCCGTACGCTCCAGTCCGAGCGCAACCTCGCGCACTCGCGGACGATCGCCGCGGTCGCCGAGCGCCTGGGGTGCCGCGACCACGACGAGGTGTGGGACCACCTCTTCGAGGCGCGCACGAGCGAGCGGCTCGCGGACTGGCGCGAGCTCTTCGACGACGTGTTCGCATGGGCGGGGCTCGCACGCCTCGACTACGAGGAGGAGGTGCTCGACGCCGACGGGTCGCTCGCGCGCGAGGCCCTCATGTCGGCCCGGGTCGCCGAGCACCGGGCCCGGGTCGAGGGGCCGGTGGTCGTGGTGACCGGCGCGTTCCACACGCTCGCGCTCGTCGAGGCGCTCACGGGCGCGCCCGAGGGCGAGGCGGTCGTGCGCCGCCGTCCCGCCGGGGGCTACGGCCCGCCGACGTCGGCCGACGCCTGGCTCATCCGCTACGACCACGAGCGGCTCGACGGGCTGCGGGGCTACGGGGCGGGCATGCCGTCGCCCGGCTTCTACGAGCGTCTCTGGGCCGCGCACCGGGAGCCGGGTGGGCCGAGCGCGCTGGGTACGTCGCTGCTGGTCGACGTCGCCGCGGAGGCCACCGCGCGGGGGGCGCAGGTGAGCCTGGCCGAGATCGCGTCGGCGGCCGAGCAGGCGACCAGGCTCGCGGACCTGCGCGAGCGCCCGTGGCCTGGACGCACGGACCTCCTCGACGCGCTCACGTCGTGCTTCGTCAAGGACGACGGCGGGCTCGACGTGGGCATCGGGCGCCCGCTCGGGCAGGCGGTCGCCGAGGTGTTCGGAGGGCGTGCGCTCGGCGAGGTACCGCCCGGCACCGCGTCACCGCCGCTCGTGCAGCGCGCGAGGGAACGGGCCGAGGAGCTGCGTCTCGTGGTGACGGACTCGACGCCGCGTCGCACGCGTCTCGACGCCCGCCGCACGCCCCGCCACCGGGAGCGCCGGGCGTTCCTGGCGCTCATGGACTTCGTCGGGAGCGGGTTCGCGCACCAGGTCTCGGGGCCCGACCACGTCGCGGGGCGCGGCATGGGCCTCCTGATCGAGGAGTGGGAGTACGCCTGGACCCCCCTCGTCGAGGCGTCGCTGGTCGAGCTGTCGCACCAGGGTGCGACCCTCGAGGCCGTCGCGGTGCACCGCCTCCACCGCCTCGAGCACGAGCTCGCGACGACGGGTCGCTCGGCGCTCGGCGTGGCCCGCCTCGTGGCCCAGGCCGTCGTCGCGGGACTGTCGGAGCATCTCGACCGCCTGGTAGCGCTCCTGCGCTCGACGCTCGACGTCGACCCGTCGCTCGAGTCCGTCGTGGGCGGGCTGCACCGCCTCGTGGACCTGTGGGACGCGCGCGTCGAGCTGGGCCTGGAGGACCACGCGGACGACCTGCTGGACCTGCTCGACCACGGCCTCGCAACGGTCGCCTACCTCGTCCCGGGCCTCGGTGCGGTCGACGCGGACGCGGAACCTGCCGCCGTCGGGACGCTCGTCGCCCTGCGCGACCTCCTGCGGGAGGCGGGCCGCGCCACGCCCGCACCCGTGCCCGACGGCGGTGCACACCCCCGCGGGGACGCGCCCCCGCCCGGCGGCGCCCTCACGCGCACGACGGGTCGGGCCGAACCCGTGCTCCGCGAGCTCGCCCGGCTCCGCGAGGACCGCGGCGCGGCCCCCGGCGTCCGGGGTGCGCTCGTGGCGCTCGCTGCGACCGAGGACGCTCTCGACGACGACGTCCTGGTCGCCGAGGTGCGTGCCCAGCTCAGCCCGGGCGCTGACCCGGTCGCCGTCGTCCGCTTCCTGGGCGGCCTGCTGCGCGTCGCCCCGGACCTCCTGCTGCACACCCCCGAGCTCTTCGACGCCGTCCACACCGGTCTCCGTGACCTCGACGGGGACGCGTTCCTGGCCGTGCTGCCGGACCTGCGCCGCGCGTTCACGTGGCTCAAGCCCGCCGAGACGCACCGGCTCGCGCAGCAGGTCGCGACGCGCACCGGCTCCCGGGCAGAGAGGATCGACGTGCACCTGGCCGCGACCGAGCAGGACCTCCGTGCGGGGCTCGCGCTCGAACGCGAGCTCGCCGCGATGCTCACGCGCGACGGGCTGGGCGCCTGGGGCTTCGGCGCGTCGCGGCACACCCCTGCCAACCCTCTGTCGGACCAGGAGAACCAGCCGTGACCGTCCCGACCGCCCGCCCGGCGGCGACCGCCGATGAGCTCGAGGCCGCACGCCGCTGGCGGCTCGTCCTGGGCCGCTACGCCGCGCAGGAGCTTCCGCAGGACCCGTCCGACGCCGGAGTCGAGCGCGCGCTGCAGTACCTCTACGACCGCGAGTACGTCGAGCGCGGGCACCGCCTGGGCAAGGGGCCGGGCGGGCGTGGTGGTGGCGGGAGCCTCGACCCGTCGGCGCTCAAGGCGCTCGACTGGCTCGGCCAGGCTCGCACGCTGTTCCCGCGCGAGACGTTCGAGCGCATGCAGGTCGACGCCGTCAGCCGGTACCAGCTCACGGACCTGCTCGCCGACCCGGAAGCGGCCGAGGCCCTCGAACCCAGCCGGGAGCTCGCGACCGCGCTGCTGCAGGTGCGCGGTCGCCTCGACGAGCGTGCCGCCGCCGGTCTCCGCACGGTCATCGCGCGCGTCGTGGAGGACATCGTGCGACGGCTGCGCCCGCAGTTCGCGACCGCGCTCACCGGCCGCAAGGACAGGTCGCGACGCTCGATGCACAAGGTCAGCCAGAACTTCGACGGCAAGCGCACCCTCCGGGCCAACCTCTCGCGCTACGACCCGGAGTCCGGGCGACTGATCGTGCAGGACGTGCGGTTCGTGTCGCGGGCGCGACGCACGCTCACCTGGGAGGTCGTCCTGCTCGTCGACCAGTCGGGCTCCATGGCAGCCTCGCTGCTCTACAGCGCGGTGTGTGCGGGGATCATGTCGGCGCTGCCGGGGATCACGGTCCGGCTCGCGGTCTTCGACACGAACGTCGTCGACCTCTCGCACCTCGCGCACGACCCGGTCGCGGTCCTGCTGACGGCACAGCTGGGCGGAGGCACCGACATCGCGAAGGCGGTGCGCTACGCCGAGCAGCAGGTCACGAACCCGAGCCGCACGGTCGTGGTGCTCGTGAGCGACTTCGAGGAGGGCGGCTCGGTCACCCAGCTCCTCGCGGGCGTTCGCCGCCTCGCGGAGTCGGGCGTCCGGATGCTGGGGCTGGCGGCGCTGGACGAGGCCGCCGAGCCCGTCTACGACCACGGGACGGCCCGCCGCCTCGCCGAGTGCGGCATGCACGTCGCAGCCCTCACGCCCGACCGGTTCGCCGAGTGGCTCGGGGAGGTGCTCGTATGACGCCGGGCTGGCTCGCGGTCTTCGCGGGATACGACGACGCCGCGCTCGTCGCGCTCGCCAACACCGGTCTGCTGCGGCGCGCCCGCAAGGACCTCGTGGCAGGCGACGTGTCGCTCACGTCGGAGTCCACGGTCGAGGTCGTGGTCGCGTGCGGGAGCGCGGTGGTGCGGCTCGGGCCCAAGGGGCCGGTGGCGGCGTCGTGCTCGTGCCCGACGGCGGGCGTGTGCCAGCACGTCGTCGCGGCGTGCCTGTGGGCCCGTGAGCGGGTGACGGGCGGGACGTCGGGGGAGCCGGGATCGACCGCTGCGGTCGTGGACGGGCCGCGCTCCACGACCGCAGGCCGCGGTGCCGAGGACGCGGGCCCGCGCGACCCCGCCGGCCCGCACGGGCCCGCCGAGCCCGCGCCGACCAGCGCCGACGCCGGTCGCGCCGTGGGCCCCGGCGCCGTCGACCGTGCGACCGCCCCGGACGTCCTGGCCGACCTCCTCGCGCTCGAACCCGTCGCCGTGTGCCGGGCCGCGGGCAGGCCCGCGCTGCGCCGGGTCGTCGAACGGCTCCCGGCCGCGCTTCTCGCCGGGCTCGCGCAGGAAGGCCCGGGGGCACCGACCGCGTGCGAGGTCACGGCCGACGGCGCGCGGCTCACGATCGGGTGGACCGACGGCAGCGACACCCCGACCCACGTCGTGTTCGTGGCCCCCGCGGGGTTCGCGGGCATGGTCGTCGCCGGTGCGCGCTCGGCCGGCGACCAGGGCGCAGCACGGCTCGAGGCCGTCGTCCGGGTCTTCGCCCGCGAGGGCAGGCCGTGGACGTGGCCCCACGAGATCGAGGTCGAACGCTCGGGCGAGCTGACCACCGCCCAGCGCGCGGGGATCGAAGAGGTGAGCGCCGTCGTCGGGCACGTGGTCGACGCCGGGCTGTCCCACCTCGGTGCCGACGCCGCAGACACGCTGCGCGGGGCCGCGGCCCGCGCGCGGCTCGTCGGCCTGCTGCTGCTCCACCGGCTGCTGCTCGTCGCCGCAGGCCTCGTCGCGGGTCTCGCGTCGCGCGACGACGACGTGAGCGAGGCCGACGCGCTCGGTGCCCTCGCCGAGGCGTGGGCGCTCGCGGCGGCGCTGCGGGACGCTCCCGTCGGGGCGCTCCCCGCCCTCCTGGGGGCACCGGTGCGCCGGACCACCGACGCGGAACCCGGCGACGACCTTCCCGGCCGCCTCGTCCCGCTCGGCGTGCGGTGGTGGCGGGCACCGAGCGGCGCCCGCGGCCTGACGCTCACGGCCTGGGACACGCGTCACGGGACGCTGAGGACCGCGACGGTCGCGCGGCCCTCGGGCGCGGACCCGACCTTCCGCCGCGACGTCGACCTGCCGCTGCTCTGGAAGGCGTCGGTCGCCGCGGCGTGCGCGGGTCCGTTCGAGCTCGCCGACGCCGAGATGCGGCCCGACGGGTCGATCAGCACGACCGCGCGCACGAGCCTCGTCCCCGGCGGGGGCTTCGACGTCGGTGAGCTGCGGGAGATCGCGCAGCACCTGGACGGGGTGACCACCGGGACGGTCGGGTTCGGACGGGCTCGGCGTCGCGTCCGGCTCGTGATGGTGCGCGAGACCGGGGCCGTCGGGGTCGACGAGGTCCGCCGCGACGTCACCTGGCCGGTCACGGCCGCCGACGGCGTCACGCACGTCCTGCGCGTGGGCGTCGAGCACGAGCGCAGCGTCGAGGCGCTGCTGTCGGTCGTGGCGTCGCGCAAGCAGGTGGTCGCGGTCCTCGTCGAGCGCGACGCCTCGACGGGGGCGGACGAGCCCGTCGGAGTGTTCCTGCGGACGGGCCAGGGGAGCGTCGAGCTCTTCTCGCCGTCGATGTCCCCCGTGTTCCGCGCGGTGAGCTGGACCGCGCTGCGCCGACTGAGGGCCCGGATCGCGGCGCTGCACCGGGGCTCGACCGTCCATGTGGCCGAACCGGTCGCCCGTGGCCCGGTGGCACGCGTGTGCGAACCCGCGCTCGAGGTCGTGGACTCGCTCGGCGCGACCGGACGCCGCAGGCTCACCGCGCACCAGCAGAGCGTGCTCGGCGACCGTGCGCGGCTCGCCCACGACCTCGGGATGGTGACCGTGGGCCGCACGATCGAGGCGCTGACGACTGACGTGTCGACCTTCACGCTCCTGCGCGCACGTTTCGTGCTCGGACGAGCGGCGGCGCTCGCGGACGCCTAGCGCAGGGCGGTCACCGTCAGGGGCGAGGGTGGTGAATCCGCACCTCGCAGAGTTCTGGTCATTTTCGTCACAGCATTTTCGGTGCCGTGAAGTGCATTCTTCGTTGCCCGAGGCGATGTGAAGATGGCGTGGTGGACCTGTCGATGTTCTGTTTGCACCTCAAAGGTCGACGAATTGTGCGCATAGTGTCCTGCGGGCCGGACGGGGGAAGACGTATCCGGCCGGGAGGATTCGGTACGCCGATTCTTCTGCCATGTGTGACCGATACCTGTGATCGGAGTTCCGTATGACGAAGTACGCAGCTTTCTACGTTCCCTTGACCGCCGCGGCGCTCGCCCTGACGGGCGGCGTCTCCGCGTGGGCGGCGCCCGCGAGCGCACCCACGAGCGCGATCGCCGCGGCGAGCATCTCGACGGGCACTCTCGAGCTCGCGGCGCCCGGTGGCGGATGGTCCTACGAAGGGGCCACCGGCCCTGAGCACTGGGGCGAGATCGCCTCGACGTGCGCCTCGACGCCGACGAGCAAGCAGTCGCCCGTCGACATCCCGCTGCGCTCCCTCACGGAGAGCCGCAAGGTCAAGGCTCCCGTGCTCGACTACGAGCGCGCCGCGTTCACGGTCCGCGACACCGGGGAGACCATCCAGGCCGACCTGACCACGGTCGGCCCCAACGCCATCACGCTCGACGGGACCCGCTACGAGCTCCGGCAGTTCCACCTGCACACCCCGAGCGAGCACACGATCGACGGCGAGCCGGCTGCGATGGAGCTCCATCTGGTGCACCAGAGCGCCGAGGGCAAGCTTGCGGCGCTCGGGGTGCTGTTCGAGCTCGGCCGGGAGAACGCTGCTCTCGCCGGCTTCTTCGACGCGATCCCGGCGGCCGCCGGGGCGACGTCGTCGGTCGCGCCCCAGCCGGTCCAGATCAACCCGGCTCACCTGGTGCCCGCGTGGTCGGACCTGATCCGCTACGACGGGTCGCTGACGACGCCGCCGTGCAGCGAGGGCGTGCTCTGGAGCGTCTACGAGCGTCCTCGGACGATCTCGAAGTCGCAGCTCGGCGCCTTCACCGCGGTGCACCCGGAGAACAGTCGTCCGGTGCAGCCGCTCAACGGCAGGAGCCTGTTCGAGGTCGACGTGGACTGACGCCTCGTCCGGCTGGAAAGGCGTCCGGTCTCCGACTTCTTGTCGGCGGCCGGACGCTTTTTTCGTCGGATCCGAAGGTGGAAATGAGAACTCTCTCATGAGGGGCCGGATTTCTGGTTCCGCCGTTCAGGAATTGCCGACAATACCTGTGATGATGACGGCGCGTATCTGTGGCCCCGGCAGGCGGGCTGCGACGCCCCGATGTCAGACCCTCACGGCAGACTCCGGGGCGTGTACTCGGTCCCGCTCCGCACGTCGTCCGCCGACCCTGGCGTCGTCGACGTCGAGGACCTCGACCCCCACGGCGGTCGGCTGCACCCCGCCTCGCGCCGCACGACCTGGCCGGGTGCCGCCCTCGAGCAGCCCGTCCCCCCGGACCCGAGCCCCGCGGTGGCCACGGCCACCCCCGGCGCACCGCAGGTCGCGACGCCCACGACCCGCTGGGTGCTCGACGACACCAACCTCTGGTACCCGGCCGCCCTCGCAGGGGGCCTGCGCGTCGAGCGCGCGCACGACCTGCGCCTGACCCGGGCCATCCTGCGGCGATCGGTCCTCACGACGGGCACGCGCCTGGCGCAGGGGCCGCGCGACGCCTGGGACGACATGCACCCGGTCCCCACGGCCCCCGTCCCGGGCATCGAACGCCCGGACGCGCTCTTCGACCTCGGCGACCGGCGGGCCGTCACCCCACCCGACCCCGTGGGGGAGCTGCGCCGACAGCTCGAGGCGGTCGCGACGTCGTCGGGCCCGGGGCGGCTGCGGCTGCTGATCGCCGCCGAGTCCGCGGGCGCACTCGTGGCCGCCGAGATGAGCCACGCCGGACTGCCCTGGCGCGAGGACCTCCACGACGCGATGCTCACCGGCATCCTGGGCGCGCGGCCGCCGCTCGGGCTGAGGCCCGCGCGGCTCGAGGCCCTCGCCGAGCGCGTGCGGTCGGCGCTCGACGCGCCTGCGCTCAACCCTGACTCGGCCCCCGAGCTCCTCAAGGCCCTCGAGTACGCGGGCGTCGGCGTGAAGTCGACCCGCAAGTGGGACCTCGAACGCGTCGACCACCCCGTCGTCGCGCCGCTTCTCGAGTACAAGAAGCTCAGCCGCCTCCTGACCGCCAACGGCTGGAACTGGCTCGACACGTGGGTGCGGGACGGCCGCTTCCGGCCCGAGTACGTCGTCGGGGGAGTCGTGACCGGGCGCTGGGCCGCGAACGGCGGGGGAGCGCTCCAGCTCCCGCACCAGGTCCGCTCCGCCGTGGTCGCGGACCCCGGGTGGAAGCTCGTCGTCGCCGACGCCGCACAGCTCGAGCCCCGCGTGCTCGCAGGGCTCTCGGGCGACCTCGTCATGGCCGAGGCGGGGCGCGGGGGTGACATGTACCAGGGCATCGTCGACACGGGTGCGGTCGAGACGCGTGCCCAGGCCAAGATCGGCATGCTCGGCGCCATGTACGGCGGGACGACGGGCGAGAGCGGGCGCATGCTCCCACGGCTCGCGAAGGCGTTCCCACGCGCGCTCGACCTCGTCGAGCAGGCCGCACGGGCGGGCGAGCGCGGAGAGATCGTCACCACGCGCCTCGGCCGGAGCTCGCCCCCGCCCGGATCAGGCTGGGACGAGACGCAGGGCAGCGCGTACGACGAGTCCGCGTCGAGCGACGCACAGTCCCGCGCCCGCAGCCAGACCCGTGCCTGGGGCCGGTTCACCCGGAACTTCGTGGTGCAGGGGACGGCCGCCGAGTGGGCGCTGTGCTGGATGGCGTCGCTGCGCGGGCGCCTCGCCGCGATGCCCCGGGCGGCGACGCCCGGGCTGGCCCCCGTCCCTTTCACCGAGCAGCCGCACATGGTCTTCTTCCTGCACGACGAGATCATCGTGCACGCTCCCGCCGAGCTCGCCGAGCAGGTCGCGGGCGAGATCCGGGCCGCGGGCACCGAGGCCGGGAAGCTCCTCTTCGGCGACTTCCCGGTCGACTTCCCGCTCACGGTCGCGATCGTCGACGACTACTCGCAGGCGAAGTAGCGCGGTCGGTCACGCGTCCCGTGGCTCGCCGCGGTAGGTCCCCACCGACCAGAGGTTTCCCTCGGGGTCCGCCAGCACCAGCTCACGACTGCCGTAGTCGGTCTCGTGCAGCGGAGCGACGACCGCGCCGACGTGCTCCGCCCGGTCCGCGATCTCCTCGATCCCGGTCCCGCTGCCGGCTCGCCGGCGACCACATACCCGCCGAACGTGCCCGGCGGACGCGACCACTCGCCGTCGGGCTTGAACGAGCCCAGCATGATGCCGCCGCCCGGCGGCCAGTCGAGCTGCGCGTGCGCGACGCCTCCGTCACTCGTCATGACGGTGTTGCATCGGAAGCCCACCACGTCGACGAGGAAGTCGATCAGCCCGGACGCGTCCTGCGCCTGGAGGGTGGGCCAGACCTGTGCCTGGGGAGTCGTGTGCGTGTCCATGACCTCAGCCTGCGCGCGGTGCACCGCCCCCGGCTTGGATGTTTGCGCGCTCCTCGGCGAGCCACGCCGTCGGGCTCACGCCCGCGAACGCATGGAAGTCGCGCACCAGGTGGGAGTGGTCGGCGTAGCCGGTGCGGGCCGCGACGTCCGCGAGGTTCGGCCCCGACGGCGCCAGGGACCTCGCGCGCACCGCGTACCGAGCGGCGTCGAAACGGGCCAGGCGACAGGCCGCGCCCGGACTCAGACCGAGCTCGGCCGAGAAGAGCGACGTGAGCTGGCGAGGGCTGAGCCAGACGTGCGCGGCGACGTCGGGCACGGTCACCCTGCCGTTGCTGCGGAGGATGTGGCGCCAGGCTTCGGCGACCTCGACCCGGACCCGTCCGAGGCCAGGCCTGCGGCCCTCGGCCTGGCGTCGCAACGCCTCGGCGACGAGCGTGAGTCGCTCGTCCCACGACGTCGCCTCGCCGACCCGCTCCCGCAGGTCGCGCGAGAGAGGGCCGAGCACGTCGTCGGCGTCGGTCACCATGCCCAGCTCGCCGGGTGGGACGCCGAGCAGCTCGCGGCTCGCGAGCGGGTCGAGCGCGAGCTGGACGCCCTCCTGGTGCGCGGGCTGATGGATGTACGCGGGGGACGTGTGCAGACCCCCGACGAGCGACGCGTACCGGTGCAGGGGCGCGTCCCCGGGCCCCGTCGCCGTGGGTACAGGGCCGTCGAGGCTGATGACGACGGTCAGCCACGGTGACGGCAGCCCGCGGTGCACCGAGGGGGAGCCCGTGATCTCGTAGCCCAGGACCGAGCCGACCGCAGACTCCAGCGGTCCGGTCGGGAAGGCGCGCACGTAGTGCTGTCCCATGTCTCCACGGTAGGTCGCGGGAGTCGCTCGGCGCGCGTCGTCGCCGGCCCGCGGCGGATAGCCTGGTCCCGTGACCGCACACCCCACGCTCGCCGACGTCGTCCGGACCCTCGAGGCGCTCTACCCGCCGTCGACCGCGGAGGGGTGGGACGCCGTCGGGCTGGTCACCGGGGACCCTGCCCAGCCCGTGCGCAAGGTCCTCTTCGCGGTCGACCCCGTCGCGACCGTCGCCGACGAGGCGATCGAGTGGGGCGCCGACCTGATCGTGACCCACCACCCGCTCTTCCTGCGGCCCGTGCACTCGATCGCCGCGACGACGTTCAAGGGCTCGCTCGTGCACCGCCTCGTGCGGGCCGGGATCGGGCTGTACGTCGCGCACACCAACGCCGACGCCGCGCCGCGCGGTGTCGCCGACGCGCTCGCGGACGCGATCGGCCTCGTGGACCGGTCGCCCCTCGTCCCGTCCGCACCCGACGGCGCCGCGCACCTCGCGGATACCGGCATCGGCCGCGTGGGCCGCCTCGAGGACCCGACGACGTTGCGCGCCTTCGCCGAGCGCGTCGCCGCCGCGCTGCCCGCGACCGAGCAGGGAGTACGTGTCGCAGGCGACCTGGAGGCGACCGTGAGCACCGTGGCCGTCGTCGGCGGCTCGGGAGACTCGCTGTTCGACGCCGTCCGCAGCGCGGGTGCTGACGTCTACGTCACCGCGGACCTGCGCCACCACCCCGCCTCCGAGCTGCGCGAGCGCGCCGAGTTCGAGGGCGGCACCGCGGGAGGTCCGTTCCTCGTGGACGTCGCACACTTCGCGAGCGAGTGGCCCTGGCTGCACTACGCGGCCGCCGACCTGACCGGACGGCTCGCAGATACGGGTACGGTGGATACCCGCGTGAGCGTCCGCCGGACCGACCCCTGGACCGCCCGGATCGGCTCCGCGCACCGCGCCTGACACGGCGCCCCACAACTGCATCGAAAGGAACGCACCCTGTGAGCACTGCACCCCCCGAGGACCAGCGACGACTGCTGGAGGTCCAGGCACTCGACACCCGCCTGCAGCAGCTCACGCACAAGCGCGCCTCCCTGCCCTCGATCGCCCGCATCGCGGAGCTCGACGCGCAGATCTCCGACCTCAGCACCTCCCTCGTCGCGTCCCGCACCGCCGTGAGCGACCTCAAGCGAGAGCTCACCAAGGCCGAGGGTGACGTCGAGCAGGTCCGCAACCGTGCGGCACGCGACCAGACCCGCCTCGACTCCGGCCAGGTCGGCGCCAAGGACGCCCAGGCGCTCGTCGGCGAGCTCGAGTCGCTGTCCCGCCGCCAGGAGGTCCTCGAGGAGATCGAGCTCGGTGTCATGGAGCGCCTCGAAGCCCACGAGGAGGCCCTCGCCAAGCTCGACGCCGCCAACGACGAGCTCGTCGCCGCCAAGCGCAAGGTCGAGGCCGAGCGCGACGCCCAGCTCGCCGAGATCGACGCCGAGGTCGAGTCCGTGACCGCCGCACGCGCCAAGGCCGTCGACGGGATCGACGCCGGGCTCGTCACCCTCTACGACCGCCTGCGCAACCAGCTCGGAGGCCTGGGCGCCGCCGTGCTCAACGGCCGCCGTTGCGAAGGCTGCCGCCTCGAGCTCAACCCGTCCGACGTCGCAGCGATCAAGGCCAAGGGGCCCGAGCAGGTCGCGCGCTGCGAGGAGTGCTCGCGCATCCTGGTGCGGCTCGACGCCTGACGTCGTCCTTTCCTGGCCCGAGGCCCTGCTCCCGACCGTTCGGGGGTGGGGCCTCGGTGGTTTCCGGGGCGGGGTCGGTGCCGAGAACGAGGTTGAGGTCGTCTGGGGGTCGTTGGCGGCCACAAGGTCGTGCTCGACGGCGCGGAAGGTCGTGGTCGGGGTTTCCCGTTCCAGGGGTCCTGGTGCTGCGCGGGCGGTGGGTCGATGGGTGGTGCGGTGGCTGCGGGATGCCGTCGTGGCGTCGAGGCGCCGAGTGTGCAGTTTGGGCGGTCGGGATGGGGGTATGGACGACCCGAACTGCACACTCGGCGATCGTGATCGTGATCGTGATCGTGGACGTGGACGTGGACGTGGACGTGTCCGGTCTCGGGTCCGTGGGTCCTTGGCGCCGAGGATGCGGTGGTGTCGGTTGTCGGGGGGATCAGGACGCCAACCGCATGGTCGTGCGGCGGAACCGCATGTTCGGCTCGCACCGGCCGCTCGCCGCTGTGGGATGCGGGTGTCGGGTATGGGCGGGGGATGTTGGTGGTTGTCCACAGCCTGGGACGAGGGGTTCCGGTGGGGTGGTTTGACCCGTTAGGTTCCTGGGGAGGTAGGGGGCGGTGTGGCCCTGTGCCGGGTACCTACCGAGGGGGCAGGGATGGGTTCGCAGGGGTCGGTCGGGCGGGGTGCCGCACGGTGCGTCGGTTGGGAGAGGCCGGGAAGCAGTCCTGTCTCTGGTTCAGGTGCACGACGGCGTAAGGGTGCGCTGGTGCTGATGGCGTGCGCGGTGCTCGTGGGTGTGGTGGTGGGGTGTTCGCCGACGGAGCCGGTGGTCGAGTCTCCGTCGCCGGTGGTGAGCGAGGAACCGAGCCCGACGCCTGTTCCGACTCCGACGCCGACGGGCCCGGTCAAGCCTGAGCGGCCGGCTGACATGGACCGCACCGATGAGGTCGGAGCCGCTGCGGCGGCGACGTACTTCCTGGAGCTGTATCCGTACGTCAAGGGGACCGGCGATCTTGAGGAGTGGAACGCCCTTTCGTTTCCGGAGGAATGCGAGTTCTGCGTGAATCTCGCGAAGTCAGCAACTGACCTGAGGTCCACTGGCCAGACCTTCGTGGGTGGGGAAGTTGAGGCCGAGGTGTCCAGGGCCTATGAGTTCGACACGCTCTACGGCGCCTACCCGCTGGATGTCGCTGTTCGGCAGGCGGAACTTCAGATCCTGGCCAACGACGGCAACGTGGTAAGCGCCGAGCCGGAGACTTCGACCACCCTGCGAGTTGTGGTCATCCACGACGGGACGGCATGGCGCTTGATGGATGTTGGAGAGGCGAGCGCCTCGTGAAGTACGCCCTGGTTTTCGGTGCCATGATCGCGTTGTCTGGTGTGGCGGCTTCTACGGAGGCTGATCCAACGCCTCCGCGTGGCGGCGGCATAGCCGGTGAAGCGAAGGGAAGCGTCATCGACGTCAAGGCAATCGACGTCTCGGCCGACGGGTCGGTGCATCGGCCGCGGAATGCGGATGGGTCGCCGGCGTCGGTCGAGTTTCGGCGGATGCCCGCGTCGATCTGTTTCACGCAGGACTTCCCCACGACCAAGGGGCAGGTGGGGGCGTGCGGGCCGGGGGAGCGCGAGGGGGCACTGGTCGTGGCGTGTGAGGCAGAGCAGGTGGCGTTGGACCCGATCTTCAAGCAGACCTGGGTCAACAACCCGGACGGCACGATCAGCGATCTGTCCCGGTGGGAGCTGCAGAACCCGGCCAGTCCCGGCGACTGTCTGGCCGCCGTTGACCTGGCGCCCCTGGCCGAGGCCGAGTTCCAGCGTCTGACGATTACCCCGTCTCCCGTGACGATCCAACCGCCCGACGGGTGGACCCTGGTCAACGTCGACACGATCACCTACACCAGCCCCGCGCCCCAGACGTTCACGACCACTCTGCTGGGCATCCCCGTCACGATCGAGGCGACCCCGGACACCTTCACCTGGGACTACGACGACGGCACGACCCCCATGACCACCACGGACCCGGGCCGGGCATACCCGCACCACACCGTCGCGCACGTCTACGAGGAAGAGGCGGTCGCGACCATCACCTTGGCCACGACCTGGCAGGGCCGCTTCCAGATCACCGGCACTGCCACGTGGACCCCCATCACCGGCACCGCCACGACCACCACCGCCGCCCCACCCCTGACCATCCACGAAGCCCGGGCCCGCCTCGTCACCGAACCCCTCGACTGAAGATGCTGCCCGTTGTCGCCCGGTCGCACCCACGAGCGACAACGAGCAGCATCTCGGTGCCAGCCAGCGACCAGCCAGCCAGCGTCCCAGCCGCCGCAGGGAGCGCCATGAACGCCGTCGGTTCGACGCCGGCAGCCCGCGCGAGGAACACTGAGGCGACCGCGCGGTGCGGGCCCCGGCCCTGATCTGGGACGCAACGGGGATCCGGAGAGCGACGTTCGCTCGGGACGGACGACCGGGCAGACCGGACGACCGGGCAGATCGGACGACCGGGCAGATCGGACGACCGGGCAGACCGAACGACCGGGCACACCGATCGAGCGGATCGACAGGACGATGGCAGACGTGGAGGACGAGGCATGGGTAGGACGTTGATCGTCGAGGCCGACGGTGGATCGCGCGGCAACCCCGGACCTGCGGGCTACGGCGCACTCGTGCGCGACGCCGCGACGGGGACGGTGTTGGCCGAACGCGCTCGGTACCTCGGCGTCGTGTCGAACAACGTCGCCGAGTACTCGGGGCTCGTCGCGGGGCTCGAGGCCGCGCGGTCGATCGACCCCGAGGCGCGCGTGCTCGTCCGCATGGACTCCAAGCTCGTCGTCGAGCAGATGTCGGGGCGCTGGAAGATCAAGCACGAGGACATGCGCCGGCTCGCGGCCGAGGCGGCGCAGGTGCTGCCGCCGTCACAGGTCACCTACGAGTGGGTGCCGCGTGCCGACAACTCCGCGGCCGACGCCCTCGCGAACCAGGTCATGGACTCGCGCGGCGAGATCGCCCACGACCACTGGGCGGCCGACACCACACCTGTGACCGACCAGGGGCAGGCGGACACGGACCCGGCAGCCGACGAGCCGGCCGACCCGAGCGGTGCGCCCGGCGCCGACGCCGCCGGCCCTGGTTTCGACACACCCACGCGCCCCTCGGGGGCCCGCGCCCGGTTCGACGGTGCCGAGCCGTTGACCGTCGTCCTGGTCCGGCACGGCCAGACGCCGCTGACCGTCGCGGGCGCGTACTCGGGCTCGTCGGTCCCTGGCCCGTCGCTCACGGCGCGGGGTCGGGTGCAGGCCGCCCAGGCGGCCGACCTGGTCTACCGCATCGGCCGGGACCGCTGGACCGACGTGCCGAGGCCGACCGAGATCGTCGCGTCGCCCATGGTCCGTGCGCAGGAGACCGCGCGGGCCGTGAGCCGCCGTCTGGGTCTGCACGTCGCGACCGACGAGCGCTTCGCGGAGGTCCACTTCGGCGAGTGGGAGGGGCTGACGGCCGACCAGATCGCCGAGCGCTGGGACGGGCATCCCGAGCAGTGGCTCGTCTCGGGCACCGAGGCCGCCCCGGGCGGTGAGTCGATGGCCGACGTCGGCGACCGCGTCTGGGCCGGGCTGCAGGACCTTCTCGCGCAGGGCACCGGCCGGACCGTCGTCGTGGTGGGTCATGCGGTGCAGGTGCGTGCCGCCGTCGGGCGGGCCATCGAGGCGCCGCCCTCGCGCTGGGCTGGCTTTCGCGTGCCGCCGGGGTCGGTGAGCATCGTGCGGTTGTGGGCCGACGGGGCGACCGAGCTGACCGTCGTCGGGTGCCCGAGCGAGCCCTGATCCCGCCGTTCACCAGTGCCCGCTCGGCGCCGAGAACGACCTTGAGGCCGCCAGGAGGTCCCAGACGACCTCCACCTCGTTCTCGACCGCCGGGCTTCGAGAGAACGTCAGGAGACGACGAGCTCCAGCGTCGACGCACCGCGTGCCCCGGGCAGCAGCGTCGCGTCGAGCAGCGCGGTCCCGACGAGCTCGTACGCGGCCTTGAGCAGCTCCTCGGCCGTGTGCACGGGTTCGGCGCGAGTCAGCAGGTGTCCGGTGAGGACGCCGCGCGTGTGCTTGGCGTTGTGCGACACGACGCTGCGCTTGCCGTCGAGCTCGCGGAGCACGCGCACCGCGACGTGCTCGGCCCCGGCGGGCACCTTCCACGCGGCCGCGTAGGGCGCCGAGCGGCAGTCGATCACGACGTCACCGGTCGCCCGCACGTCCAGGGCTGCGGCGAGGTGGGGCCGCCACGACGGGGCGAGCGCCCCGAGCGGCGGGAGCTGGGTGCCCATCGACAGCCGGTAGGCGGGGATGGGGTCGGCGGGGGAGACCGCGCCCCACAGCGCCGACACGATCCGTACCGAGTCCTCGGCCCGGGCCGCAGCGGCCGGCGGCAGGTCGGCCAGGCCGGCGGCGGCGTACAGCACCCCGCTGTAGATCTCCGCGGCGGGAGCCGTCGGTGCCGTGGCCAGCGACACGTTGCGCGCCACCTCGTCGGCGAGCCCGCTGCTGACACCCAGGACGTCGAGCGCATCTCGTCGCCTGCTCGCGGCGACGAGCGCCTTGAGCACGGCCTTGCGGTGTCGGGTGAGCGACGGCGAGCTGAGGGACGCGAGGTCGAGGGGAGCGCCGTCGTCGGGCACGGACTTTCCCTCGGAGGGCGGCAGGAGCAGAAGCACACCGCCACTCTAGGACGGTGCGGCGGCCGTCCCGCCCGTCGCCCGCGTGGCGATGGTCACCCGTGGCACACCCCCGGCTGCGGCACTAGGTTGTGCCGCATGGTCCAGGTCAAGATCTACGGCACCCGCACGGTCTGGGAGATGAAGCGCGAGGACATCTCCGACGCGATCCACCGGGCGGTCGTCGGCGCCTGGGGGCTGCCCGAGGACAAGCGGTTCCACCGCTTCCTCCTCATGGAGGACGGCGACCTGGTCGCGCCGCAGCGCAGCGACGCGTACCTCGTGATCGAGGTCGTGTGCTTCACGGGCCGCTCGCGCGAGGCCAAGCGGGCGCTCATCGCCGCGATGTTCGACGACGTCGCACCCTTCCTGGGGCTGGCGGCCGACGACCTCGAGGTCGTCATCCTGGAGAGCCCGCCCGAGAGCTGGGGCATCCGCGGCAGGAGCGGCGACGAGCTCGCGCTGGGCTACCGTGTGGACGTGTAGGCTGCGGGAGCGGATGAGTCGGTCAGACGGCCGCGTCGGCGCCCTCGTGGCGTCGCCGAGGAACGTCCGGGCTCCACAGGGCAAGGTGGTGGGTAACGCCCACCCGGGGTGACCCGCGGGACAGTGCCACAGAGAACAGACCGCCTCCCACGACTCCGGTCGTGGGCGGTAAGGGTGAAACGGTGGTGTAAGAGACCACCAGCGGGCCAGGTGACTGGTCCGGCTAGGTAAACCCCACCTGGAGCAAGGTCAGACAGACTGTGTTGGAGGGCGGCCCGCCCGATTCTCTGGTGAGAAGCACAGTCGGGTAGACCGCTGGAGGCGTGCGGCAACGTACGTCGTAGATGGATGGCCGTCACCCGCGCGGGGGCAACCGCGCGCGGGGACAGAACCCGGCGTACCGACCGACTCATCCGCCCTGTCGTCCGTCCCGTCCCCTGCGTAGGCTGGCGGGATGAGGATCGTCGAGTGCTTGGCCCCCCTCGTGGGGCAGTGGCAGGGCGTCCACCGGCAGCGCCTCCTCCCGACCGACGAGTTCGTCGCGTCGGCCGCGACCGCGTCGGTCACGGTCACCGCGGGCGAGTTCGTGTCCCTCGCCTACACGTGGTCCGACGGCGACGCGCCCCAGGAGGGGCTCCTCCTTCTGAGCGGGGGCTCGGGCGAGGAGGGGGTGTCGGCGGTGTGGCTCGACTCGTGGCACTCGTCGCCCGCGTGGATGCTCTTCGACGGGACGGTGGGGGACGACGGTGTCGTGCGGCTCACCGGGAGCTACGCGGCACCGGAGGGCCCCGACTGGGGCTGGCAGATCTTCGTCGCACCGGTCGAGGGCGGCGGCGGGCGCATGACGATGCTCAACCTGGTGCCGGGCGAGGCCGCGTACGAGGCGGTCGAGGCCGTCTACGACCACCGGGTCTGAATGCCGCGACCGACTACTCGCCGCCCGCCTGCGCCCGCCGCATCAGCCCGAGCGGCAGCGCGACCCACAGCAGCGCGAACAGCACGAGCGCGCTGACCGCCGCGATCACCGCGGCCGTCCACCCGACGACGACGTCGAAGATCAGCAGCACCGTGCCCGTGACGACGAGGGCGAGGACCACGAGCCCTACTCGCGCCAACCGGTCGGCCGACGTCACGAGCCGCGCCTTGAGGTGCTTGCGGAACAGCATGCGGTGCAGCGACACGGGCGCCACGAGCAGCCCGGTCGCGATGACGGAGAGCACCACGAGGCACAGGTAGACGTTGCGCTGCGCGGTGTCGAGCTCCCCGAACCGCTGCTGGAAGGGCAGGGTCAGCAGGAAGCCGGTGAGGATCTGCACGCCCATCTGTGTGACGCGCAGCTCCTGGAGGAGCTCGGCCCAGTTCCGGTCGGCCCTCTCGTCGGCGCTCTCGTCCCGCGAGTCGTCGATCGGTCCGTCCTGCGCGCCGTCGGGCTGCCGGTTGCCGGCCCCGTCGCCCGACGAGCTCGATCCCGCGGGGCCGCCGGCGTCGGCGCCCTTGTTCATCCGGCCGCCCCGCTCAGTGGTTCCGCAGCGCGGAGATGAGCTCGCCCTTGCGCATGGTCGAGCGGCCCTCGATGCCGACCTCGCGGGCGCGCTGCCGCAGGTCGGCGACGCTCCACTCCTCGTAGGCCGGCGACGAGCCGCCCTTGGCCCCGACCTCGCTCCGGGACGAGGCCGCGGCCGCGTTCGCGATCCGCGCCGACTTCTCCTTCGAGTTCCCCTCGTCGCGCAGCGACTCGTACAGCTCCTTGTCCTTGACGGACGGGCCGGGGTCTCGCCTGGGCATGGTGACCACCTCTCGGGTCGTGTCTCGGTAGGTGGTCCGACCGTACGACGGCGTCGCGCCACTCGCGCGAGAAAGTGCACCCAGGTGGTGCAGACCCGGTCGAAGCACCACGAGCACGAGGAGGATTCGCCCTAAAATGCACCTGATGGCCGCCCCAGGTAAAGCAATCCCCAGAATGCTGTCATGCGGGCGCCTGTTGGGGGTACCCTTGCTCTGTTGGCGGCACTGCAGGCGTCGGGTGCCGAGAACGCGACGAGCGGGGGCTCACGTCATGACTGCGAGCAGGACGACGACGACAGGCGGGATCACGCTCTTCGAGCTGCCCGACACGAGCGTGGTGGACATGTGGGGCGAGATCGACGTCGCCCTTCGTAGCGAGGCGAGTGCGGCCCTGGCGAATGCCCTGGACCGCGACGTCCCCGTGGTGATCGACACCTCGAAGGTGACGTTCATGGACTCGACCGGGATCGCGTTCCTGGTGCAGTTCTACACGATCGGCAGCGAGGAAGGGCTCCAGGTGAGCCTGCGCAACCCGCCGACCGTCGTGACCGACGTCCTGGAGATGCTGGGCGTGATCGACATCTTCCCGTCGCTGCCGCACCACCAGATCGAGCATCCGGTCGAGGACAGGCATCCCAGCGCGGTCTGAGCCCGGACGACCGGTCGGCCTGGCCCGCCGCGGCGGGCCAGGCCGAGCCCGGCCCGCGCGCGACGACGACTACGCGAGCCCGGCCCCTTCGGCGGCCAGCGCCGCGGCTCCGACGATCCCGGCTGCGTTGCGCAGCTTCGCGGGGATGATCGGTGCCTTGAGGTCGAGCAGCGGCAGGAAGTTCTCGTGGTGCTTGGAGATGCCCCCACCGACCACGATGAGGTCGGGAGAGAACAGCATCTCGACGACGTCGAAGTAGCGCTGGAGCCGCGCGGCCCACTCCTCCCACGAGAGGTCCTCACGGCTGCGCGCCGACTCCGCGGCCCGGGACTCGGCGTCGAACCCGTCGATCTCGAGGTGACCCAGCTCGGTGTTGGGCACGAGGACCCCGTCGACGACGAGCGCGCTGCCGATGCCCGTCCCGAGCGTCGCGAGCAGCACGGTGCCGCGTGCGTCCTTCGCGGCGCCGTAACGGACCTCGCCGATCCCGGCGGCGTCGGCGTCGTTGACGGCGACGACGTGCCGCCCGGTCTCCTTCTTGATCAGCGCCGGCAGGTCGACGCCCTTCCACGACTTGTCGAGGTTCGCGATGAACCCGATCACGCCGTGGCGGATGGGCCCGGGGAACGCGACCCCGATGGGGACGTCGTGGGGCAGGTCGTACTCGTCGACGAGCTCGGCGATGACCGTGGCGACGGCCTCGGGGGTCGAGGGCTGCGGCGTCGGGATGCGGTGGCGCTCCTGGGCGAACTCGCCCGTCGAGAGGTCGACCGGCGCGCCCTTGATGCCGCTGCCGCCGACGTCGATCCCGAACGCGAGGCCGTGGTGGTGGTGTGAGTGCTTGCTCATGGCAGGGTCAGGATCTCCGCTCCGTCTTCGGTGACGACCAGGGTGTGCTCGAACTGGGCGGTCAGTGACCGGTCCGCGGTGACTACGGTCCACCCGTCGTCCCACATCTGCCACTCGGGGCCGCCCAGCGTCAGCATGGGTTCGATGGTGAAGACCATCCCTGGTTCGATGATGGTGTCGTGGTCGGGGGCCGCGTCGTAGTGCGGGATCACGAGGCCCGAGTGGAAGGCCTCCCCGACGCCGTGACCGGTGTACTCGCGCACCACGCCGTACCCGTGGCGGTGCGCGTACTTCTCGACGACGCGGCCCAGGACGTTGACCTCGCGCCCGGGGCGCACGGCCTTGATGGCGCGGTCGAGGGACTCGCGCGTGCGCTGGACGAGCAGCGCGGCCTCCTCGCTGATCTCGCCGACCGCAAAGGTCGCGTTGTTGTCGCCGTGGACACCGCCGACGTAGGCGGTGATGTCGACGTTGACGATGTCGCCCTCGACCATCTCGGTCGAGTCGGGGATCCCGTGGCACACGACCTCGTTGAGGGACGTGCACAACGACTTGGGAAACCCGCGGTAGCCGAGCGTCGACGGGTAGGCGCCGTGGTCGAGGAGGAACTCGTGCCCGATCCGGTCGAGCTCGTCGGTGGTCACCCCGGGGGCGACGTGCATCCCGACCTCGGCGAGGGCCTGGGCGGCGATGCGGCTCGCGACGCGGATCCGCTCGATCGTCTCGGGGTCCACGACGTCGTCGCCCGTGAAGGGCTGCGGGCCGGGCCGCCCGACGTACTCGGGCCGCGCGATCGAGCGCGGCACGGCGCGTGGCGGTGAGACCGTCCCGGGGACCAGAGGTCCGCGCGGGGCGGTCAGGACGGGTGAACCGGGCATCCTGCCAGTCTACGGAGGTGAGCGCCGCCGAGACGTCCATCGGCCCCGCGCGCGTCCGCCGTCGCGCGCGGGGACGCGTCGGTACGGCAGGATCGACCCATGACGAAGGAACGATTCTCCGACGACGGTGACCCGGCCACCGAGGACCAGTACTACTTCGACACGCGCACGGGCGAGGTGTCGAGGGGCCCGCAGTCGACGTGGTCGTCGCGCATGGGTCCGTACCCGACGCGTGAGGCGGCGGCCAAGGCGCTCGAGCTCGCTCGTGCCCGCTCCGAGGCGTGGGACGAGGAGGAGCGCGAGCGCGAGCAGGACCGGTGACTCCTCCCACCGGGCGGGCCGGGCGGTGGGTCGCGGTCCTCGCGGTCCTGCTGGCGGGCCTGACGGTGGGCTGGTTGTCGTGGCTCGCGTTCGGCAGCGGCGATGCCCGCCTGGGCTCCTCGGCGAGCCCGACGGCGGCGCTCACCCCGGGTGCGCCCGGCAGGTCGTCGCCGCCCGACCCCGCGGTGCCCGGGGGACCCTCGGCCGCGTCGACGGCACCAGGCGGCACCCCGCTCGCCGGCCTCACGGTCGCGCTCGACCCGGGGCACAACGGTGCCAACGCGACCGCCCCGCGCCAGGTCGGGGCTCCGGTCCCGGACGGGCGGGGTGGGACCAAGGCGTGCAACACGGCGGGGACGTCGACCGACGACGGCTACCCGGAGCACGCGTTCGCGTGGGACGTCGCGGCACGCACGGCCGCCTCGCTCGAGGCGCTGGGGGCTCGCGTCGTGCTGACGCGGCCCGACGACGAGGGCGTGGGCCCGTGCGTCGACGTGCGCGGGGCGTTCGCCCAGGAGGCGGGGGCGGACGTCCTGGTGTCGGTGCACGCCAACGGCACGGAGGACCGGTCGGTCCGGGGGTTCTTCGTGATCGTCGCGGACCCGCCGCCCGTGGTCGAGCAGGACCCCGCGGCGCGGGAGGCGAACGCCGCCGAGAGCGACGCCCTGGCCGGTGACATGGTCGAGGCGTTGGTCGCCGCGGGCTTCGCGCCCTCGCCGCTCTTCCCGGACGGGGTCTCGCGGCGTGCAGACCTCGCGACGCTCAACCTCGCGGAGCGTCCCGCGGTGCTGCTCGAGCTGGGAGAGATGCGCAACGCCGAGGAGGCGGCGGTCATGACGAGCGACGAGGGGCGTCAGCGGTACGCGGACGCGGTCGCCGCGGGACTCGTCGCGTGGGTCGCGGGCGCGGCCCGGTAGCGCGAGCGCCTCGCGACCGGTGCCCGACGACGCCACGCGCCCGGGGGCCCCAGGGCACCCGGGCGCGCGCCGCCGTCGGGGCGGGGGCGCGCTACTTCTCGAAGCTGTGCGCGGCGTCCGGGAACGTCCCGCCCTTGACCTCGGCCGCGTAGTCCTGCGCGGCCCGGCCCAGGGCCTCGCCGATCTCGGCGAAGCGCTTGGCGAAGCGCGGCGACCACTCGGTCATGCCCGCGAGGTCGGTCCAGACGAGGACCTGGCCGTCACAGTCAGGGCCGGCGCCGATGCCGATGGTCGGGATGCGCACGATCTCGGTGACGCGTGCGGCGACCTCGACCGGGACCATCTCCAGGACGAGGGCCACTGCCCCGGCGTCCGTGACCGCGAGGGCGTCCTCGCACAGGATCTCCGCGGCCTCGTCCCCGCGGCCCTGCACGCGCGGCCCGCCCAGGATGTTCTCCGACTGGGGCGTGAAGCCCAGGTGCGCGACGACGGGGATGCCCGCGTCGGTCAGCGCACGGATCTGGGCGGCCGAGCGGCGCCCGCCCTCGAGCTTGACCGCGTGCGCGCCGGTCTCCTTCATGATGCGCACGCCGGTCGCGAGGGCTTGCTCGGGCCCGGCCTCGTACGACCCGAACGGCAGGTCGACGATCACGAGGGCACGACGGGCGGCCCGGGCGACGCCGCGCGCGGCCGGGATCATGTCGTCGACCGTGACGGGCAGCGTGGTCTGGTGACCGTGCATCGTGTTCCCGATCGAGTCCCCGACGAGGAGCATGTCGATGCCCGCCTCGTCGAAGATGCGGGCGGTCACCGCGTCGTACGCGGTGAGCATGGTCAGCTTCTCGTGCCGCGCCTTGGCCTCCGCGAGGTGGTGGACGCGGAAGCGCTTGACGGGCGTGGCCGGGGTCTGGCCGGGCTGGGTGTGTGCGGACATGCTCTCGTCTCTCCAGGTCGTGCGGCCCGTCGGTGGTCGGTGGGCCGGTCGTTCGGGAAGCGGGTGGGTGGCGTGCGGCGGGAGCGCGGGCACGCCGGTCGGAGCTACTCGACCGGCTCGCGCCAGCGCGACGTGACGGGCAGGCGCCGGTCGCGGCCGAAGGCCAGCGACGTGACCTTGGGGCCGAGCGGGTACTGGCGTCGCTTCCACTCGGCGCGGTCGACGAGCGTCACGACCTTGTCGACGACCTCCGGGTCGAACCCGCGCGCGAGCAGCTCGGCGCGCCCCTCGGCGTGCTCGATGTACGCGTCGAGGACCTCGTCGAGCAGGTCGTAGGGCGGCAGGGAGTCCTGGTCGGTCTGGCCGGGGCGCAGCTCGGCCGAGGGCGGCTTGGTGATCGAGGACTCGGGGATCGGGGGGATCTCGCCCGCGTCGAGGGCGGCGTTGTTGCGCCAGCGGGCGAGGGCCCACACGCGCGACTTGTCGACGTCCTTGAGCGGGGCGTACCCGCCGATGCTGCCCGCGTCGTAGATGGTCGCGTACCCGACGGCGAGCTCGGACTTGTTGCCCGGCGCGATGACGAGGTGGCCCTCGCGGTTGGAGATCCCCATGAGGACCACGCCGCGCACGCGCGCCTGGAGGTTCTCCTCGGCGACGCCCTCGAGCGCGAGCTCGCCCTGGAAGGCGTCCACCATGGGGGCGATGGGCTGCACGCGGTAGTCGGCGCCGAGCCGCTTGGCGAGGTCGGCGGCGTCGTCCTTGCTGTGCTCCGAGGAGTACGTCGAGGGCATCGAGACGCCCACGACGTTCTGCCCGCCGATCGCGTCGGCCGCGATCGTCGCGGACAGCGCCGAGTCGATCCCGCCCGACAGCCCCAGGACGATCGACCGGAAGCCGTTCTTGCGCACGTACCCGGCCAGGCCCGCGACGCACGCCCGGTACACCTCCTCGTCGGGGTGCAGCGGGGCGGCGACGCGGCCCGTCGGGTAGGTGGTCGCCACGGCGTCGCCGGCCGCGGACGAGGTCCGCTCGGGCAGGTCCCAGACCAGCAGGTCCTCGACGAACTGCGGCGCCGAGGTGAGCACCGCCCCGTCGGGCCCGACGACGAACGAGCCCCCGTCGAACACCAGGTCGTCCTGGCCGCCGACCATGTTGACGTACGCGACCGGGGCGGCCGTCTCGCGCGCCCTGCGCGCGGCGAGGTCGGTGCGGACGTGCCCCTTGCCCTCCTCGTAGGGCGAGCCGTTGAGCACGAGGAGCAGGTCGATCCCGTGCCCCGCCTCGTCGAGCGCGCCGAGCGTCGCGACGGGGCCGCCGTCCTGCCAGATGTCCTCGCAGATCACGATGCCCACCGAGCGGCCCGCGATCTCCAGGACGAGGGGCTCGGTGCCGGGCGCGAAGATGCGGAACTCGTCGAACACGCCGTAGTTCGGCAGGTGGTGCTTGTCGTAGGACGCGACGACCTTCCCGTGCTGGATCGCGACCGCACGGTTGGTCGGGAGGTCGGCGGGAGACCCCGACGCAGCACGCTCGGCGGCGCCCGCACCGCGCGGGAGCGCGGTCTCGGAGGTGCCCACGGTGCCCAGGACGACCGTCACGTGACCGAGGCCCTCGCGCTCGAGCTGCGCGGCGACGTCGGCCGCCGCGTCCCAGGCCGCGCGGCGGAACGAGGCCCGCAGCGCGAGGTCCTCGATGGGGTAACCAGTGAGTGTCATCTCGGGGAAGGCCACGAGGTCGGCGCCCTCGCCGGCCGCACGCCTGGTCCACTCGAGGATCGCCGCCGTGTTCTGGTCGATCGCTCCCACGCACGTGTCGATCTGTGCGAGGGCGATCCGCAGGTCTGCCATGCCCGCCAGCCTATGCGAACCCGCCGGTCAGGTGCCCACCCGCCCCCGACCGACGCCTCGTCGTGGCAGGCTGGTGACACGTCGGCCGCGTCAGGACGCGACGTAACCCGCTCGTCACACTCTTCAGGCAGGATGTAGCCCATGGACAGGCAGCAGGAGTTCGTGCTCCGCACGGTCGAGGAGCGCGACATCCGCTTCATCCGTCTCTGGTTCACCGACGTGCTGGGGATGCTCAAGTCGGTCGCAGTGGCTCCCGCGGAGCTCGAGTCCGCGTTCGCGGAGGGCATCGGCTTCGACGGCAGCTCGATCGAGGGCCTCACTCGTGTCTACGAGGCCGACATGATCGCGCGCCCCGACCCCACCACGTTCCAGGTGCTCCCGTGGCGCGGGGAGCGGCACGGGACCGCGAGGATGTTCTGCGACATCCTCACCCCGGACGGCGAGCCCTCGCTCGCGGACTCGCGCAACGTGCTCAAGCGCGCGCTCGCGAAGGCGAGCGACAAGGGCTTCACGTTCTACACGCATCCCGAGGTCGAGTTCTACCTCTTCAACCACCCGGCCGACGCCTCGGCGCCGCTCGTGCCGGTCGACCAGGGCGGGTACTTCGACCACCTGGCCCGGGGGTCGACGCACGACTTCCGCCGCGCCGCGATCACGATGCTCGAGTCGATGGGCATCTCGGTCGAGTTCTCCCACCACGAGGCGGGCCCCGGCCAGAACGAGATCGACCTGCGCTACGCCGACGCCCTGACGACGGCCGACAACCTCATGACGTTCCGCACGGTCGTCAAGGAGGTCGCCCTGGAGCAGGGGGTCTTCGCGTCGTTCATGCCCAAGCCCATGGCGGACCAGCCCGGCTCCGGGATGCACACGCACCTGTCGCTGTTCGAGGGCGACCGCAACGCGTTCCACGAGCCCGGCGCGCAGTTCGAGCTGTCGAAGACGGCGCGCTCGTTCATCGCGGGCCTGCTGGTCCACGCGGCGGAGATCACCGCGATCACGAACCAGTACGTCAACTCGTACAAGCGCCTGTGGGGCGGGGCCGAGGCCCCGAGCTACGTGTGCTGGGGCCACAACAACCGCTCGGCGCTCGTGCGCGTGCCCATGTACAAGCCGGGCAAGGGCAACTCGAGCCGCATCGAGTACCGCGCGCTCGACTCCGCGACCAACCCGTACCTCGCGTACGCGGTGATCCTCGCGGCGGGCCTCAAGGGCATCGAGGAGGGCTACGAGCTCCCCGAGGCGACCGAGGACGACGTGTGGGAGCTGACCGACGCCGAGCGCCGCGCGCTCGGCATCAAGCCGCTGCCGCAGTCGCTCGACGCCGCGATCCAGATCATGGAGACGTCCGAGCTCGTCGCCGAGACCCTGGGCGAGCACGTGTTCGACTTCGTGCTGCGCAACAAGCGCCAGGAGTGGGACGCCTACCGGTCCCAGGTGACGCCGTTCGAGCTGAAGCGGTTCCTCCAGGTCCTGTGAGCCAGTCCTCCCGTCGGTCGGTCGGGTCCCGGTGGTCGTCATGACCTCGGGGCCCGACGACGTCACGCCCCTCGGGCGCATCGGCGCACCCAACGGGTCGCGCCGCCCCACCTTGACCTCGCGCCTGCGCCGGCTCGGGTTCGCCGACGTGACCCGCTCGGCGTCGCTGCTCGACGACAAGGACCTCGTGGGCGTCCTCGGGCCGCTGCCCGAGGACGTGCTGGTCGCGCTCGGCGCGACCGCGGACCCCGACCTGGCCCTGCTCCAGCTCGCGCGGCTGTCGTCCGCTGCGGCCGGGGACGAGGCGTCGTGCCGGACGTTCCGCGACCTGCTCACGGGGGCAGGGGAGCGGTCGGTGACGGAGGCCGCCGTGGTCGAGGACGGGGGCACCGGCGCCGGTGGGTCCGGCACGTCCAGCACCCAGGACGCCCCCGTCCCCTCGGGCCGCGACCGCCTGCTCGCGGTGCTCGGCGCGTCGGTCGCGCTGGGCGACGAGCTCGTGTCCCACCCGGACCTGCTGGCCGTCGTCGCCGACCCGGCGTCCGGGACGGGGGTCGACGCGGGCGCCGTCCGCGCCGAGCTGCTGCGCGCGGTCGAGGCAGACCCCGAGGCGCACCAGCCCGTCGCGGCGCTGCCGGCCCCCGTCGCGACCGACGCCATGCGCCGCGCCTACCGGTCCCGCCTCCTGCGCATCGCCGCGACCGACCTCACGTCGAGCGAACCGCTCACGCGGTTGCCGGCCGTCGCGGCGGCGCTCGCCGACCTCGCGGCCGCCGCGCTCGAGGCCTCGCTCGCGATCGCGCGCTCCGAGCTCGACGACCACGGGGCGGGCGTGCGGCTCGCGGTCATGGGCATGGGCAAGTGCGGCGGCCGTGAGCTCAACTACGTCTCGGACGTCGACGTGATCTACGTGGCCGAGCCGGCCGAGGGGTACGACGAGGCCTACGCGACGAGCGTCGGCGCGCGGCTCGCGACGGGCCTCGCACGCGCCTGCCAGGGGACGTCGTCGGAGCCGCCGCTGTGGCCCGTCGACGCGGCGCTGCGCCCCGAGGGCAAGAACGGCCCGCTCGTGCGCACGCTCGCGAGCCACCTCGCGTACTACGAGCGCTGGGCCAAGACGTGGGAGTTCCAGGCGCTGCTCAAGGCGCGCCTGGTCGCGGGCGACCGCGAGCTCGGGGCGGCGTACCACGACGCGATCAACCCGTTCGTGTGGTCGGCCGTGACGCGTGAGAACTTCGTCGAGGACTCCCAGGCGATGCGCCGCCGGGTCGAGGACCACGTGCCCGCCGCCGAGGCCGACCGCCAGCTCAAGCTCGGCAAGGGTGGCCTGCGCGACGTCGAGTTCACGGTGCAGCTCCTGCAGCTCGTGCACGGGCGGGCCGACGACTCGATCCGCAGCCCCAGCACCCTCACGGCGCTCGCGTCCCTGGCGGCGGGCGGCTACGTCGGGCGCGAGCATGCAGCGCGTCTCGCGGTCTGCTACCGCTTCCTGCGCTCGCTCGAGCACCGCATCCAGCTCTTCCGGCTGCGCCGCACGCACCTGGTGCCGACGGGCGAGGACGACCTGCGTCGTCTGGCACGGTCGTTGGGCATGCGGGCCGAGGGCGCCGAGGGCCTGCTCGACCGGTGGCGCTCCACGCGCCGCGAGGTGCGCGCGCTGCACGAGGAGCTCTTCTACCGGCCCCTGCTCCCGGCCACGGCCCAGCTCTCGGCCGAGGAGGCGAGCCTCGCGCCCGAGGCGGCCAAGGCGCGCTTCCAGGCGATCGGCTACCGGGACCCGGCGGGCGCGATGCGGCACGTGCTCGCGCTGACCGAGGGCGTGAGCCGCCGTGCCGCGATCCAGCGCCAGCTCCTGCCGGTCATGCTCGGCTGGTTCGCCGAGGGCGCGGACCCGGACGCGGGGCTGCTCAACTTCCGCAAGCTGTCCGAGGAGCTCGGCTCGACGCACTGGTACCTGAAGCTGCTGCGGGACTCGGGCTCGGCCGCGTACCGGCTCGCGACGCTCCTCTCGAGCTCGCGGTACATGGCCGACGCGCTGTCCCGTTCGCCCGAGTCGGTGGCCTGGCTCGCCGACGACGCCGACCTCGTCCCGCGCGGGGCCGAGCGTCTCGCGAAGGAGGCCGACGCGATCCTCACGCGCGCCGACGTCGCTGCCCCTGCCGCCACGGCGCTGCGGGCCGTGCGCCGTCGCGAGCTCGCACGCACCGGGGCCGCGGAGATCCTCGGCGTCGTGGACCCGGTCGACGCCGCGCGCGCGATCTCCGACGCCGCAGACCTCGCCCTCGTGGGCGGGCTGCGGGTCGCGCAGTTCGTCGCCCGGGGAGAGCTCGGCGTCGCGGGCCCGGACGACGACCCGGCACGGTGCGCGATCATCGCCATGGGTCGCTTGGGCGGGCGCGAGATGGGCTACGGCTCGGACGCCGACGTCATGTTCGTGCACGAGCCCACCGAGGGCGCGAGCGACCGCGACGCACAGGCGTTCGCGCTCGTCGTCGCGACCCGGTTGCGCTCGCTGCTCGGCGACATGGGCCCCGAGCCCGGGCTGCCCGTCGACGCCGACCTGCGCCCCGAGGGACGCAACGGCCCGCTCGTGCGCTCGTTCGACTCCTACGCCGAGTACTACGACCGCTGGTCGGCCGCGTGGGAGTCCCAGGCGCTGCTGCGCGCCCGACCGGCCGCGGGGGACGCGGGGCTCGGCGAGCGGTTCATGATGCTCGTCGACCCGCTGCGCTACCCGGCGGGCGGGCTCGATGCCGCGACCGTGCGCGAGGTGCGGCGCATCAAGGCCCGCGTCGAGTCGGAGCGGCTGCCGCGCGGCGTCGACCCGTCGCGGCACCTCAAGCTCGGCCGGGGCGGCGTCTCGGACGTCGAGTGGACGGTCCAGCTCCTGCAGCTCCAGCACGCTCACGAGGTCGCCGGCCTGCGCACGACGTCGACCATCGACGCGCTCGAGGCCGCGGCGCACGCGGGCATCGTCACGCCCGACGACGCCGCGACCCTGGGGGAGTCGTGGCACCTCGCGTCGCGGCTGCGCAGCGCCCTCGTGCTCTGGTCCGGTCGCTCGGGCGGCCCGACGGCCGACGTCCTGCCGCACGAGATCCGGGCGCTGTCCGGGCTCGCGCGCGTCATCGGCGACGAGGAGTCCGGGGCCGAGCTCGAGGAGCGCTACCTGCGGACCGCGCGACGGGCCCGGGCCGTCATGGAACGCGTGTTCTACGGCGAGGACTGAGCCCCGCCCTGCTCGTCGCACGGCGCGTCGACCGTCAGGCCCGCCGCGCTCACCTGCTGGTCGATCAGCACGAGCGTGCGCTGCATCGCGACCGGCTGCAGCTTGCCCACCTGGTGCCCGTGCGGATGGTCGAAGAACACGAGCAGGCTCAGCATCAGGGCGATCACGAGCGTCACGCTGCCCATGAGGACCGACTGCGTGACGGCGCCCTCGCCCGAGTCGGCGAAGAACAGCATGAACACGAAGATCGTCGCCGAGATGACGAACAGGACGAGCCACAGTGGCAGCGGGATCAGGCCCTCGGCGCCGTGGACACGCGCTTGGCGCGCCTGCTCCCGGTCGGAGGTCTGGTCCATCCACCGGTCGTACGCGGACTGCTCGGTGTCGGTCGCGGGCTCGACGCCGCGGATCGTGCGGAACATCTCGACGCCCCACGGGTTCACGGCCTCCCCGAGCCTGCCGTCGGCCATGGCCTCCCACTCGGTCGTCGCGACCGACCGGGCGTAGCAGACGAGCTGCCCCGAGAGCTCGGCCGCGGCGTCGGGCGGGAGGAACTGCGCGGTCTGGAGCTGCTGCGCGACGACCTGGGCCTCCTCCTCGGCACCGCTGCGGGCGTCGTCGTAGGACTCGAAGGCCAGGAAGATGATGAAGCCGAGCAGCACCGAGAAGCCCGTCGCGAGCACCCCGAAGACCCCCGACGCCCGGTCGCCGTCGTGGAACCGGCTGCCCTCGGGCGCCCGGGAGCGCACGAGCAGCATCGCGGTGACGGTGATCGCGGTCGCGCCGACCGTGACCAGGGTGGCGATCAGGATGTTCATGGCCTCACACCTTGATCGGGTAGGCGAGGAGGACTCCGAGCGTGGCCAGCAGCACCACCGTGCCGAGCCCGACCATGGCGAGCCGCAGCCGGGGGGACGAGAGCTTGGCGCCGATCCCGCCGAAGAAGAGCACCGACGCGCACATGACCGTGGCCAGGACGTAGTTGTCCTTGACGCCGTTCGCCTGGTGCGCTCGTGCGGCCAGCACGTCGGCCTTCTTCTCGAGCCGTTGCGACTCCTGTGACGAGGCCAGGACGTACTCGTCCATCGCGAACGGGCTGGGCGGTGCGGCCGGGTTGGTCGAGGGGTCCTGCGCGACCCACGCCTCGACCGCGGGCTGGAACTCCTCGCGGAAGCGCGCGTAGAGGAACCCCGAGTAGGTCGACGGGTCCGGCTCGTAGCCGGGGGCCGGGCCGACCCTGCCCTGCTCGGCGTCGAGCGCGCTGAGCCAGTCGGTGAAGAGCTGGACGTCGATGATCGTCTCCTGACCGGCGCGCGTCGAGGCCCGGTTGCTCTCGGTGCGCGCCGCGCCGGCCGCGCTGTACGCCGTCGCCATCTCACCGCCCCAGCGGGCGCTCTGGAACGCCGACCACGCCGTCATGACGGTCGCGATCGCGAGCAGCACCGCGGCGACGAGCTCGAGGTGCCGATGCACCGACGCCGCCGGGCCGCGGGAGTCGCTGCTCCCGCGGTCGGCGGCGTCGGTCGGGCCGTCCGGGGCGGCCGTGCCGGTCACGTCGGTCCTGTGCGGCCCCGACCCTCAGGCCAGGGCCTTCGCCTTGAGCGTGGCGAACTCGTTCTCGTCGATCACACCCGAGTCGAGCAGGGCCTTGGCGTCGGCGATCTGTGTGACCGGCGAGGAGTCGGTGCCTGCGACACCCCTGATGTAGGCGTCGGTCTGCACCTTGGCCTGCGACATGTCCTGCATCTGGCGCTCGGCCATCCCGCGCCCGCGGGCGATGATGTAGATCAGCGCGGAGACGAACGGGACGACGATGAGGGCGACGACCCACAGCGCCTTCCACCAGCCGTTCAGCGTGTGGTCACGGAAGAGGTCGGCGAGGATCCGGAACAGGATCATCAGGTACATGAAGAAGAAGAACCACCAGACCATCAGCCAGAACCAGTCCATGAAGCTGTCCATGCGAATTCCTCCTCAGGTGGGTGCCGGTCATCCGGCGAGGATCTGAGCCTTCTGCGCCTCGAACTCGGCAGGGCTCAGCACACCCTGGTCGCGCAGCGCGGCGAGCTGCGTGAGCTGGGCGATCTTGGCGTCCATGCCGGCCGGTGCGGGTGCGGGGGCAGGCGGCGGCGCGGCGTAGGTCGGCTGCGGCGCCTGCTGCGGAGGCGGTTCCTCCTGGGCGGCCCAGCGGCCTGCCTGTCGGCGGGAGACGCGGTTGGAGACGGCGGTCGCGGTACCGGCGACGACGGCGGTTCGCGCGACGCCTCGGATCAGTCCGGGCATGGTGTTCCTCCTCTGTCGGGACGTGGGTCAGGTGGCGTTCTCGGCGGCGTCGAGCGCGGCGAGCACTGCCTGCACCGGGATGCGCCCGCTCGCGACGAGCTGGGCGCCGCCGCGGCGCAGGGCGGACGCGAAGGGTGCCGCCCAGACGTTCTCGTAGACCAGGACCGCCGCCGTCCGCCCGGGCTCGACCGCCTCGGCGGCCTCGGTCAGGTCCTCGTGCCCCAGGAGCCCCGACGAGGCACCCGCGAAGATCTCGAGGCCCGTCGATCCGTCGGCGAGCTCGTCGAGCTCGACGCCCACCACGCTCCCGTCCTCCTCCTTGCGCAGCACGAGCAGGTCGAGGACACGGATGGTCCCGCGTTCGACGAGGTCGACGAGCAGGGGGAAGGCCTCGCCCGTCATGGCGTCGGACTCGAACTCGACGACGAGGTAGTCGATCGGTCCGGTGTCCTGCAGGTCGTTCGGGTCCTGGGTCATGGGTCGTCGGTCCTCTCCTCCGGGACCTCTCCGCCGTCCCCCGGACGTCCAGGTGCCCGGTGCGGGGAGAGGTCGCACGTGTCGTGTCGCTCCTGCCCAGGATCCGGCGCCAGGCGGTCTGCGTCGTCATGCGAACCGCATGAACTTGGTCGCGAGGCCCCGGGACGGCGCGACCGGATCATGTGATCGGGGTGATGCGAGCCCCCCGGAGGGCGTGCGGCAATGGGAGGACGTGACCGGGCGAGAGGATGGCCAGACCGTGGACTACACCGACCGACTTCGGCGCTTCGCGATCAACGACGCGCGCCTCGAGGAGGACCTGGAGCTCGAGTCGACCGTCCTCGAGCCCAAGACGCTCGCGCTGATCCGACTCGCCGCGCTCGTCGCGGTCGGCGGGGCGGAGCCGACGTACGGCAGCGAGGTCGACGAAGCGGTGACGGCAGGTGCGACCACCGCGGAGATCGTCGACGTCCTCGCCGCGACCATTCCCATCGTCGGGCTGCCGGCCGTCGTGGCCGCGGCTCCCAAGCTCGCGCTCGCGCTCGGCTACGACCCGTTCGACGCGCGCGAGCCGGGGTGAGCGCTCACGCGCCCAGCAGACCCCTGTCGAGCGCACGCTTCACGGCCTCGCTCCGGCTCGAGACGCCGAGCTTGCGGTAGATCGAACCGATCTCCGAGCTGGCGGTGTTCCGCGACACGAAGAGTCGCTCGCCGATCTCCCGGATCGTGAGGTGGGTCTGGAGATAGGGCAGGAGCCGCAGCTCCGCGGGCGTGAGCGGCGGCCCGGCGCCGACGGCAGTGCTCGTGTGCTCGGCCGCGTCGAAGGACTTGCGCAGGTCCGCGACCTCGTCGGTCAGCACGCCGAGCAAGGGCCGGCGGAGCAGCACGTCGTCGATCTCGCGCAGGAGGTGGCGGACCGCGGCGACGTCCGCCGTCGCCCAGCTCGTCCGCGCGAGGCGGAGACGTACGCGCACGGCGAGCGTGGGGAACGCGTACGTGCAGAACGTCCTGGTGCGCATCCCGCGGGTCAGGAGGTCGTTCGTCAGAGCGGGGTCATGGTCGTGGTGGGCCAGGCGAGCGGCCACGGCGTAGCCGAGCGCGCTCGTGGGGTAGTCGCCCAGCCGATGGGTCTCGATGATGGTGAGGACCCGCTGGACCCGGGTCCTGGCGCTCTCCCACCGACGGTGGTCCATGTCGAGGTCGGCGAGCTGCGACTCGGCGTACACGAGCGTGTCGGCGTCGCCCAGGGCGCTCGCGGCCTCGGCGCCGAGCTCGAGGTGTCGGACGGCGGACTCGTCGTCGCCGGTCAGGCGGAGCGCGTCGGCGCTCATCACGAGCGCGGTGTCGCGCCACGAGCTCCACTCGGGCTCGGCCGTCAGGGCGACCCCGGCGTCGTCGAGCATCCGTTGCGGGCCGTCCGGGCACCGCAGGGCCCGGAACATGGCCCGCGCCGAGTCGAACGAGGCCGACCCGTCCCCGGGGGCGCCGTCGAACGTGGCCGCGTCGGCGACCGCTCCCCAGTGCTCGGCGACCCCGGCGCGCCCCTCGTACACCGCGACGTAGCCGGCGAGCACCGCGAGCGGCGGGTGGCTGCGGATCGCGTCGTCGCCCAGGACGCCCAACCACCGGTCGATCGTGGAGATCTGGCCGCCCTGGAAGAGGGACATGACGATCCGGGTGACGAGCCTGGCGGCGCGCTCGCGCTCGCCCGTCGCGAGGAGCTGCTCGACGGCACGCGCCGGGGAGCCGTTCGCCTCGTACCAGTCGGCCGCCCGGACCCGGAGGTCGTCGGCGAGGTCCGGCTCTGCCGTCAGGAGGTCGTCGAGCAGCAGCTCGCGGAACAGGGCGTGGTACCGGAACCAGCGGCGGTGCCGGTCGAGCGGCACGAGGAAGAGGTGCGCGGACTCGAGCTCTCGCAGGTGCCGCAGCG
This sequence comes from Oerskovia rustica, assembly GCF_014836555.1. Lineage (GTDB taxonomy): Bacteria > Actinomycetota > Actinomycetes > Actinomycetales > Cellulomonadaceae > Oerskovia > Oerskovia rustica. The sequence goes on from NZ_JACSQQ010000007.1 coordinate 157,897, forward strand.
ACGAGCTCTCTCCGAGGACGGCGTCGCACAGGGGGGCGGTGAGGTCGTCGAGGATCGCGGTGCGGCGCAGGAACTGCCGCGTCTCGTCGGGCAGCCGTCGGAGCGCCTCCCGCTGGAGGTAGTCCGCGACGTACCGGTCGGTGCCCGTGACGGCCGCCGCGTCCGCGCCGTCCCCGCCGTCGCGTGCGACGAGCGCCGCGAGGTGCACCCCCACGGGCCACCCCTCGGTCCGCGTCCGGACGGCGTCCGCGACGTCGGGCGTGAGGGGCACGTCCGACGCGGCGAACACCTGAGCGGTGCCCTCGGCGTCGAGCGCGAGCTCGTGCACCCCGACCTCGACCGTCTCGTCCGTCGCGCGCAGCCGCGCCAGGTGGGGTTGCTCGTCGCGGCTCGCGGCGACGAGCTGCGACCCGTCGGGGATGCCACCGACCACGATGCCCAGCACGTCGTGGCAGGCCGCGGACCGGACCTCGTGCAGGTCGTCGAGCACCAGGACGAAGGCGGCAGGGCTCGTCCGGAGGACCGACGCCAGGTGGGGGGCAGCCCGCCCCAGCAGCGAGGCGTCGGGGCCGGCCATGTCCGCGCCGAGGTCCGGCAGCCCGATCCCGTGGCGGGCGACGGCGGCGGCCAGCACGGACAGCAGGGTCAGGGGGGCGTCGTCGAACCGGTCGAGCGTGATCCACACGACCGTCCTCGGGTCGCTCGCGGCCCACTCGGCGAGAAGCGTGGACTTGCCGTAGCCCGGAGGAGCGGTGACCCCCACGACGCGCCGTCCGCTCGCGCGCGCCGCGTCGATCAGGGGCGCCCGGCTCACGACCGGCGCGCCCGTCCCGGGCACGGTGAACTTGGCGTCGAGGAGCTGGCGGTCGAGCTCCACTGTCGTCGGTGCCGTCCACGGCTCTCCGTTCACGTCTTTCACGATAGGGCGCCGACCCCCGGAGCGCCCGGGGGAGCCGGGGGATCACCTGGTCTGGGGGATGCCCCGGGGCGTTGACGTTCCTAGCGTGGGACGCATCCACGTCTCGTCGCCGACCGAGCGGAGTCCCTCATGCGTCCCGACCAGCACGCCCGCACGATGCTGCCCATCCCGGACCGGCCTGCTCCCGGGCTCACGACGTACGACGCGAAGGATCCCGACACGTCGTACCCGCCCATCGAGCCGCTGCTGCCCCCTGAAGGGGCTCCGAACGTCCTGGTGATCCTGCTCGACGACGTGGGCTTCGGGGCGTCGAGCGCGTTCGGCGGCCCGTGCCGGACCCCGACCGCGGAGCGGCTCGCGGCCGGCGGGCTGCGCTTCAACCGGTTCCACACGACCGCGCTGTGCGCGCCGACCCGGCAGGCGTTGCTGACGGGCCGCAACCACCACTCGGTCGGCATGGGCAGCATCACCGAGACCGCGACGTCGGCCCCCGGCAACAGCTCGGTGCGCCCCAACACCAAGGCGCCGCTCGCGATGACCCTCAAGCTCAACGGGTACTCGACGGCCCAGTTCGGCAAGTGCCACGAGGTGCCCGTCTGGCAGACCTCACCCCTGGGGCCGTTCGACGCCTGGCCCTCGGGCGGCGGCGGGTTCGAGACGTTCTACGGGTTCATCGGCGGGGAGAACAACCAGTGGGACCCCGCGCTGTACGACGGGACGACCCCCGTCGAGCCGCCCGCCACGCCCGAGGAGGGGTACCACCTGACCGAGGACCTCACGGATCGTGCGGTCGGCTGGGTGCGCCAGCAGAAGGCGCTCATGCCCGACCGGCCGTTCTTCGTGTACTTCGCGCCCGGCGCGACGCACGCCCCGCACCACGTCCCCAAGGAGTGGGCAGACCGCTACGCGGGCCAGTTCGACGACGGCTGGGACGTGCAGCGCGAGCGCACGTTCGCGCGCCAGCAGGAGCTCGGCGTGGTCCCGGCCGAGGCCGAGCTCACGGTGCGCAACCCGCAGATCCCGGCGTGGGACGAGATGCCCGACGACCTCAAGCCCGTGCTCGTGCGGGAGATGGAGGTCTACGCGGGGTTCCTCGAGCACACCGACCACCACGTGGGTCGGCTCGTCGACGCCCTCGACGACCTCGGGATCCTCGACGACACGCTGATCTACTACATCATCGGCGACAACGGGGCCTCGGCCGAGGGGACCCTGAACGGCGCGTTCAACGAGATGGCGAACTTCAACGGCATGGCGGCGCTCGAGACGCCGGAGTTCCTTCGCTCCAAGGTCGACGAGTTCGGGTCGCCGTCGTCGTACAACCACTACGCGGTCGGCTGGGCGTGGGCCATGGACACGCCGTTCCAGTGGACCAAGCAGGTCGCCTCGCACTGGGGCGGGACCCGCAACGGCACGATCGTGCACTGGCCCGAGCGCATCACGCAGGGCGACGGCCTGCGCTCGCATTTCACGCACGTCATCGACGTGGCCCCCACGATCCTCGAGGCCGCGGGGCTGCCCGAGCCGACGAGCGTCAACGGGGTCCAGCAGTCGCCCATGGAGGGCACGAGCATGCTCTACGCGTTCGACGACGCGCAGAGCCCCGAGCGGCACGACCTGCAGTACTTCGAGATGTTCGCGAACCGCGGGATCTACTTCAAGGGCTGGAGCGCCGTGACCAAGCACCGCACCCCGTGGCTCCTGGTCGGCGGCGAGGTGCCCGCGTTCGACGACGACGTCTGGGAGCTCTACGACGGGCGCACCGACTTCAGCCAGGCGCACGACCTCGCGGCCGAGCAGCCCGAGAGGCTCGCGGGGCTCCAGCGGCTGTGGCTCATCGAGGCGACCAAGTACGGCGTGCTCCCCATGGACGACCGCACGGGCGAACGGCTGGACCCCGCGTCCGCAGGTCGCCCCACGCTCGTCCACGGCACGTCGCAGCAGTTCTTCGCCGGGATGGGGAGGCTCTCGGAGAGCAGCGTGGTCAGCATCAAGAACCGCTCGTTCTCGGTCACGGCCGAGGTCGAGGTCCCGGCCGCGGGCGTCGAGGGCGTGATCATCGCCCAGGGCGGCCGGTTCGGCGGGTGGTCGCTGTACGCCAAGGAGGGGCGGGCGAAGTTCGTCTACAACGTCCTGGGCATCCAGGAGTTCGTGGTCACCGCTGACCACGCTGTCCCCGCTGGTACGCACCAGGTCCGCATGGAGTTCGCGTACGACGGCGGCGGCCTCGCCAAGGGCGGCGACGTCACCCTCTACTACGACGGCGAGGTCGCAGGAGCAGGGCGCGTCGGGGCGACGCAGCCCATGATCTTCTCCGCGGACGAGACGACCGACGTCGGGTACGAGTCGGGCACCCCGGTCACGTCCGACTACACGACCCGGGGGAGCCGCTTCACGGGCAGGATCGGCTGGGTCCAGATCGACCTGGGCACCGACGACCACGACCACTTCATCGACCCGGACGAGCGCCTGCGGATCGCGATGGCGCGCCAGTGACGGGTGGGCGAGGGGCTTTCCCACCCGCGCACGGCCCGACGGCGCCGCTCACCTCGCAGGGGGAGCGGCGCCGGCGGGCGGGATGCTCGCCGGGCGCGCCCCGGGCAAGTGGTCCGGTGG
>NZ_JACSQQ010000080.1 GCF_014836555.1 Oerskovia rustica
CCGGAGCCGGAGGACTGCGGACGGTCACCGTAGGAGCGACGCTCACCGCCACCGTAGGACCCGCCACCGGACTGCGGGCGGTCACCGTAGGAACGGCGCTCACCGGAGCCGGAGGACTGCGGACGGTCACCGTAGGAGCGACGCTCACCGCCACCGTAGGACCCGCCACCGGACTGCGGGCGGTCACCGTAGGAACGGCGCTCACCGGAGCCGGAGGACTGCGGACGGTCACCGTAGGAGCGACGCTCACCGCCACCGTAGGACCCGCCACCGGACTGCGGACGGTCACCGTAGCTCTTGCGCTCGCCGCCGCCGGCGCGCGGGGGCTTGCCCGCAGCTCCATCACGACGGGGAGCTCCCTGGGAGCCTGAGGAACGACCGGTGTTGCCGGACCGCCCTGCCCCGGAAGACCTACGGTCGCGGTCGTCGGCGTGACGTTCTGGGCTGTCGTTCACAGCGGTGTCCCTTCGATATGCACTGACGTTCATCATCCCACGAGCAGGGTCGTAGGGGCTTGCCCGGTAGGTCACAGGCACGCCAAAGGCCCACCCCTGTTGGGGTGGGCCTTTGGTGAATGGTTGTCCGGCGGCGACCTACTCTCCCACCCCGTCTC
>NZ_JACSQQ010000008.1:0-12351 GCF_014836555.1 Oerskovia rustica
GCCCCGGTTCTCGGCAGGGACGGCACCCCCTCTCCGCCCGGTTGCCGGTTCCTCGGTGTCGGCCCACGATGGCGGAGCGGTCACTGGCGACCGCGCGCGACGTATCGAACCGGGGGCGGGTACGCGCAGAGCGTTGGACGGGCGGCAGGGCACTCACCGGTGGCGGCGCGCCACCGCGGCGCTCGGTGTCGCCGCGCTGCTCGGCGTCGGCGCGGTCGTGGTCGCCCCCGTGACGCCTCCTGCGCTGGCCGCCTCGCCGCCCGACACCGTCGACACCGGCGACCCGCCGCCGCCCGCCGACCCGACGACACCGGGCGGCCTCGACGAACCGGCACCCGCCCCGGACGAGACCGTCGTCGAGGTGCCGCCGGTTGGGCCCGAGATCGTGCCGAACGCCAACAACCTGCCGGTGGCCTGGGTCGGTACCCCGGGCCAGCGCCCGGGCACCCCCGCCCTGCTCACCCTTCAGGCAGCGATCAACGCCGCCCCCGCCGGCGGGACCGTCTCGTTCGACCCGAACGACTACGCGTTCACCGGCACGATCACCATCCCTCGCACCGTGACCCTCGACAGCAGCGGCGCCTCGACCCTCTACACGCGGTTCACGGTCGCCGGAGGCGGTCTGACGCTCGACGACGACGTCACGATCGGCGCGGCCAACACCGGCGCGATCGTCTCGGTCACCGCGTCGGACGCCGTGCTGTCGAACCTCACGATCCGCAACCCGACCCCGGTGGCCCGCCCCACGGGGGTCCAGCTCGGCGCCAACGTGACGGGAGTCGTGATCGACGGGCTGGACATGGACGGCGCAGGTGAGGCGTCGTCGTACGGGATCAACCTCACGACGGGCTCTGCGACGGTCACCGGTCCCGCCATCGCCGGCGTCGCCACGGGCATCGTCGCGACCGCAGCCTCGACCGCGGGCGGCGTCGTGATCTCCGGTGGCGCGATCGGCGCCTCGACGTCGGGCATCTCGCTGGGCACGACGACCACGCCGCGCGTGTCGGGCATCAGCGTCACCAGCACGCCGAACAGCACGGGCACCGGGGTCGACCTGGCGAACTCCTCCGGCGCCCTGGTCGACGCGGTCACCGTGACCGGCTTCGCCCGGGGCTTCGGCACGGCTCCCACGAACCCACGCACCGGCCCCACGATCACGGGCGCCGTCGTCCAGGAGAGCACCCGGGAGGGCATCTCGCTCGGTGCGACGACCGGGGCACGGATCACGGACGCCCGGCTCACGCTGGCGGGGGCCAACCAGTCGACCGGCATCCTCACCCTCCTGGCCACCGGGGTCGTGATCGAGCGGCCCACGATCACGGGCGCCATGTACGGCATCACCACGAGCGCCACCAACACGGGCGCCGGCCCCACGATCACGGACCCCGTGATCACGGCGTTCGGCGGCATCACCCTGGGCTCGACCCAGAACGCCGTCGTCACGGGCGCAGTGCTCGACGCCGGTGCCTGGGGCGTCTCCGGCACCGGCGTCAACCTCGTCAACGCCGGACGCGTCACGGTCTCGGACGTGTCCGCCACCGGGTTCCTCTACGCGATCGGGGCGCAGTCCAACTTCGACGACGACTCGGACCGTGTGAACATCTCGATCTCCGACATCGACGTGGTCGGTGCGCCCGACGCGTCGAGCGGCGTGTACCTGCTGGGTGCGCGCGACGCGACGGTCTCCCGCGTCACCGCCGACCTCACGGGCGCGGCGCTCGTCATCCACCAGTCGATCGGGGTCACGGCCCAGGACATCACCGTGACGGGTCACGAGGGGCCGACCTCCGTCACGGGCGCCGCGATCCTGCGCGCCTACGGGTCGCAGGACGTCGACGTCGACCGCGCCTCGATCGACGCCGGGTCGTACGGGTTCTTCTACTCCGCGACCGACGGGTCGACCGTGACGAACGCGACCGTCGCGAACCTCGTCGAGTACGGCGTGTACGGGCGCAGCGTCGCGAACCTCGACGTCGGCGCGACGACGTTCACCGGCAACTCCGGGGTCGGCCTGTTCGTCGTCACGACCCCTGCCAACGGGATCAGCCACGACATCGCCGTGCACGACAGCACCATGACCGACAACGACGGCGGGATCCGCGTGCTCCAGGGCACGACCGCCGTGCAGGTCGTGCGCAACACCGTGAGCGGCCAGCCCGACGTCGTGTCAGCGGGCCCGGCCCACGACCTCCTCGTCGCCGACAACGCGATCTCCCAGACGGGCGGCGACGGGCTCGCCGCGATCAGCGTCGCCCCGTCATGGGCCGACGGCGCGCTCCCGGACTCGTACTCGTCGTCCGACGTCCGGGTCACGGGCAACGCGTTCACGGGCGGCGGCACCTGGATCCAGGTCGGTACGGCGGACCCCGCGTCGCCCGAGGCCGCCCGGCGGACGCTGCGCGACGACGTGCTCGTCACGGGCAACTCCTTCCCCGCGGCCAGCACAGCGATCCGCACGTACGCGAACGCGGTCGTCGGCGAGGACTCCGCACCTGCCCTCGCCCGTGCGCTGCCCGTCGACGGCCCGGTCGCCGTCGACGCCCGGGACCACGGCACCCCCAACGACTGGGGGGCGGCGTGCCGAGCCACGGGCTTCCTCGACGGCGTCCCGTACTACGACGGCGGCGGCGCCGAGGTGTACGAGCTCACCGAGGCCCCCGTCCTGTACCCGATGAGCTGCATCGACCTGTCCCTGACCCAGGCGCTCGCCGTGGCCCCCGGCGCCGTCCTGCGCGCGGGCGACCTGGTCACCTGGACGCTGACCCCGCACAACGCGGGCCCGCGCGTCGCCCCGGCCGGGTGGACGATCACCCAGCTCCTGCCCGACGGCGCCACGCTCGTCTCGATGACGGGTGACGGCTACACGGTCGACGGGACCACGGCGACCGCCACGGACGACCTCCCCGTCGACGCCGACGGTCCGCCGCTGACCGTGACCGCCCGCGTGGTCGCCCCTGCTCCGGGCGCGGGCAGCATGCGCGACGTCGCCTACGTGACTCCCGCCCCCGACACCGACCTCGACGAGGACGGCTTCGTGGACCCGGTCGTGGAACGGCTCAGCCCGCTCGTCGTGCCCACGATCGACACCGACACCGATGCCTCCCCGACCGACAACGACGCCCAGGGCGTGTGGTCGACCGTGGGCGACACCGTGCCCGGACCGCCCAGCCCGTGGACCCCGTCGGGACCGGGTACCGGCGGGGCCGGCGGGGCCGGCAGCTCTGGGCCCGGCAGCGCGAGCACGCTCTCCGCCACCGGGGCGGACGCGGCCCTCGCTGCTCTCGCCGCGCTCCTCCTGCTCGGCACCGGGATCGCTGTCACGACCCTGTCGCGCCGGCGACCAGGCAGCCGCTGACACGCTGCTGGCCGGGACCGCCTGCCGCTGCGCCTCCTCACTTCTCAGCGTTCGGGTCGACGCCCGCGGCGATCTCCGCGAGCGCCGCGAGGTGCGCCTCGACGGCGCGCCTGCCCTCGGCCGTGAGCTCGACCCACGTGAGGCGCCGGGCGTCGGGGCGGTCGGGCGAGCTCTCCTTGGTCACCGTGACGAACCCCGCGTCGGCGAGCACGCGCAGGTTCTTCGAGAGGTTCGCGTCGGTCAGGCCCAGCGTGTCGCGGAGCACGGCGAACTCGAGCTGCGCCCCTCGCCGGAGCACCCCGCAGATGCGCAGGCGCGCAGGCGAGTGGATGACCTCGCTGAACACGGGGACGACGTCGGTGCTCATGCCCCGGCCCTGTCCGTCCCGGCGGACGTCCCGGCGAGCTCCTGGCGGAAGAGCTCGTCGTACCGGGGGCCGAGCACCAGGGGCGTGACGAGCCCGACCGCCGCGGGGAGCAGCACCCACCCGTACGGGACCGGAGTGACCTTGACGACCACCATGGCCACGAAGCAGGGCACGAGGATCATCATCATGATCCGGTAGACGCGCCTGGATCGCGGCCCGGCCGGCAGGCTGAACCACAGTCCGTGGCGCCGCCTGTGGACGACCACGAGCGCGGGCAGCGCGAGGATCGCGACGGGCAGCAGGATCAGCGACGCCGGTGACGGCAGCGCCTGCGACACGATGATGACGGCGACGATCGCTCCGAGGAGCGGGTAGTACCACCGCGGGGTGACGAGCCGTTCCGCGAGAGTCGCGTCGTCGGCGCGTAGGCTCGCCAGCGCCTCGCGCGCCTGCGCGGCGGAAGGGCGTTGCGTCGCGGGGTCACCGACGGACATGTCGTTTTCCATGATGGCAAACGTATTGCTGACTTGCGCAGTTGGCAAGTGACTTCGGTGATCGGCCGACGCCGGGCGGAGGCGTGCGGCCCGGCGGCCGTGCTCAGCCCCCGCGCTCAGCTCCGCGCGTCGACCATCCGGGCCCCCGACACGACCCCCGACACCCCGCGCCGGTCGCGCGTGAACAGGACCGAGACGACCGCCACGAAGGCGACGAGCGACCCCAGGGGCGCTGCGACGTCGGGCAGGAGACCACCGCCGGGGACCTCCGCCAGGACCAGGCACACCCCCCAGAGCCCGCCCGACGCAAGGCCGCGCACCACCCGACGCGCCATGGTCCCGCGGCCCAGGCCGCCCGCACCGACCGGGCCCTCGGCGACGTCCGCCGTCCAGCGGGGCTCGAGCCACATGGCCCGCTGCCCCCACGACGCCCCGCTCCCCAGGAACGGCGGCACCAGCAGGACCAGGACCACGGGCACGAGCGACCCGAGCACCACGTCGACCGCGCCCGCCTCGAGCGGGACGTCCTGCCCCAGCGCGACGAGCGCCACCCGGTAGAACAGGACCAGCACCGTCCCCGTCACCGACACCAGGAACGCGTCGAGCAGCATGCCGAGCCACCGCCGCCACACCGTGACAAGGCGCGGCACCCCCCGCTCGGTCGCGAGGTCGGTCGAGCGCGGCATCCACCGCAGGACGACCGGCGCGATCAGCGCACCGATCAACCCGCCCAGAGTGTTGGTCAGGAGGTCGTCGACGTCGGCCAGGCGGTACGAGCACGGGATGAGACCGAAGATCCCCGTGCCCTGCGTCGTCTCGATGAGCAGCGACGCCGCGAACGCCGACAGCACCGTGAGCGGCAGCCGCCACCCGAAGAAGCGCCGGACCAGCACGCCCCACGGGACGAACAGCACCACGTTGAACACCGTCTGGAGCACGGCCGGGCTGCGCAGCCGCGCCGCCGCGCTCATGCCCGCGGTGTCCCGGCGGATGTCCTCGACGAACTGGAACGGGTTCAGCTGCGGCCCGGAGAACCCGTGCTGCGCGCACCACTGCGCGAGGTCGCCCGAGGGCAGCGGCAGCAGCGTGTACGCCACGAGCGCGACGCCGTAGACCGCGACCGCCGCCGACCCGAGCAGGCGCAACCAGCTCAGCCGCCCGTACCGGCGGTACTGCCAGACCACGATCGGCAGCAGGAACATCACGAAGACGACGACTCCGCCGATCACGCCCACGTACGCGGGCCAGGTCCACCTGCTCACGACGAGACCCTAACCAGGGGTGCCCTGCGCGGCGCGGTGGACCCGGGTCGTGTGCGTCACGTCGGGGCGGCGACGGCCCGCGCGGGGTGGTGGGTCGGTCACCCTCGGCAGGAAGGTCCTTCCCCCTCGGCAGGCGGGCGCGTCACCCTCGGCGTCAGGCGTCGCCGTCGTGACCGGCGTCGCCGTGCGACTCGCCGCGCCCCAGGTCGCGGTCGCCGAGGCGGTCTCGGTCACCAGGGCGCGCCGCCGCGTGGTCCCGGCCCCGTTCGTCGGCGTCGTCCTGCGATGCCGCTGCGTCGCGCTCGTCCTCGACCCGGTTCCGCTCGGCCGTCTCCTCGCGCTCGTCGATGACCTCCTGCCCCGGACCTGCGAACGCCTTGGAACGCTCGACCCCCTCGGCCGTGCCGCTGAAGAAGGCCGACTCGGACGCGCCGCCGGGCAGGTCCTCGGGACCGATCTCCCCCGTGTCACCCGCGTCCGCACCCGCGAGCGCCGCCTCGACCGGTGACATGACCCTGGTCTCGACGACGTCCTGCGGGGCGCTGACCGTCCCGATCACCCGCGTCTGGTCGCGCACCGAGACGCGGCGGGTCGCCTGACGGGTCGACAGGGGCGGCTGTCCCGGGATGCCCGGCCCCACGGGGATCGCGGGCGGGAGGTGGACCTCTGGTTCCGGGATCGCGGGCTGTGCCGCTGCGCCGTCGGCCTGCGCGTGGCCAGGCGCGACGTCGGGCTCCTCGCTGATGCGGCCCTCCTCGACGCCCTCGAAGCGCGTGCGGGGCAGCGAGTCCGCGCTCGACCGCTGGAGCCACTCGACGAGCCCCTCGCGCACGAAGCACCGCAGGTCGAACAGCGTCGGGGCGTCGCGGGCGCTCACGAGCGCACGCACCCGGACCACGCCGTTGATCGCGTCGGTCACCTGCAGGATGCCGACGCGCTGGTCCCACAGGTCGGTGTGCGCGAGGAGCCGCTTGAGCTCGGCGCGCATGGCGCCGAACGGCACCCGGAAGTCCAGGTCGAGCTCGACCGTGCCCAGCAGGTCCGCGGCCCGCCGGGTCCAGTTCTGGAACGGCGTCGTCGTGAAGTACGTGCACGGCATGATGAGGCGCCGGTCGTCCCACAGGTGCACCACGACGTACGTCATGGTGATCTCCTCGATCCGCCCCCACTCCCCCTCGAGGACCACGACGTCGTCGACCCGGATGCCGTCCGTGAACGCGATCTGCATGCCCGCGAACACGTTCGCGAGGGACGTCTGGGCCGCGAGGCCCGCGACGATCGAGATGACACCTGCCGACGCGAGGATGCTCGCACCCGCGGCGCGCGCCGCGGGGAACGTCAGCAGGACCGCGGCGATCGCGCAGATCACGATGATCGCGACGGTCAGGCGTCGCACCACGATGATCTGCGTGCGGATACGCCGCGCGTGCCGGTTGTCGACCACGTCGACCCGGAAGCGCTTGAGCGCGCTGTCCTCGAGCACGAACGCGAGCGCCCCCACCCACCACGCACCCGCCGCGATGAGCGCGATCAGCAGGGCGTGCTCGACCGCGGGGCGCCAGCTCACCGAGGGGTCCGTCGTGACCCGTACGGCGATCCACACCGCGACGATCATGAGCACCGCACGGTCCGGGCGGCGCAGTCGCCTCGAGATGTCCCGCGCGAGCTCGCTGCGCCGCCCGAGGCGGTTCACGACCGCCGAGAGGATCGTGCCCAGCACGAACGCGACCACCAGCGCTCCTGCGACGGCGGCCAGGGTCAGTGCGACATCCGTCGCGTTCTCGATCTCGTCGTCCATCCGTCCACGCTATGACCGGGCGCTGGAAGTCGCCTGGACAGGCGCTGGGCGAGCGCCGCCGTCGGGCGTCCCTACGACGGGGCGACGAGCCGGCCGGGCACCTCGTCGGGCGGTCGGTGGGCGCGCCTCAGCGCGCGAGCCACGGTGCCAGACGGCGCGTCACCCACGGCAGGACGGCGTACGTCATGATCGGGGTCAGCACGAGCGTCGTCACGAGCACCCTCGGGACCACGGGCAGCTCGCCGAAGCTCGGGACGGCCCACGACATGAGCAGCGTGAACGCGAGGTTCACGGGGAAGAACCCGAGCCAGATGCTCACCGACTGCTTCCACCGGGCCGGCGCACGCTCGGCGCCGACCTGCGGCTCCTCGACGCGGGCGGGGACGTCGAACCAGCCCTCGATGCCCGTCCTGCGCTCGACGCGCTGGTCCTCAACGAGCCCCTGCCCCTCCTGGAGCCACGCGACCCGCTCGGGCGAGGAGTCCCACGCGTCGAGCGTCGCCTCGTCGGCGAAGCGGTAGAGCATGTGCCAGTCGTGCGAGTCCTTCGCGGCGCGCACCCAGCCCGACCCGAGGAACCCCGGGTACGTGTTGGCCATGTTGACGCCGGTCTGGACCCAGCGCGTCGCGTCCGGGACCAGGTCGGGGTGGATGCGGCGGTGGATGGAGACGGTGACGGGTCGGTCCGGGGATCGCCCGGCCGTGCCCGTGGAAGGGACGGTCATGAGGGCGAGTACACGATGCCGACGTTTCCGGGGTGTGACGACCCGGCCGTCGTGGGACGGTGCGTCCCGACAGGTGGGCGCCCGCCGGGGCCTGCCGAGCGCGCTCCGGGGGGAGAGCGCGCCTACGCCGAGGCCCCGTGCTGGTCGAGCAGGTGCCGTGAGACCGTCTCGATCACGCCGTACGGGATCGGGTCGGACAGCATGAACTTGAGCGTCCCCTTGGAGGCCCGGTAGGGGGCGACGAGCCGCTCGAAGTCCACGTCGCCGTCGGGCACGGGATAGAGGCTCACGTGGTGCTTCCACCCCGCGAAGTACACGACGACCCGGCCACCCACCGTCACGGCCGGGATCTGGTAGCTGATCTTCTCGCCGGCGTCGGGCACGACCCGGTGGATCGTCCGGCGCATCTCCTGCAGGACCGCCTGGGTCTCGGGCGGGAACGAACCGATGTAGTCGTCGACGGTCTCGAACGTCCCGGTCATGCCGGCCTCCCCGTGCTCGGGCCCCGCGGGCTGCGGGAGTCCTTCCCCTACTGTCTCGCGCGAGCGGGTGAAAGGCCTCCGGAGCGTCACCGTCGGCAGGCCGGGCCGTCACCCTCGGCGCGCCTGCTCGGGCCGACCCGACCATACTGGCGACATGATCTCCTGGGACCTGGCCCTCGCCCTGCGCGAGGCGGGAGTGCGCTGGCACCCCGAGTCCGGCGATCGGTTCCGGCTCCTCGGCACGGGCCCCACGGGCGACCTCTTCACCGTCAGCGACATGACGATCGAACCCCACGAGTTCGACACCGGCGTGATCCTCGGCTTCAACGGCACGACCGAGTGGGCGCTCGACTCCGTGGCCCTCGAGGACGCGCTCTGGCACCCGCTCGAGCCCCAGCTCCGCACCCTGCTCGGCGGCACCTTCCGCTGGCTCCAGCGCTTCGTCGAGGACGACGACGTCCCCGCCTACCTCGTCGAGATCGAGCTCGGCGGACGCCCGCTCACCTTCCGCGGCTACGACCCCGCCGACGCCTACGCCGAAGCCCTGCTGCACCTGGTCGCGGCGTCGTCGGGACCGGTTGACCCGTCACCCGGCTCCTCCGGCGCCCGGACGGACACCGCCGGCGGACGCGGGGTGGCGACCTGAACGCCGAGGGCCCTCCCGTGGACGCGCCACCCGAGCAGGTGACGCCGACCGACGACGCCCCCACGGCCGCCCCCCGCGACACCTCGCCGGACACCACGGAGACCGGCGCCTCCCCGGCCGAGACCGCCCCCGGGACCCCGCACCGGACCCGGTTCCCCCTGCTCTCCGGGATCCGCCACGCCCCCTCGACCCTCCGCCGGGTCCTCCAGGCGCTCGGCAACGAGGCGACGCCTGACGAAGAGCCCGACGTCCCGGAGATCTCCCCGGACCTCGTCCCGCTGCTGCGAACGCTCGGCCGGGCGATGCTCGACTCGGGGCAGTCCGTCAACGACGCGCAGGACGTGCTCAAGCAGGTCGCCGACCTGCACGGGGCGCACACCGTGCAGACCCTCGTCCTGCCGACGTGCGTCTTCATCCGCGTCCAGACCGCCTCCGGCGTCGTCACGGACTTCACCGACGCAGCGGGCAGCGGGCTCGACCTGGACCAGATCGGCGCTCTCTACGCCGTGATCCGCGAGCTGCGGAACCAGACGATCGACCTCGCCGACGCGCGCGCCGAGCTCCGAGCGATCCGGCGTCGGCCGCCCAGGTTCGGTGCCGTGCTCACGGTCGTCGGGCACGCGATCCTGACGCTGGGCTTCGGCCTGATCCTCAACCCGACCCTGGACCTGCTGCCCGTCTTCCTCGTCCTGGGGCTCGGCGTGGGTCTCCTGCGGTGGCTCGCCGCGCGCTGGCCCACGCTCAGCACGGCCCTGCCCGTCGTCGCGTCCTTCCTCGTGACGGTCCTGGCGATCCAGGTGGTGCACCCCTGGCTCGGCGACAGCCCGCTGCAGGTCCTGGTCCCGCCGCTCATCAGCTTTCTGCCGGGGTCCGTCCTGACCGTCGCCGCGATCGAGCTCACGAGCAACCAGATCGTCTCGGGCGCGAGCCGGCTCCTGTACGGGATCGCCCAGCTTCTCCTGCTCGTGTTCGGCGTCGTCGCCGGTGCGGCGGTCGCGGGCGACCTGCTCGCTGGGCACGGCGGCGAACGGATGGGGTGGTGGGCCCCGTGGGTCGGCGTCGTGCTCGTGGGCGTCGGGCAGATGCTCTTCGCCTCGACCCCGCGCCGGAGCCTGCCCTGGGTGCTCGTGGTCCTGTTCGCGGCCTACGCGGCCCAGCTCGTGGGTTCCTACGTCGCCCCGGAGATCTCGGGCTTCTTCGGTGCTCTCGTGATCGTGCCGCTCGCGACGCTCGTCGAGCGGACCCGCACCGGCCCCCCGGCGATCATCACGACGCTCCCGGCCTTCTGGCTCCTGGTGCCGGGAGCCCTGAGCTTCCTGGGCCTCTCGGAGCTCGTGGCGGGGAACACGGGCTCGGTGTCGGACATCGCCAACGCCGTCGTCGCCGTCTTCGCGATCGCGTTGGGCATGCTCGTGGGTACGGCCCTGACTCGCGACGCGAGACGCGTCGGTCGTACCTTCTTCACCGAATAGGCCCGGACCCGGCACACCATCACCAGCGGATCCTTGCTCCACACGGCCAGAGCGCTCACAAACGTAGTTGAAGATGGAACGAGTTGGCAGGCACCGAGGACCGTCCTCGCATCCCATCTGCTGACGCACGCGGCTCCCACGTCATCCGGACGCGCCGCGACTCAGGCCGCTGAGGCTCCAAGAACGACTCCCGTCACCGCGACGGCACGGTACGGCGTCGAGCTCCCGCTCGACCGCCGCAGTGCGCACGCGGTCCCGGCCTCGGCCCGACGAACGGAACATCGGAACACCGTGACAACTGCACTGCTCAGCTCTGCCGCGCCCACGGCGCGACGCCCGCTCCCGGGCACGGACGACCGTACGACCTCCCCCCTCGGCGCAGCCGACCAGCCGGGTCCCGGCACGAGAGGGGGCCGCTGATGGGAAAGCACTCCCAGCGCCGCTTCGCCGCGACCCTGCCCGGGCGCTCCCTGCGCCGACGGTCCCCCTTCGCGGTCGCGGCAGCCCTTGCCGCGGTCGCCGTGACCACCACGGCCGGCGCCGCCAGCCTCGTCACCACCCCCACCACCGCCCAGGTCTCCGCGGCGAGCACCACCGGCACGGCGGCCTCGACGGTCACGAGCGTCGCCGGGGCGAGCGCCTCCACCCCTGAGGAGCAGGCCGCCCTCGAGGCGGCGAGCACCGAGCTCGTGCGCGCCGAGTACCTGGCGAGCGAGGGCACGTCCTCCCTGGCACCCGAGCAGCTGGCCCAGATCACCGCGACGCGTGACCAGCTCCGCCAGCTCCTCAGCGCCGCGACCACCACGGAGAACGCGGACGAGGCCGGCACCGGGGCGGCGAGCGTGCCCGCCGACGCGGCGACCGACACGTCGCTCGACGCCGATGGGCTGGACTCCGGGCCGACGCTCGAGGCCTCCGGGTCGGACGCCGCCCTCGACGGGCGCGACACGTTCCGTGCGAGCCGAGCGGGCACCGAGGGACGCGAGTCCCTCACCGCCGACGCCGGCACGACGACGCCGGAGGCCGCGCCGGCCGAGCCCGCTGCGGCGGACGCCGACCCGGCGACCGTCGAGGCAGACCCGTCCGGCCAGGCCCAGATCGCCCCGACGATCGACGAGATCGGCGCAGCGACCGAGGCCCTGCGCACCCTGCTCGACTCGACGTCCGTGACGGTCTCGGTCGAGCCGGGACCGCCGTCGGCCGAGGAGATCGCCGCCCAGCAGGCCGCCGAGCGCGAGGCCATCGCCGCCCAGCAGGCCGCCGAGCGTGCGGCCATGGCCTCTCAGCTCGCGGCGTGGGCCAACAGCACTGCCGGGTACTCGAACGGGAACATCCCCACCGACCTCCTGTGCTCGCCGAGCTTCGCGCCCGGGCACTTCGTGCGCTGCGACGGGGTCTACTACCTCGAGCAGCTCAACACGGCCTACCGGGCCGCGTTCGGCACGGACATCTCGGTGACGTCGTCCTACCGGTCGTATGCCTCGCAGGTCTCCGTCAAGGCGTCGAAGGGCAGCCTCGCGGCTCCCCCCGGCACCTCGAACCACGGCATGGGCCAGGCGCTCGACCTTGGCGGCGGCATCAACCAGTTCGGCACCGCCCAGTACAACTGGATGCGGGAGAACGCTCCGGCGTACGGCTGGGACAACCCGACCTGGGCGCGCCCGGGCGGGGCGAACCCCGAGGCCTGGCACTGGGAGTTCGGCACCACGTACTGACCTGCAGGCCAGGACGCCCGCGGCGCCGAGACGGGG
>NZ_JACSQQ010000008.1:12361-25901 GCF_014836555.1 Oerskovia rustica
CCCGGGGGGGCGGGGGCCCGTCGTCGTACCCGGGAGCTCTCAGCCCCTCTCAGCCCCAGGTGGCGGCGATGAGCAGCATCGTCACGAGGAACCCGGTCGCGAGGTTGAGCCACAGGAAGCGGCGCCAGCCCGCGTTCGCCCGTTCGCAGTCCTCGTCGCGCACCGACCAGAACGAGGCGACGTTGGCGAGGTACGGGAGCGGGAGGAGGGCCGCGAGCCATCCCGGCCAGGGGAGCAGGGCGAGCAGCACCGCGGCGACGAGGTAGGCGGCGGCCGCGACGACGACGGTCCGGTGCGCCCCGATCACGGTCGCGACCGAGCCGATCCCCCCCTCCCGGTCGGCCCGCACGTCCTGGACCGCGCCGAACGCGTGCGACGCCGCTCCCCACAGCACGAACGCCACCAGCACGGGCCACACGGTCCGCGCCCCGAGGTCCGCCCCGACGAGCACGAGCGCGTAGAGCAGGGGCCCCACGAAGTGCATGGCCGAGGTGAACGAGTCGAGGAAGGGCCGCTCCTTGAAGCGCAGCACGGGCGCCGAGTAGGCCACGACGAGGAAGACCACGACGGCGAGCGTCAGGTTCGCGGCCACGTCGCCCTGGAGCAGCAGCCACGCGAGGAACGGGACGTTCGTCACGGCGCACGCCCACAGGATGCGCCGATGGGTCGCGCGCGCCGTCGCGGGGTCCGCGAGCGCACCCTCGATCCCGCCCTTGCGCGGGTTCCGCAGGTCCGACGCGTAGTCGAACACGTCGTTGATCCCGTACATGAGCAGGTTGTAGGGGATCAGGAAGTAGAGCGTCCCGACGACGAGCGTGGCGTCGACGCGACCTCCCGTCGCGACGAGGTAGCCGGCCGCGAAAGGGTAGGCGGTGTTGATCCAGGAGAAGGGCCGAGAGGCCGCAGCGATCTCCCGGAGCGCGACGAGCGGCCCCGGCGCGGCCCCGGGCTCGACCGCGACCCCGGTCACGACTGACCTCCCGCGTGCCGACGTCGCCGGCCGTCCCCGACCCAGGTCCACACCGCGGGCAGCAGCATGACCGCGGCGAGCGGGTAGGCGAAGTCCTCGAGCGGCGCACCGACGAGGTAGATCCCGAGGATCTTGTCCGGGGCGTAGGTGTAGAGCCCGACCGCGATCATGATCGTGTCGAACACCAGCGTCAGCACGACCATGACCACGGCCGTCCACAGGAGCGGCCCGGCCCGGTGGCGCCGGAGCGTCCACACCGTGACGAGCGCGACGAGCGCCAGGACCACGAGGTTCAGGACGATGTTGGTCATGCACCGGCTCCCGTCGTCGGACCGTCGGAGGCCCTGGCGGGAGCGTCTGCGGGTACCTCGTCCGCCCTCGCAGCGCCCCCGTTCGTCCGCCGGGACGCGCGCCCCCGCACGCGCAGGTCGAGGAACCGCCAGACGAGCAGGGTGTTGTAGCAGAGCAGCGTGAGGAAGACGGCCTCCTCGACGGGCAGCTCGGGTGCGAGCTGGAGCCCGGTCATGTGGGGGGAGTCGCCGCGCGCGAAGATCCCCAGCGCGAGCCCGGCGACGTCCCACGCGAGGAAGAAGAGCACGCCGACCACGAGCGTGATCGCGGTCCGGGCCGGGTCTGCCCAGAACGCGAGGCGGAACCGGCGGTCGAGCACGGCGAGCCCGCCGAGCGAGACGAGGAGCGCCCCGAGGTACGCGAACCCGATCATGAGACGCCACCCCGCAGGCGCTCGGGGCGACGGCTCGCGGCGAGGAAGCCCGGGCGCAGCGGCGTCGGGAGGGGCCGGGACGAGGTCTCGCCGAGGAGCCGCTTGGCGACGAGCTCGGCGCTGATGAGGCACATCGGGAGCCCGACGCCGGGGGCCGTGCCCGCTCCCGTGTAGTAGAGGTTGGCGACCTTGCGCGACGCACCCGGAGGGCGGAACATCGCGCTCTGCGCGAGCGTGTGCTCCATCCCCAGGGCCGTCCCGCGCCAGGACGAGAACTCGGTCGCGAAGTGGGCGGGCCCCAGGACCCGACGCGTCACGACGCGCCCGCGCAGGTCGTCGATCCCGGCCCAGGCGCCGACCTGGTCGAGGTAGCCGTCGGCGAGCCGTTCGAGGTCGGCCTGCGACGCCGCGGACCCGCCGAGCGTGGGGTCCGCGGGGAAGGGGACGAGGACGAACAGGTTCTCGTGGCCGGGCGGGGCCGCGGGGCGGTCGATGGTCGCGTCGTCGGTCGCCGACGTCCGCGAGACGTAGAGCGAGGCGGGGGTCGGGACCCGCAACGAGTCCACAGGGCTGTTGGCCGCGTCCCCCAGGACGTCCGAGAAGTTGCCCTGCCAGTCCTCGGTGAAGAAGAGCGAGTGGTGGGCGAGCTCGGGCAGCTCTCCCCGCACGCCGGCGAGGATCAGCAGCGCCGAGATCCCGGGACCGCGGTCGTCCCACGCGGGCGCGGGCAGGTCGGCGTAGGCCGGGGGAAGCAGCGCGGTCTGCGTGTGGTGCAGGTCCGCACCGGACACGACGACGTCCGCGGGCACGACCTCGCCCGTGCTCAGCCGCACCCCGGTCGCGACGCCTCGCGCGCGTCGCCGGGACGGGCCGGTCCGCACGCGGGGCGACGCTCCGCCGTCGGGCACGGCCACGGCAGGTGCGACCTCGATCCCGACGACGTCGCTCGCCGTGCGGATCGTCACGCCCTCCGAGCGGGCGAGCTTCTCCATCACCTGGACGATCGTGTACATCCCGCCGCGCGGGAAGCGTACGCCCTCGACGAGGTCCAGATGGCTCATGAGCGAGTACAGCGCGGGCACCCGGTAGGGCGACGAGCCGAGGAAGACCGCGTGATAGCCCAGGACCTGGCGAAGGCGCGGGTCGTGCACCCGGCGCTCGACGCGGTCGGCGAGCGAGCGCCCCAGCAGGGCCGCGAGGCGTGGGAGCCGTCGCAGGACGTCGCGCCCGATCGCCCGGTCGGGGCGCTCGAACGTCGTGTAGAGGAAGTGGTCGAGGGCGAGGCGGTAGGCCCCGGTCGACTCCTCGGCGTAGGCCCGCATGCGTTCGCCGTCCCCCGGCGAGAGCGCGTCGAATCGTGCCCAGTTGGCCTCCGGGTCCCGGGTGACGTCGAGGACGGTACGGACCGGGGGGAGGTTCGTGGCGCCGTCGGGCTGCTCGGACGACGGGGCCCGCTCGAAGAAGACGCGGTACGACGGGTCGAGGGGGACCAGGTCGAGATGGTCCTGGGCGCGCTCGCCCAGCAGCGCGAACCAGTGCTCGAAGACCTCGGGCATGAAGTACCAGGAGGGTCCTGTGTCGAAGCGGAACCCGTCCAGGTCGAGCGTCCCGGCCCGCCCCCCGACCCGCTCGTGACGTTCGAGGAGCGTGACCCGCGCACCACCTCTGGCCAGGAGCGCGGCCGTCGCGAGACCGCCGACGCCACCGCCCACGACCACGACGTGCGGCATGTCGGGCGGGGCGTCGTTCACAGGGCTCCTCGGGGATCGGCGAAACGGGCAGAGCGCGAGGACGTGACGGGCACGTCACGCCGCAGCGACTCGCGCGCCGCGGCACGGGCGGCGACGACGAGCTTGACCGGGTCCGGGACGCGCACGCGTGCCCGGAGCAGCTCCTCGGGGGCTGTCGAGGAGAGCCGGCGGAGCAGGGAGTCGTAGAGCGCGAGCGTCGCGGCGACCGCCATCCGG
Source organism: Oerskovia rustica (assembly GCF_014836555.1). Lineage (GTDB taxonomy): Bacteria > Actinomycetota > Actinomycetes > Actinomycetales > Cellulomonadaceae > Oerskovia > Oerskovia rustica. The sequence goes on from NZ_JACSQQ010000008.1 coordinate 16,023, forward strand.
GCCCGCCGCGGGAGCGACGGGAGCGCGGCACGCGCGGCGTCGAGGTCGCTGCCGATCTCGGCGAGGATCGCGTCGACGTCCTCCTGCGTGAGGTCGGCGGGCGTGATCCCGGGGAAGTAGCTGCGCCCCAGCTCCTCGTGGTCGGTGCGCAGGTCGCGCAGGAAGTTGATCTTCTGGAACGCGGCCCCCAGCCCCTGGGCGCCGCGCAGCACGGCCGCGTCGGCGCGGACGACGGGCTCACCGGGACGTCGGCCCGCGTTGAGGAACACCGCGAGGCACATGAGCCCCACAACCTCGGCCGAGCCGTGGACGTACTGCTCGTAGCTCGCCTTGTCGTGCACCTGGACCGTGAGGTCCATGCGCATCGACGCGAAGAAGGGGTCGATCTCCGCGTGTCCGATCCCCGTGCGCCGGGCCGTACGGGCGAACGAGTGGACGACGAGGTTGGTCGAGTACCCGCTCGCGAGCGCGCGAGCGGTCTCCTCCTCGAGTCCCGTGAGGAGCGCGTCGGCCCCTTCGCCGCGGCGGGTGTCGACGACCTCGTCGGCCACGCGGACCAGGCCGTAGACCGCGTCGATGTCTCGCCGCGCCACGCTCCCCAGGAGCCGGGACCCGAGGCCGAAGGACGTCGAGTACCCGGTCAGGACCGCCCTGCTCGCGCGGGCAGCCGTGCGGTCGTACAGCATCTGCGACACGTGGACCTCCCCCTTCATGGTCTCGGACGCTCGGCCTGCTGGCATCCCAGGCGTTCCGGGCATGGCACACCCCTTCATCCTCAGCCTGCTGAGTAATTTTGCTCAGCATACTGAGGATCTGACGGGATGTCAGTGCCGGACATACGGAAGGGCCCCCTCGCACGAGTGCGAGAGAGCCCTTCCGGTCACCTCGGAGGCTCAGACGTCGATACGACGAGGCCCCGCCTGCCAGGCCTCCCAGGCCGAGGAGATGATCTCCTCGAGCCCCTGCGAACCGCTCCACCCGAGCACCTTGTTGATGCGCTCGGGCGAGGCGACGAGCTGCGGCGGGTCGCCCGCACGACGCGGGAGGATCTCCGCGGTCACGTCGAGACCAGACACCTTCCCGATCTCGTCGATGACCTCACGGACCGAGGAGCCCGTCCCCGTCCCGACGTTGAAGACGTCGTACGCACGCTCGTCCTCGTCGAGGTAGCCGAGCGCCGCGAGGTGCGCCTCGGCCAGGTCCAGGACGTGGATGTAGTCGCGGATGCAGGTGCCGTCCGGCGTCGGGTAGTCGTCGCCGAAGATCTTGGGCTGCTCGCCACGCTCCAGACGGTCGAGGACCATGGGGACGAGGTTGAGGATCGCCGGGTCGCCCAGGTCGGACCAGCCCGCACCGGCGACGTTGAAGTAGCGCAGCGCCACGAACCGCAGGCCCCAGGAGCGGCCGGCCGCTCGTCCCAGCCACTCGCCGACGAGCTTCGTCTCGCCGTAGGGGTTGATCGGCTCGGCGTGCAGCTTCTCCTCGACCAGGGAGACCGACGGCATCCCGTACGTCGCCGCCGACGACGAGAAGACCAGCCGGTCGACCCCCGCCGCCTCCATCGCGGTCACGAGGTTCGTGAAGCCGCCGACGTTCTGCTGGTAGTACCAGGCCGGCTTCTCGACCGACTCGCCGACCTGCTTGCGGGCGGCGAAGTGCACCACCGCGGTGACCTCGTGCTCCACGAGGGTCGTGGTCAGCACCTCGACCGCCTCGGCGCTCGACACGTCGAGCCGCACGAGCGGCGCTCCCCCGACCCGCCCTTCCTGACCGGTGCTCAGGTCGTCGACGACGACGACCTTCTCGCCCCTCTCCTGCAGCAGCCGCACCACGTGCGCCCCGATGTACCCCGCCCCGCCCGTCACCAGAATCGTCATGGGACGAGCGTAGATCGACGCGGGAGCGGTTCTCGACGTCGACGCCCCCGCGAGACGCCCGGCGATCAGTGGTGGACCGACTCCTCGGTCTCCTGCATCGACGGCGGCTCGATCTGGAACGTGCAGTGGTCGACGTCGAAGTGCCCGCCCAAGCACTCCTTGAGGCGCTGCAGCACCTCGGTCCCGCCGCCGCACGCGAGGAGGTCCTCCTCCACGACCACGTGCGCCGACATGACGGGGACTCCCGAGGTGATGGTCCAGGCGTGCAGGTCGTGGACGCCCACGACACCGGGGATGCCCTCCATGTGCGTGCGGACCTTCTCGAGGTCCACGCCGGCCGGGGTCGACTCGAGGAGCACGGCCGCGACCTCGCGCAGGAGCATGAACGCACGCGGCAGGATCATGAGGCCGATCGCCACCGACGCGAGACCGTCGGCCCCCGGGAACCCGACCGCGACGAAGAAGCCGGCGACGATCACCGCGACCGATCCGAGCAGGTCGCCCAGCACCTCCAGATAGGCACCCCGGACGTTGAGGCTCTCGGCCTGACCGGCGGACAGCAGGCGCAGCCCGACCGCGTTCGCGACGAGACCGACGACCGCCACCCCGATCATGAGCCCCGCCTGGATCTCCGGGTCCGGCGACCGGAACCGCGAGACGCCCTCGACGATCGCCAGCACGGCGACCGTGCCCAGGATCAGGGCGTTGGTCAGCGCCGCGAGGATCTCCGCACGCTGCCACCCGAAGGTCCGCGTCGGGGAGGCCGGGCGGGTCGCGAGCCAGCTCGCGAAGAGCGCGATACCGATCCCGGTCGCGTCGGTGAGCATGTGCCCGGCGTCCGCGAGGAGGGCGAGCGACCCGGAGACCAGCGCGCCCACGACCTCGAGCGCCATGACACCGAGCGTGATGCACAGGACGATCACGAGCCGACGGCGGTGCGCGCCCGTCGCGGTCGACGCGCCGTGCGAGTGGGAGTGGGAGTGGCCGCTCACGGTGTGCCCTTCGTCGCGTCGACGATCCGCTCGGCGTCGGCCAGGATGTGCGCGACCTCGGGGCGTGCGAGTCGGTACCAGGACGAGCGCCCCTCACGGCGTGTCTCGACCAGGCCCGCCTCGCGCAGCGTCGCCAGGTGGGCCGACACCGTGGACTGGGCGAGCCCCAGCTCGCGGGTCAGGTCGACCACGCGGTGCTCCGCGACCGCGAGGAGGTGCACCACCGAGAGCCGGTGCGGCTCGGCGAGGGCGTGCAGGAGGCGCGCGACCGCGGTGTGGTCGTGCCCGACGACGGGCGGTGTGCACGGTTGCTGCGGATGCTCGGCCGCCGCCTGCTCGGCGGGAGCCTCGGTCATGGGTCGGCGCGCTCGCAGGTGCGTGCGTGCGCTCGTCTCCCTTTTCATCGTCATGCGGCGATGTTATCGCCTATCGACGATGAATGCTAGGCCCACCCGAGCTCGTGCAGCCGGTCGTCGTCGATCCCGAAGTGGTGAGCGATCTCGTGGACCACCGTGACGACGACCTCCTCGACCACCTCCTCGCGCGTCTCGCAGATCGCGAGAGTGGGGTTGCGGTAGATCGTGATCCGGTCCGGGAGGGCACCCGCGGCCCACATGAGGTCGCGCTCGGTCAGCGGGACCCCCTCGTACAGCCCCAGCAGCTCGGGGTCGTCGGCGGGCGCGTCGTCCTCGACCAGGACGACCACGTTGTCCATCTGCTCCGCCAGCTCCTCCGGGATCTCGTCCAGCGCATCGCGCACCGCGTCCTCGAAGTCCTCGCGCGTCATCTCCACCACGAGACCATCCTCCCTTGCCGCAGCCGGGCCCCGCCTCGCATCCACCGCCTCGCTGGGGCCCTGCACACGGCTCCGAGCACCGTTTTGCACGGCAGCCCCGCTTCCCCGTATGCTGACGGAGGTCTCTCGGCGACTCGTGCCCCGCAGGCGGTACGGGTTGTCCAGGAAACTAGGCCCCCATCGTTTAGCGGCCTAGGACGCCGCCCTTTCACGGCGGTAGCACGGGTTCGAATCCCGTTGGGGGTACTCGGAAGGATCCGATTAACGGATTCGCCCGGCAGTGAGATACGATTCTCGAGGTTCGAACGGCGCAGGCCGGGAGAAACTCACGCAAGGCCCTGTAGCGCAGTTGGTTAGCGCGCCGCCCTGTCACGGCGGAGGTCGCGGGTTCAAGTCCCGTCAGGGTCGCTCGACAGCGACTGCCCGGTCATCATGACCGGGCTTTCGTGTCAAGGCTCTGTAGCTCAGTTGGTAGAGCGTTCGACTGAAAATCGAAAGGTCACCGGATCGACGCCGGTCGGAGCCACTTCCACGAAGCCCCGTCTCGTTTCATACGAGACGGGGCTTCGTCGTTCCCACCGGTCCTGGCTGCCGGGCCCGCACCGCACCCACCCCGACCGGACCACCCGCGCCGAGCGACGCCGTCGAGCCACACCGTGCGCTCGTGACGCACCGGGGACACCCCGCCAGTCCGACGAGACGGGTCTCCCCGCTCGAGACGGGTGGAGCAGATCGTGACGCACGCACCCGTCTCGGACCCAGGCACCCTTCTCGCCCGCCCAGCACACCGGACGAGCACTCGCACGCCCGGCGCGCGGAATTGCCCTCGGGGCGGTTGACCGGTTGAGTGGGACATGAAGAACCGACTCTTCAGGGCGCGAGTCCCCCTCGCGCGCACGGGCGCCCCGACCGGAGCGCCAGGAAGGTGACCACCATGAGCGACTGGGACGACGGGCAGCCCCCTCCCCCGAGCCCGAAGCCCTCGATCGGCAAGCTCGTCGAGCAGATGTCCGAGCAGGCCACGCGCCTCGTCCGGACCGAGATCGCGCTCGCCAAGAAGGAGCTGACGACCAAGGCCGCCAGGTCGGGCATCGGGATCGGCATGTTCGTCGTGGCCGGCGTGCTCTCGCTCTACGGCCTGGGCTTCCTCCTGCACTCGGCGATGGTCGGGCTCGCGCACGCCGTGCCGCTGTGGCTCGCGGCACTCATCGTCGGCGTCGCCCTGTTCCTCCTCGCAGGCATCCTGGCGTTCGTAGGCAGCAAGCAGCTCAAGAAGGGGATGCCCCCGACCCCGGACGCGGCCATCGCCGGCATCAAGGAAGACGTCGCCACCGTGAAGGAAGGACTGCGCCCGTGAGCACCGAACCGACCCAGGCCGACCTGGAGGCCGAGATCGCCCGGACCCGGTCCGAGCTCGCGAGCACGATCGACGAGCTCACCGCACGCCTCGACCCGCGGACGCAGGCGGCGAACGTCGCGCACCAGACCAAGCAGGCCGCCGCAGACACGGGGAGCTTCTTCACAGGACGCGGGCTTCCCGAGCACGACCCGGCGCGCGCCCGCAACGTCAAGATCCTCATCGGGGGTGCCGTCGCGACGGTCGCGCTCGTCGCCGCGGCGATCCTCCGGCGCCGCTCCTGACGCACGCCGGGGCCGCGCGCCCCGCCCGAGCCGGCGGGACCGGGAGAACCGGCACAGCCCCAGGAACGACCGAGCCCGGCGCCACAGGCGCCGGGCTTTCGGCTGGTCGTGAGGAAGATCCTGGTCGTGAGGAAGATCCAGGTCAGGACGCGACGGGAGCTCCGGGAGACGTGTCCCGGGGCTCCGCACGGCCCGACGGCGAAGGCTGGGCGCGGGTACGACCACCGCGCCGTCGGTCAGCCCTTGTCGACGCCCTCGGCGTTCTCGCTCGCGGCACCCAGGAGTGCGCGAACCTCGGACTCGCGATAGCGACGATGCCCCCCGAGGGTCCGGATCGACGACAGCTTGCCGGCCTTGGCCCAGCGAGTGACGGTCTTGGGATCGACGCGGAACAGGCTCGCGACCTCGGCCGGTGTGAGCAGAACTTCGGACTCTCCATGGACGGACATCACTGCACCTCCTCCTAGCGACTGGCTGGTCCGACGGTGACGTCGGAACGCGACGACAGCGCTGCGCTAGCCCTTCCATTGTCGCAGCATGAGGATTTTGGGCGACTTGGCGGACAGGGTGAATTAGGCGGGGTATGGGTGGTACAGGTGTTTCGGACCGAGATCCGGGCGTGTCGCGCGTCCGTCGGAGCCGCCCCAGGCCGCTCCGACGACCCTCCGCCGGCGACCCCGCGGCCACCCGTCGAGGCCCCGTTGTGTGGAGACAGTGTGACAAGCCACCCGATCGGGGGACCCGAGTGGCTGGAATGCATCCGGAGCATGTACCGTTGGACTCTGAACAGACGAAACAACACTCCCGGGGCCGCACGTCTGAGTACGTTGCCGCCCCGCTTCTACGTTGAGGGGGTCGGAGCCATGGGCCGCGGCCGTCAGAAGGCTAAGCAGACCAAGGTCGCTCGTGCGCTGAAGTACTACAGCCCCGAGACGAACTACCAAGCTCTCGAACAAGAGCTCACTGGTCATAGCCACACGGATCTCGCGACAGATCCTCGCTACGGAGCGAGGTCTTCCGAGGACAACAACGGAGACTACGACCAGCCGTTCACCGGCTGGTCCGACGACCGCTGACACGACCTCACCCTCTTCCTGCGACCTTCGGGCCCCAGGTGGTCCGTGAGTCGACAGATCGCGAGTTCGTCGATCGACGAACGACCCGCGAGTCTGATCCTCGTACGACGAAGGCGCGCCCCGCACTTCAGGCCTAGGCCTGAGCTGCCGGGCGCGCCTTCGTCGTCCTGTCAGTTGCGGTAGTCGCCCGTCAGGCGCACGGCGCCCGCGTGCACGCCCTTGGTGCCGACCACCAGGTCCTCGCCGCCCGCCGAGGCGGTCACGGAGTCGTCCAGGACGCCGACGGTGCCCAGGACCCAGGCGGTGAGGCCCAGCTCCGCGCACCGCGCGAGGGCGGCGTCGGCGCCGTCCTCCCCCACGATCGCGACCATGCCCACGCCGAGGTTGAGCGTGTTCTCCAGGTCGCGGCGAGGAACGTTCCCCAGGTCGCGGACCACCGTGAAGACCGGCGGGACGTCCCAGGACCCACGGTCGATCGTGCCGACCAGCCCGGCCGGCAGGACGCGGGCCAGGTTCGCCGCGAGCCCACCACCCGTGACGTGCGTGAACGCGTGAACCTGCGCGGCGTCGTCGTGCGCCAGGGCGAGGCAGTCGCTCGCGTAGACACGCGTGGGCTCGAGCAGCTCCTCGCCGAGCGTCCGACCGAACTCCTCGACCTCGCGGTCCAGCTCCCAGCCCGCGTGCTTCACGACCGCACGCACCAGCGAGTAGCCGTTCGAGTGCAGGCCCGACGAACCCAGCGCGATGAGGACGTCGCCCTCGCGCACACGCTCGGGACCCAGGAGACGGTCGGCCTCGACGACGCCCGTCGCGGCGCCCGCGACGTCGTACTCGTCCTCGCCCAGGAGACCCGGGTGCTCCGCCGTCTCCCCGCCGACGAGGGCCGTGCCGGCGACCTCGCACGCCGCCGCGATCCCGCGGACGATCCCCGCGATGCGCTCGGGCACGACCTTGCCGCACGCGATGTAGTCCGTCATGAAGAGCGGCTTGGCCCCCACCACGACGATGTCGTCGACGACCATCCCCACGAGGTCGAACCCGATCGTGTCGTGGACGTCCATGGCCTGCGCGATCGCGACCTTGGTCCCCACGCCGTCGGTCGAGGTGGCCAGCAGGGGCTTGGTGTAGGTCGCGACCTCGCTGAAGTCGTAGAGCCCGGCGAACCCGCCCACGCCCCCGAGGACCTGCGGGCCGTGCGTGCGGCGCACGGCGTCCTTCATCAGCTCGACGGCCTTGTCGCCCGCCTCGGTGTCGACACCGGCTGCGGCGTACGTGAGACCTTCAGACACGAATGAACTCCTGGTGGTTGCGGCGCGCCCCGGTGGGGCGGTGCGTCGTACGGGGTCAGGGGTGGTCGAGGGCGGTCCCGCCGCCGACTCCCACGGAGAGGCTGCGCAGCCCGTCCTCCGGCGCCCCCAGCGGCAGCTCCGCCTGCTCGAGCAGGTGCTTGCCGAGCTGGTCGTCCGGGGGCAGCTCGATGGGGTACTTCCCGGTGAAGCAGGCCGTGCACAGCTGAGAGGCGGACTGCTCGGTCGCCGCGATCATCCCCTCCTCGGAGATGTACCCGAGCGTGTCGGCTCCGAGCGAGGCGCCCACCTCCTCGGGCGACAGGCCGTTGGCGATGAGCTCGGCGCGCGACGCGAAGTCGATGCCGTAGAAGCACGGCCACTTGACCGGGGGCGAGCTGATGCGGACGTGGACCTCGGCGGCCCCCGCCTCGCGCAGCATGCGGATCAGGGCGCGCTGGGTGTTGCCGCGCACGATCGAGTCGTCGACGACGACCAGACGCTTGCCCCGGATGACGTCGCGGAGCGGGTTGAGCTTGAGCCGGATACCGAGCTGGCGCAGCGTGTCCGACGGCTGGATGAAGGTGCGCCCGACGTACGCGTTCTTGGTCAGCCCCTGGCCGAACGGGATGCCCGACTCCTGCGCGTAGCCGACGGCCGCAGGCGTGCCGGACTCGGGGACCGGGATCACGAGGTCCGCGTCGATGCCGTGCTCGCGAGCGAGCTGGCGGCCCATCTCCACGCGCGCGGCGTGCACCGAGCGGCCGTTGATCGAGGTGTCCGGACGGGCCAGGTACACGTACTCGAAGACGCAGCCGGCACGCTCGACCGGGGCGAAGCGCTGCGAGCGCAGGCCTTCGCCGTCGATCGCGATGAGCTCGCCCGGCTCCACCTCACGGACGAACGACGCACCCACGATGTCCAGGGCCGGGGTCTCGCTCGCGACGACCCAGCCGCGCTCCAGACGTCCCAGGACGAGCGGGCGCACGCCCTGCGGGTCGCGCGCGGCGTAGAGCGTCTTCTCGTCCATGAAGACGAGGCTGAAGGCGCCGCGGAGCCTCGGGAGGACCTCCATCGCGGTGGCCTCGAGCGAGTGGTCGTCGTCTCCGGCGAAGAGCGCGGTGATGAGTGCCGTGTCGGTCGTGTTGCCCCGGGCCAGCTCGCCCCGGCGCTGTGCGCCGTAGCGCTCCGCGACGAGGTTCACGAGCTCGGCGGAGTTGGTCAGGTTGCCGTTGTGCCCCAGCGCGACGGTCCCCGACGACGTCGCGCCCAGCGTGGGCTGAGCGTTCTCCCAGGTCACGCCGCCGGTCGTCGAGTACCGACAGTGCCCGACGGCGATGTGCCCCGTCAGCGCGTTGAGGGCCGTCTCGTCGAAGACCTGGGAGACGAGTCCCATGTCCTTGTAGACGAGGATCTGCTCACCATTGCTGGTCGCGATCCCGGCCGACTCCTGACCGCGGTGCTGCAACGAGTACAGACCGAAGTAGGCAAGCTTGGCGACCTCTTCGCCGGGCGCCCAGACTCCGAAGACGCCACAAGCGTCCTGGGGGCCTTTCTCGCCGGGCATGAGGTCGTGGTTGAGAAGTCCATCTCCGCGGGGGGCCACGGCTCCAGTGTCCCACACGGTCGCAGGCTGACCGAAGTCACGCCCACGGGATGGACCGCGCACCCCGACGATGTTCTGGCTCCGCCTGCTCGCTCAGCGGCGCAGGCTGCGCTTGTCCGCCCAGATCGCCAGGGCGCCCGCGACGAGCGTCGTGAGCGTCGTCGTCCCCAGCACGACGACCGTGAGGTAGACGCCGGGCTTGAGCACGCCGCGGGACTCCGGGGAGCCGAGCCACGTGATCCCGAGGCACAGCCCCAGGACGACCCCGACCAGAGCACCCGTCGTGAAGAACGCCTTGTAGCGGGGTGCGCGACGGATCGTCGTCGGGTCGATCATCGACTCGATCTCGACCTCGTCACCACGGACGCCGCCGTCGTTCGCGTCCCCGGGGTCGGCCGACGCGGAGCCCGCGGCAGCCGGCGTGGTCAGAGGTGCCGGTACGGCTGCGCCGGTCTCCGGTGAAGCGGCGGGAACGGGGCCGTCGGAGGTCGCGTTCACGTCGGGGGTGGGGGTGCTGGGGCTCACGCGCCGACAGTACCCCGTCCGGCTGAGAATCCCCTGGGCCGCACCCGTGCACCCGGGCGCGAGACGCCGTGGGGGGGGGG
>NZ_JACSQQ010000008.1:25911-76902 GCF_014836555.1 Oerskovia rustica
GGCCTGCTCCCCCCGAGAGGGAAGCAGGCCCGACGGATCCTCAGGCGATCAGTGCGTCAGCCGCACGTGACCGCCGGGTAGGCCACGTCGTAGGTCTCGTAGAAGCCCTGACCGTCCTGCCACTTGTACGCCGCGACGCGCACCGTGCCGGCCGGCACGGACGTGGCACGGGTGTTGAACGACTGCGCCGCGATCTTGCCCGGCGCCAGCTTGGTGAACTTCTTCTCGCCGTACGCCGTCGTGTAGCGCACGTCGATCGGGAGCGTCTCACCGTTCGTCCCCTTGACCGACAGGTGCACGCGGCCCCCGACGCACTGGGCCTTGGCGCTCAGGTCGTCCATGACGACGTCGGGCAGGTCCGCACCCTCGACCGTGAGCGCCAGGCGCGTGACCGTCCCGCTCGGGGCCGCCACGACGTACACGCCGTACTCGCCCCCCGCGGTCTCCGCCGGGACCGGCACCTCGAGGCTCGCGGCCCCGTTCGTGACCGTGCCCGTGGCCACGACCGTCCCCGGGTTCGCCGGGTCGAACGCCGTGCCCGCAGGCACGAGGTACGCCGAGACGCCCGTGTTGAGCGGGCTGCCGAGCGACGTGAGGTTGAGGCGCGAGACCTGAGCCGTCACGGACTCGCCCGCGGTGACCGTCCCCAGACCGTCCGCGACCACGCTGCGACGAGCGAAGTCGGGGCTGAGGTTCGGGTGGGTCTGCAGGTACGAGATCCACGCGTCGCGGTCGATCAGACCCGAGTCACGCGCGTCCGTGCCCTGCGCGAAGACCCGGAAGTTGTCACCACCCGTGGCGAGGAACGAGAACGTCGCGACCCGGTACGTCTTGGCCGGGTCGAGCGGCTCGCCGTTGACGAGGACCGAGGTGACGTTGTCGCCGGGGGTGGCGTTCACGTCGGTCGTCTTGACGGTGTACCTGACGTTGTCCGACAGGCCCAGGGCCAGGAACGGACGCGACGGGCGCGTGCCGTCCGGGTTGGTCTGCCACTGCTGCTCGAGCATCGTCTCGACCTGGGCACCCGTGAGGGACACCGTCCACAGGTTGTTGACGAACGGCAGCACCGCGTTGGCCTCGGCGTACGTGATCACGCCGTCGTCGCCGTAGAACAGCTCGTTGCGCAGACCGCCCGCGTTGACGACGCCGAAGTCGGCGCCGCCTCGGGCCGGGTCGGCCAGCGTGTCGAGCAGCGAGGTCGCCACGAGGTTGCCCAGGGTCGACTCCGAGGCACGGTCGTCACGACCCGTGGAGGGCAGCGGACCCGATCCCTTGTACGTGCCGTCGACGTACGAGCCGCCCAGGAAGGCGGTCGTGATGTCCGCCGTGACCGAGCCGACGGGCTGAGCGCCGATGACCTCGGCCTGCGCGAGCGCCGCGTCGACGATCGTCTTGACCTCGGCCACGCGCGGGTACGCCGCGACGAGCTCCGGGGCAGGCGTCGTGGTGCGCTTGACGTTCGCGACCGAGTAGTCCGTGACCAGGTCCGTCGCGGTGTCGAACGTCAGGCTCACGTGCCCGATGTTCTCGCCGTAGCTGCCGGTCTGCAGGACCGGGCGGGTCCGGTCGGTCCCGGGGATCGGGGCCTCCCACGCGTACTGCTTGTGGGTGTGACCCGTGAAGATCGCCGAGACGCGAGCGTCCGTGTCGTTGACGATCTGCTCGAACGCGCCCTGGTGAGCGAGCTCCTGCTCGAGCGTCGAGCCGTCGGGCGTGCCCGCGCTCGCACCCTCGTGGTAGAGCGCGACCAGGAGGTCGGCCTCGCCGTTCGCCGGGTCGCCGTCACGCAGCTGCGCGGCGACGCGGTTCACGGCCTCGACGGGGTCCCCGAACGAGAGGTCCGCGATCCCGGACGGGGTCACGAGCGTCGGGGTCTCCTCGGTGACGGCGCCGATGACGCCGACCTTGACGCCGTCGACGTCGATCACCGCGTACTCCGGCAGGACCGGGTTCGTGGTGTCCTTGGCGTAGACGTTGGCGCCCAGGTAGGACCAGTCGGCCGCGTCGGTCACGCGACCGGTCAGGTCGGCGAAGCCCTTGTCGAACTCGTGGTTGCCCACCGCGGAGGCGGACAGGTCCAGGGCGTTGAGCACGTCGATCGTCGGCTGGTCGTCCTGCAGCGCCGACGCGAAGAGCGACGCGCCGATGTTGTCGCCGACCGAGAGGAACGCGGTGCCCGCCGGGTTGGCGGCGCGCAGCTGCTCGACGGTCCCCGCGAACGCGACCGTGTTCGCGTCGATCCGACCGTGGAAGTCGTTGATCGCGAGCAGGTCGAGCTCCTTGACCCCGCCCGGCTCCTCGCCGCCCAGCTCGAGGCCGACGACGATCGGGTCGTGGTCGGACGAGCGGAAGGCCGTGGTGTCGTACAGGTTCGAGACGTTGTAGTTGAAGCGGCTGTACTCGTTCGCGATGGGCTCGACCGAGTTGATGTTCCAGATGTCGGTGTCAGTGACCGCGGTCGCGGCACCGGGCGAGGCGAGCACGTGGTCGAGCGAGCCGACGAGGCCGTCGAACAGGTACGTCTCCTTGCCCGTGGTGGGACCGAGGTCGACGTAGCCCGCGTCCGTGAGGACCTTGATCGGGTCCTCCTGGGCGTAGGCGTTGAAGTCGCCTGCGAGCAGCACCTTGTCGGTGCCCGCAGCCGACGAGACCTGGTCGGCGAACGTCACGAGCGCCGTGGCCTGCTTGACGCGCGAGGCGTTCGAGGCACCCTGCCCGTCTCCCTGGTCGGCGTCGGCCCCCGAGCCGGAGCCCTTGGACTTGAAGTGGTTCGCGATGACGACGAAGTCCGTCGAGGCCTCTCCCCCGGCGAGCCGGAAGGTCTGGGCGAGCGGCTCACGCGCGTTGTCGAAGGCCGCGACGTCGTGGATGACCGAGGCCCCCACGGGCTCGACGGCCGCCGGACGGTAGATGAAGGCCGTGCGGATGACGTCCTCCGAGGCGGGCAGCGTGGCCGGGGAGGGCACGAAGGCCCAGGTCCCCGCGCCGGCCGCGGCGTTGAGGCGGTCCGTGAGCGTCGAGAGCGCGGCGTCACGGTTCTTGCCGAACGCCTTGGAGTTCTCGATCTCCTCGAGCGAGACGACGTCGGCGTCCAGGGCGTTGATCGCCGCGACGATCTTGGTCTCCTGACGCTGCAGGTTCGCCGCGTTCGCCGCGCCACGGGCGTCGCAGCCCGTACGCACCGTGATCGGGTTGCCCTCGCGGTCCGTGTAGAACTGGCACCCGCTGAGCTGGTCGCCCGTCGTCGTGAAGTAGTTCAGGACGTTGAACGTCGCGACCGTCGCGTCGCCGCCCACGGCCTCCGGGGCGTCCGTGCGCGTGTTCGCGAACGTCGCGGGCTGGACCGCGGCCGCGTTGGCCGGGGTCAGCTCCGTGACGGGCTGGAAGTTCCAGCCGTCGAAGCGGTAGTCCAGGACCACGGGCGACGTGAAGGTCGCGAGCGCGCCGACGCGCACCGGTGCACCGCCGGTCAGGTAGGGCAGCGGCTTGGCCTTGTTCGCCGCGTTGTTGAAGTTGGTCGTCGCTCCGTCGTCGAGGTTGACGCGGCGGGCGTTGGCGTCGGCGACCGCTGCTGCGGCCTCCGCGCTGCCCGGACGACCGACCGACGTGGGCTGCCGCAGCGGCTCGGTGCCGCTCGCCAGCACGACCGAACCGTAGTAGTTCGTGTCGTAGTTGTCGGCGACGACGTAGTCACCGGCGGGCTGGACGAGCATGCCCTCGAGCTTCTCGCGGTCCACGGCCGTCGCGGGGTACGCGACGTTCGCGGGCTTGACGACCTCGGCCGGGTCCGTGAGGACCTTCCAGCCGGTCGCCGAGGGCGTGACCTGCGTCAGCCCGAAGTACTCCGAGACGACCCCCGTGACCTCGACGTGCTGGCCGACCTGCAGCGCCGTCGCCGCGGCCTTCGAGTACACGAACAGCCCGTCCGACGCGGTGTGCGTCGCGAGGTCGAGGTCGCCGCCCGAACCGGCGGTCTGGATGTAGAGGCCGTCGAAGCCGCCTGAGGGGTAGGTCGCGGTCACGACGCCGCGCGTCGTGACGGTCTGGCCCACGAAGGGGCTCGCGTCGCCCGTTCCCTGGATCTCGGCGATGGTCCTGGCCGTGCCGGGCTCGGGGTCCGGGCCGGGGCCGGAGCCGCCACCGCTGTTCTGCGGGGTCACCGTGCTGCTGACCGCGAAGTCCGCGGAGTTGTCGTCCGTGTCCGCGCCGGCCGCGCGGTTGAGCGAGCCGGGCACGGTGTTGGCCGTTCCCGCGGGAGCCGCCGCGGTCTCGAACGTGTTGGACGTGCCGTAGCCCAGGAGGTCCACGACCTGCGGGTTGGCCACGACCGAGCCCGGCGTGATCGTGATCGCCGAGGCAGACCTGACCAGCGCGAGCGTCCCGTTCTGCCCCTGCGGCGCGATGGTCCCCGTCGCGTCGGGCGTCGGCAGCGCGGCGCCGTTGGCGCCGTTCGACGCCCCCTGCACCAGGTAGTAGCCGCCCGCCTTGATCTTCCCCGTGAGCGGGACGACGCCGTTCGAGGCGCCCGTGCCCGTCGCGGACCGGTACTGGACCGACCAGCCCGTGAGGTCGATGTCCGCAGCCGTGGGGTTGTAGAGCTCGACGAACTTGTTGAGGTAGGGCGCGTTGGCGCTCCCGCCGTTGAGGTACGCCTCGTTGATGACGACGGACGAGCCGTCGACCGCAGCAGACGCCGACCCCGCGGCGACCGTGCTGAGCGCCGCCGTGGCGACGAGCGACGCCGACAGGGTGGCCGCGACCACACCTCTCCTGCGTCGGGACTGATGGTGACTACCGATCACGCTGACTCCTTCGTGTCGTGGCCGGGTTCCCGGCGCGCCCGCCTCGGCGCGGGTGGCGCGGGTGCAGGCTCTGGAATCCAACAGCAGGCTGATGAACACGTGGTGTCCGGCCGGTCTCCACCGGTCGAACGACCACGTCCCCCAGGCGTACGGCACCCTCCGGCCGGGGTGCGCGACGTCGTCGTGCGCGGTCCGGCCGACGGGCACCGTCGCCCGTTCGCCTCGCACGCTATCTCACGATGCAGACACCGTGAACCTCGAAGGGCCCATCCTGCCGTTGGCCGGCGCGGCCGCGGTGCGCGCCGAAGGTGACGGGGCCGCCCACCGAGGGTGACGGGTTCGCCCACCGAGGGTGACGCGCCAGCGCGTCCTGGCGCGCGGGCCCTACCGGTCGCGGCGGCGCGCGGCCTGCAACGGCAGCAGCGACGAGATGTCCGAGCGCTCCCCCGAGGCGCTGATGCGCCCGTCCGCGACGGCCTCCGGCCACTCGACCGCACCGGTGACCAGACCGAGCCACGTCTCGGGGTCGGTCTCGACGACGTTGGGCGGGGTCCCGCGCGTGTGCCGCGGGCCCTCGACCGCCTGGACCGCGCCGTACGGGGGCACCCTGACCTCGACCGCGTGGCCGGGTGCGACCTCGGCCAGCTCCTCGAGCGTGAAGCGGACGGCGGTCGTGACCTCGGGGCGTCCGGCGGCTCCGTCCTGCCAGGCGGCGAGAGCGGTGCGGCCGACGGCCGGGTCGGTGCGGCGACGAGGAGGCATGGGTCCATCCTCCCGTGCTCGTCGCCGAGTGCGTGCCTTCGCTGCGACTCACCGGGCGTTTCGCTGCGGAATCACGCACTCGGCGGAGCGGGCCCCTCAGGCGAGCTCGAAGTCGACCCGGCGGCGCTCGACCGACGCCTCGCGCAGCCGGACCCTGACCGGGTCGCCCAGCGGCAGGCCGACGCCCTCGACGCTCGCGCGGACCGCAGGCTCGACGATCACGACCTGGCCGCGGACCACGTCGCGCGCGTCCGGCGTCGGCGCAGCGGCCGACGCTCCCTTGGCCGCCCGCCGGCGTCGCTCCTCGTCGTTCTCGACGTCGACGACCACGGCGTCGAACACGTCACCGACCCGCCCCGTGAGCAACGCCGCCTCGACGATGTCGACGCTCGCCCGCTCGTACGAACCAGCGCGCTGACCGGTTCGCGCCATGGTGCGCGGCAGCCCCGGCAGGGCGTCGCGCACCCAGACCGGCACGTCCTCGTCGGCGCACAGCGCGAGGCAGATCTCGGTCCCGTAGCGGTCGACCAGGCGGCGCAGCGGTGCGGTCACGTGCGCGTACTCGGCCGCGATCGCGGCGTGCGCGACGTCGTCGGGTACCTCGGCAGGCTGTCCCGTGCCGCCGAACGGCGCGTACGACGCCCCACGGAACAGCGACGTCGCCTCGTTGAGGAAGGCCGCGTGCCGCGAGCTCGCCGAGTCGAGGGTCGCGAGCAGCTCGCCATAGGTCAGGTCGCGGGGCCAGTCGATGCCGAGCGCCCCGGCCGTACGGCGCAGGCGCTCCAGGTCCCGCGGGTCTGCGGCAGGGAGCGTCCGGAAGATCCCCACCCCGCCCGACCGCATGATCCGGGCTGCCGCGATGCCCGTCAGCAGGGACACCTGCGCGTTCCAGCCCTCGACCGGGAGGGTCGAGCGGAACTCGAGCCCGAACGACCCGTCCTCGTGCGCCACCACGTCCTGCTCGGGCACGTTGAGGGACACCCCGCCGCGCTCACGCTCGCGTGCCTCGCGCAGCAGGCCGATCTCGCGCAGCAGGTCGAGCATCTGCCCCGCGTCTCCGGCGTCGAGCCGCGTCTGGACCTCCTCGTAGCTCAGTCGCGCCGTGCTGCGCACGAGCGCCCGCTCGACCCGGGCGTCGGTGATCTCGCCACGCTCGTCGAGCGTCACGTGCCAGACGGCGGCGGCCCGGTCCGCGTCCGGCAGGAGGCTCGCAGCGGCCTCGGACAGCACCGCAGGGTGCAGCGGCGTGCGCTCGTCGGGGCCGTAGAGCGTCATCCCCCGTTCGTTCACCTCCGCGTCGAGCGCTCCGCCCGGGGTCACGAAGGCCGCGAGATCGGCGATCGCGTACCGGACGAGGTAGCCGCCGGGGAGGCGCTCGAGGTGGACCGCCTGGTCGAGGTCCATGGAGCCTGGCGGGTCGATCGTCACGAACGGGACGTCGCGCAGGTCCTCGCGCCCGGTCGAGACATCGAGCTGCGCTGCCGCCGAGGCCTCCTCGACGACGTCCGACGGGAACTCGGCGGGGATCTCCATCTCCGCGCGCAGGGCGGCGAGCGCGGTCAGGACGGGATCGACCGTCGGCAGGGTGGGGGCGACGGGCGCGACGCGCAGGTTCCGGGAGGGCACGTCCCGACTCTAGGGGGTGTCTGGCGCCGTCGGGCGGCGCGGCGGCTCCTCGCCGCCGTCTCCCGCCCTCGGCACACGACTGACGGCCCCAGGCCGTGGCCCGGAGCCGTCACTCGTGCGTCGGTCGCCTGCTCGCGCCGACACCGCCCGGCGGGGCCGTCCTAGAGGCCGGCCGTACCGAAGCGGTCACGCACCGCGGTGGCCTCCCCCGAGGCGGTCGCCGTGGATGCGAGCTCGTTGCGCACCTCGTCTCGCAGCTTGCCCTGGTTCTTCGGGTCGGGCGCCGCGGACAGAAGGAGCTTGGTGTACTCGTGCTGCGGGTTGAGGATCACGTCGTCGGACGGACCCCGCTCCACGATGTTGCCACGGAACATCACGATGATCTCGTCGGAGAAGTGACGTGCCGTCGCGAGGTCGTGCGTGATGTACAGGACCCCGAGGTTCTCCTCACGCTGGAGACGCGCGAGCAGGTTGAGGACACCGAGGCGGATCGAGACGTCGAGCATCGAGACCGGCTCGTCCGCGATGAGGAACCGGGCTCCCGGAGCGAGCGCACGGGCGATCGCGACGCGCTGCCGCTGACCGCCCGACATCTCGTGCGGGCGCTTCTCCGCGAAGACCTTGGCCGGGGTCAGGTTGACGCGAGTCAGCAGCTCCTCGACCGCCGCGTCGACGTCCTTCTGGGTCCGGGCGACCTTGTGGATGCGCAGGGGCCGCTCGAGGTGGTGCCGGATCGAGTGGAACGGGTTGAGCGACGCGAACGGGTCCTGGAAGACCATCTGGACGTCGTGACGGTACTTCGCGAGCGACGCCCCCCGCTGCGCGCTCGGCGTCCCGTCGAGCAGGATCTCACCGGAGGACGGCGTCTCGAGCTTGGCGATCATGCGCGCGACGGTCGACTTGCCCGAGCCCGACTCCCCGACGATCGCGATCGTCTTGCCCGGCTCGAGCGTGAACGAGACGTCGTTGACCGCGCGCAGGCTCGTCTTCTTGAAGCCGTTGCGGATCACGAAGTCCTTGGTGAGGTTGCGTACCTCCAGGGCGCCCATCAGGCCACCTCTCCCGTGTTGTCCTCGGTGTCCCCACCGGCGCGGACGAAGGCGCCTCGTTCGCCTGTGAGGCTGGGGAACGAGGCGAGCAGCTTGCGCGTGTACTCGTGGGCAGGGGCGGCGTAGATCGCCTCCGCCGAGTTGAGCTCGACGATCTCGCCCTGGAGCATGACCGCGATCCGGTCGCTGATCTCCAACAGCATCGGCAGGTCGTGCGTGATGAAGATGACGGCGAACCCGAGCTGCTCACGCAGCCGCATGATCTCCCGCAAGATGCCCCGCTGCACAACCACGTCGAGAGCCGTGGTGGGCTCGTCCATGATCATGACCTGAGGGTTGAGCGCCAGGGCCATCGCGATCATGACGCGCTGGCGCATACCGCCCGAGAGCTCGTGCGCGTAGCTGTCGAGGCGCTTGGGATCCACCCCGACGAGCTCGAGGAGCTCACGACTGCGCTGGGTCTTCTCCTTGCGCGACATCCCTGGACGGTGCGTGTCGAAGACGTCGAAGAGCTGCGCCTTGATGCTGATGACCGGGTTGAGGGCGTTCATGGCCCCCTGGAAGACCATCGACACCTTGTCCCAACGGAAGGCCCTGAGCGCGTTCCCGGACAGTGCCGCCACGTCGATGTCGTGGCCGTCCTTGTCGTGCAGGACGATCTCCCCGCTGGTGCGGAGCGCCGGCGGCTTGAGGAGCTGGTTGAGCCCGTACGCAAGGGTCGTCTTGCCGCAGCCCGACTCACCGGCCAGACCGAGGATCTCTCCGCGATGGAGGGTGAGGGACACGTCCTTCACCGCCTGGACCACGGGGGTGACCTGGTACTCGATCGAGATGTTGCTCGCGGTGAGCACCGGGATCGCCCCGGGCCCCGCTCCAGCGTCACCGGCTGGCCTGGCGGAAACGGTCGACGTGCTCATGCCTTGACCTTCTCGTCGTCTCGGGGCGCCACCGGCGCCGAGGCGACAGCCGACGGGCCGGAGGGGCGCTGCGTGGCGCGGCTCTTGCGGGCCTTGCGCACACTCTTGACCGCGGCCGGGGCCTGGCGCAGCTTGGGGTTGATGATCTCGTCGATACTGAAGTTGATGAGCGCGAGCCCACAGCCGAACAGAGCGATCATGAGGCCCGGAGGAACGAACCACCACCACATCTGCTGGGCCAGGGCGCCGTTCGCGCTCGCCTGGTTGAGGATCGTGCCCCACGTGATGGAGCCGGAGGGCCCGAGGCCCAGGTAGGACAGGCCCGCCTCGCCGAGAATCGCGAGGAGCACTGCGCCGAGGAAGTTGGCGGCCAGCAACGGGAGCAGGTTCGGCAGGATCTCCACGAGGATGATCCGGTGGGTCTTCTCGCCTGCCACCTTCGCGGCGTAGACGTAGTCGCGGCTGCGGAGCGACTTGGCTTGCAGCCGGAGAACGATCGCGGCCCCGGCCCAGGCCGTGAAGCCGAGGATGAGCGCGACGATCCACAGCGACCTGGTCGAGAGATAGGCCGAGATGACGATGACGAGCGGCAGCCCGGGGATGACGAGCATGACGTTGGTGATGAACTTGAGGATCTCGTCGGTCCAGCCGCCGACGTAGCCCGCGATGATGCCGAAGCACAGCGAGAGCACGAGGGCGAGAGTGCCGGCCACGAGGCCGACCATGAGCGAGCCGGCGCCACCGTTCGCGAGCTGCGCGAAGATGTCGACGCCAAGGTGGTTGGTCCCGAGCCAGTGCTCGGAGCTCGGCGGCAGGTACTGCTGGTTCTCGGTCGACGTCGGGCTCTGCGTGAAGAACGGCCCGATGATCGAGAAGACGATGATCGCGATCACCAGCGCGAGCCCGACGATGAGCTTCCCGGACCGGCGGGGCAGCATGGCCCGTAGTCCGCGCTTCGGGGCTGGTCCGTCCGTGGAAGCGACGGCGAACGCGTCGGGCGAGGTGATCGGGACGTCGGGCTCGATGCCTGGCGTGTGGTTCTCGGGCGGGAGGCCGTCGACCACCACGGACGCCGCGGGCGCGGCGTCCGCCGCCGGGGTCACGGCCTGTGCCTCTCGGATGTCGTCAGCCATTGTTCCGCGTCCTCGGGTCGATGAAGCCGTAGATCAGTTCCATGAGGAAGTTCGCCGCGAGCACCGAGACGGTGATCACGAGGAACGTCCCCTGCATCAGCGCGAAGTCGTTGGACTGCACCGACGTCAAGAGGAGCTTGCCGAGGCCCGGGTAGGAGAAGACCTGCTCCATGACCACCGACCCCGCGACCACGAAGCCGAGGGTGACACCGAATCCGGCGATGGACGGAAGCACCGCGTTGCGCGTGGCGTAGGTCGTCGCGACCCGCATGGGGCGCAGCCCCTTGGCTTCCGCCGTGGTCACGTAGTCCTCGGAGAGGGTCGAGACCATCATGTTGCGCATCCCGAGCAGCCAGCCTCCCACCGCCGAGATGATGATCGTGAGCGCGGGCAGCGTGCCGTGATAGACGACGCTGCCGACGAACTCCCAGGACCACTCGGGACCGTTGTCGAAGCTGAAGATGTCGTAGGCGCCGATGATCGGGAACCACCCGAGCGACACCGAGAAGACCGAGACCAGGATGAGCGCGAGCCAGAAGTACGGCAGGGCCTGCAGGAGGGTCGACGCCGGGATGACGTGGTCGACCCACGTGCCGCGCTTCCAGCCGACCCAGGCGCCGCCGACGATGCCGAGGATGAACGAGATGATCGTCGCGAGTCCCACGAGACCCAGGGTCCACGGGAGGGCCGCGCCGATCAGCTCGACGACCGGCTTGGGGTAGTACGTGATCGAGATGCCCAGGTCGCCCTGGAGGATCTTGCCCCAGTAGGAGAGGTACTGGTCCCACAGGGTGGCGTCGTCGTCACCGCCGAAGAGGAGGTCGATGCTGTTCTGCATCGCTGGAGTCAGCTCGCCGCCCTTGCGGACGAACTTGTCGATGAAGATCTGCTTGGGATCCCCAGGCATGAGCTTGGGGAGCAGGAAGTTCAGGGAGACTGCCGCCCAGAGAGTGATCACGTAGAACGTGATTCGGCGGACGTAGAACCTCATGATGCATATCCCTTGCTGCTCGACACTCCTCTTCGGCGGTACGACATCAGTTCTTCGGCTCGAGCTTCGAGAGCACGACGCCGAGCGAGACCGTGCTCCACGACGGCGGGAACGCGTACAGGTCCTCGTCCGTCGGCCAGCCCGTGAAGTCCTTCGTGTCGACGAAGGTCTGGGTGGCGTTCACGACGACCGGGATGTACGGGAGGTCACGCGTGATCTCCTTCTGGATGACCGCGTACTGCTCCTTCTTGAGGTCCTCGTCGTTCGTCGCGGCTGCCGCCGAGACGGCCGCGTCGACGACAGGGTTCGAGTAGCGGACGTAGTTGAAGCGACCCGACTCGAGCACCTCACCCACGGGGCCCGTGTACTCGGTCGACATCCACTGACGGTAGATCGAGAACGGGTCGTCGAGAGACGGACCGGTGATGCCACCGACCATGAGCTCGTAGGTGCCGGCGACGCGCGCGTCCGACATCTCCTGCTGCGTGACCTTGTTGTGCGTGACCTTGATGCCGGCCTTCGCGGCCTGCTCAGCGACGAGGTCGCCGACGGAGTTGTAGTCGGTCCAGCCGTCGACCGTGACGAGGGTCATCTCGACCTTCTTGCCGGCCTTCTCATAGATGCCGTCGGCGCCCTTGGTGTAGCCGGCACCCTCGAGGATCGCGGCGGCAGCGGCCGGGTCGGCGCTCTGCGGGCTCTCCTTCTCGACGTCAGGGGAGATCCAGCGGTCGTCGCGGCCGAGCAGCGCGAAGGTCGGGGAGACCACGGCGGCCTGGCCCGCGAAGGCCTTCTCGTTGATCTCGCCACGGTCGATCGCGAGGTTGAGCGCCTGGCGCACCGCGGCGTCCGTCTGGGCGCCCGTGCAACCGAGCGAGACGGTCGAGCAGGTGTAGAGCGTGGTCGGGTCCTGCGGGGTGTTGAGCATCGTCAGGCGGCCGTCACCAGTGATGCGCTCGGGGTCAGGGACGAACATGCCGGCCCAGTCGACCTTGCCCGTGGTGAGCAGGTCCTCGGCGCTCTGGTTGGCGTCGATCCCGAGGTAGCGGACCTTCTTGACCTTGGGCGCGCCTGCCCAGTAGTCCTCGTTCGCGACGACCGTGTAGGCCGCGTCGGTCACGGCGTCGACCTTGTAGGGGCCGGTACCGACCGCTTCGGTGTTGAGGTCGGAGACGATGTCGCCCATCTTGGAGAAGATGTGCTCGGGGACGACCAGGGCGGTGCCGAGGAGCTGGACCTCGGACGTGAACTGGGGCGAGTTGAACGTCCACTTCACGGTCGTGGCGTCGACGGCCTCGACCGAGGTGATGAAGTCGCGCTTGGTCGCCTCGTTCGTCTGCGAGTAGACGACGTCGTCGACCGTGAAGTCCTCGCCGTCCGTCCACTTGACGCCCTCGCGGATCTTCACCGTGAGGGAGAGACCGTCCTCGGACCACTCGAAGGACTCGCCGAGGCGAGGCTCCGGGGCGCCAGCCTGCGCCTTGTTGTAGTAGAAGAGCGGCTCGTAGATCGCGCCGTTCGCCGCGTGCAGCGGGTTCGGGGAGTAGGGGTTGAAGTTCGCGACCACGGGGGTCTGCGTGCCGGCCCACACGTTCAGGACACGACCCGCGTCGCCGCCGCCCTCCTCGGACTTCTCGCCACCGGAGCTGGAGCAGCCGGCCGCGAACATCGTCACACCGGTCACCAGGGCAACCGTCGTGAGCAGGCGCTTGCGCGCCACGCTTCGAATCATCATTGGTCCTCTCGAGTCGTCAACGCGTCGTCACGCTGATCGGCCGCTCGCCACCGTGCGAGCTCGTGGCAGGAACACTAACGAATCCCGGACGGGCTTCCGACCAATACAACAGGAAAGTTACCTAAATGAAATCTCGCCGACTCCGGAGAGCCCAGAAACCGCTAGATCCTGCGGGTTCGGGCCGGCATCCACGAGCAGCAATCGATGCGCAGTGCACAACGAACGCCCCACGGAGGGCGCGCTCCTGAGCGCGCGGCCTCCGTGGGAACGCTCCGACACCTGCCTCCTAGAGGCTCGCGAGAGCCTCGTCGACCGCGTCCCGCGCCGCGCGCGCGACGTCCAGGTCCGTGACGTCGTAGCCGGACCCGCCCCCGCCACCGGGGCCGCCGTCGTCGGACAGCGTGCGCTTGGCCGAGAGGTGGACCGCGTCCACCCCGGCCGCCACGAGCGCCCCCACGTCCTGCGGGCGCACTCCCCCGCCCGCCTGGAGCTGGACGCGCCCCGCGGAGTGACGCGCCATCTCCCGCAGCCGGTCGACCCCGTCGATGCTGCTCGGGGCGCCGCCCGAGGTGAGGACACGCGTGACACCCAGGTCCGCGAGGAGGTCGAGCGCCGACGTGACGTCCTCGACCACGTCGATCGCCCGGTGGAACGTCACGTCGCGCCCGCTCGCGGCCGCGACGAGAGCACGCACCGCGTCCGCGTCGACCAGCCCGTCGGCCGTGAGGGCACCGATCACGACCCCGGAAGCCCCTGCCGCCACCGCCGCGCGGACGTCACGCACCTGCACGTCGAGCTCTGCCGCGCTGAACACGAACCCGCCCGGGCGCGGCCGGACCAGAGGGTGCACCTCGACGGGCACCCCGTCCCCCGCTACCTCGGCCGCAGCGGCGACCGCGGCCTCGACGAGCCCGACGCTCGGCGTCAGCCCACCCGTCGCCCCGAGCGCCGCGCACAGCTCGACGCGGCGCGCCCCGACCTGTGCGGCGATCCGCACGCCGTCGGTGTCCTGGACTGCGATCTCGAGGGCGACCTCGCGTGCCATGTGGGGATGCTCCTTGGGTCGGGGTCGGCACGCCGCAGCGCACCCGTGTCAGCGGTCAGCGTAGACCCGACGCCGTCACGCGCGCCCCGTGCGCCCGTGCCCCGTGCGCCCGAGAAGCGCCGAGAAGCCCCGACCTCCCCGAATGACGACGGGAGCGGCGCCCTCCGCGCACCGCGAGGCGCACGGGGCGCACCGCTCCCGTCGGTCGGCCGGGCCGCCCAGGGACCCAGGGACCCAGGGACCCAGGGACCCATGGTCCGTCAGATGACGCCCAGCGAGATCATCGCGTCGGCGACCTTGGTGAAGCCCGCGATGTTCGCGCCCAGGACGTAGTTGCCCGGTGCGCCGTACTCGTCGGCGGTCTCCTCGCAGCGCGAGTGGATGCCCTCCATGATGTGCGCGAGGCGCTCCTCGGTGTACTCGAACGTCCATGCGTCCCGTGAGGCGTTCTGCTGCATCTCGAGGGCCGAGGTCGCGACGCCGCCCGCGTTCGCCGCCTTGCCGGGGGCGAAGAGCACGCCGGCGTCCTGCAGGAGCGAGACCGCGCCCGGGGTCGTGGGCATGTTGGCGCCCTCCGCGACCGCGACGACGCCGTTCGCGACGAGCTGCTTCGCGTCCTGCTCGCTCAGCTCGTTCTGGGTGGCGCACGGCAGCGCGACCGTCGCGGGGACGTCCCAGATGCTGCCGCCCGTCACGAGGCGTGCCCCGGGGCGACGCTCGACGTAGTCGGCCACGCGCCCGCGCTCGACCTCCTTGATCTGGCGGAGCAGGTCGACGTCCACGCCGGCCTCGTCGACCACGTAGCCCGACGAGTCGGAGAAGGACACGACGTTCGCGCCGAGCTGCTGAGCCTTCTGGATCGCGTAGGTCGCGACGTTCCCCGAGCCGGAGACGACGACGCGCTGGCCGTCGAAGGTCTGGCCCTTGGTGCGCAGCATGTGGTCGGCGAAGAACACCGTGCCGAAGCCCGTGGCCTCGGTACGCACGAGGGATCCGCCCCAGCTGATGCCCTTGCCCGTGAGGACGCCGGACTCGTAGCGGTTCGTGATGCGCTTGTACTGACCGAACAGGTAGCCGATCTCGCGGCCGCCCACGCCGATGTCGCCCGCGGGGACGTCCGTGTACTCGCCGATGTGGCGGTAGAGCTCGGTCATGAACGACTGGCAGAAGCGCATGACCTCGCCGTCGGACTTGCCGCGCGGGTCGAAGTCCGAGCCGCCCTTGCCGCCGCCGATGGGCATGCCGGTGAGCGAGTTCTTGAAGATCTGCTCGAACCCGAGGAACTTGACGATCCCGAGGTACACCGAGGGGTGGAAGCGGAGGCCGCCCTTGAACGGGCCGAGGGCCGAGTTGAACTCGACGCGGAAGCCGCGGTTGATCTGGACGTGGTTCTGGTCGTCGACCCATGGCACGCGGAAGATGATCTGGCGCTCGGGCTCGCAGATGCGCTCGAGCACGGCGGCGTCGACGTACTGGGGGTTCTTCTGGAGCACCGGCCCGAGCGAGTCGAAGACCTCGCGAACCGCCTGGTGGAACTCGACCTCACCAGGGTTGCGGGCGAGGACCTCGTCGAAGACGGACTGCAGACGACTATCCATGGAGTGCTCCTCGGCAGGGCGGGCTTTGAACCGCACCAGGTTACGTACTCGTAAACATCGCCGTACTCCCGTCCCACTCTGGGAGACGCCAGGCTCATGACCTGGGACGCCGCCCTTGCTCGGGGCAACAGTTCGAGGTCCCACCTCCGGAAACCTCCGTCCACCCTCTGAGAATTCTCGACCTGATCGGTGCAGATTCGCCCCTCCAGGGCTATACCCCTACCCAGAGGTCACGAGCACCAGCGCGAAGCCCCGGCTCGCTGGTCAGCAACCCCTTCACGACGGGGTGCTCCGGGAGATGACCTGGCCGCGCCGGCACGACGCGGCAAGCGTGCAGCACGACGACAGTGAGGAAGCGATGACCCAGCACCCCGCAGCACCCCGCCCGACGCAGACCGACGACCCACGACCGGCCGTGGTGACCCTGGTCGGCAACCCGCGGCCCGGTTCACGGACCTTGACCGCCGCCCGGACGGTCGCGGCCCGCGTCGCCGACCACCTGGGCCTCGCCCCGGCCGACCCGACCCCGGCCACGATCGACCTCGCCGAGATCGCCACCGAGATCCTCGCCCCCGAGCACCCGCGCGCCGACACCGCGCGGGACATCGCCGCGAGCGCCGCGGTCCTGGTCGTCGCGACGCCCGTCTACAAGGGCTCGTACACCGGGCTGCTCAAGGCGTTCCTCGACCTCTACGGCCCCGACGGCCTGGCCGGGGTCGTGGCCGTCCCGGTCGTGGTGTCGGGCAACCCCGCGCACGCTCTCGCGGGCGAGGTGCACCTGCGCCCGCTCCTCGTCGAGCTCGGCGCGACGGTCCCCGCGCGCACGCTCACCCTCCTGGACTCCCGGCTGGGCGAGGCCGATCTCACGAGCACCGTCGACGCCTGGCTCGACCACGCGGGAGGGCCCTTGCTGCGGGCGGCGAGCGCCGCCGTCGGGCAGGAGACCACCCACCGGACCGCCCCCGAGCTCGCCGAGGTGACCCGATGACCGCCGAACCCACGACCCGCTCCGACGTCGCCGGACTCGCCGGGCTCGAGGCCCTGCTCCACGAGCAGGACGAGCCGCAGCTCAGCGCCGACGCCTACAAGGCCGTGTTCCGGCAGCACCCCGCGGGTGTCGCGGTCGTCGCGCTCGAGCACGAGGGCCGCCCCGTGGGCTTCACGGCGACGTCGGTCATCTCGGTCTCGGCCGCGCCGCCGCTGCTCGCGTTCTCGCTCGCGTCGACGTCGTCGTCGTGGCCCGCGATCTCGGCGGCCCGCACTGTCACGGTCAACTTCCTCAGCGCCGACCAGGACGACGTGTCGGCGCGCTTCGCGACGAGCGGGATCGACCGCTTCGCGGCCGGCGGCTGGTCTCCCCTCGAGTCCGGGGAACCCGTGATCGACGGCGCGCTGTCGTGGGTGCGCGGCCGCATCATCCAGCGCACGCCCGTGGGCGACAGCTACCTGGTCTCGCTGCGCGCGCTCGCGTCGGGGACCCGGGCGGACGCGACACCGCTGGTCTACCACGACCGGTCGTACCACCGGATCGGGGACCACTCGGCTCTCTGAGCCGCACGGACCGGGGCCCGACGGTGGAGCGCGCCGCCGTCGGGCCCCTCACCCGTGCTGCCGGGTCACCAGCTCCACCCGCGCGCGCTGAGCTCGAGCTCCTCGCGCAGCCGCTCGTCCTCGTCGCTGCGCAGGCCCGCACGCAGCGGGGCGGCCTCGACGTCGAGCCCGCTGAGCCGGCACGCCTCGCGCAGCAGCGCGTCGTACGCACCCTGCGCCGCGAGGTAGTGGTGGGCGCGGGCGTAGACGTCCGGGTCGGCCTCGACCGCGCGCAGCTCGTCGGCGAGCCGCCCGAGGCGGATCTGGAGCGCGAGCGCCACGAGAGGATCGGGTGCCCGACGACGCCGCTCCCGCAGGGTGGTCCGGTGCGGTCCGAGCGGTGGCAGGGCATCCGCGGAGGGCCGGTCGACGCGCACCATGAACCAGGCGATGGCGGCGACCAGGGCCGCGCCCACCGCGCCGGAGATCACGAGGAGCCACATCGTCGGAGCCTTCTTCCGTGCCCGTGCCCGGCGCACGCGAGGGCCTGCCGGACACTTCCAGCCTAGGCCGAGCGGGAACGCTCCGCCAGGGTGCCGGCCCTGCCCGGCCGGCCCCTCGCAGGCTCGCCCGTCGGGCCTACCGCGCCGTGAACCCCTTGGCCCGGCGGGCGTCGGCGGGCCCCCAGAGGTCGGTCTTGACCTCGGCCCTGACCAGCGGCACGACCTCCTCCGCGAACCGGCGCAGCACGTCGTCCTGCCGGGCGGGCTCCAGGAGGTGGTTGATCGAGACCGACTGGAGGTCGTGCCCGTAGCTCTGGTGGTAGTCGAGGATCTTCTCGGCCACGCGCTCGGGAGAACCCACGAGGGCGGGGCCGCGCTCGACGGCCTCCTCGATGGTCCGGAAGCTCGTGACCTTGCCGACCGCGGACGGGTCGTGCTTGCGCAGGTCCGCGCGCGCGACCGCGCCCTCGTAGATGGGCCGGAACTCCTCGATCGCCTGCTCGGTGGTGTCGGCGAGGAAGAGCCCGCCGGACCCCGACCCGACGAACCCGTACGCCGGGTCGTGCCCTGCGGCCGCGTACTGCTCGCGGTAGTGGTCGATCAGCACCTGGTAGCTCTCGCGGGGCTGGAGCGCGTTGGCGCTCACGATCGGGTCGCCCCACCTCGCGGCGAGCTCGACCGCGAACCGCGAGGTCGCGGACCCGTGCCAGATCCGGAACGCGCCGTCGTACGGGCGGGGCAGGGTCGTGGCGCCTCGCAGGTCCGGGCGGTGGCGGCCCTCCCAGTCGACCTCCTCGCCGCTCAGGAGCAGACGGAGCAGCTCGTAGTTCTCCTCGAGGTACTCGTACTGCTTCGCGAGGTCGAGGCCCAGCAGCGGGTACTGGAGGGCCTCGTTGCCCTTGCCGATGACCATCTCGAACCGGCCCCGGCTGAGCTGGTCGATCGTCGCGTAGTCCTCGGCGACGCGGATCGGGTCGAGCAGGGACAGCACCGTCACGCCCGTGCTCAGCAGGATGCGCGACGTCCGGGCGGCGATCGCCCCGAGGATCACCGTCGGCGCCGAGGACAGCACGTCCCCCGCGTGCCGCTCCCCGACCGCGAACGCGTCGAGGCCGAGCTCCTCCGCCAGGACCGCTGTCTCGACGACCCGCTCGAGCCGGTCGGCCGCGGGGACCGCCTCGCCCGTGACGGGATGGGGCGGGTTGAAGACGATGTCGAGGACCTGAAAACGCACGGTGAGGGCTCCTTCTGGGGTGGGGGACGGTGCCGAGGCAGAGGGTTGGCGTCGAGGTAGAGGGCTCCGGACCTCTACCTCGACCAGAGCCCTCTACCTCGCGGAGGGGGTGGAGAGTGGGGAGCGGGGTTCAGGCCGCCTGGGTCTGCGCGGCCTCGGCGTCGCGCTTGGCGACCTCCTCGCGCACGATCGGGATGACGTAGCGGCCGAAGTCGGTCGCGTCGTCGAGCAGGTCGTAGCCACGAGCCGAGATGATGCGGACGCCCAGGTCGTAGTACGCGAGCAGGGCCTGCGCGACGGTCTCGGGCGTCCCGACGAGCGCGTTCGAGTTGCCCGCTCCCCCGGTGGCCCTCGCCGTCGCGGTCCACAGGGCCGTGTCGTACCGGTCGCCCTGCGCCGCGATCTCCAGGAGGCGCTGCGAGCCCGCGTTCTCGGGCTTGTCGATCGGGTGGCGACGGCTCAGCACGCCCCCGGCCGCGGCCTTGCGCTCCTCGATCCGGTCGAGCACGCGGTGGGCCTTCTCCCAGGCGAGCTCCTCGGTGGCTCCGATGATCGGGCGGAACGCGGCGTGGATGCGCGGCGGCGTCTGCCGACCGGCGGCAGCGGCCTCGGCATGTACGCGCTGGATCTGCTCGGCCGTGCGGTCCAGCGGCTCGCCCCACACCGCGTAGATGTCGGCCTCGGCCGCACCGACCCGGAACGCCGCGTCGGAGGAGCCGCCGAACGAGATGGTCGGCGTGCGCCCCTCGAAGGGCTTGGCGTCCAGCACGAAGTCGTCGAGGTCGTAGAACGTCCCGTGGTGGTCGAACGGCTCGGCGCTCGACCACGCCCTCTTGACGATCTGGATGTACTCGTGGGTGCGGGCGTAGCGCTCGTCCTTGGTCAGGGTGTCTCCCTCTCGCCCCTGCTCGTGGTCGTTGCCGCCCGTGATGAAGTGGACCGACAGCCGCCCTTCGGAGAGCTGGTCGAGCGTCGCGAAGGACTTGGCTGCGAACGTCGGGTAGGAGACGTTGGGGCGGTGCGCCAGCAGCAGCTCGACCGTGTCGAGGCGGGCCGCGGTCCAGGCCGCGAGCGCCGACGGCTCGGGGCCGCTCGACCCGTAGGCGAACAGGACGCGGGTCCAGCCGTTGTCCTCGTGGGCGCGCACGAGGCGCTCGAGGTACTGCTTGTCGAAGGGGGCGGTCGTGCGGGCGGTGGTCTCGGAGGCGTCGCTCGTGGTGGCGATGCCGAGGAACTCGACGGGCATGGTGTTCTCCGTGGGTGGGGTGGTGGGGTCGTTCGATGGGTGGCCTGATGCCGAGGTAGACCCGTCCGCGCGAGGTAGACCCGCGTGTGTGCGCCCAGGGGTCTACCTCGCGCCGGGGGGTCTACCTCGGCAGCAGGGGTGGCGGGGCCGGCGCCGGGGTGAGGTCGAGGCCGTACGCGTGCAGCCGGCCGCCGCCCTCCCCCTCGATCACGCGGGTCTCGCGCTCGGGCAGGCGCCGGAACCCGAGCGCCTCGTAGAGCCGGTGCGCGCGGGTCATCTGCGGGCCGGAGTTCATGACGACCCGCTGCACCCCCTGGGCGCGGGCCACGTCGAGGACGTGCCGCGTGAGCACGGCCCCGATCCCCCGCCCCCGGGCAGCGGGCGCGACGCCGAGCAGCCGGAAGTCGAGCTCGCCGTCGAGGGCCAGGGGCGAGATGTGCCGGCCGGGCAGCGGCGTCGCGACCGTCCCGAGCAGCGCGCCGGTCTCGTCGTCGACCGCGACCCACACGTCGTGCTCGGCCGCGCGGGTCGCGACGTCGCGCAGCACGGCCCGGTACGAGTCCGAGATCGAGTACTCGTGCCCGTACGCCGCGTCGAGCAGGTCGGCGACGGCTTCGTACTCGGCGGGGGTCACGAGCCGCACGGTCACCCCGGCCCCCTCCCGGGGCGACCCCGCTCCCCGGTGGGTGTGCTCGCCCGGGCGAGCGGCGCCGTCGGGCGGGCTGTCCGCGCGCGGGCGCGACGTGGTGGGGGCGCTCATGCGCGCTGCCGGACGGGCTCGTGCGGGCCCGACGGCGCCGCTCCCGTCCCCGGCTCGGCCGGGAGTCCCGCGTCGCGCCAGGCGGGGAAGCCGCCCTCGACGTGCGTGACGTTCGTGTAGCCGCGTGCCGCGAGGGCCTCGGCGACGGGGCCCGAGCCCCGCTCGGAGCCGCAGACCACGACGACCGGGGTGTCGAGCGACACCGCAGGGGCGGAGGCGGAGCCGAAGATCGCGTCGAGGTCGTCGCGGTCGGTGACCGTGGCGCCGGGGATCGTGCCGGCGGTCGCGCGGCCGCCCTCGCTGCGGACGTCGATCAGGAAGGCCCCGTCGGCGACGCGGGCTCCCGCGTCGCTGGCCGGGGTGAGGAGGGGCTGGGGCTGGGTCATGTCGTCTCCTGGGTGTGGTGGGTGGCGGGTGCCGAGGCAGAGGGGTGGCGTCCTCTACCTCGCGAGGGCGGGTTCGCGGGCGGCCGCGACGCCCGGCCGGGCCGCGTCGGTCGGCAGCAGGCCCCAGTGCCGGGCAAGCAGGTCGAACGAGCGGGCCCGGTCGGCGGGGTCGTGGGCGGCGGTCGTGATGACGATCTCGTCGGCCGCGGTCACGCGCGCCAGGGTCTCGAGGCGTTCGACGACGGTCTCGGGCGACCCGACGAACCGCGTGTCGACCCGGTCCTGGACCGCGGCCCGGTCGGCGTCCGACAGGTCCTCCCACGCCGGCGACGTGCCGGGCGCCGGGTAGGCGATCGCGCCGCCGGCCCCGCGACGGATCGACAGGACCCAGGCCGTGAACGGCTCGCCGATCCGGCGGGCCTCGTCGTCGGTGTCCGCGACGAGGACGTCGGCCGAGACCACGACGTACGGGCGGTCGAGCACGCCCGGGCGGAACGCCGCCCGGTACGCCGCGATCGTGTCGAGCGTCGCGGACGGGCCCACGTGGTAGTTCGCGGCGAGCGGCAGGCCGAGCTCGCCCGCGACACGTGCGCTGACCCCACCGCTCGACGCGAGGACGAACAGGTCGAACGCCGCACCCTCGACGGGAGGGCTCGTCCACCCGGTGCCCGCGCCGTCGGTGAACGTCCCGGCGCGCAGCCCGAGGACCAGCTCGAGCTCAGCACGGAACTCCCCCGGGGTCCGGCTCGCGCCCACGACCTCCTTCTGTGCGAGCAGCCGCTCACGCAGCGCCGAGTCGGAGAGGTCGACGCCCGGCGCGGCGGGGACCAGGAGCCCGTCGACCACGCGCATCCCGGCCGGCCGGGCGGGGGCGGGCGGGACCGGCGGTGCGGCCGGTGCCTCTCCCGTGCCCGACGGCGGAGCCTCGCCACTCGCGCTCTTCCCGCCCTTCGCGGGGGGCGGGGTGAAGGCCCGGCCCAGGCCCAGGTCCACGCGCCCCGGGTGCAGGGCCGCGACGGTCCCGAACTGCTCGGCCGCGATCAGCGGGCTCGTCGTGCTCAGCAGCACGGCCCCCGACCCGACGCGGATGCGCGACGTGCGCTCCGCGACGAGGGCCGCGAGGACCGCGGGGGACGCCGACGCGACGCCGGGCGACAGGTGGTGCTCGGCGAACCAGATGCGACGGTAGCCGAGGGCGTCCGCCCGGACCGCGGTGTCGAGGGTGTCGCGCAGTGCCTGCGCCCCCGTCGACCCCTCGCTCACGACGGCGAGGTCGAGGATCGACAGCGGGACCCGGGTCGGGGGCGAGGACTGAGGGACGGTCGGCTGGTCGGAGGTGGTCATCGGAAGGTCCTCTGCGAGTCGGTGGGGGCGCTGGGTGCGGGACGAGAGACGGGTCAGCGGGACGGCAGGCCGCGGGCCGCGAGCGCCGAGTGCAGGTGCGCGTGCCCGCGCTGGGGGCCGGGGATCGCGAGCCGGTCGACCACGCGGCGCCGCCAGCTCTCCGTGAGGCCCTCGTCGCGGTAGAACGGCGCGATGACGTCCTCGTAGGCGTCGACGTGCTCGGCCTGGGCGTCGAGGTCGTAGGTCTCCTGGTGCAGCACGGCGGCCTGCGGCAGGCGCGGCTTGACCCGCTCGCCTCCCGCGGGGTCCGGGTGCCCGACGACGAGGCCCACCACCGCGACGGTGCCCTCGGGCAGGCCGAGCTCGCCCGCGACCTGCTCGGGGTGGTGGCGCAGCGCGCCGATGTACACGGTCCCGAGCCCCAGCGACTCCGCGGCGACGACGGCGTTCTGCGCGGCGAGCGCCGCGTCGACGAACGCCACGACCGTCGAGTCCAGGTAGTCGGTCCCCTCGAGCGAGGTGCCGTGCGCCGCGCCGATCGCGCGGGCACGCGCCAGGTCCGCGACCCACACGAGCAGGAGCGGTGCCTGCCGGATGTGCTCCTGACCGCCCGCGAGCGCCGCGAGCCGGTCCTTGCGCTCCAGGTCGGTGACCGCGACGACGCTCCAGAACTGCATGTTGGACGACGTCGGGGCGGACTGCGCGGCCGCGACGAGCGTCGGCAGGACCGTCTCGTCGAGCGGGTCGGGCAGGTAGGCGCGTACCGTGCGGTGCCGCAGGATCCCGTCGATCGCCGCGGTGGGCGGAGCGAGGGGGACGGACTGGTCGGGGCCGTAGCGCTCGGTCAGGGGCGAGGCCTCCGCGGGTGCGGCCTCGGAGGGAGCGGGGTCGGCGGGCGTGGTCTCGGCGAGGGCGGCGAGGTCGGTCGTGGTCGACATGGTGGCCTTTCGATGGGTCGGAGCGGATCGAGGTGGTGGGTGTCGCAGGCGGTCTGCCGGTCAGCCCGCCCGGCCGGGGACCTGCGCCACGGGTCCTCGCGCGAAACGGGCCAGGGAGAACAGGCGGTCTGCGGCCTCGGGCGACGCGTCCGGGTCCTCGCGCGCCAGCTCGGCCAGGACGCGCCCGATCGACGGCGCGAACTTGAACCCGTGCCCCGAGAACCCCGCGGCGATCACGACGCGGCCCACGCGGTCGAGCACGAAGTCGTGGTCCGGGGTCGTGGTGTACGTGCACGAGACGGGCACGAACCGGTCGGCGTCGGCGCCCGGCACCCACGTCCGGACGTAGTCCTGGAGCTGGGCGAGCTGCCCCGGCTCGGGACGGAAGGTCCGCCGGTCGGGGTCCGTGCGGGGGCCGACGCCGTGGAACCCGACCTTGATCCCCTCCCCCGGGGTCGCGAGCCCGTAGACGCCGCTGGGCCACGCGTGCGGCTCGGCGGGGGCGTGCGTGAACGCCGGCCAGGTGCCCTCCGCCGGCGCACCCAGGGCGAGCGCGAAGTGGGCGGGCTGCTCCTGGGTGACGACGAGGGACGGGAGGGGCGCGGCGCCGTCGGGCTCGGGGAACGCCTCCCCCAGCAGGCCCGCGCTCCACGCACCCACGGCGACCACGACCGTGCCTGCGACCAGGTCCCCCCGGTCCGTGACGACACGCACCGAGCCCGTACCCGGGTGGACGTGGCGGACGTGCACGCCGTGGCGGACGTCGGCACCGTGCGCGCGGGCCGCGGACTGGAAGGCTGCGACCGCGCGGTCGGCGTGGACGCGCCCGGCCGTCGCGGTCTCGTGCAGGACGTCGCCCTCGAAACGCAGGCCCGGCCAGCGGTCGGCGGCCTCCTCGGGGCGCAGCCACTCGTGCGGGATGCCCCGCGCGGCGAGGGCGTCCCCGATCTCGGTGCGCCGCGGGACACCGTGGCTCACACCTCCCGTCAGCGTGAGGACGGCGTCCGCGCGCAGGCCGGCGTCACGCTCGAGCTCGCGCCACAGGCCGAACGCCTCCTGCGCGAGGTCGAGGTACGCGGGCTGGGAGTACGTCGTGCGGTAGATGCGCGACGCGCCGTGCGAGGCGCCGTTCGCGTGGCCGGGCTCGAAACGTTCGAGCAGGACGACGTCGTGCCCTGCGCGCGCGAGCTGCCACGCCGCGGCAGACCCCATGACGCCGCCGCCGACGACGACGTGCGACACGTGCTCGGTCATGCTGGCTGCCTCTCTCGGGGTGGTCCGGCACTCACGGACGGTGGGCCGGTGCTCACGGAAGGTGGCCGGTGCCGCCGGCCCGCGGGTCCCAGGAGGAGCCCCGCAGGCCGGGCGGCCGTCCGGTCAGGGCTTGGGCAGCCCGGGCGGGTTGGTCTCCGAGGCGGCGATCGCCTCGTCCTCCAGGCCCCAGTGCTCGAGGAGCTTGGCGTAGCTGCCGTCCTCGATCGCGTGGTTGATCGCCGCCGTGACGGCCGGGGCGAGCTCGCTGCCCTTGAGGGTCGCGACCGCGATCTGCGCCGTCGCGGGCCAGCCGCCGTTGAGCGTTCCCACGACCTTGTACTGGTCGGGCGCGGTCGCGGCGCTGTACGCGAGGCTCGCGTTGGGCCCGACGTACACGTCGAGGCGACCCGAGGCGACCGCGAGCAGCGCGTCCTTGTAGTCCTCGTAGTACTCGGGCTCCCCGCCCTCGACGGGGTCGAGGCCTGCGGCGACGTTCTCCTCGTTCCAGGCGAGCAGGATCTTCTCCTGGTTGGTACCCGACCCGACGCCCACCGTGAGGCCCGCGATGTCCTTGGCCTCCTTGATCGCGGGCACCTTGTCGTTCGACGCGCCCGAGAGCCAGCCGAGCTGGTCGTTGCGGTAGGACGAGAAGTCGTACAGCTCCTTGCGCTCCTCCGTCACGGTGACGTTCGAGATCACGGCGTCGACGTCCCCGGACTGCAGCGCGAGCGGCCAGTCGGCCCACGCCTTCACCTCGAGCTCGAGGTCGAGACCCAGGGCGTCCGCGACGAGGACCGCGATGTTGGGCTCGTTGCCGATGGGCGTCTTGTCGTCGTCCGCGAGGAACCCCAGGGGCGGCAGCCCGCCCGCGGTCGTGGAGACCTTGAGGACCCCTGCGGCCTTGACGTCCTCGGGCAGGAGCGCGATCGCCTCGGGCGACTCGGTCGTGTGGATGAACTCCTGGTCGGGGGAGGTGTCGATCACGAGACCGGCGGCCTCCGCGGCCTTCTCGTTGTCCGCCGTGCCGGGCTCGGCGTCGGCGTTCGTCGCGCACGCCGCGAGCAGCGCGAGGAGGGGAAGGGTCGCGACGGCGGCGACCGCGCGGTGGGAGAGACGGGCGGGGCGGCGGCCGGTGCGGGACGCCGCGGAGGAGCGGGCGGGCGCGCCGGATGTGTGCAGGGACATCGTGTTCTCTTTCGTGGTGGGTGGGAGTGCGGTGGGGCGGGTGACGCGGACCGGGCAGCAGACGTGCCGTGGCGTCACAGGACCTTGTCGAGGAAGGCCTTGGTCCGGTCGTGGCGGGGCGCGTCGAGGACCTGGGCGGGCGGTCCCTGCTCGACGATGCGGCCCGCGTCCATGAAGACGACCGTGTCGGCGACCTCACGGGCGAAGCCGATCTCGTGCGTGACGACGACCATGGTCGTGCCGCCGTGCGCGAGGTCCTTGATGACGTCGAGCACCTCGCCGACGAGCTCGGGGTCGAGCGCCGACGTCGGTTCGTCGAAGAGCAGGACGCGGGGCCGGGTCGCGAGCGCGCGGGCGATCGCCACGCGCTGCTGCTGGCCGCCCGAGAGCTGGCGCGGGCGGGCGTCGACCTTGTCGGCGAGGCCGACCCGGGCCAGGAGCTCGCGCGCCTCGACCTCGACCTCGGCGCGCGGTCGGCCCTGTGCCGAGACGGGCGCCTCGACGACGTTCTCGAGGGCCGTGAGGTGCGGGAAGAGGTTGAAGCTCTGGAACACGAACCCGATCCGGGTCCGCTGGACGAGGATGTCCTTCTCCTTGAGCTCGCGCAGCGTGTCTCCCCGGCGGGAGTACCCGATGAGGTCGCCGTCGACCGCGACGAACCCGCGGTCGACCTTCTCCAGGTGGTTGATGACGCGCAGCAGCGTCGACTTCCCCGAGCCGGACGGGCCGAGGATCACGGTCACCTCGCCCGGGCGGACCACGAGGTCGATGCCCGCGAGCACCTCGAGCGTGCCGTAGGACTTGTGGACGCCGCGGACCTCGACGAGGCCCAGGGGCGTCGCGGCCGGGCTGGCCGGTTCGGCCGCGGGACGGGTGGTCGTGGCGGTCATGCGGCACCTCCGGGGTGGCGGTCGGTCGCCCCGGTGCGGGTCAGGTGACCGCGCCCGACGGCGGCGCGCGCCGCGTAGGCGGGGGGCAGGTGGGCGGGCGCGGGGCGTCCGGTGATCCGGGACCACGCGACCTGGAGCGTCCACCGGACACGCTGGACCGGGGTCGGGGGCAGCGTGCGGACGGCGCCCTTGGCGTAGTGCCGCTCGACGTAGTACTGCGCGATCGTCAGGACCGTCGTGATGATCAGGTACCAGATGGCCGCGACCATGAGCAGCGGGACGACGCGCTGGTTGCGGCCGTAGATGACGCCGATCGTGTAGAACAGCTCGCCGTACGCGAGGACGTACACGACCGAGGTCCCCTTGACGAGGCCGATGATCTCGTTGACCGACGTCGGCACGATGGTCCGCATGGCCTGCGGCAGCACGATGCGCAGCGTCTGGCGCGAGCGTGGGATGCCCAGGGAGGCCGCGGCCTCGTGCTGGCCCTGGTCGACCGAGAGGATCCCGGCGCGCACGATCTCCGAGGAGTAGGCGGCCTGCGACAGGCCCAGGCCCAGGATCGCGGCACCGAACTTGTCGATCACGTCGAGCGTCCCGAACTCCAGGAACCCGGGGCCGAACGGGATGCCGAGCGAGAGCGTCGGGTACAGGTAGGCCAGGTTGTACCAGAGCAGGAGCTGCAGGATCAGCGGCACCGAGCGGAACACCCACGTGTACGCCGACGACACGGCCTGGAGCAGCGGCGACCGGGACAGGCGCATGAGCGCGAGGACCGTCCCGAGCCCGAACCCGATGACCGCGGCGACCGCCGTCAACCGGATGGTCCCCCACAGCCCGCCCAGGACCGAGGGCCACGTCAGGTACTGCGCGACGACCGACCACTCCCACTTGGGGTTGGTCACGAGCGAGCTGACGACCATCGCGAGCAGGACCGCGACGAACGCGGTCGCGACCCAGCGGCCCGGGTGTCGAGCGGGGACGACCTTGAGGTCCTCCCAGCGCGGGGTGGCCTCGTCGGGAGTGGTGGGCCCGTCGACGACGGACCGGTCGGTGGTGGCGGTGGCGCCCGGTGGGTCGGGCAGGGACCCGGGGGGTGGGGCGAGCTGGCGCGACTCGTCCTGCGGGAGGGAGAGGGTGCTCATGGTGGACCTCGGTGGGAGAAGGGCGGTGGGAGTGGGCTGGACCTGCCGTGTCAGAGCGAGCGTGACCTCGGGGTCACGCCGGTTCTGACACGTGCGGACAGAGCCACTTCTCGAACGCCAGAGGGCCGATCTCCTCGGGGTCGCGCGTCACGTCGAACAGCGGGGTGTATCCCGCGCTGAGGTACAGGCCTGCGGCCTCGGGCTGGCGCGGCCCGGTCGTCAGGTAGATCCGGGGGTAGCCTCGCTCGGCCGCGCGGTGCTCGAGCTCGCCGAGGACCTGTCGGGCGAGCCCGCGCCGCCGGTGGGCCGAGTGGGTCCAGATGCGCTTGAGCTCGGCGGTCGCGACGAGGGGGACGCCGTCGTCGGAGTGCGTGGCGCCCTGCGCGTGGGGCCCGGAGCCGGGCCGGGTCCGGCGCGCGGGCTCGCCGACCTCGGGTTCTGCCCGACGGCGGAACGCACCACCCGCGACCGGCTCGCCGTCCGCGAGGAGCAGCACGAGGTCGCCGTGCGGGGCCGCGAAGTCGGCCGCCGGGTAGTGCTCCATCTCGGCGCGCAGGTCGTCCTCGTCGAGGAGGCTGCGGTAGCGCGAGGCGTACTCGTGCGCGAGCTCGTCGAGCAGCGGGCGCACGAGAGGGTCGTGCAGGTGCACGGAGCGGATCGTGACCGCCGTCGTGGGCGCGCTCATCGCGGCACCTTCTCCCCCGCCTCGACCGAGAACGGCAGGACGTTGCCCTCGACCGGGCGCGGGCACGTGCCGAAGTCGGTGAACGCGTAGGGCAGGTTGAGCGTGCGGTTCAGGTCGAGCCGCAGCGTCCGGGCGGCGTCCTGCCCGGCCGCGCGCTCGTCCTCGGACACCTCGACCTCGTCGGTCGCCTCGGCCTTGTCGGAGGCTGCGGCGCGGTCGACGAACAGCACACGCCAGTCTGCGACGCCGGGGGCCGGGTCGGTGAACAGCAGGCTCGCGCCACCGCCCGGCGTGCCCGTGAGCCGCAGGGTCGTCGTCAGGCCGTCGCGCGTGACGTCGACCTCGCCCACGACCTGCACGTGGTGCTCCAGTCCGGGCTGCGCGCCGCCCACGACCTCCGCGACCGGCTCGTCATACCAGCGGACAGGTGCGTCGAGGACCCACGACGGGTCGTAGGCGAAGGTCGGGACACCCTCGAACGTGACCCGGGTGCGGGCCCGGGGGTCACGCACGCGCAGCCCGTAGCGCCCGGTGCGCCGCACGAGCTCGACCGCGACCGGAGAGGCCGGGTCGGCGCCGTCGGGCACGAAGGTCGCGACGAACGTCGACGCACCCTCCGCGACGTCCTGGACGTGCGTGCCGCGCAGCGCGTCCTGGCCGCCGGCCGGGACGATCGCGTCGGCCGCCGCGGCGCGCAGGTGCACGCCGTCCGCGTCCGACCACCACTCGCCGGGCAGGCCCGGGAAGGACGTCGGGGACTCCGGGACCCAGTGCAGCGACGTGAGGGTGAGCCAGCCGTGCTGCTCGCGCAGGGTGCGCTCGCGCTCGGCGTGCCACGCCGACCACACGGCCGCGGCGGCACTCGGCGCCGAGCCGCCGGACGGCTCGACGGGCGTGCCCGTGGGTGCGGACGCCGTGTGGCGGCCGCGCGTGGTGACGCCTGCCGGGGACGTGGTGCTCGTCGTCATGATGCTCCTTCGGGGCTGGTGGTCGGGCGGTGGTCGGGCAGGTGGTCGGGCTGTCGAGCCGGGTCAGCGCGACGGGGCGGCGGACGCGGCGCTCGCGGTGGTCCCCGCACCCACCTCGGGGCGCGAGAGCCCGAGGTGGTCGCGGAGCGTCGTGCCCGTGTACTCGGTGCGGAACGAGCCGCGTTCCTGGAGCAGCGGCACGACCTGGTCGAGCACGTCGTCGAGGCCCGTGGGCGTCAGGTGCGGCACGAGGATGAAGCCGTCCGACGCGTCCTCCTGCACGTGGCGGTCGATGTCGTCGGCGACCTGCTGGGCCGTGCCGACGAACCCGCCGCGGCCGGACACCTCGATCACGAGGTCCCGGATGGACCAGCCGTTGGCTGCGGCCTTCTCGCGCCACGCCTTGACGACGGGCGCCGGATCCTTGATGTGCCGGACGCGGCCGCGCGTGATGTTCAGGTGGTCGAGGTCGGGCTCGACGTCGGGCAGCGGCCCCTCGGGGTCGTACGCCGTGAGGTCCCGCCCCCAGACCTGCTCGAGGAACGCGATCGCCGTCCGACCCGGGACCTGCTGGAGCCGGATCTCCCGCGCACGCTCGGCGGCCTCCTCGGCCGTGTCCCCCAGGACGACGACCGTCGCGGGGAGGATCTTGAGCGAGTCGCGGTCGCGACCGTGGGCCGCGAGGCGGGACTTCACGTCGGCGTAGAACGCCTGACCGTCCTCGAACGCGGAGTGCGCCGAGAAGACGACGTCGGCCGTCGCCGCCGCGAAGTCGCGCCCGTCGGCAGAGTCGCCCGCCTGGAACAGGACGGGGTGCCCCTGAGGCCCGCGCGGGGTCTCGAACCGGCCGGACACGTCGAAGTGCTTGCCCTGGTGCGCGAACGGACGCACGGACCCCGTCCGCACGAGCTCGTCCTCGTCCACGGCCTCGCCGTCCCACGAGTCCCACAGCTGCCGGGCCAGGGCGACGAGCTCGCCCGCGCGCTCGTACCGTTCCTCGTAGGGCAGGAAGCCGCCGCGGCGGAAGTTCGCTCCCGTGAAGGCGTCGGGGCTCGTGACCAGGTTCCAGGCTGCACGCCCCCCGGACAGGAGGTCGAGCGTCGCGAACTGGCGGGCCAGCTCGTAGGGCTCGTTGAACGTCGTGTTGACCGTGCCCGCGAGGCCCAGGCGGTCGGTGACCGCGGCGAGCGCGGCCAGGACCGGGAGCGTGTCGGGGCGGCCGACGACGTCGAGGTCGTGGATCTGCCCCTTGTGCTCTCGCAGCCGCAGGCCTTCGGCGAGGAAGAAGAAGTCGAGCTTCGCGGCCTCGGCCCGGCGCGCGAGGTGCTCGAACGAGCTGAACTCGATCTGGCTGCGCGAGGCCGGGTCGCTCCACACGGTCGTGTTGTTGACGCCCGGGAAGTGGGCGCCCAGGTGGATCTGCTTGCGGGGCCGGCCGTCGTGCGAGCGGTCCGACGAGGCGGGGGTGGGGTGCGTCATGGTGGCGGGTCCTCAGGCGATCGCGGCGGCGTAGCGGTTGGCGGGGTGTGCGAGCCCCAGGGTGTCCCGCAGGGTCGTGCCCGGGTAGGTCGACCGGAAGACGCGGGCCTCCTGGAGCAGCGGCACGACGCCGTCGACCAGCGCGTCGAGGTCCGTGCGCAGCGAGGACGGACGGATCGTGAACCCGTCCGCGGCGCCCGCCTCGAACCACTCCTCGACGACCTCCGCGAGGTCGCGGGCCGTGCCCACGTGCGTGAGCGAGTCGGTGTCCCACGTGACGCCCTCGAGCCCTTCGAGCAGGTCGAGCCGCGCCTGGGCGCTGGCCCGGTCCTGCCCGATCACGGCGTAGAGGTCGACCAGGACGCGCAGCTCGTCGGGGTCACGGCCCGCCTCGGCGGCCGCGGCGCGCACCTGGTCGCGCAGCGCCTTGGCCGCGTCGAGCGTCGTGGCCCGCACCCGCACGACGTCGGCGCGGCGGCCCGCGAGGGCCAGCGCCTCCACGGAGTCCCCGCGCACCACGACCGGCGGCTGCGCCTGGGGCGAGCGGGGCGTGATCGAAGGGCCCTTCACGGCGAACCGGACGCCGTCGTAGTCGACGTAGTGCACCTTGTCGCGGTCGATGAACCGCCCCGAGGGGACGTCGCGGATCTCGGCGTCGTCCTCCCAGCTGTCCCAGAGGCGGCTCACGACCTCGATCGCCTCCTCGGCCTCGGCGACCGCGTCCGCGGTGCCCTGGACCTCCTTGCGCCCGAACAGCGCCGCGGCGGCCTCGCTCGTCGACCAGCCCACCTGCCACGCGGCGCGGCCCGAGCTCACGTGGTCGATCGTCGCGATCGCCTTGGAGACGTGGAAGGGCTCGGTGTGCGTCGTGTCGACGGTCGCGACGAGGCCGATCCCCGTCGAGCGGGGGGCGAGGCGCGAGGCCACGAGGGCCGCGTCGAGCCGACCGCGGAGCGTCGTGTTGCGCGTGGGCTGGAGCGAGAACGTGTCGTCGAACAGCGCGAAGTCGAGCACGCCGCGCTCGGCGGTCGCGACGAGCTCCTGGAGCCGGTGCGCGTCGAACAGGCGCGGCGACTGCGAGCCCACGGCCCGCCACGCACCCGCTCGCGCTCCGGCGTCGGACAGGTCGACGCCGAGGTGCACCGAGCGGCGTGGTCGCTCGTCGAGCAGGTCGTCGATGCCGGCGAGCACGTCGAGGTCGTCCTCGACGGACCGGGACGCGGACTGCTCGTCGGGCTGGGAGGTGGGGGCGAACAGCGGCGTCAGGTTCGAGTCAGGCATGGGTCGTTCCACTCCGGGAGGTCGGGTGCGGGGTCGCTCGGCCGCCGCCGCAGGGGTCGGCGGGCGGCCGCGACGGGTCGCGAGAACTGGGGTGCAGCGGGTGGACCGCCGGGCGCGGTGGCGGGTGGCGTGGCTCGCCGCAGATCGGCATGCCGCGGCGACCCGTTCACGGGCGGGGCGGTTCAGGGACGAGCCGGTGCGGCTCGGGAGGCGTCAGGAGGAGCGCAGGCTCAACAACAGACGCGGCCCGGGACGACGGGGCGCCCGGGGGAACAACACGTTCGACGTGCGGGACCGGCGGGGGACGCGGCGAGCGTGACGCTGGTGTCCACGGGTCCTCCTCCGGTCGTCGGTGCGTGGGTGCGGCGGACGGGGTGTCTGCCGATGGCCCGGAATGTATGCCTGGGCACCGGGCGTGTCAACGACTTGGGCCAACCGTCCGCATTCTGGACCGAATCAGTAGAGATTGAGACTCGAACCGGTCCGAATCGGACACCACGGTCAGCGCGGCGCCATCCGGATACCGCCGTCGAGGCGGATCACCTCGCCGTTGAGCATGGGGTTCTCGACGATCGCGCGCACCAGGTGCGCGAACTCCTCGGGGCGGCCGAGGCGGCGCGGGTGCGGCACCTGGGCCGCGAGCGACTCCTGGGCCTCGGGCGGCAAGGACGCCATCATGGGCGTGCTGAAGATGCCGGGTGCGATCGCCATGACCCGGATGCGCCGGTCCGCGAGGTCGCGCGCGAGCGGCAGCGTCATCGCGGCGACGGCGCCCTTCGACGCCGCGTAGGCGGCCTGGCCCACCTGGCCGTCGAACGCCGCGACGGAGGCGGTGTTCACGATCACGCCGCGCTCCTCGGGGACCTCGCGCGGGACGCCGTCCTCCGAGCCATCAGGGCCGTCGGGGCCCAGCGCGACCATGCGCTCGGCCGCGAGCCGCGCGACGTTGAACGTCCCGACCAGGTTCACGGTCACGACCTTCTGGAACGACGCGAGGTCGTGCACGCCGCCCTTGCCGAGCACGCGCCGCGCGAGCACGATCCCCGCGCAGCTCACCGCGACGTGCAGCCCGCCCAGGTCGGCGGCGGCGTCGAGG
Organism: Oerskovia rustica; assembly: GCF_014836555.1. Lineage (GTDB taxonomy): Bacteria > Actinomycetota > Actinomycetes > Actinomycetales > Cellulomonadaceae > Oerskovia > Oerskovia rustica. The sequence goes on from NZ_JACSQQ010000008.1 coordinate 59,491, forward strand.
GCGCGGGAGACGTCGTCCTCGTTCGTCACGTCGGTCGGCACGAACCGGACCGCATCGCCCAGGGCGTCCGCGAGCGCCTGACCGGGAGAGCCCGCCAGGTCCGCGACCACGACGCGCGCCCCGGCGCCGACCAGCTCCTCGACGGTCGCCCGCCCCAGGCCCGAGGCCCCTCCGGTCACCAGCGCGACCTTGCCCGCGATCTCCACGTCCCACTCCTTCGTCGACGGTCTGGGCAGCGTAGCCCGGGGGCGAGGAGGTCCGCAGGGCCGGGCGCCGCCGTCGGGCTGGCCGAGCGTGCCGGGCGGGGTGGCGCGAGGATGAGACATGCTGCTCGCCGAGGTCGCCGCCACGTCCGACGCCATCGCCGCCACCCGCTCGCGCCTCGCCAAACGTGCGGCGTTGGCCGACCTGCTGCGTCGGGCTGCACCGGACAGGGAGGCAGGCCGGCCCGGTGACGACGTCGAGATCGTCGTGTCGTACCTCGCAGGCGCGCTGCGGCAGCGGCGCACGGGGCTCGGCTGGGCGTCGTTGCGCTCGCTGCCCCCGCCCGCCGATTCCCCGACGCTCACGGTCGAGGCGGTCGACGCGACGTTCGAGGAGATGGCGGCGCTCTCGGGTCCCGGCTCGGACACCGCCAAGTCCGCGGCGGCCACGGCGCTGTTCGCGGCGGCGACCGAGCGCGAGCAGTCGTTCCTGCGCGGCCTGGTCGCGGGCGACCTGCGGCAGGGCGCGCTCGACGCCCTGGTCGTGGACGCGGTCGCGGAGGCTGCGGGCGTCCCGGTCGACGCGGTGCGTCGTGCGGTCATGCTGCGCGGCGCGACGGGTCCGGTCGCGCGCACGGCCCTCGAAGCCCCCGGCCCGACGGCGGCGCTCGCCGCCCTGGCCGGGTTCGGCCTCGAGGTGGGTCGCCCCGTGCGGCCCATGCTCGCGCAGTCGGCCCCGGACGTGGCGGCGGCGTTCGACAAGCTCGGTGTCCCGCCCGCGGCGGACGACCCGGGACACCGGTTGTCGGTCGACGTGAAGCTCGACGGCATCCGCATCCAGGTCCATCGGGACGGCGACGAGGTGCGGGTGTTCACGCGCTCGCTCGACGACATCACCTCGCGCGTCCCGGAGATCGTCGCGGATGCGCGAGCCCTGGCCTCGGAGCGGTTCGTGCTCGACGGCGAGGCCCTCGTCGTCGGGCCGGACGGGGTGGCCGGGCCCTTCCAGGAGACGGCCGCCCGGTCGGCCACACGCGACGCCCCCGCAGCGAGCGGAGCGGACGAGACCGCGCTCGCGGGGGCGCTCGCGCTCCGCCCGTACTTCTTCGACGTGCTGCACGCCGACGGCGACGACCTGATCGACGCCCCGCTGCACGAGCGGCTCGACGTGCTCGACCGCGTCGCCGGGTCGTTCACGGTCCGTCGCCTGGCGACCGCTTCTCCCGGCGCTGCCGAGGAGTTCTTCGCCGAGGCCGTGCGCGAGGGGCAGGAGGGCGTGGTCGTGAAGTCGCTCGACGCGCCCTACGCAGCAGGGCGCCGCGGCGCCGGGTGGGTCAAGGTCAAGCCGCGGCACACGCTCGACCTCGTGGTGCTCGCGGTCGAGTGGGGGTCGGGGCGCCGGACGGGGCTGCTGTCCAACATCCACCTGGGCGCCCGCGACCCCCAGGGCGGGTTCTTGATGCTCGGCAAGACGTTCAAGGGCATGACCGACGAGATGCTGCGCTGGCAGACCGAGCGGTTCCTCGCGCTCGAGACCTCGCGGACCGACTACGTCGTGCACGTGCGGCCCGAGCAGGTCGTCGAGATTGCGTTCGACGGGCTCCAACGGTCCACGCGCTACCCCGGCGGGCTCGCGCTGCGGTTCGCGCGCGTGCTGCGCTATCGCGACGACAAGACCGCCGACGAGGCGGACACGATCGAGGCGGTCAGGGCGCTGGCCTGACCGCAGGGCCGGCCCCGACGCCCCACGCGACCAGCGCCCGTCGTCGCCCGACCCCCTCGTGGCGCGCGGCGCCGTCGGGGCCCGTTCACCGGTTAACCCGGAGGAACCGGGCGAAACATCGTCTCGGGGACCGGATGGGGCCTTGTGCCGTCCCGGCGGCTGCCGCCAGGATCGCCGCCATGCGCTTCGACGTCAGCCTCCACGAGCACGCCGGGACACCCGTGCGCCTCGTGGTGCGTCGCGCCGTCGACCTGCGTCGCGTCGCCGGCTGTCTCTGTCGATAGCCCCGCCCCACCCCGGCCGTCGCTCGCGTCGACGACCGGCTCCGCTCTCCTCGCGCGCTCACCGTCCCGCTCCCGCCGTCGCACACCTCGCGCACCGGCGGACCGAGAGACCACCCTTCCCACCCTGCCGTCGGCGTACTCGCGGACGGCAGGGCACCCGTACCCGACTCCCTGGAGCTCCCATGCCCCGCACCCTCAGACCCCACGCCCTCCACCCGGCCCGCACCGCCGTCCGCACCGCCGTCCGGGCCGCACTGACCGCGGGCCTCGCCGTGACGCTCGTGGCGTGCTCGGCCGCGAGCGCCGAGGAGGCCACGGTCGGCGAGTCCGGCCGGGCCGTGCTGCGCTACGACGGCTCGGTCGGGCAGGTGACGTTCCCCGAGCTCGCGGCGGACCTCGGCTACTACGAGAAGGTCGAGCTCGAGTGGGTCGGAGACTCGACGGGCGGCCCGCAGAGCATCCAGGCCGCCGCGACGGGCTCGACCGACTTCGGCGGCGCGTTCAACGGCGCGATCGTCAAGCTCAAGGCGTCGGGCTCTCCCATCACGTCCGTCATCTCCTACTACGGCTCGGACGAGCTGTCCTACGGCGGCTTCTACACGGTCGAGGGCAGCCCGATCACCGAGCCCCGGGACCTGGTCGGGAGGTCGATCGGCGTCAACACGCTGGGCGCACAGAGCGAGTTCCTCATCCGCGAGTGGCTCTCGCGCGGCGGGCTGAGCCCCGAGGAGATCGACCAGGTCGAGCTCGTCGTCGTGCCTCCCGTGAACGCCGAGCAGGTGCTGCGCGAGGGGCAGGTCGACGTGGTCGGGCTCTCGCGCGTCTTCCAGGACAAGGCTCTGGAGCGCGGCGGGATCACGCAGCTCTTCAGCGAGACGTCGCTCTACGGGAACTTCTCCTACGGGACGTACATCTTCCGCGACGAGTACATCGCGAAGAACCCCGAGGTCGTGGAGGACTTCGTGCAGGGCACGGCGCGCGCGATCCGGTGGGCGCAGGTCACCCCGGTCGAGGAGGTGCGCGCGCGGTACACGTCGATCATCGAGGGGCGCGGGCGCGGCGAGAGCACCGAGCTGGTCCCCTACTGGAAGTCCGCGAGCATCACGGCCCCCGGCGGCGTGATCGCCGAGGAGGAGATCGCGACGTGGATCGACTGGCTCGTGCGCGAGGGTGAGCTCGAGAAGGGCCAGTTCTCCCCCTCCGACATCTACACCAACGAGCACAACCCCTACGCGAACGGGACCTACGCGAAGGACGCGGGCCCCGACGGCGAGCCCGTCGAGGGCGCGCCGTGAGCGGCACGGTGACGGTCACGACGACCCGGCCCAGCGCGACGGGTTCCACGGAGGCGGCGGACGTCCCGGGGTCGACCCCCAAGCTCCGCCTCGAGCACGTGCACAAGGAGTTCATCGTGCGCGACGCGGCCGCGGGCCGCGGGGCACGCAAGCGGTTCACGGCCGTCGAGGACTTCACGCTCGACGTCCGCGCGGGCGAGTTCCTGACGGTCGTCGGGCCCTCGGGCTGCGGCAAGTCGACGCTGCTGGACCTGCTCGGCGGGCTCACCGAGCCGACGTCGGGCCGCATCCTCCTGGACGACTCGCCCGTCACGGGGCCGGGTCTCGACCGGGGCGTGGTCTTCCAGCAGTACGCGCTGCTCCCCTGGCGCTCGGCCCGCGCGAACGTCGAGCTCGGGCTGGAGGCCAAGGGCGTCGCGCGCGGCGCCCGGGCCCGGGTCGCGGACGAGTACCTGGACCTCGTGGGCCTCACGGCGTTCGCGGACCGCTACCCGCACGAGCTGTCGGGCGGCATGAAGCAACGAGTGGCGATCGCGCGGAGCCTCGCGTTCGACCCCGAGGTCCTCCTCATGGACGAGCCCTTCGCGGCTCTCGACGCCCAGACGCGCGAGTCCCTCCAGGACGAGCTCCTGCGGATCTGGCGCGCGACGGGCAAGACGATCGTCTTCATCACGCACGGCATCGAGGAGTCGGTGTACCTGGGGCAGCGCGTCGCGGTCATGACGCCGCGCCCGGGCCGGTTGCAGACCGTGATCGACGTGGACCTCGCGGGGGCCGCGGACCCTGGCGGCGGCGACGGCGAGCACGACGACGTCCGCTCCTCGGCGCGCTTCGGCCGGTACCGGCACGAGGTGTGGAGCGCGCTCCACGCACAGACGGAGGACGCCCATGTCTAGCACCGTGACCCCGCACGCCCCCGCACGGGGCGAGCCGCTGGCCCGCCCTGCGGAGGACACCGTCGCGTTCGCCGACCCGCCCACGCTCGGACGCCGTCAGGTGCTCACGGCCGACCAGGACCCGACGCCGCCCGTCGGGGCCCGTCTGCGCGGCGTCGGGGTACGCGTCCTGCGGGCCTCGGCAGCGATCGTGCTGTTCCTGGTGATCTGGGAGGTCGCGCCGCGCGTCGGGCTGGTCGACAAGGTCTTCCTGCCGCCGCTCAGCGCGGTGCTCGAGTCCTTCTGGGAGCTGCTCACGAGCGGCGAGCTGGGCAAGCACGTCGGGACGAGCCTGACGCGGGCCGGCACGGGCTTCGCGATCGCGGTCCTGCTCGCGATCCCGCTGGGCATCGCGATCGGGTGGTGGGCGAGCGTCGCCCAGTTCCTCGGCCCCTTCCTCGAGCTGTTCCGCAACACCGCTGCCCTCGCTCTCCTGCCCGTGTTCATCCTCGTCCTGGGGATCGGCGAGACGTCGAAGATCACGCTCGTCGTCTACGCGTGCTTCTTCCCGATCCTCCTCAACACGATCGCCGGGGTCCGGACCGTGGACCCGCTGCTCGTGAAGTCGGCCCGGTCGCTCGGGCTGCCGCCCCTCCGGCTGTTCCAGAAGGTCGTGCTGCCGGCCGCCGTCCCGACGATCTTCACGGGTATCCGCATGGCCGGGACGAGCTCGATCCTCGTGCTCATCGCGGCCGAGATGGTCGGCGCCAAGGCCGGGCTCGGGTACCTCATCACCTACGCCCAGTTCAACTTCCAGATCACGAACATGTACGCCGGGATCATCGCGATCTCGCTCGTCGGGGTCTCGATCAACGCGGTGCTCGTGAGCCTCGAACGTCACTTCTCGCGCTGGCGCACGACGTGAACGGATCGCCAGTGAGCGACCCGGCCCCCGCACGAACCGTCTCCCGACCCATCCCACGACCCGAGGACGCACCATGACCGAGCACGCACCGGCCCGCCGGCTCAGCCTGAACCTGTTCATCCACCCCGCCGGCCACCACGAGGCGGCCTGGCGCCACCCGGACACCCAGCCCGAGCGCATCTTCACGGCCGACTTCTACACCGACCTCGCCCGCACGGCCGAGGCCGCGAGGTTCGACGCGGTCTTCTTCGCGGACGGCCCCGTCCTGCACGACGGCGTCGAGTTCAACAGCGTGGGCAGGCTCGAACCGATCCTGACGCTCGCGTCGATCGCGGCCGCGACGACGCGGATCGGCCTGATCGCGACCGCGTCGACCACGTTCTACGACCCGTACAACCTGGCGCGGCTCTTCTCGACGCTCGACCACCTGAGCAACGGGCGCGCCGGGTGGAACATCGTCACGACGGCGAGCGAGGACGCGGCCCGCAACTTCGGCCTGGACTCCCACCCGGACCACGTCGAGCGGTATGCGCGAGCCGCCGAGTTCGTCGAGGTCACCACCCGGCTCTGGGACAGCTGGGAGGACGACGCTGTCCTGATCGACCGCGCCTCGGGCCGCTACGCCGACCCCGCGAAGATCCACGACGCGGCCTTCCGCGGCGAGCACCTGCGCGTCGAGGGTGCGTTCAACGCCGCCCGCTCGCCGCAGGGCCACCCCGTCCTGGTCCAGGCGGGCGCGTCGAACGAGGGACGCGCGTTCGCGAGCCGCTACGCCGAGGCGATCTTCACGGCGCACCAACGCCTGTCCGACGCGCAGGCCTTCTACGCCGACGTCAAGGCCGGGGCCGAGGCGCTGGGCCGCTCGCGTGACGCGGTCAAGATCCTCCCGGGCATCAGCCCGTTCATCGCCTCGACCGAGGACGAGGCCAAGGCCCTGGAGCGCGAGTTCAACGAGCTCACCGTCCCCGAGTACGGTCTGCGCCAGCTCGAGAAGCTCACGGGTGTCCGCCTCGACCACGCGCAGCTCGACGGGCCCGTCCCGGCCGAGCTGTTCGCGGACGCGGGCGACGTGACCGACAACTCGCGCAGCCGCCTCCAGGTCGTCGCAGGCATCGTCGAGCGTGAGCAGCCCACGGTCCGCGGGCTGCTCCACCGCCTCGCCGGGGCGCGCGGCCACCGGGTCGTCGCGGGCACGCCCGAGCAGGTCGCCGACACGATCGAGGAGTGGTTCACGCAGGGCGCCGCCGACGGGTTCAACGTCATGCCGCCCTACCTGCCGGGCGGCCTGGACGACTTCGCCGACCACGTCGTGCCGATCCTGCGCGAGCGCGGCCTGTTCCGTGCGGAGTACGAGGGCACGACGCTGCGCGACCACCTCGGCCTCGCGCGCCCCGAGAGCCGGTACGCGACGCTCGCGGCGGACGCGCTCCCCGAGGCGGGCGACACGGACGAGGCGAGCGGCGCCGTCGGGCAGGAGGGGGCCCGGACCACGGAGCCGGTCCTGGCGTGAGCGCGGGCACGGGCTCCCCGCCGGTCAGGTTGGCGTGGACCGTCCACGTGCCCGCCGGGGTCTGGGGTGTCGCCCAGGGCGCGGCCGCACCGGTCGTCGCGCTCGCGGCGCGCGAGCACGGCGCGTCTCTCGGCGTCGCAGGCCTGGTCGTGGCGCTCGCCGCGCTGGGCCAGCTCGTCGGCGACCTGCCCGCGGGGCGGCTCGTGTCCCGGTTCGGGGAACGGCGCTCGATCGTGGGGGCGAGCGTGCTGGCCGTGGGCGGCGTCGCGCTCTGCCTGGTCTCGTGGTCGGTCGTCTCGCTCGCGGTCGGCGTGTTCCTCGCGGGCCTCTCGCAGGCCGTGTGGGGTCTCGCCCGCCAGACGTACCTGGCAGAGGCCGTGCCGTTCGCGCGCCGCGCTCGCGTCATGTCGAGCGTCGCGGCCATGATGCGGGTCGGGTTCTTCGTCGGCCCGATCCTCGGGGCGGCCGCGATCCTGGCCGTCGGCACGCGCGGAGGGTTCGCGGTGCAGCTCGTCGCGGTGTGCGTCACGGCGGTCCTCATGGGCCGCGTGCCCGACGTCGGACGCTCGCCTCGCGCACGCGCCGCACCCGGCGACGTGGCCGCCCGGAAGGCGGGGCTGTGGCGCGTGCTCGTCGAGCACCGCCGGCTGCTGCGCACGCTCGGCCTCGGGGCCGCGCTCATGGGACTCTCGCGGACGGCCCGCACCGTGCTCCTGCCCCTGTGGGCCGACCTCCTGGGCGTCGACGCCGCGACGACGAGCCTGGTCTTCGGGGCCAGCGCCGCGCTCGACGTGCTCGTGTCGATCCCCGCGGGGTACCTCATGGACCGGTTCGGTCGGCGCGCCCTCGCCGTCCCGTCGCTCGCGGTCCTGGCGGCGGGCTACCTCACGCTGCCGTGGGCGGGCGGCGTCGCGTCCCTGGCGGTGGTGGCCCTGGTGCTCGGCTTCGGGAACGGGCTGAGCAACGGCGTCATCATGACGCTCGGCGCCGACGTCGCACCGCCCGCGCAGCGTGCCGAGTTCTTCGGGGCGTGGCGGCTCCTGCACGACGCGGGGGCCTTCGCGGGTCCGCTCGTCGTCGCGGGCACCGCCCTCGTCGCGCCGCTGGGGGTCGCCGCGCTCGTCGTCGGCGCGACGTCGGTCGCGGGCGGGGCGGTGTTCTGGCGGTACGTGCCCGTGTGGGCGCCGTGGCCGCGGCCGGTGCCGGTGGCGGTGGCGGTGGAGCCCGCGGCACCGGCCGGGGTCGCGAGCGAGACCGTCCCTCGGTGATGCTGGGTGTCCACGCCCGCTCACGGGCCGCCCGAGAGGACCCTGCCATGACCGACGACCGCGCTGCCGTCCCGCCCAGCGACCTCACGCCGCGCATCGGCAAGGTCGCGACGCGCGAGCTCGCCCACCACGGGTACACGCACTACGAGGACCTCACGCGCGCGACCGCCCAGGAGCTGCTCACGATCCACGGCGTCGGGCCGAAGGCGATCCGCATCCTGGGCGAGGAGCTCGCCGAGCGAGGATCGGGGTTTCGGGAGGCGTGACGCGGGTCAGGACCGGAACAGCCCGCCCCACAGGAAGGACTCGCCGAACAGCGACGAACCGGCGGCCTGCGGTGCGAGCCTGCGCAGCTCGATCTCGGTGAACCCCTCGAAGAGGGCGCGGAGGTCGTCCGCGCCGTACGCGAGCCCGCCGGCGAGCGCCCCGCCGCGGTAGAGCTCGACGTCGTCGACCTCGGACCCCATCGCAGCGAACCCGTCCCCCGCGGCGGCGAAACAGGTCAGTCCGAAGGATCCGCCGTCCCGGAGCCAGGACTCGACGAGCCTGCGGTAGCCGATCCGACGGTGCGGCGGGAGATGGTGGAAGCACCCGCTGTCGAAGACGACGTCGTACGTCTCCTCGGCGGGCCAGTCGAACATGTCCGCGCACACGAAGCGGACGTCCACACCGGCGGAGGATGCCCGCTCCTCCGCCCAGCTCACTGCCGTCCCGGAGAGGTCCAACGCGTCGACGGTCGCGCCCTGCTGGGCGAACCAGATCGCGTTGCGCCCCGGTCCGCACCCGAGCTCGAGCACACGCGTGCCCGGGCCGATCGGTAGAAGACCCGCCCCGTGCCAGGCGACGAGGCTCTCCTCGGGGGCGTCACGGAAGAACGGGACGGCACGGTCCCGGTCGGTGTAGAAGGAGTCCCACCAGGCTGCGCTGCCGTGCCAGGCGGCGGCGCCGCGAGCGGCCCACCGCTCGGTGGCCTCGGAGTAGAGGGCGTCGAGCAGCCGCGCGACGTCGTCCTCGGTCTGGATGGAGCGGTTCATGACGGGCCTCCGTCTCAGGCATCCCCGAGAGCACCTTCATATGCTCTGACCTGCGAAGACACCGAGATCATCATCTCACCCGGGAGCCCGTTGAACCAGAGGTTCGGCGGGTGCTTTCCGGACCTTTCAGGCGGTCCTGGCAGGGCCGAGAACGTCCGTGAGCGCCGGCAGCGACGCGGCGCTCAGGCCGTGATGACGTCGATGACCTCGGTGTCGTCGTGGCGGCGGGCCAGCGCAGTCACGACGGGCGGCTTGGGCACCGGCGGCTGCGCCTTGACGCCCGTGCTCTTGCTGCGGCGCGGGCGCGTCGGCACCGGGACGCCGAGGGACTTGAAGACCTTGCGCAGCTCGGCTTCGGTCCAGCCCGCGGCGAGCGCGTCGGAGAACGCCGTGGCGTACTCGCGCTCGGCCTCCTCGAGCGCTGTCTTGGCTGCCGCGACCTGCTCGGCCCGCTCGGCCAGGACGCGGCCCGAGTCCATGCGGTGCTCGAGGAGGTCGCGCAGCCGAGCCTCGTACGTGGTGGCGGTGTCGTCGTCGCTCATGCCACCAACCTAGGGCCTGACCTGCACCGTCGCCAGGATCGCCAGGTGATCGGTGCCCGGGATCGCGACGGGCCCGACGTCGTCGACCCGCATACCGGCGTCGACGACCACATGGTCGAGGTCCACGAGCGGCGGGTAGCGGCGGTCGGCGGGCCACGACAGGTTCAGGCCGTCCCCTGCGAGCCGGGTCGCGTCGGCGAACCGGTCCCCGAGCAGGTCGCGGAAGGCCGAGTGGTCGGAGGTCGCGTTGAAGTCGCCGAGCAGGATCTGCGGCGTGGGGTCTGCGTGCGCCGCGTCGCTCAGCAGCGCGAGGTCGTCCGTCCACAGGTCGACCTCGCCGGGAGTGGGTGGGTGCGAGTGCACGGCCGTCACCCGCACGGACGTCCCGTCCACCCCGACGACGGCGCTCGGCTGGTGGAACCGGCTCGCCACGCCGTCACGTGGGTCGGTCAGCGGCGTCGCGCTCCACAGGCCGCTGCCCGCTGCCCCCTCGGTCGGGTGGGTCCGCGTCCACGTGTACGGCAGCACCTCCTCGATCCCGGCTCCCACGAGAGCGGTCTCGAAGTCGTCGGTCAGCTCGACGACGCTCAGCAGCTCGACCTCCTCCTCGCGCACGGCCTCGACCACCGCCCGGGCGTCCGCCCGCCCGTAGAGGACGTTGACGGCCATGACGCGCAGCGCCCCGTCGGCCCCGGCGGCGATACCCGACCCCGGCACGAAGAACGGCACGAGCCACACCGCGTGCGCGACGACCAGCACCCCCGCGACCGCGCTGAGCACCCAGCGCCGCCGGCTCAGCGAGAGCAACAGCACCACGAGCGCCGCGAGGGCGACCCACGGCGTGAGGGACACGAGCTGCGCGAAGGGCGTGACGTCGTCGAACCCCAGGGTGCGCGCGAGCGTGAGCGCCCCCACCCCCATGAGGCAGAGCGACAAGACGACCGTCCACGCGACGGCGCCCGCTCGCCGCGCCCTCGACGGCGGACGCTCCTCGGTCAGGACGGGCGCGCTCACGGTGCCACCTGGACCGTGACCGCGAGCGCCCGGTGGTCCGAGCCGGGAACGACGAGCGAGTCGAGGTCGTCGACCCGCATGCCCGCGTCGACCACGACGTGGTCGAGGTCGAGGAACGTCGGGACCCGCTCCCCCACGGGCCACGACAGGTTCAGGCCGTGCCCGGCCGTGCGTGTCGCGTCGTGGAAGCGGTCGCCCAGGACGGCGCGGAACGACGCGTGGTCGTACGTCGCGTTGAAGTCGCCCAGCAGCACCTGGGGCAGGGGGTCGTCGTGCGCGCGCCGGGCGAGGTCGGCCATCTCCTGGTGCCACACGCCCGTGATCTCGGGCAGCGGAGGGACGGGGTGGACTGCGGTCACGCGCACGGGCGTGCCGTCCACGTCGACGGTGGCTGCGGGCATGGCGAACGTGCTCCACTCGCTCGTGTCGGGGTCGGTCAGCGCGGTCCTGCTCCACAGGCCGCTCCCGGGCGAGCCCGTGCCCACCTTGGCGTCGACGTGGTGCGGCATGACCGCCTCGATGCCCGCGGCCTCGAGACGGTCGTGGAAGGCGGCCGTGAGCTCGACGACCGCGAGCACGTCCGCGTCCTGCTCGTGGACCATCCGCACCACGGCGGCGGCGTCGGCCTGCCCGAAGTACGCGTTGACCGTCAGCACCCGCAGCGTTCCCTGGGCACCCGCCTCGATGCCGCGCCCGGGCACGAAGAACGGCGCGACCCACGCGACCTGCGCCACGAGCGCGACCCCGCACAGGATCGCGAGCAGCCGGCGCCGCAGGACCAAGGCCGCCGCAGCCACCAGCAGCGCGAGCGGGACGACCCACGGCGTGACGCCGACGACCTGCGCGAGGGGCGTGACGCCGTCGTACGGGACGGCGCGCACGAGCGTCATGGCCAGGACCACCCCGCCCAGGACCCACAGCCCCAGCCCGACGGCGCGCCCACCCGGGCGCTTGCGGCGGGTCGAGGTAGAGGCGACGTCGGGCGGGGTGGCCGGTGGCTCGGCCTCCGAGGCGCCGATCTCCCCCATGGTGCTGCTGTCCCCTGTCATGCAGCGACCCTATCGACCGGTTCGGGCCGTTCTGGGCCGGTCGGTCACGGGCGGCGGGCAGACCCGGTGCAGCCCGCGGAGGGATCCTGTGAACGCCGACGGGGCGGGGCGCGGAGGAAGACCTCGCGCGCCCCGCCCCGTCGGCGGCTCAGCGACGAATCAGCCGAAGATCCCCGGCAGCGTCGCACGGAACACCTGGTCGGCCTCGCTCAGCGGGATCGTGAAGATGCCCTCGACCTCGAGCGACTCCCCGGTCTCGGTGACCTCGGCGGGCTCGGTGCCGGTCTCGCCGATCTTGAGGACGGGCACGCCGCGCGCGACGCACGCGTCGACCAGCTTGGTCTCCTCGCCGCGCGGCACGGCGACGAGCGCGCGGGCCGTCGACTCGGAGAACAGGGCCTCGAACGGGGTGACGCCGTCGCGCGCGGCGAGGGCGTCGATCGAGACCTTGGCGCCGGTGCCGAAGCGCAGCGACGCCTCGAGGAGGCCCTGGACCAGGCCGCCCTCGGAGAGGTCGTGCGCGGCGGAGACCAGGTCGTCACGGCTGGCGTTGACGAGCACCTCGGCCAGGGCGCGCTCGGCCGCGAGGTCGACCTGCGGGGGCACGCCGCCGAGGTGCTGGTGGACGACGTCGGCCCAGGCGGAGCCGTCGAGCTCGGGGCGGGTCGTGCCGAGGAGGTAGATGGCCTCCCCGGCCTCGCGCCAGCCGGACCCGGTGGCGTGCGCGACGTCGTCGAGCACGCCCAGGACGCCGACGACGGGCGTCGGGTGGATCGACGAGTCGATCTGCCCGGGCTCTCCCGTGCCGTTGTAGAGCGAGACGTTGCCGCCCGTGACGGGAACCCCGAGGGTCTGGCACGCGTCGGCCAGGCCTTCGATGGCCTCGACGAGCTGCCACATGGAGTCGGGGTCCTCGGGGGAGCCGAAGTTGAGGCAGTCGGTGATGGCGAGCGGGCGGGCGCCGGTCGTGGCGACGTTGCGGTACGCCTCGGCGAGCGCGAGCTGGGCACCCGTGCGCGGGTCGAGCTTCGCGTAGCGGCCGTTGGCGTCGGTCGCGAGGGCGACCCCGAGGCCCGTGGACTCGTCGACGCGGATGACGCCGCCGTCGTCGGGCTGGGCGAGGGCCGTGTTGCCCTGGACGAAGCGGTCGTACTGGTTGGTGACCCACTCCTTCGAGGCGAGGTTGGGCGAGCCGAGCAGGCGCAGCGCGGTCGCGCGGAGCTCGTCGGCCGTCTCGGGACGTGCGAACCGCGCGGCGCCCTCACCCGTCGAGATGCTGTCGGCGTTGAGACCGTCCATCCACGTGGGGCGCGCGTAGGGGCGGTGGTACGTGGGGCCCTCGTGCGCCACCGACCTGGGGTCGACGTCCACGATGCGCTCGCCCTGGTGGTCGATCGTGAGGCGCCCGGTGCCGGTGACCTCGCCGATGACGGACGTCTCGACGTCCCACTTGCTCGTGATGGCGAGGAACTCGTCGAGCTTGTCGGGCGCGACGACCGCCATCATGCGCTCCTGCGACTCCGACATGAGGATCTCGCCCGCGTTGAGCGACGGGTCGCGCAGCAGGACCGAGTCGAGCTCGACGTGCATGCCGCCGTCACCGTTGGACGCGAGCTCCGAGGTGGCGCACGAGATGCCGGCCGCACCGAGGTCCTGGATGCCCTCGACGACGCGTGCCGCGTAGAGCTCGAGGCAGCACTCGATGAGGACCTTCTCCATGAAGGGGTCGCCCACCTGGACCGAGGGGCGCTTGGCGGGGACGCCGTCCTCGAACGTCTCGGACGCGAGGATCGAGGCGCCACCGATGCCGTCGCCGCCCGTGCGCGCACCGAACAGGACGACCTTGTTGCCGACGCCCGAGGCGTTGGCGAGGTGGATGTCCTCGTGACGCAGCACGCCGATGCACAGCGCGTTGACGAGCGGGTTGCCCTGGTAGGAGGAGTCGAACACGAGCTCGCCGCCGATGTTCGGCAGACCCAGGGAGTTGCCGTAGCCGCCGACGCCCGACACGACGCCGTGCACGACGCGCGCCGTGTCCGGGTGGTCGACCGCGCCGAAGCGCAGCTGGTCCATGACGGCCACGGGGCGTGCGCCCATCGAGATGATGTCGCGGACGATCCCGCCGACACCGGTCGCCGCACCCTGGTAGGGCTCGACGAAGCTCGGGTGGTTGTGGGACTCGACCTTGAACGTCACGGCCCAGCCGTCACCGATGTCGACGACGCCCGCGTTCTCGCCGATGCCGACGAGGAGGTGCTTCTTCATCTCGTCGGTCGTCTTCTTGCCGAACGTGCTCAGGTGCACCTTGGACGACTTGTACGAGCAGTGCTCCGACCACATGACGGAGTACATCGCGAGCTCGGCGGCCGTGGGGCGTCGCCCGAGGATGTCGCGGATGCGCTGGTACTCGTCCGGCTTGAGGCCGAGCTCCGCGAAGGGCTGCGCCTCGTCGGGGGTGGCGGCTGCGCGCTCGACCGTGTCGAGGTGCGGCCGGTGCTCGGAGGTCGCTGCGGCGGGCGTCGGGGCGTTGCTGGGGGCGGTCATCGAATCCCTCGGGGTGGCGTGCCAGCCGGCGCGTTTCGACGAGCGAGTCATCGAGGAGGCGACCGGCACGGGGCTGCACAGGTGCGGCCAGTTTACCGGCGGTCGGGAGCGGTGGGGTCGGGCGTCCACGAACGCGTGCGGCGGACGGCTCCCGGGCACGTGGGCGGCGGGGTGCGGAACCCTCGGCGAGCGGAGATAGCCTCGCACGGTGACCTCCCTCGTTCTCCGTCGCCCCCGCCCGCACGCCACCGTCGCGGTGGTGGGCGTGGTCGTGGCCGTCCTGGCGACGAGCTGCTCCCTGCCCGACGGCGCCGCTCCCGTCCCGCCCGCGTCCGCGGCTTCCGAGGGGGCCGCGTCGGGAGAACCCTCGACGGCACCCTCACCCGAGCGGGCCACCGTGACGCAGGCCCTCACGGCCGACGGGATCGAGCTCGCGCTGACGGTGCCGATCGTGGCAGCCGACGGGACCGGCGGTGGTGAGGCCGTCGCGGTCACCCCGGACGAGGACGCGTCGAGCCGCGTCACGTTCGTGCTGCCCGCCGACGAGGCGGCGACCGTCGCCTCGTCGGGGAGCACCCCGACCGGCACGACCGACGGCAGCGACGCCGTGAGCACCGCGGTCCCCGCGACGATCGACCTCGTCTCCCCCGCCGACGGCTCCCTGGTGCGCAACAGCGACGGCAGCGTCACCGTCCTCGACGCCGCAGGCACCCCGCTCGGCGGGCTGTCGGCGCCGGAGGCGACGGAGACGTCCGGAGCAGCAGGCCGCGCAGGAGTCGTGGTCGTGGCGCCGACCCGCGCGGAGGTGCACGCGAAGGCTCGGGGGGCGACGCCGTCGGGCACCGGGGGCGCCACAGGGGACGGTGCCGGTCCGGCGCACGGCTGGACCGTGACCACGTGGCTCGGTGCACAGGGCGTGCGCAGTGCGACCTGGGGAGATCGCGAGGGCGGACGCTCGCTCGCGGTCGACCCGACGCCGTGGGCGCGGCAGTCGGGCATCGTGGGCGAGGCGACGGCCTGGGCCCAGCTCGTCGCGAGCGAGCCCGAGGCCGCCTCGACGACCATGCGCGACCAGTTCGACTGCCACGCCCTCGGCGCGACCGACAAGAAGACGTGGAACCTGGAGCCGTGGCGCCCGGACGTCGGGTTCCTGGCGACGGCCGCGGCGCGCTGCAACCCGACGGCCTAGGCCCGGCCTCGCTCCCGCCCAGGCCCTAGCATCGACGGATGTCCTCCGACCTCCCACTGCCCACCGTCCTGCTCGACGCCGCCGCGACCTGGGCCGCCTCAGTCGGTGCGGGCACCCGGACGGAGCTCGTCGAGGAGTGGATCTGGCCGCACGGCGAGTCCCGCGTGGCGCGCGTGCGCACGGGGGCGGGTGACGTCGTCGTGAAGTGGGAGCGGTCGGCGCGCAACGTGGCACGCGAGGTCGAGGCGCTGCAGAGGTACGTACCCTCGCTCGGCGACGACGCGGGTCGGCTGCTCGCCGCCGACACCGACGCGCACGTCCTGGTCCTGACGCACGTGCCCGGCGCGCTTGCGACGGGCGACGTGGCCCTCGACCCGGACGTCCACCGGCAGGCCGGGGTACTGCTCGCACGGCTGCACGCGAGCGCCCCGGGCGTACCCGACGAGGGCTACGGGGAGCGCCTCCTCGCGGACCTCGACGAGAAGGCCGCCGCGCTCGGCCCGATCGTCGACGCGACCGATCTCCTGCGGCTGCGCGAGGTCGCGGCCCCTGTGGCCGACGTGCGGTCGGTCCGGCTCGTACCGGCGCACCGCGACTTCGGGCCGCGCAACTGGCTGGTCGACACGGACGGTCACGTGCGCGTGATCGACTTCGCGCACGCCGAGCTCTCGCCATGGGCCGTGGACCTGCAGAAGCTCACGATGCGCGAGTGGCGGGGACGCCCCGACCTCGAGGCGGCGTTC
Organism: Oerskovia rustica; assembly: GCF_014836555.1. Taxonomy (GTDB): domain Bacteria; phylum Actinomycetota; class Actinomycetes; order Actinomycetales; family Cellulomonadaceae; genus Oerskovia; species Oerskovia rustica. The sequence goes on from NZ_JACSQQ010000008.1 coordinate 75,689, forward strand.
CACGAGGGCTACGGCCGCGTGCCCGACGACGAGGACCGCCTCGTGCTGCACGCGTACGTCGCGCTCTCGACGCTCGCGATCATCGCGTGGTCGGTCGAGCACGACGACCCCGGTTTTGAGGCCGAGGCTCGATCGGTGCTGGCGACCCTGGTCGCGACCTGACGGCGCCCCGGCCTCCCTCTCGGTGCCGAACATGCGGTTGGCGTCGAGAATCGGCCGGGTCCGGACGCTAACCGCATGCTCGACCGACGCCAACCGCATGGTCGGCACCCGGCACCCGGTATCCGGCACCCCGGCTCGCGCGAGCCCCGCACCGGCCCCGTGCGATCGCTCAGTCGAGGCCCAGCATCTCCCTGACCGGTCCGACGCCGTGCAGCGTCACCTCGGGGCGCAGCGCCGCCGGGCGCGCGTCCCAGTCCGCCCGGTCGAGGCGGTACCGGACGTTGACCACCGGCTTACCCTCGCGGGCGAGCGTCTCCGCGCCGTTGGGCCGGTAGCCGAGCTTGCGCGTGACGCCGTGGGAGGGAGCGTTGTCCTCCCAGGCCGACGTCGTGGCCGTCCGGGCGTCGAACCCCGTGAAGAGGAGCTCGAGGATCATGAGCCGCGCGAGCGTGCCGACGCCGGCCCCCTGGTACCGGCGCCCCAGCCACGAGCCGGACTCCGCCGTGCGCGTCACCACGAAGTCCGACGCCGTGAGCGCCTGCACGCCCAGCACCTCGCCGTCGCGCACCACGGCCAGCTCGACCGCCCAGGACGCGGGTGCGATCCGCGACGCCGCACCCCACTGGTAGGCAAGGATGCTGCGGCCGACCTCGACCGCCGAACCGCGCGACCACGGGAACGCGAAGGGCATGAACCCCTCGTCGTGGATGCCCTCGCCGCCAACGGCAGCGAGCCGGTACAGGAGGTCCTCGTCGAGGTGACGCAGCTCCAGGTCCCCCGAGACGACGCGCAGGCCGGACGGAGGCCAGAGATCGGTGCGCGTCGGGAGTGCGGGGGCGGTGCCTACCGACGCGGGGGCGTCGGTGGCGGGTGCGTCGGGGACGGGGTCGGGTGCCATCGGTGCAGCCTGGCGAAGTCCGCGAGGTGCGTCAACAGGAATGGCGGGCACTCGCCGTCGGGCCGAGGACGGACGGCGCGCCGGGACCGCCACCGACGCGACATGGCGGGCCGAGCGCCCGGACTCACGACAGGACCCGCCGGGCCGCCCCCAC
>NZ_JACSQQ010000008.1:76912-138029 GCF_014836555.1 Oerskovia rustica
GGGCCGGATGACGACCTCAACCCCGTGCTCGGCGCCGAAACGGCGTCAGCGCCTCGCGACCTTCGACCCGCCTCGTGCCGCCGCCTTCGCCGCGGCCTTCTCGCGGGCCTTGATCGACTTCTCGCTCACGGGCTCGTCGCCGCTCGCACGCAGCTGCCGGTAGTACTCGCGGGCCTCGTCCTGACGGACCTGCTCGGCCCCCGACGCGATCTTGGCGCGCAGGTGCTCGGGGCCGTAGCCCCAGGCGTCGACGAGGTCCTGCGCGTGCGGCCGCAGTCGGGCGACGAGGCGGTCCACGTACCCGCTGACGGTGCGCGCGCGCTGCGCCGACAGGCGCCCGTTGATGAGGTACCACGCGAGGTTGCGCTCGATGGTCGTGAGCCCGAACAGGTCGCGCACCCACGTGAGGACCTGGCGCGTGCCCGCGTCCTCGATCGTGTCGAGGGCCTGCGTGAACGCCTCCCAGTGCAGCAGGTCGGCGTGCGCCTTCGCCATCTCGATGAGCTCGTGCTGGTGCTCGTTGAAGAGCTCGGCGGCCTTCTCGGGCGTGGCCTTCTGGGCCGGGCGCAGGGCCGCGGCGACGTCGGCGACCATGGTCTCGACCCGGTCGGTCAGCAGGTCGCGCTGGTTGCCGACGTCCTTGAGGTGCCCGACGGCGCGGCGCGGGTCGCCCACGTCCGCGAGGGTCTGCGCGGCGCGCTTGAGCGGCGTGCGGTGCAGCGCGGCGTCGGCGGCCTGCTCGACGACGAACCGGGCCATCTGCCCGGGCGTGATGTCCTTGAACTCCTTGCCGTAGTCGGCCAGGAGCCGCTTGGCGACGAGCTGGAGCAGGACCGTGTTGTCACCCTCGAACGTGACGTAGACGTCCAGGTCGGCTCGCAGGCTCGTGAGCCGGTTCTCGGTGAGGAACCCGGCGCCGCCGCAGGCCTCGCGTGCCTCCTGCAGCGTGTCGAGCGCGAACCACGTGCTCATCGGCTTGAGCGAGGCCGCCATGGTCTCGAGGTCCTCGCGCGACTCGGGGGTGTCGTTCTCCCCCGAGAACACGGTGTCGAACAGGTCGAGCAGACGGTCGTGCGCGAAGTGCATCGCGTACGTCTGCGCGATGCGCGGGAGGAGACGGCGCTGGTGGGTGCCGTAGTCGAGGAGGACGACCTCGTCGACGGCCGACGCGCCGTTGAACTGGCGGCGCTGGTTGCCGTAGGTCACCGCGGTCGCGAGGCCCAGCTTCGACGCGGTGATCGCGGCACCGTCGAGCGAGACGCGGCCCTGGACGAGAGACCCGAGCATCGTGAAGAAGCGGCGCCCGGGGCTGTCGATCGGCGAGGTGTACGTGCCGTCCTCGGCGACCTGGCCGTAGCGGGCCAGGAGGTTCTCGCGCGGGACGCGGACGTGCGTGAAGTGCAGGCGCCCGTTGTCGATGCCGTTGAGCCCGCCCTTGAGCCCGTCGTCCTCCCCGCCGACGCCGGGCAAGAACGCACCGGCCCCTCCGTCAGCTGTGGTCTCGCGGATGGGCGCGTAGAACGCGTGGACGCCGTGGTTGACGCCGTTCGTCACGAGCTGCGCGAAGATGACCGCCGCGGTCCCGTTGACGGCCGCGTTGCCGAGGTAGTCCTTCCACGCCCCGCGGAACGGGGTGTGGACGACGAACTCCTGCGTCGCGACGTCGTACGTCGCGGTCGTCGCGATCGAGGCGACGTCCGAGCCGTGGCCCGTCTCGGTCATGGCGAACGCGCCGGGGACGGAGGCGTCCATCGCACCCGGCAGCAGGCGGTCCTGCTGCTCGGGCGTGCCGAGGTGCAGGATCGCCGACGCGAACAGACCCCACTGGACGCCCGCCTTGATCTGGAGCGAGGGGTCGGCGGCGACGAGCTCCTCGAACCCGGCGAGGTTGCCGCCCGCGTCGTCCTGCCCGCCGAGCCGCGTGGGGAACCCGCGGTGCACCTGCCCGATCTCGACGAGCGCCTTGACCTGGTCCATGACGCGCTCGCGGTGCTCGGTGAGCGAGAGTCCCTCGATGCGGTGGAAACGCTCCTCGCCGGCGGTCGCGCGAGCCTTGGCCCGCAGGTCCGCCCAACGGCCCAGGAGCTGGTGGGAGAGGTCGGCCACGTCGATGCGGACCTCGCCCGCAGGCATCGAGGGTGTGACGCCCGCGGCGGGGATCGACGTGGAGGCGGCTGCGCCGTCGCCGCGGGTGTCGCGGGCGGTGGTGCGGTCTGAGGTGGTGGTCATCGGGACTCCTGTGTGCCGGTGGTAGCCATGAGAGAGGTTCAGAGGTCGTCGGTCGAGGGGGCGGTGTCCTCCGCGGCGGGCGCTGCGCCCCGCCCGCGGGCCATGACCCCGACGGGTCCGCCCCACAGCCAGGCGGCGACGCGCTCGGTGAGCTCGTCACGGTCGGGGGCGTCGGGCCCGTCGTGGTTCCCGAGCCACCACTCGCCGGCGCCGCGCACGAAGCCGACGGCGCCCGCGGCCCACGCGGCGGCGTCGGCGGGGCTCACGTCGGTCGCGCGCGTGAAGGGCTGGGCGACGAGCTGGGTCACGGAGTCGAGGAACGCCGCGAGGGGCGCGGAGGCGGTGCGCGCCGTGCCGTCGGTGCCCGCGATCGCGCCCGTGCGGGTCACGAAGTAGTAGACGTTGGGCGAGCTCGCGATCATCTCGAGGTAGACGCCGACCATGGCGCGCAGCGCACGGCGCGGGGTCTCGGCGGACTCCGCGGCCTGGGTCAGGGCGTCGTGCATCTGTCCGACGACCGAGGCGCCGATCGCGATCTGCAGCCCCGTCTTGTCCTCGAAGTAGCGGTAGATGATCGACTTGGACGTGCCCGAGGCCGCCGCGATCTCGTCCATGGAGACCCCGGGTCCGCCCTTGTGGACGGCCTTGCGGGCCGCGTGCACGAGCTCGGCGCGACGGATGGCGCGGTGGTCGTCCCAGCGGGTCGAGCGGCCGTCGGTCACGGGGGCGGGGGGTGCGGTGCGTCCGGGGTCGCGAGAGAGCACGGCAGTGCGGGGTCTCCCGGCTCGTCCGTTCGTGTCGCCGTTGATCACGCAGTCCTCCAGTGGTGCCCGACGTCGGTGTCGTCCCTGGTCGTCCGTCCGGCGGTCCGCGAGTGGCCGGCCGGGCGGCGCCCCCTCGAGGCGGGGACCGCCGGGGCGCAGGGAGCGAGGGGTGTGACCCACCTCACGGTACCGAGAGTATCAGGTACTGTGGGTCTTGGACACCGCGTGGATCGCGCCCGCGGTCCCCACCCTCAGCAACGACGCGAGAGAGAGCAGGCGAAGTGGCCACCCCGAAGACACCCCAGACCACCACCCCCGGAACCGACGAGCGGCCGGACGCGCTGCCCGTCGAGCAGCCCGGGCGCACTCCCGCCCTTCGCGACGCCTACGTCCTGGGCGGCAACCGCATCCCGTTCGCCCGTGCGGGCGGCAAGTACACGGGAGCCAGCAACCAGGACATGTTCACGGCCGCCCTCGAAGGGCTCGTGGCACGCTACGGCCTCCAGGGCGAGCGCCTGGGCGAGGTCGTCGGCGGTGCCGTGCTCAAGCACTCGCGCGACTTCAACCTGATCCGTGAGTCCGTCCTCGGCTCGTCGCTCTCCCCGCAGACCCCCGCGTTCGACCTCCAGCAGGCGTGCGCCACGGGCCTCGAGGCCGTCGTGACCGTGTCCAACAAGATCCGGCTCGGGCAGATCGAGTCGGGCGTCGCGGGCGGCTCCGACACCGTGTCCGACGCGCCCGTCGCCGTGAGCGAAGGACTGCGCAAGGCGCTGCTCAAGGCCAGCCACGCCAAGACCCTGGGCGCTCGCCTCAAGGCCTTCGCAGCGGTGCGCCCGGGCGACCTGGCGCCGTCGACGCCCAGCACGGGAGAACCCCGCACGGGGCTGTCGATGGGCGAGCACCAGGCGATCACGACCGCGGCCTGGGGCATCAGCCGCGAGGCGCAGGACGAGGTCGCCCTGAACAGCCACCTGAACCTCGCCGCCGCTTGGAAGGCGGGGTTCTTCGACGACCTCGTGACCCCGTTCCGCGGTCTGACGCAGGACCAGAACATGCGCGCCGACTCGTCCGCCGAGAAGCTCGCGTCGCTCAAGCCGGTCTTCGGCAAGCACCTCACGCCGAGCGCACCCACGCACGGGGCGGCGGCGAGCGAGGCAGGAGGACCCGCTCTGCCGACAGGGCCCACGATGACCGCCGGCAACTCGACGCCCCTGACCGACGGCGCCTCCGTGGTCCTGCTCGGGTCGCGGGAGTGGGCCGCCGAGCACGACCTGGCCGTCCTCGCCCGGGTGGTCGACGCCGAGTCCGCCGCGGTCGACTTCGTGCACGGCCACGAGGGCCTGCTCATGGCCCCGGCGCACGCGGTCCCCCGCCTGCTCGCCCGCAACGGCCTGGCACTCGAGGACTTCGACTTCTACGAGATCCACGAGGCCTTCGCCTCGACCGTCCTGACGACCCTGGCCGCGTGGGAGGACGACGACTACTGCCGCACCGAGCTCGGCCTCGACGGCGCGTTCGGGTCGATCGACCGCTCTCGTCTGAACGTCCACGGGTCGTCGCTGGCCGCGGGGCACCCGTTCGCCGCGACCGGCGGGCGCATCGTCGCGACCGCCGCGAAGCTCGTGGCCGACAAGGCGCGCGAGACGGGCCGCCCGGCCCGCGCGCTCATCTCGATCTGCGCGGCCGGTGGCCTGGGCCTCGCCGCGATCCTCGAGAGCACCGCGAGCCCGGCCGTCACGCCCGCACAGAGCACCGAGAGCTGAGGGAGCCCACCATGACCGACAAGTACCTGTCCGCCGTGAACTCCGGCTTCACCAAGACCCTCGCCAAGAAGCTCGGTCTGCCCCGGCCCGCGGTCCTGCGCCGCTACCGCCCGGGCGACCCGCTCGTGCCCGGCCCGGTGCTCGTGATCGGCGAGCCCGGCTCGGCCAAGGACACGAACGCCGTCGCGCAAGCCCTGCTCGGGTGGGACCTCGACGTCCGGCAGAACGCCGGCGACGGGGAGACCCGCTGGGGGGCGATCGTGGTCGTCCTGACGGGCGCCACCAGCCCCGCAGACTTCTCGGCCCCCGTGCTCGAGCTCGGCGCGAACCTGCGCCGCCTCGCGCCGGGCGGGCGCGTCGTGACCGTCTCGCGTGCACCGGCCGACGACGACACGCCCCTGCTCGCCGCGACCCGCCAGGGCGTCGACGGGTTCCTGCGCTCGCTCGCCAAGGAGCTGCGCGCGGGCGCCACGGCCAACGGCATCCAGCTCACGGCCGATGCCGCACCGGACTCGACGTCGGCCCTGGCCACGCTGCGGTTCTTCCTGTCGGGCAGCTCGGCGTTCGTCGACGGGCAGCTCCTGCACGTGGGCCCGGCCGCGGCCGAGGCCACGACCGACTGGGACCGTCCCCTCGCGGGGCGCGTCGCGGTCGTGACGGGCGCGGCCCGCGGGATCGGCGCGGCCATCGCCCGCACGCTCGCACGCGACGGCGCGACGGTCGTCGTGGTCGACGTCCCCGCTGCGGGCGAGTCCCTCGCGAAGGTCGCCAACGAGATCAAGGGCACGGCCCTGCAGCTCGACGTGACGGCCGAGGACGCGGGAGCCCGCATCCTCGAGCACGCCCGGACCCGCCACGGCGGCCTGCACATCCTGGTCCACAACGCCGGGATCCTGCGCGACAAGCTGCTCGCCAACATGTCCCCCGACAAGTGGGACGCCGTGATCGCGGTCAACCTGCTCTCGCAGCTGCGGATCAACGAGTACCTGCTGGGCGCGAACGGCTTCTCGGAGGCCCCGCACATCGTCTCGCTCGCCTCGACGAGCGGCATCGCGGGCAACCGGGGCCAGACGAACTACGGTGCCTCCAAGGCCGGGGTCATCGGGCACACGCGGGCGACCGCGCGCCTCCTGGCCCCGCTCGGCGGCTCGGCCAACGCGGTCGCGCCCGGGTTCATCGAGACCGACATGACGGCCTCCATCCCGCTCGTCCAGCGCGAGATGGCGCGCCGCGTGTCCTCGCTCCAGCAGGGCGGTCAGCCCATCGACGTGGCCGAGGCCATCGCGTTCCTCGCGTCCCCCGCCGCGGCGGGCGTCAACGGCCAGGTGCTGCGCGTGTGCGGCCAGAGCCTGGTGGGCGCGTGACGGCCGCCGCGCAGGAGGCCCCCGAGCGCCGCAACCCGCGTCTCGTCACGCTGCCCACGCTGCCGGGGCTCGGCGGCCTGTACGCGAAGGGCGTGGCGTCGTCGGGCCGGATCGCCGTGACGCGCTCCCCCGTGGGGCGCGTCCTGCCCGGGCCGCGCGACGTCGTCCTGCCGGACGTCGTCTACCGCGTCGCCGACGTCCCGACCGCGGACGTGACCGAGCACCTGACCGCGTACCAGCGGCTGGTCGGCGAGCGCGTCGACGACACCCTGCCCGCCGGCTACCTGCACGTGCTCGCGTTCCCGCTCGCGACCGCGCTCATGGTCCGCGGCGACTTCCCGCTGCCGCTGCTGGGGCTGGTGCACGTGTCCAACGCGGTCTCGGTGCACCGGCCCGTGCGGGTCGGCGACGTGCTCGAGGTACGCGCGTCCGCCGAGAACCTGCGCGCGCACCGGCGCGGGGTCCAGGTGGACCTCGTGACCGAGGTGAGCACGGGCGGCGAGCTCGTGTACCGCGGTGTCTCGACGTACCTGGCCAAGGGCTTCCGGCTGCCGTCGGGCGAGGAGCCGCTCCCTGAGCAGACCGACGAGGTGCCCCGCGAGGACTTCGTGCCACCGTTCCCGACCGCACGCTGGGCGCTCGGCAGCGGGACGGGGCGCGCCTACGGCGCGATCTCCGGCGACCGCAACCCCATCCACACCTCGACCTTGGGCGCCAAGGCGTTCGGCTTCCCGCGGACCATCGCGCACGGCATGTACACGGCGGCCCGCGCGCTGGCCGAGGTCGGCGCCGCGCGCGGCGACGCCTACGACTGGACGGTCGAGTTCGAGAAGCCGGTCCTGCTCCCGGGCACGGTCCAGGTCGCGATCACCCGCACGCCCGACGACGCCGCTCACCCGGGCGGTTTCACGTACGTGGGGTGGAACGGGAAGAGCGGCAAGCGGCACCTCGGCGGGACGGTCACGCCGCGCTGAACGCTGCTCCTGCCGCTCGCCGAGAAGTGAGAAGACGCCCCTGGTCGGGTCAGATCAGGGGCGTCTGCTCACTTCTCGGCGGAGCTCACCCCGCGGTGCGCCGGATGCTGCGCCGCCACCGACGTTCGAACACCACGTCGTCGCCGTCACGTGCCACGACCTCGTCGTCGGTGTGGAAGTACTCGGCGTCGCACGTGATCTCCGAGCGCGTCACGATGCTCGCGTCCCACGCGAGGTCGGCCGGCGTGGCACCGGGTCGGCGCAGCCGCACCTTCCAGTCGGAGCGGGTGCGCGCGCTCAGCGGGTCGCGCCCGATCCAGTACCGCTCGAGCGCGTCCTCGGTGAACTCGAGCCCGTCGGGGTAGATGCGCGTCCCGCCGTACCGCGGGTCGACCTCGAGGAGCCACTCGTCGGCCGCGACGTCGCGCACGACGCGCCGCTCGGGTCGCTGGTCGGCGTCCTCCGGGTAGACGACCCCGAGCGGGGGCGCCTGCTCGGGCTCCTCGAAGGTGACGACCGGGTGCCCGCCGGGAGCCGCGCCGTCGTGCAGCGGGAGCTCGAGCGAGCTGCCCGCGGGCGCGACCGCGAGCGCCGCACCGCCCGGCTGCGGCCACACCCACGGCCAGTACGCCGACGAGACCGCGAGCCGGAGCCGGTGCCCGGGGGCGAGGGCGTACCCGACGCCGCTGAGCTCGAACGTCACGTCGCGCGTCGTACCGGGTTCCCAGGGGACGACGCGGTCGCGCCCCTCGCGGGCCGACAGGTTGAGCACGCCGCGGGTCACGAGCGTCGAGGAGCCGTCGGGGCCCACGTCGCACAACCGTGCCACGACCTGCCCCTTGTCGCCCGCGCACGACAGCCGCAGTCGGACCCGTGCCCGGCCCAGGATCTCGAGCCGCTGGGAGAGCGGGGCCGAGTCGAAGCACACGGACCGCCCGTCCTCCTCGCGCTGGTCGGGCGGCAGGTCCGCGTCGTTGCCGAACGGGAAGAAGCGCCCCGCGTCGATCCCGGTGTGCTGGGGAGAGGCCACGAGGCACGACGGCGGCACGTCCGCCGGGGCCCCCGGCTCGCCGCCCGCTGGGCCCGGGTGGGCGGGAAGGTGCGTGACGAGCGGGGCGGTCGTGCGCAGCACCCGGCCGAGGGCGTCGTCGGTGTCGTCCGTTCCGCCCGGCGCTCCCGCGAGCGGGAGGGCCGTGGGACGCACGTGCGGCGACGGCCACCGCTCCTCCCCGACCCAGCGGCCGGGCAGCTCGTCGTAGACCGTGGCGGGCGGCACGGACTCGGTGACCCATGCGCGCAGCGCCGGTTCGTCGAGGGCGCCCGTGTCCTCGTCCTTGAGGAACTGGTCCCACCAGCGCAGGGTCTCCTGGAGGAAGCCGATCGAGGGGCCCGGGGGCAGGCCGCGGTCGGGGTACTGGTGCGACCAGGGACCGACGATGCCCCGGACCGGACCGCCCAGGGCGCGGTCGCCGTCGGCCGCCTGGTCCCCTGCGGCGACGAGCCGCAGGACCGTGTCGCGGTAGGGGTCGTTCCACCCGCCGACCGCGAGCACCGCGGCCTTGATCGCCGAGTAGTCCTCGACGACGCTGCCGTGGCGCCAGTAGTCGTCGCGCACCTGGTGGTCGAGCCAGGTGTGGACGAACGGCTCGGTGTGCTCGAGGCGGTCGAGCCACTGCTCCTTCCACCGGTCGCCCACGACGGCCGGGTCCGGGGGCCGGGAGCAGAACGCGAGCATGGTCGCGGCCCACGCGTGCATGTCGACCGCAAGCACCGAGCCGCCCGTGTAGTGGACGTCGTTGTCGTAGCGGTCGTCGGTCGAGCACACCGTGACGATCGCGCGCAGCGCCTCGGGTGCGAGGGCCGCGACCTGCAGGGCGTTGAACCCTCCCCACGAGATGCCGAACATCCCGACCTTGCCGCTGCACCACTCCTGCGACGCGAGCCACTCGACGACCGCGACGCCGTCCGCGAGCTCGGTCGGGGAGTACTCGTCGTCCTGGTGCCCGTCCGAGTTCCCGCTGCCGCGGATGTCGACGCGCACCGACGCGTAGCCGTGGCCCGCGTAGTAGGGGTGACGCTGCGCGTCACGCGGGGCGGTCCAGTCGGACAGCCGGTAGGGCAGGTACTCCAGGATCGCGGGGACGGGCGCGGGGTCGACCGGTCGCCACACGCGCGCGGCGAGGCGCGTGCCGTCGGCGAGGGGTATCCAGTGGTCCTCGACCGTGGTCTCGAACGGGAGCTCGGTCACGTACCGCATGGTCGTTCCTCCGGTGCTGGGTCGATCGGGTGGTGCGGGTGGTGCTGGGTCAGTGGACGGGGTGCATGGTCCGCTTCATCCAGGGCGAGAGGATCAGGACGACGACCGCGACGAGCACGGCCACGGCCCCGTTGAGCGTGAAGTAGAGGCCGTCGGGGATCTCGCCGTAGAACCTGACGGTCTGCGCCTGGATGCCGTTGGCGAGCGCGATCGACAGGAACCACACGGCCATCGACTGGCTCGAGAACGCCGCGGGCGCGAGCTTGGTCGTCGCGGACAGGCCCGTCGTCTGCAGCAGCACGTCACCGAGGCCCAGCAGCAGGAGCGAGGCCAGGAGCCACCACACGGCGATCTTCCAGTCGCCGCTCTGCCCCGTCACGGCGGGCACGAGGACCAGGTAGGACAGCCCACCGAGGAGTGCGCCGATCGCGATCTTCTTGGAGGCGTGCGGCTGCCGCGGTCCGAGCCAGGTCCACAGCGCCGCGACCACGGGCGCGACGAGCACCTCGACGCCGCCGAGGAACGAGCTGAACCAGGCCGCGGGGGCCTCCCACCCGAAGATCGTGCGCTCGACGTGCTGGTCGGCCAGCAGGATCAGGACGCTGTACGCCTGGAACAGCACGAAGTTGAACGCGACCGACGCGAACCACAGCACGAGGAACGGGCGCAGCCTGCCGCGCTCCTCGCCAGTCACGCGCGGGCTGCGGAACATGACGGTGAAGTAGACGATCGGCGCGGCCATCGCGACCACGGTCAGCGCGTCGACGACGCCCGCGATGCTGAGTCGCCCCACGAGCGCGAGCCCGACGGCGAGGACCACCACCCCGGCCGCGACCCCTCCCAGGATCCACAGGGTCCGGCGCATCACGGCCGGCGGCAGGGGCGCCTCGGGGCCGCGCCCGTGCCCGGGGACGTGCTTGCGGCCCACGACGTACTGGACCACTCCGGCGGTCATGCCGATCGCGGCGGCCGAGAAGCCCCAGTGCCAGCCGACGTCGGCGCCGAGCCATCCCGTGACGAGGGGGCCGAAGAACGCGCCGACGTTGATGCCCATGTAGTAGAGCGCGAACCCGGCGTCCCGGCGCTCGTCGGTGGTCGAGTAGAGCTTGCCCACGAGCGTCGACACGTTGGGCTTGAGCAGGCCCGTGCCCAGGCTGATGAGGACCAGGCCGAGCCACGTCGAGAGCTCGGCGGGAATCGCCATGGTGTAGTGCCCGCACGCGATGAGGATGCCGCCCCACAGGACCGCGCGGTACGAGCCCAGGACCCGGTCCGCGATCCACCCGCCGCCGACCGAGACCAGGTAGACCATGGTCCCGTACCCGGCCGCGATCGAGGCCGCGGGCCCGGCGGCCATGCCGAGCCCGTCGTCCGCGACCGACGCGGTGAAGAACAGGACGAGGATCGCCTGCATCCCGAGGAAGGAGAACCGCTCCCAGACCTCGAGGCCGAACAGGGTCGAGAGGCCTCGGGGGTGCCCGAAGAAGGCTCTGTCGTCGGGGTCGACCGCGGGTCCTGCCGGTCGCGCGTCCTCGGTCGTCAACAGCCCTCCAGCGCTCGGTCAGCCCGTCGCAGGTCCGCGGAGGCATCCTTCCAACCTAAGGAGGTTCGGGCGAAGAGGCCACAGGGGCGCCTCAGGTCGGCCCGTCACCTCGCCCGCTGCGCGGTGCCCAGGCGATGCAGCCGCTCCAGCAGCCCGTCGCGGACCCCCGGCCACTCGTCCGCGAGGATCGAGAAGTAGGCGGTGTCGCCGCGCGACCCGTCGGGCGCGACGCGGTGGCTGCGCAGCACCCCCTCGGGTACGGCCCCGAGGCGCCGGATCGCCGCGATGGACCGCGCGTTGCGCGCGTCGGCCCGCAGCGCGACGCGCTCGACGTCGAGCACCTCGAACGCGTGCCGCAGCAGCAGGTACTTGCACGCCGGGTTGGTCACGCCGCCCCACCAGGGGCGGTCGTAGAAGGTCGATCCGAGCTCGACGCGCCGCTGGGCGGGCGACCACTCGTAGAGCGAGGTGCTGCCGCGGACGCACGTGGCGCCGTCGGGCGCGGACCCCCGAGCCACCGGCCCGACGACGGCCCACGCCAGGCGCCCCGGCGCCGCCACCGCCTCGCGCACGTAGGCGGACATCGCTGACGTACCGCGCGGCGTAGGCGATGACATCCCCGCCCACAGGGCGTCGTCGACGAACGCGCCGAGCGCGGGCGCGTGCTGCGCGGCGAGCGGCTCGAGCCGCAGCCCGAACCCTTCCAGGACGACGTCGTTCTCCATCCGGTCATCCTGCCCGACCAGTTGTGAAGGTCTCGTGGACCGCCCGTCACCCGAGATGCGAGTCCCCGCGACCCCTGCCTACGGTCGTCGGGAAGCAGCCACCACCACCGAGGGAGGAACCCCATGGGACTGGGAGACAAGATCAAGCACGGTGCCGAAGAGGCCAAGGGCAAGGTCAAGGAAGGCGCCGGCAAGGCGACCGGCAACGAGCGCCTCGAGGCCGAGGGCCACGCTGACCAGGCGAAGGCCAACGTCAAGCAGGCCGGCGACGACGTCAAGGACGCCTTCAAGAAGGACTGACGCCCCGACGAGGACCGCCCCGGGACCCGCTTGTGGGCCCCGGGGCGGTGCTGTGGACAGGGTGGACGCGGCGAAGGTCAGAGCGCGATGACCGGGGGCAGGTCGGGGACCGCGGCGAGGTCGCCCGGGCCGGCCGCGACCACGACGTCGAAGCCCCCTCCGAGCGGGACCTCGCCGACGGGCGGCACCACGGTGAGGACCGGCGGCCCCACAGGCACCGCGGCACCGAGCGCCCCGGCATCGGGCTCCCCGGCATCGGTCAGCCCGACCGGGCCGAGCACGGGCACGATGCGCGGGCTCGCGATGCGGTCGAGCAGGCCGAGCTCGACGCCCGCCCACTCGTGCGCCAGGATCGAGAAGCACACCGAGTCGGCACGGGTCCCGTCGGGCGCCGTGCGATGACCCCGCATGACGCCCTCCTCGTAGGCGCCGAGGCGACGCATCGCGGCGAGCGAGCGCGCGTTGCGCGCGTCCACCCGGAACCCCACGCGGTGCACGTCCCACGACTCGAACGCATGTCGGAGCAGCAACCATTTCGAGACCGGGTTGACGAGGCTCCCCCACGTGGAACGGGCGTAGAAGGTCCGCCCGATCTCCACGCGCCTGTCGTCGAGCGACAGGTCACGGAAAGCGGTGCTCCCCACCACGAGACCCGAGCCCGCGTCGACGACGGCGAAGGCCGTCAGCGCGCGGGTGGCGCGGGTGTCCTCGATGAAGTTCACCATCCCGACCTCCCCCTCGGGGAGGGTCGTACTCATGCCTGCCCACATCGACGGATCGACGATCTGGGCCAGCGCACCGGCGTGCGCGACAGCCAGGGGTTCGAGGCGGAACCCGTGGCCTTCTAGGTGGACATCGTGCTGCACAGCGCATATCAGAACACACGCAGGCGTCGCCGCCAAGACCACGGAGCGGTCGTTCGTGAACGACGAGGTGACGCCCCGGTGAACGTTGCGCTCCAGGCAACGTCTTCGCAGGTCAGAGGGTACTCACGCGGGGGCTGGTCCGCAGCCCACGGCGGCCGTGATGTTGCCTGCGGCGGCCGTCGCGAACAGGCCCGAGAGCCCCGCGACCTGCAGGAGCGGACGCGGGTCGTCGCTCACGACCCAGCAGCCGTCCACGACCTCGTACCGGGCCTTGGCCCCCTCGCTCACCCAGGTGCGCAGCGCGGTGACGAGACGGTCGATCTCCTCGCCCGTGGTGCCCACCCCGATCGACGCCCGGATCGCCCCGGCCGGGAAGCCCAGCCGGGCCAGGAGCGGGTGCGCGCAGAAGCGGCCGTCGCGCACGCCGATGCCGTGCTCGGCCGACAGGTAGGCCGCGACCAGCCCCGCGTCCGAGCCGTCGACCGAGAACGTCACGACCCCCACCGGGTCGACGGCGTCGGCCCAGGCCCGCACGACGCGCACGCCGTCGATCGCCTCCAGCCCCTCGACGAGTCGGGCCCGCAGCTCGGTCTCGTGCGCGACGAGCTCGCCGGGCTCGAGGGCCGCGAGCGCGTCGCACGCCGAGGCGAGCGCGACCGCGCCGATCACGTTGGGCGACCCGGCCTCGTGCCGTGCCGGGGCGCTCTGCCACGTGGTGCCGTCGAGCGTCACGTTGCGCACCGCCCCGCCACCGGCGAGGTAGGGCGTGCCGGAGTCGAGCCAGTCGCGGCGCCCGACGAGAGCGCCCGCACCGAACGGCGCGTACGTCTTGTGCCCCGAGAACGCGACGTAGTCCACGTCGCTCGCGGCGAGCGAGACGCCCCGGTGCGGGACGAGCTGGGCGCCGTCGAGCAGGACGCGCGCGCCGGCGTCGTGCGCCGCGGCCCCGCCCGCGGCGAGCGGCCGCGACTCGCCCGTGCCGTTCGCCGCCCCCGTGACCGCGACGAGCGCGTACGGGAAGCGGGCGAGCTCGGCGCGCAGGCCCGACAGGGTCTCGGCGACCGTCGCTCCACCGACGAGGACCGTGGCCCCGCCCGTGCGCTGCCAGGGCAGGAGGTTCGCGTGGTGCTCGACGTCGAGGACGAGCACGCGCCCCGGCGAGCCGTCCGCCTGGACCGGGACGCAGCCCGCGAGGAGGTTGAGGGAGTCCGTGGTGTTGCGCGTGACGATCGTGACGTCGTCCTCGCGCGCGCCGACGAACGCGCCGATGGTCTGGCGGGCGGCCTCGTAGAGGGCCGTCGACACCTGGGAGAGGTAGCCCGCGCCGCGGTGCACGCTCGCGTACAGCGGCAGGACCTCGTTCACCCGGTCGGCCACGACCTGGAGCGCCGGGGCCGAGGCCGCGACGTCGAGGTTCGCGTACGGGACGCTCCGCCCGTCGACGAGGGGGACCAGGGTGTCGCTGCCCACGACGGGCAGCACGGCACACGAGGTGGGTGCTTCGATGACTGCGTGTGCGCTCATGGCACGTCCTCCGGTGGTCGTCGGAGTTCGCCGTGCCGGCCCCTCCGCGCTTGCCCCCCTCCAGATAGAGAGGGACCTGGTCGTCACCCGGGGCACCCCACCGCGGAGGAGGGTTGCCGGCCAGCAAACCGGGGTTTTGCGCTGGCACTCATGACCTGGTGTCCAGGATGGTCGAGGCCCGCAGAGCGTGTCAACCGGTGGGCACCGCGTCTCGGATGGTGGTCAGTGCGGTCTGTCAGGCGGGCGGGCCGGCTCAGCGGGGCGACGCGTCCGCGAGTGCCTGGACACGTCGCGCGTCGGCCCGGTACATGGTCGCGTGCGCCCGGAAGTCGTCGCGTCCGGTCGCGGCCGCACGCTCGTCCGTGAACGCCGCGAGCTCGTCGAGGCGAGCGACCACGACGGTCAGGACCTCGCGACGCGAGTACGGCATCCCGTACGCGCAGACCAGGGTGTCGAGCCGCGCCAACGGGTCCAAGCGCCCGACGGCGTCGCCCCCCTCCCCCTCCGCGGCATCCGCCACGAGGGGCGCGAGCCGGTAGCCCAGGTAGGTCAGGTCCCAGATCCGGGGGCCGGGGCTCGCGGTGTCGAAGTCGATGAGCCCGACCACGACCCCGTCGCGGAAGACCAGGTTGTACGGGGCGACGTCGTTGTGGCACACGACCTCGGCGGGCTCGTGCGGTGCGGTCTGCCAGACGGATGGCGCGGGCGCACCGCCCGCGGCGAGGAACCCGACGCTCGCGTCGTGCACGCGCCGCAGCAGCGCGCCCGCGTCACGGAGCACCGACTCGTCCCAGACCCACTCGGGCAGCGGGTAGTGCGCGACGTCACCGGTGAGGAAGGACAGCACCTCGCGGCCCTGGTCGTCGGTCCCCAGCGGCTCGGGCACCTCGGTGACGCCCTGTGCTAGCAGGTGCCGCAGGAGCGCCTGGACCGTGGGCGTCCAGGGCCCTGCGGTCCGCCGGACGGTTTCACCGCGCCGCACCACGGTCGTCGAGTTCCCTCCGGCCAGGAGCTCCTCGGCCTGGTCGGGCGCGCGGTCCGGTTCGGGGAGGTGGCTCATGGGCAGGAACCTAGCCCGACCACCCTGCGAGACACCTGTTCTTTTCCGTGGTCACGGTGGCGTACGATCCGACGCAACCATCCAGAGCGGCTGAGTGACTTGGCACGATGACGCCGCAGCAACCCCCCGGTGACGGGCGAGGGTGCTACCGCCACGACCGATGGAGGATCACCATGAGTGCCCCCGACCGCGCGACCGCTGCCCCGGTCCCCGATGCCCGGCCCGCCGACGGCTACGCCGGCGACATCACGCCCCAGCAGGCGTGGGCCCTTCTCCAGAGCGACCCGAGCGCCGTCCTCGTGGACGTCCGCACCGACGCCGAGTGGCGCTTCGTCGGGATCCCCGATCTTGCCTCGACGGGCCGTGAGCCCGTCCTGACCCAGTGGGTCGACGTCACGGGCCGCCCCAACGCGGCGTTCGTCGCGGAGCTCACCGCGGCCGGGTTGAGCCCTGAGCGTCCGGTCGTCTTCCTGTGCCGCTCGGGAGCCCGCTCGATCGGCGCGGCCAAGGCCGCGACCGCCGCGGGGCTGGGTCCCGCGTACAACGTCCTCGAGGGCTTCGAGGGAGCGCTCGACGACGCCGGTCACCGTGGCTCCGACGGCTGGCGCGCCGCGGGCCTGCCCTGGACGCAGTCGTGAGCGCCGCGACCGGGGACGGCGTGCTCCGCATCCCCGCCGGCATCCCGGGCGGCTCGGGGCGAGGCCCGCTCCCCCGCTCGGTCCGCCCCGACACGCTCGCCGTGCGCGGCGGCCACGCCCGCACCAACTTCGAGGAGACGAGCGAAGCGCTCTTCCTCACGCAGGGCTACGTGTACGGGAGCGCCGCCGAGGCCGAGGCCGCGTTCACGGGCGAGGTCGACCGCTTCATCTACTCGCGCTACGGCAACCCGACCGTGCACACGTTCGAGGAGCGGCTGCGCCTCATCGAGGGGGCCGAGGCCTGCTACGCCACGGCGTCGGGCATGTCTGCGGTCTTCACGTCCCTCGCGGCGCTGGTCGGGGCCGGGTCGCGCATCGTCGCGGCCCGCGCGCTGTTCGGCTCGTCGCTCGTGATCTTCGACGAGATCTTCGCCAAGTGGGGCGTGCGCACCGACTACGTCGACGGACACGTCCTCTCCCAGTGGGAGGAGGCGCTGTCGACCCCCGCGGACGTCGTCTTCTTCGAGACCCCGTCCAACCCCATGCAGGACGTGATCGACGTGCGCCACGTGAGCGACCTCGCGCACGCCGCGGGTGCCGTCGTCGTGCTCGACAACGTGTTCGCGACCCCCGTGCTGCAGAAGCCGCTCGAGCTCGGCGCCGACGTCGTCGTGTACTCGGCGACCAAGCACATCGACGGGCAGGGCCGCGTGCTGGGCGGCGCGATCCTGGGCTCCGAGGAGTACGTCAAGGGCCCCGTCCAGACCTTCATCCGCAACACCGGCCCCTCGCTCAGTGCGTTCAACGCGTGGGTCCTCGTCAAGGGGCTCGAGACCCTGTCGGTGCGCGTCAAGGCGCAGAACGCCTCGGCCCTCCACGTCGCGACCGCGCTCGAGGAGCTGCCCGGCATCACGGCCGTGCGCTACCCGTTCCTCGCCTCGCACCCCCAGGTCGAGCTCGCCAAGGCCCAGCAGAGCGGCGGCGGGACGGTCGTCACGTTCAACCTCGACGTGCCCGGCGCCGACGACCCGCACACCGACCCCGAGCTCCTCAAGAAGCGCACGTTCCAGTTCCTCGACGCCCTGCGGGTCGTGGACATCTCCAACAACCTGGGTGACGCCAAGTCGCTCATCACGCACCCGGCGACCACGACGCACCGCAAGCTGGGTCCGGAGGGGCGTGCCGCCGTCGGGATCGCGGAGACGACCGTGCGCCTGTCGATCGGCCTCGAGGACCCGCTCGACCTGATCGAGGACGTCGAGCAGGCGCTCGCCGCACGCTAGGCCCTCGGCCGCGCGCTGGGTGCGGAGTACGTGTCGCCGGAGCGAGTGATCGACGACACCCGCTCCGCACCCAGCGGCTGCGCAGGAATACCCCAGCCGTATCCCGGGGTTGCACCTGGCGATGACTACCTCGCCGCGCCTCTCCGTCCTCGACCTCGTCCCCGTCCGCTCGGGACAGTCCTCCGCCCAGGCCATCGCCGCCTCCCTGGACCTCGTGCGCCTCGCCGACCGTCTCGGCTTCACGCGCTACTGGTTCGCCGAGCACCACAACATGCCCGCGGTCGCGGCGTCGGCACCGCCCGTCATGATCTCGGCGGCCGCCGCGGTGAGCGAGCGGATCCGCGTCGGGTCGGGCGGCGTGATGCTGCCCAACCACGCGCCGCTCGTCGTCGCCGAGCAGTTCGCGGTCCTGGAGGCCATGGCCCCGGGGCGCGTCGACCTGGGCATCGGGCGCGCGCCCGGCAGCGACCCGGTCGTCACCGCCCTGCTGCGCAGCAGCGGCCCGACGTCCGACGTCGACCGCTTTCCCCAGCACGTCCAGGACATCCGCTCGCTCATGAGTGCCGAGGGCGCTTCGGTCCGCCTCACGACCGGTCAGGTCTACGACGTCCACGCGACCCCGGCCGCCGAGTCGGTGCCGACCGTGTGGCTGCTCGGGTCGAGCGACTACTCCGCGCGCCTGGCGGCCGAGCTCGGCCTGCCGTACGTGTTCGCCAACCACTTCTCGGGCGCCGGCATCGACGAGATCCTCGCCCTCTACCGCGACGGCTACCGCCCGTCGGCCGAGCACCCGACGCCGGAGACGTTCCTGACGGTCAACGTGTCGGTCGCCCCGACGCTCGACGAAGCCCGCGCCCGCGCTCTGCCGCAGGCCCGCATGATGGCCCGCCTGCGCTCGGGCAAGCCGCTGGGCGCACAGGAGAGCGTCGAGGACGCCGCGTCCACGCCGCTCGACGGGCTCACGTCCCAGATGGCCGACGAGATG
The DNA here is from genome assembly GCF_014836555.1 of Oerskovia rustica. Taxonomy (GTDB): domain Bacteria; phylum Actinomycetota; class Actinomycetes; order Actinomycetales; family Cellulomonadaceae; genus Oerskovia; species Oerskovia rustica. Next base: position 95,188 of record NZ_JACSQQ010000008.1, read on the forward strand.
CTCGACCGCTGGATCGTCGACGAGCCGCAGGCCGCGGCCCGCCGCGTGCGCGAGCTCGCCACCCGGCACGGCGTCGACGAGGTCATGATCGTGCCCGTCGCAGGCTCGCGCGCGGACGAGTCCCTCGACGCGACCCCCGGCCGCACGCAGACGATCGAGCTCCTCGCGGCCGCGCTCCAGGACTGACGGCCGTCCCGTGACCCCACCCGGCGACGACCGCACCCGACGGCCCGCCCACGCGGCGTCGTCGGGCGTGCCCGTGCGGGTCACGGGCCTGGCCTCGGTGCTGCTCGCACCCAACCCCGGTCCCATGACGCTCGACGGGACCAGGTCGTACGTCCTGGCCGCACCGGGGGCCCGCACGCGCGTGGTCGTCGACCCGGGGCCCGACGACGTCGCTCACCTCACCGCCCTGGCCGACGGCCCGCGCGTCGAGGTCGTGCTGATCACGCACCGTCACGCCGACCACACCGCAGGAGCGGCACGCTTCGCCGAGCTCACGGGCGCGCCGGTCCGCGCCGCGGACCCGGCGCACTGCCACCCGGCCCGTTCCCGCGAGGCGACCCCGTTGCGAGGCGGCGAGACGATCCACGCGGCCGGGCTGCGGATCGAGGTCCTCGCGACTCCCGGGCACACGGGCGACTCGACGAGCTTCCACCTCCCCGACGACGGACCGCACGGCAGCGTGCTCACGGGCGACACGGTCCTTGGTCGCGGCACCACGGTCATCGCCGAGCCCGACGGATCGCTCCGCGACTACCTCACGAGCCTCGACGCGCTCGAGTCGATCGGTGCCACGACGGTCCTGCCTGCCCACGGCCCGCACCTGGGTGACCTGTCCGCCGTCGTGCGGACGTACCGCGAGCACAGGGCAGGCAGGCTCGCCCAGGTGCGCACGGCGCTCGGGGACCGAGCGGGCGACCCGGTCACGGAGGCGCTCGTCGACGACGTGACCGCCTCGGTCTACGGCGACGTCGTCCCCGGTCTGCTCTCCGCAGCACGGCAGAGCGTCCGGGCACAGCTCCGGTACCTCGCCGAAGGGGCGTAGCCGCAGACACCCCGGGACGAGTCCGGCCGACGCGCCGGGCCGCGCGGCCGGTGGTTGACTGACCGCGTGACGCCCTCCGGACCCGACCTGCCCTCCGACCCCGTCCCCCGCGACCGGCTCGGGCCCGGCCCCGGGTGGCGCCTGGCGGCCGGGGTCCTGGTCGGGGTGGCGGTCGGGACCTGGCTCGGTTCGCAGGGCTACCTGCGGTTCGCGGTCCTCGCGGGGTGGAGCGTCGCCGCCCTGCTGTTCGTCGTGTGGACCTGGGCCGTCATCGCGCCCATGGACGCCCGGGTGACCGCGAGCCATGCCACGCGCGAGGAACCGTCACGGCGGGTGGCGCACCTGTTCATCCTGGCGGCGGCGGTCGTGAGCCTCGTCGGGGTCGGGCTCCTGCTGCTCGCGTCTCCCGCCGACAAGAGCGCGCAGGCGCTCACCGCGGTGTTCGCCGTGGGGAGCGTCGCGATCTCGTGGGCGGCCGTCCACACCCTGTTCGGGCTGGCCTACGCGCGGCAGTACTACACGGGCGTCGACGGTGGCATCGACTTCAACCAGGCCGAGCCGCCCCGATACCTCGACTTCATGTACGTGGCGTTCACGGTCGGCATGAGCTTCGCGATCTCCGACACCAACGTGACGTCGGGCGCGATCCGCCGGACCGCACTGGGGCACGCCCTGCTGTCCTACATGTTCGGGACCGTGATCATCGGCGCCGTCGTCAACCTGGTCGCGGGGCTCTGACCCCGTCGTCTCACCGGCTCCGGCGGGTCAGGAGGCTCGACACGAGCGCCGCGACCGCGGCCACCGCGGTGACGAGGAAGAGTGCGAGGGCAACCCTCAGCGGGGTGTACGCGATGCGCTCGGTCATCTCGCCCGTCGGGCCGAACCAGCCCCAGTCCGCGACCACGGCCTCGATGCGCGAGCCGATCGCCCCCACCCGGCCCGGCGCCGCGCCGAGCATCCCGGTCACCCACGCGACGCAGTCGATCACATGGGCGCCGAACACGGAGGAACCGGACAAGAGGGTGAGCACCGGACCAGGGTAACGGGTCGGGCGGCCAGGCAGCGGGTGATATCGCGGACGGACGTACCCGCGATGCGCGACGGCGGCGCTCACCTCGGGAGGTGAGCGCCGCCGTCGGGCAGTGCGAAAATGTCGCGCGGGGCGACGGGGTTCTCAGGCCTGGACGAGCGTGCTCAGCACCGAGGTGAAGAAGCCCAGCCCGTCCGTGCCCGCGCGCGGGCCGGACTCGTTCGCGGGGCCGAACCCGGCCTCGACCGCGTGCTCGGGGTGCGGCATGAGGCCCACGACGTTGCCCGCCGCGTTCGAGATGCCCGCGATGTTGCGGCGCGAACCGTTGGGGTTCCAGCCCTCGTAGCGGAAGACGACACGCCCCTCGGCCTCGAGCTCGTCGAGCGTGCGCTCGTCGGCGACGAACTGGCCGTCCTGGTTCTTGAGCGGCACCGTGATGCGCTGGCCCGCGGTGTAGTCGCGCGTCCAGGCGGTGTCGGCGTTCTCGACGACCATGGTCTGCTCGCGGCAGATGAACGCGAGGTGGTCGTTCTTGATCATCGAGCCGGGCAGCAGGTGCGCCTCGGTGAGGATCTGGAAGCCGTTGCAGATGCCCAGGACGGGCAGGCCACCCTTGGCCGCGTCGACGAGCGAGTCCATGACGGGCGCGAAGCGACTGATCGCCCCGGCGCGCAGGTAGTCGCCGTACGAGAAGCCGCCCGGGAGCACGACCGCGTCGACCCCGTGCAGGTCCGCGTCCGCGTGCCACAGGGACACGGGCTCACCGCCGGCCAGGCGCACCGCCCGCGCCGCGTCGCGGTCGTCGAGCGTGCCGGGGAACGTGATGACACCGATCCGGGCCGTGGCCAGGCCGGTCGCTGCGGGGGCGCTCATCAGGCGCTCTCCCCGCCCAGCTCGGCCGTCAGCTCGGCGACGAGGACGACGTCCTCGATGACCGGGTTCGACAGAACCTTCTCGCCGGCCTCGCGGGCCGCGGCGAGCACCTCGGGGGTGACGTCGCCCTCGACCTCGAGCTCGAACCGCTTGCCCTGGCGCACGCCGGTGAACTGGGTGAAGCCCAGGCGCGGGAGCGCCCCGACGACGGCCTTGCCCTGCGGGTCCAGGATCTCGGGCTTGGGCATGACCTCGACGACTACGCGTCCCACAGGAGCTCCTCGGGAAGTTGGTCCGGCCGGCTCGGCTCGGACAGGTCCGCACGAGGCTCGGGGCGCGCCGCGAGGGCGGCGACGAGGTCGCACGGATCTCGGTGGGTGGGGATTCCGGGGCCAGTTTACCCGGGCCGCGCACGGGGCCGGGTCGCGTCTCAGGCGTCGGTCGGGGCGGGGCTTCCTGGGTGCCGAGAACCAGGTCGTGGCCGTTCTGCGCGCCTCGGCGACCTCGACCTCGTTCTCGGCCGCTGGGATCTCCCTGCCCGACGGCGGAGCGCACCTCAGGAGGTGGGTTCGGCGTCCCGGGGGTCGGGTGAGGCGGACGGGAGCCGCATCGGCTCGGGCACGTTGCCGTAGACCACGTGGCGGTACCAGGCCGTCCGTGTGCGGCTCTCGCGGAACGCCGTCCCTGACACGACCACGATCGCTGTGACGAGGACCCAGAAGAACCACGTCGTGAGGAACGTGGGCCAGAGGTCGGCGAGAGGCCGTCCCGTGACCCACGCGTACCCCGTGAGCACCGCGAGCAACGGGCTGTAGATCAGGAGCAGCGTCCACGCGGCGTCCCGCGCCGAGTAGAAGGCTCCCCGGATGTCGTCCGCGACCCACCACCAGTACTCTGCGGGCAGCCTGAGGCCGAACCGGTACAGGACCCAGCGCCACAGCGGCGGGCGCTCCCGCCGGCGAAGGCCCCAGCCGGCGCGCAGCAGGCTGCGGACCTCGTCGGTGCTCAACCGGTCGGGCGCGGGCGCCCCGGTGGCCTCGGCCGCCGCGTGCGCGACGTCCTGCTGGACCGCGAGGAGCTCGTCGCCGTGGACCTCGCGCCAGCGGCGTGGGTAGGCCCGCGCCCAGAAGCGCGCCGACCGTTCGAAGCGTTCGTCGGGCGTCAGGTCGCGGCGGCGCATCAGGCCAGCCCTCCGGCGAGCCTGCCCGACGTCGGGCGCGCTGCGGTGCTGCGCTTGTCGAGGGCCTTCTGCGCCCGGGCGGCGAGCTCGCGGAGCCTGTCCGTCTCCTGCTCGGCGGCGTGGCGGCCGTCGTCGGTGATCCGGTAGTAGCGCCGGAGGCGACCGTCGACGACCTCCTCACCTGCGGGCTCGACGAGGCCCGCGCCCGAGAGCCGGTCGAGGTTGCCGTACAGCGTGCCGGCGCCGAGGGCCGTCGCCCCGTCGGAGATCTCGGCGACGGCCTGGATGACGGCGTAGCCGTGCAGCGGCTCGGGGGTGAGGGACAGCAGGATCAGGTAGGCCTGCTCGGTCATGCGGAAGGACTTTCCGCCGGCCGGGCCGCTCGTCGCAGTGGGCATGGTCGATATATATCGCTCAACGACCCATGGGGCAACTCGCGCGGAGGCGGCCTCCTCGGACCGTGTCAGAGGCCTCGCCTACGATCGAACACATGTTCGATCCGTCGCTCGCAGCCCGCCCCGGGCCCGGGGTCCAGGTGATCGCCGCCGTGCTCTCACGGGACCGCACGTGCACCTTTCCCGGCTGCTCGGTGCCCGCGTTCCGCTGCGACCTCGACCACGTGGTCCGCCCTGCGCCGCGAGAGCCGGACGCCCCCGAGCCCGACGTCCGGCCCGAGGACCTCATCTCCCTGTGCCGGCATCACCACGTGGTCCGGGCACGGTCCGGCTGGCGCCCCGATCTCGCGACCGACGGCACGGTCCGCTGGACGTCACCGACCGGGCACCGCTACGTCCGCGAGCGCCTCGGCTCCCCGACGGGCTCCGGGCTCAGAACAGGGACTCGCCCGTGATCCGCTCGTAGGCCTCGAGGTAGCGGTCGCGCGTGCGCTCGACGACGTCCGCGGGCAGCGAGGGCGGCGGCGCGTCGGACGCGCGGTCCCAGCCCGAGGCCTCGGAGGCGAGCCAGTCGCGGACGTACTGCTTGTCGAAGCTCGGCTGCGAGCGCCCCGGCTGCCACTGGTCGGCGGGCCAGAAGCGCGAGGAGTCGGGGGTCAGCACCTCGTCGCCCAGGACGGTCGCGCCCGTGACGGGGTCGATGCCGAACTCGAGCTTGGTGTCGGCGAGGATCACGCCGCGCTCGCGCGCGATCTCCTCGGCCCGCGAGTAGACGGCGAGGGTCAGGTCGCGCAGGCGGGTCGCGGCGTCGAGACCGATGGTCCCCGCGACGACCTCGAACGACACGTTCTCGTCGTGCTCCCCCACCTCGGCCTTGGCCGCGGGGGTGAAGATCGCCTCGGGCAGACGCGACCCGTCGACGAGCCCCTCGGGCAGCGGAACTCCGCACACCGTACGGTCCACGCGGTACTCGACGAGGCCCGAGCCCGTGAGGTACCCGCGGGCGACGCACTCGACCGGGAACATCTCGAGACGGCGGCAGATCATGGCGCGGCCTGCGACCTGGTCCGGCACCAGACCGTCGCCCGGCATGGCGCTGGCCTCGGTGCTGACGACGTGGTTCGGGACGAGGTCCGCGAGCTTGTCGAACCACCACAGGCTGAGCTGTGTCAGGACGACCCCCTTGTCGGGGATGCCTGGGGACAGCACGTGGTCGAACGCGCTGACGCGATCGCTCGCGACGACCAGGACGACGTCACCGAGCGGGTGGGCGCCGCCGAGCTGCGCGAGGTCGGGCTCGTACAGGTCGCGGACCTTGCCCGAGTAGACGTGCCGCCACCCCGGGAGATCGAGGTGGGCCGTGTCGAGGGCGTCGCGCGAGTCAGTCACGGCGCCTAGTCTCTCATCCACGTCGCAGGTCTCCGGGGCCGTCCGGATGGCGGTGCGGCCGCCGGGCGCGCCGTCTCACCCGGCGCCCGGGGCGCTGGTCCCGCGAGTCACGGACGCACCGCCCCGGCGAGGTGTCGGCTGCGCCTGGCCCACCGGCGGGCGCACCACCGAGAGCCCGCGGGAGGGTGCGCATTCCGCCCGGGAGGCGTTCTCCCGGCGTTCGTCCGAGCAGTCCGTCAGGACCCCGACGATCCGCGTCGGGCATCCTGCACCGTCGCTCACCGTCACGGCACGGCAGTGGACACGCAGGTAGCGGCCGTCGGCCGCCAGCAGCCGGTGCTCCAGGTCGAGCTTCCCGCCGACGCCGCCGAGCTGGACCGCGAGCGCGACCTGGACCGCCTGGAGGTCCTCGGGATGGACCCGGTCGAGCCACTCCTCGGGGTCGGCAGCCTTCAGGTCGTCGGCAGGGAGGCCGAGCATCGCTCTCCAGGACGGCGAGTAGTAGACCGTGCCGGTCGCGACGTCCCAGTCCCAGGTCGCGTCGTACGCGGCGACCGAGGCCAGGGCATAGCGTTCCTCGCTCACGCTGATCTCCTCCGCCAGCCGCCGCTCGCGCAGCGCCGCCTCCTCGAGCTCCGTCCGCTGGGCTCGCAGCGCGGCGAGGTGATCCTCCTGATCGAGCGCGACCGCGAGCATCGCCGCCCAGTGGTTGTACTTCTCGCGTGCGCTGGTCGCACGGGTGTCGACCGGGCCGCCGATCACGAGGTGCCCCCAGTCGCTCGCGTCGAACGCCACGGGGATGACGAACGAGAGGGCGTCGGTGCTCAGGAGCGCACGCGGCGGGAACTGCGCCGCGGGAAAGCTGTGCCCCACGAGGCGCTGAGCGGCCAGACCGCCACGGACGCCGACGACCTTCAGCACATCCCCTCCCGGCCCGTCACCGGGCGGGCTCCAGAGGGCGATCGCAGCCGGACCCACCTGTCCCCTCGGCAGCCAGTCGAGGTGGCGCAGCGAGGCGCTGTCGGCGTGCATGAGCTCGAGGTCGAGCTCGTACTGGTCGACCATCGCACGCTCGAGGTTCCCCGACCGGACGAGCAGCGCGTGGGTGCACCCCTTGGCGAGCGCGACGAGAATCTCGGTCGTCACGTCGCCCAGTGCCCGCGAGCGCCCCTGCGGGCGCACCCGCGTCGCACCTACCCCGACCCCGACCACGGCACCGATCGACCCCGCCGGGCCGCGGCGCTTGATCCCGACCAGGAGCTCGGCCTCGAGCGCACGCACGGCCGGCACGAGCAGCTCGAGCGCCTCGGGCACGGGGCGCAGCACGGCGGTGCGGTCGGCGAGCGCCCGGTAGAACTGCGGTGCGGGCAGCGCGCCGCCGCCGGCCGCGTCCGTCATGGTGCCGACCACCGCCCGAACCCACCCACCGACGGCGCTCTCCCCAGACCCGGTCGAGCCGGTGCTTCCCGCCCCCCGGCGGGCACGCAGCACGACCGAGTCGTCGAGCACGGCGCGCGCGACGGCGTCGAGGCGGGCCGTGGCGGTGTCGTCCTCCGCCACCTCGGCCGACGTCGGCCTGCCGTCGACGAGCAGGTCCGTCCGTGTGCTGTCGACGCAGCCGCACGACTCGCGGCAGACCAGCGTGGCCTCGGCGAGGTGCTGGCCGGGCCCTGCCTGCTCACCGTGGATGCGCGCGAGCAACAGCTCGGCGGCCAGCTCACCGACCCGGTCGTGATGGGGGTCGACCGAGGAGAGCCGCGGCCGGGACCGGGCACCACCGTCGGAGTGGTCGAAGCCGATCAGCGCCTGGTCGCGGGGAAGCACGAGGCCGGCGTCGGCGAGCGACCGGAGGAAGCCCACCGCATTGCGATCGGTGCCGGCGACGGTCGCGGTGGTGTCGAGCCCCTCCTGGAGCGCGGCCCGTCCTGCTGCCGCCCCCGCTGCCTCCTGGTTGTCGCGGGTCTGATAGATCCACTCGGGCCGGGGTTCGATCCCGTGGGCGCGCAGCGCGGTCTCGTACGCGGCGTGCCGCTCGACGAGGTCGTGCTGGCGCGGGTTCCCGAGAAAGCCGATGCGCTCGTGGCCGTGCTGGAGGAGGTGCTCGACTGCGGCGCGCACACCACCCGCGTTGTCGGGAGTGACCACGGGCGCCCCGAGGTCGTCGACCGTCTCGCTGATCACGACGAGAGGCTTGCCCGACCGATCGAGCCCGCGCAGGACGTCGTGCTCGACCGCGGACGTCACCACGATGACGCCGTCCATCGCGTCCAGCCCCACGACCTGCCGGGGCGGCGGCCGGTCGGGGAACTCCTCCCGGTCCAGGTCGGCCGGATAGGTCTGGAACGCGACCACCCGGTGGCCACCCGTCCGCAGTCCTCGTGAGATCCCCGCGAGGATCTTGCCGAAGTAGAAGCCGCCCACGACGGGTGAGAGCACACCGATCGTGAGGTTTCGTCGGTGGGTCGTGACATCGACCATGGTGTCCACTCCGTCGTGTACCGCGTTCTCCGTGCGACCGGTCCGCCGTCGGGCCGGTCGGGTCGTGCTGCGCGCGCCGCCTGCGGCATGCTGTGTGACCGTGGCCACATTCTCACGTCCGGAAAGCCCGATTGCTACCGGTAGACGTCCCACCATCACCGACGTCGCCCGCGCGGCCGGGGTGTCGATCGCGGTGGTCTCCTACGCCCTCAACGGGCGCCCGGGCGTCTCCGAACGCACCAGACGCCGCGTGCTCCAGGTCGCAGAGGACCTCGGTTGGCGACCCAGCGCCGCAGCCAGGGCCCTGCGCGGCACGCCCGGGACGGTCGCGCTGCTCCTGGTCCGGGACACGGTCGGGGCGACGTCGGCCGACGCCGATCTCGAGCTCGCCGACGGACTTCGCGACGTCCTCGGCGCCGACCTCCCGTTGGCCGTGCACCTCGTGGAGTCCCCGTCCGCGGCGGCGGCCGCGATCGCGACCTGGTGGGCCGAGCACCGCTACGACGCCTTCGTCATGACCGGGATCCGGACCGACGACCCTCGCCTCGCCGTCGTCGAACGGCTCGGCGTCGTGGCCGTGCTGGTCGACCACGTCTCCTGGCCCCGTCCGGCGGACCTCGACGACGGCCGTGGCGCGCCGAGGCGACAGAGGCCGGCCGGACCGCCGCACACCATGTCCGCGGCGGCCTGGGCCCCGCGGACGGTGGCCCTCGACGCCGCAGCGGACGTCAAGGTCGGCCGACACCTCGGCGACCTGGGACACCGGCACGTCGCGGTGCTCGCGCCCGCGACGCCGCTCCGGTCAGGGCACGGCGCTGCGGACGCCGTGGGTGAGGAGGTCGACCGTCGAGGGGGCATCACGATCGTGGAGCCCTGCACGACGCTGGAGGACGTGGCGACGACCGCTCGTCGGCTGCTCGCGGCCCCGGACCGCCCGACGGCGATCGTCACCTCGGACGACCACGGCGCCCTGGTCGGGCGCGCCGTCGCCCGCCGCTCCGGGCTGGCCGTGCCGTGGGACGTGTCGGTCGTCGCCGGTCGCGACGCCCCGGTGCTGCGCCTGTCGACCCCACCCGTCACGGCCGTCGCGCGGCCTCTCCGCGCTCTCGGGCAGGAGGCGGGGCGCCAGGTCCTGCACGCCGTCGGGCGACACGGGGGAGGCTCCCCGGACGACGTGGCCTCTCGGACGGTCCCCGGCGGACGGCTCGTCATCCGTGGCACCACGGCTCCTCCGCGCTGACCTCGCACGGCACATCGTTCGCCCGTCACCTCCGGTCCGCCGCCGGGTGATCGGCCGAGTCGTCCTAAACGTTTCACGCCGTTCCGTCCTCACCCGGTCCGTGACACGTTGCGCTCGACGCCGCACCCCCGCGGCACGGACCGGCCGGTGTCGTCCGGTCCGAGGACGAACCTCAGGAGGACCTCGTGTCACCAACCCCCCATCGGCTGCGCAAGGGCGCGACAGCCATGGCTGCTGCGGCGCTGGTCGCCGCACCCCTCACGCTCGCTCAGATCCCGGCCGCCGCCGCCGAGGCACGCGTCGCGAACCCGTACGCCGGTGCGACCCAGTACGTGAACCCGTACTGGTCGGGCGCCGTGGAAGCGGCCGCCGCCCGCGCCGACGGCGACCTGGCTGTGAAGATGCAGGCGATCTCGGACGAGCCCACGGCCGTCTGGATGGACCGGATCAGCGCGATCGAGGGCAACGTCGACGGCCCCGGCCTGCGGTACCACCTGGACGAGGCGCTCGCCCAGAAGGACGCCGGGGTGCCGATCGTCTTCAACCTGGTCATCTACGACCTGCCGGGTCGTGACTGCTACGCGCTCGCCTCGAACGGTGAGCTGCCGGCCACGGACGCCGGGCTCGTGCGCTACAAGAACGAGTACATCGACCCGATCGTCGACATCCTCGACGACCCCAGGTACGACTCGCTGCGCATCGCCGCGACGATCGAGCCCGACTCGCTGCCGAACCTCATCACCAACATCAGCACGCCCGACTGCCAGCAGTCCGCCCCGTACTACCGCGCGGGCGTGAAGTATGCGCTCGACGAGCTCCACACGGTCGGCAACGTCTACTCCTACATCGACGCCGCGCACGCGGGCTGGCTGGGCTGGCCGAGCAACTCGGGCCCCGCCGCCAAGCTCTTCGCCGACGTCGTGAGGTCGACGAACGCGGGCTTCGCGTCGGTCACGGGCTTCGTGACCAACACCGCGAACTCGACGCCGCTGGCCGAGCCGTTCCTCGAGGACATCCAGATCGGCGGCACGCCCGTCCGGTCGTCGAGCTTCTACGAGTGGAACGCCGACTTCGACGAGACCGACTGGACCGCGCACCTCTACGACCTCCTGGTCGCCGAGGGCTTCCCGGCCTCGATCGGCATGCTCATCGACACGTCCCGCAACGGCTGGGGCGGCGACGCTCGACCGACCGCGGTCAGCACGTCGACGAACCACAACACCTACGTCGACGAGTCCCGCGTGGACAAGCGCGTCCACCGTGGCGCGTGGTGCAACCCGGCGGGCGCCGGGATCGGTGAGCGCCCGCAGGCCACGCCCTCGGGCTACCCCGAGTCGCACCTGCACGCGTTCGTGTGGGTCAAGCCTCCGGGCGAGTCCGACGGCGCCTCGACGGACATCCCGAACGACCAGGGCAAGCGGTTCGACCGTATGTGCGACCCGACGTTCGTCTCGCCCAAGCTCGCCAACCAGCTGACGGGCGCGCTGGGCGGGGCCCCGCTCGCGGGCCAGTGGTTCGACGCGCAGTTCGAGATGCTCGTCGAGAACGCCTACCCGGTCATCGAGGGCGGCGGCACGACGCCCGGCGACGTGACGGCTCCCACTGCCCCGACAGGCCTCGTCGCGGGCACGGCCACGGCCACCTCGGTCCCGCTCTCGTGGACGGCCTCGACCGACGCGGTCGGCGTGACGGGCTACACGATCTACCGCAACGGCGTGCAGGTCGGCACCTCGACCTCGACGAGCTTCACGGCGACGGGTCTGAGCCCCGCGACCACGTACTCGTTCACGGTCACGGCGCGCGACGCGGCCGGCAACGTCTCGACGCCGTCTGCCGCCCGGTCGGTCACGACCGCGGCGGGCCAGACGGACCTGCCGCCCTCGACACCCACGGGTCTGACCGCGGGGACGACCACGGCGAGCACCGTCCCGCTCTCCTGGAACGCGTCGACCGACGACGTCGGCGTGGCCGGCTACGTGGTCCTGCGCAACGGAGCCCAGGTCGGTACCCCGACCGGGACGTCCTTCACCGACACGGGTCTGACGGCGGGCACCACGTACTCGTACACGGTCCGGGCCAAGGACACCGCGGGCAACCTCTCGGCGGCCTCTGCCGCGGTGAGCGCGACGACCACGACGATCGTCGTGCCGCCACCCGGCTCGTGCACGGTCGCCTACTCGGCGAACAGCTGGGGCTCGGGCTTCACGGGCACCGTGAAGATCACGAACACCTCGACCAGCACGATCAACGGCTGGAGCCTGGCCTTCGCGTTCCCGTCGGGTCAGACCATCACCAACTCGTGGTCGGGTCAGTTCACGCAGTCCGGCGCGAACGTCACGGTGACCGGGCTCTCCTGGAACGCGAACCTCGCACCCGGCGCATCCGTCGAGGTCGGCTTCAACGCCGACCACAGCGGCACGAACGGTGCGCCCGTCGCGTTCGCCCTCAACGGCACGTCCTGCACGACCTCCTGACCAGGACGTCCGTGGCCCTCGGGCCACGAGGCGCACCGTCCGGGTCCCCTGTGTCGGACGGCACCGGACGGTGAGGGCCCGCGAGCCTCCGCGCGCGGGGCCTTCCTCGTCCGCCGGTCCGCCTCACGCGCACTGCCCTCACGGGCCGTCAGAGGCGCACGGTCAGCCCCGCGCGGCCTTCTCAGCGATGTCGGTGCGGTGGTGCGAGCCGGGCAGGACGACGTGGTCGACGCCCGCGTACACCCGGCGACGCGCCTCCGCGAGGTCCTCGCCGCGGGCGACGACCGACAGCACGCGGCCGCCCGCGCTGCGCAGCGTGCCCTCGTCGAGCGCCGTGCCCGCGTGCAGGACGTGCACGCCCTCGACCGCCTCGGCACGGTCGATGCCCGTGATCGGGTCGCCGCTGCGGACGGTGGAGGGGTAGCCGTTGGCGGCGACGACCACGGTGACCGCGGCGTCGTCGGACCAGCGCAGGCGCGGGAAGTCCGCGAGCTCGCCGCGAGCCGCTGCGCGCAGCACCGCGGAGAGCGGGGTCGTGAGGCGGGCCAGGACGACCTGCGTCTCCGGGTCACCGAAGCGCGCGTTGAACTCGACCACGCGGGTGCCACGGCTCGTGAGCGCAAGGCCCACGTAGAGGACGCCGGCGAACGGCGTGCCGCGGCGCGCCATCTCGTCGATCGTGGGCTGCGCGACCCGGGTCACGACCTCCTCGGTCAGGCCCTCCGGGGCCCACGGCAGCGGGCTGTAGGCGCCCATGCCTCCCGTGTTGGGGCCGGCGTCGCCGTCGAACGCGCGCTTGAAGTCCTGCGCGGGGGCCAGGGGGACGACGCTCGTACCGTCGGACAGGCAGAAGAGCGAGACCTCGGGACCGTCGAGGTACTCCTCGATGACCACGACGGGGTCCCCCGCACCGGGGCGCGGTGTCGCGAAGCAGGCCTGCGCGTGCTCGAGCGCCTCCTGGCGGTCGTCGGTCACGACGACGCCCTTGCCCGCGGCCAGCCCGTCGTCCTTGACGACGTAGGGAGCGCCGAACGCGTCGAGCGCGTCGGCGACCTGGTCGATGTCGGTGCAGACGTGCGCGAGCGCGGTCGGGACCGACGCGGCGGCCATGACGTCCTTGGCGAACGCCTTGGAGCCCTCGAGCGCGGCAGCCTGCGCGCTCGGCCCGAAGCAGTCGATGCCGGCCGCGCGCACCGCGTCCGCGACCCCCGCGACGAGCGGTGCCTCGGGGCCGATCACGACGAGGTCCGCGCCGAGGCTGGTCGCGAGTGCCGCGACGGCCCCTCCGTCGACCGCGCTGACCGCGTGCAGGGTCGCGAGCTCGCCGATGCCGGGGTTGCCGGGGGCGGCGTGCAGCTCGTGCGCCTCCGCACCGGTGGCCGCGGCCTCCTGGGCGAACGAGTGGACGATGGCGTGCTCGCGGGCACCCGAACCGATGACGAGGATCTTCACGGGACCGCAGTCTACCGATCCGGCGTCGTGGGCCCCTGGGCGTCCACGGCGTCGGGCGCCGCGGCGGCACCGTCCTCTGCGGCGCGCTTCTTCGAGGACGGCATGAGCGCGAACCCGACGAGGGCGCACGCCGCGACGACGATCGGGATCCCGACGGCCGGGCGACGCAGGACCTCGACCGCGTCCCGGGCTCCCGGGATCCGGACCATGGGCACCAGGGCGTCCTCGACCACGTAGGGGTCGGGGTCGTCGACCGGGTTGTTGTCGCCGCGCAGCGTCAGGGTGCGAGCATCTCCCGGCCCGTCCTCGACCTCGACGATGCGGTGCGTGACGAGCACCCCGTCGCGCGTGAAGACGCTCACGACGTCGCCGACCTCGAGCGCCCGGGCCGGGACGCGGCGCGAGACGATCCCGTCGCCGACCTCGTAGGTGGGGATCATCGACCCCGAGACGACGACGAGGGACTGCAGGTTGCCCGTCTGGATGCCGAGGAACAGCACGAGTCCGAGCACCCCGGCGACCGCGGCGACCGTGAGGAACGCGTCGCCGACGCGCTTGAGCCACTTCATGCGGGACCTCCGAGGACGGGTCGACGATGCGTCCACGGTGCCACGAGCAGTCCGGACCACGCTGCCACCACGCGTGTCATCCCCAGGTCGACCAGGTCTGCGTGGCCGCCCAGGGGAAGACCTTGCGCGCGCCGGGCCCGGCGGCCCCCTCGATCCCGAGCTGCCCCTTGGCGTCACTGCCCCAGCAGAAGACCCGGCCACCCGTCGTCAGGGTGCACCCGTGGTCGACCGACACGTCGACGGTCTGCAGGAGTCGGTCCTCCCCCATCTGCCGGGTCAGGATCCGCTCGGGCCTGTCCCGCACCACCGGGACGCTCCACTCGTCCTCGTTGGCACCGGTCTGCGCGGAGGAGTTGTCGCCCCAGCAGTAGGCGGCGCCGTCGTGGGCGAGCACGCAGGCGGTCTTCCCGCCGAGGTCGACGAGCGCCGAGCGCAGCTCGGTCAGGGCACCGCGCACCTGGAGCGGGGTCGAGGACATCTCCACCTGGGCGCCGTTCGTCGACTGTCCGAGCTGCTTGGCCGAGTTGTCGCCCCAGCAGAAGGTCCGCTCGGCGTTGTCGGGGCCGGACCCGATGACGCACGCGAACTCGTCGGCGACCGAGACGTCGCCGCTCGTGAAACCCGCGAGCGCGCCCGTCGTCACGACCTTGACCGGGGTGAGGCTCTCGGCGGTCGTCCCGTCTCCGAGCTGGCCCCGGGCGTTCTTCCCCCAGCAGTAGGGGACGCCGTCCGCGACGAGGCAGGCGGAGTCGTCACCGACCCCGACGTCCGTCACCGTCGCGGACACGGGCAGGGCACCGCCCGAGACCTGGACCGGCGCGCCGGTGCTGCCCACCTGGGTGTGCGTGTCGCCCCAGCAGTAGGCCTTGCCCGCGGCGACCACGCACGAGCTCGACGCCCCGAGCTCGAGGTCGGTGGCCGCCGACTCGTCGCCGTGCGCCGGGACGCGCACCGGCAGGGTCGAGCTCGCGACCCCCTCGACCCCGAGCTGGCCCTGGTCGTTGAGCCCCCAGCAGAACACGGCGTCGTCGGTCGTGGCGCAGGTGTGCGACGTGCCGGCGTCGATGTCGAGCACGGTCCGGCCCTGAAGCTCTCCACGCACGGGACCCACGAACACGTCGGACGACGTGGTGTCCCCCGTCCCGAGCTGGCCCACCGAGTTGTCCCCCGTGCACCAGACCTCACCGCTCACGAGGGCGCACGAGAAGTCGGCTCCGGTGGCGACCTCGGTCGGGATGCCGGCGGTCGCGATCGCGACCTCACCCTGGGCAGGGACGGCGTCGGTCCAGGCCGCGGCGGTCGGCTGCGGACCACCGGCGGCCCAGAGGGCGGTCACGACCACGAGCAGGAACGCGAGCACCGCGGCCACGCGCTCGCGCAGCCGACCGGGAGAGAACGGGTGGACACGGGTCGTCGCTCGGTCGGTCACGATCTCTCCTCTCGTCGTCGGCGGCGCACGAGCGCCGCACCGATCCCGAGCAGCGCCCCGGAGAGCGCCGCGAGGGTCCACACGTTCGCACCGGTCAGCGCGAGCGGACCGGTGCCCGAGCCGCCACCGGCGGCCCCCGAGCCGTCGGTCCCGCCCGCCGTGCCGGACCCGTCAGTACCCGACGGGTCGGTCCCGGTGCCCGGCGTCCCCTCAGCCTCGCCGCGCAGCGCGAGGTCGTACCGGATGCTGCCGGTCGCCCCCGCAGGGACGTCCTCGTCGAGCGTGACGGAGACCTTGAGCGCGGTCGTGGCCCCCGCGGGCAGGACGACGTCCTCGTGCGCAGCCCCGGCCTGCCCGCCCCGCCACCCGTCGACGAGGACGACCGCGCCGGTCGGGCAGTCGTCGTCGGCCCATGCGGCGTGGCACGCCTCGACGACGGTGCTGAGCGACGGTGCGAGCTCCCCGCTCGTCGTGACGCGGACCTCGACGACGGAGCCGTCGGTCGCGTGGGTCGAGGCCAGGTCGACGACGGTCGATCGGGTCTGGCCCGGCGACATGCCGTCGAAGGAGAACGACCGTGGCAGGGGGCTCACCTCCCCGGCCGGCGCCCTGGCGGGCAGCTCCACGGCGACGGCGGCGCTCGCTCCTCCGAGGAGCCAGGCGCCGCCCATCGCGCAGAGGGTCGTCACCCCCACGACGGCGCGCGCCGTGCGTGGGGTCGACGTCATGTCAGGGAGTCACCTCGGTACCCGTGACCTGGACCGTGATCTTCGCGGCCTTGCCCATGGCGCCCTGGTTCGGGCCCGTGACGCTCGTGTCGGGGTTCGTGAACTGGTACGTGACGTCGACCGGGACGACCTCGTTGGGCGCGAGCGCGTCGGGGTTCTCGCTCCCCGTGGGGTTGTAGGCGGCCGTGACCGTGAGGAACGACGCGGCGTCGCCGGTGACCGTCACGACGGGGGTGTCGACGAGGTCCGCAGCGTGGGTCGAGGTCGCCGCGTTCCTGACCCACACGGTCCGGGTCACGGTCTCGCCGGGGGCGAGGTCCTCGACGACGGGGATCGTGAGCGCGACACTCTCGGTGGTGCCCTCCTGGAAGCCGGTGTCGGCACCGGTCACCGAGCCCACCAGGTTGAAGGACGAGGCGGACACGTCACCCGCGAACCAGACGTTGTCGCTCCACAGAGCGCTGGTCGCGGCGACGCCGACCCCGAGGACGACCAGACCTGCGAGCCCGATCTTGATCTTGCGGCTGCGTGATTCCTGCATGACGTCGACACCTGTCTCTCGGTCAGGGAGAGCGCGACGTACGGCCGGCGTCGTCCCTGAAGCTTCCTTGCGGTCACCCCAAGAAGCGCCGTTTTCTCGACATTCTTGGTACGCCAATACCATACCGGGAACAATTCTCGTGGTGAAGACACGCCCGCAGGTTCACCCGGGCAACTTGTGCACCACTGTCCGGTTTCTGACAAGCCGTGCGATGAACGTCACATGTGCGGAGCGTGCGCGACGGAGGCCCTGCGCTCCGCGCGCCTCACGGCGAACGGGGCACAGGGCCTCGGCGTGGTCGAGACGACCGCTCCGACCCGTCCCCTCCAGGGGAGGACGGGCCAAGACCGGTACGTGCGTCCCGGAAATGCTCTCTCGGGGGCGCCCCTCAGTGCAGCAGGTCGTGCAGCGGGATGATCGCGTCGCGCGACGGCCCCACGCCCACTGCCGAGACGCGCGCACCCGAGAGCTCCTCGAGCGAACGCACGTACGCCTGCGCGTTGGCCGGCAGGTCCTCGAACGTCCGGCAGCCGGAGATGTCCTCGGTCCAGCCGTCGAACTCGGCGTAGATCGGCTTCGCGTGGTGGAACGCCGTCTGGTCGGTCGGCATCTCGTCGTAGCGGACACCGTCGACGTCGTACGCGACGCAGACCGGGATCTTGGGGATGCCCGTGAGGATGTCGAGCTTGGTCACGACGAGGTCCGTGATGCCGTTGATACGGCTCGAGTAGCGGGCGATCACCGAGTCGTACCAGCCGCAACGACGCGCTCGACCCGTGGTCACGCCGTACTCGCCACCGGCCTTGAGCAGGTACTCGCCCATCTCGTCGAAGAGCTCGGTGGGGAACGGGCCCTCGCCGACACGGGTCGTGTACGCCTTGATGACGCCAATCACCGACGAGATCTTCGTAGGTCCCACGCCCGATCCCGTCAGCGCCCCGCCGGCCGTCGCGTTGGACGACGTCACGAACGGGTAGGTGCCGTGGTCGACGTCGAGCATCGTGGCCTGGCCGCCCTCGAACAGGACGTTCTTGCCCGCGTCGAGCGCCTGGTTGAGGATCAGAGAGGTGTCCGCGACCATCGGCTTGACGCGGTCCGCGTAGGCCAGCAGCTCCTCGACGGTCTCGTCGACCGTGATCGCGCGCCGGTTGTAGACCTTGACCAGCAGGTGGTTCTTCTGGTCGAGCGAGCCCTCGATCTTCTCCGCGAGGATCTTCTCGTCGAACAGGTCCCACATGCGGATGCCCACGCGGTTGATCTTGTCGGCGTACGCCGGCCCGATCCCGCGGCCGGTCGTGCCGATGCGGCGCTTGCCCAGGAAGCGCTCGCTGACCTTGTCCATCGTGCGGTGGTACCCCGCGATGACGTGGGCGCTGCCGGAGACCAGAAGGCGCGAGACGTCGACGCCGCGCGAGATCAGGTCGTCGAGCTCCTGGAAGAGGACCTCGATGTCGACGACGACCCCGTTCGCGATGACGGGGGTGACCCCGGGCGACAGGATGCCGGAGGGCAGCAGGTGCAGGGCGTACTTCTCGTCGCCGATGACGACCGTGTGCCCGGCGTTGTTGCCGCCGTTGAACTTGACCACGTAGTCGACCCGCGACCCGAGGAGGTCGGTCGCCTTGCCCTTGCCTTCGTCGCCCCACTGGGCACCGATGAGCACCACGCCTGGCATGGATTCCCCACTTTCAGACTGCCTGTTCCTCGGACCGGGTCACGGACCGGCACCGACCGGCACGTACGTCAGGACTGTCCGGTCGGCGAGCGACCGCGTCGCGCACCATCGACCGGGGGTCGACGCACGGCGCGTACCGCCGACGGGTCCTGCGCGGGCCCGAGGCGCGTCCGGGCGGCAGTCACCCGGAAGCCTGGACGAGTTTACCTGCCATTGACCTCGGCGGGCCCCTCGGCCCACCGTGGAGCATCCCGCGGCCCGACGACGCAGCGTGCGCGACGCCGTCGGGCGGCGGGAGGGAGCACGGCAGCGGGGCCCGGCGACCGCCCGGACCGACGTCCGGCGGCCCGGCACACCCCGGTCGCCGCAGGCGCCGGGGCGGGTCTCAGCCCGCGAGGGCCCCGACCTCGTCGGCCGACGTCCCCGAGTCCACCAGGAACTGGGCGCAGCGGTCGGCCTCGCCGTCCTCGCCGATGAACGACGCCGCGCGCGAGAGCGCGAGCAACGCCCGCAGGAAGCCCTGGTTGGGCACGTGGTCGGCCGGGATCGGGCCCTGACCGCGCCAGCCGGCGCGACGCAGCGCGTCGAGCCCCCGGTGGTAGCCCGTGCGGGCGAACGCGTACGCCGTGACGGCCGCGTGCTCGCCGCCCTCGCGCAGCGTGGCCTCGGCGAGGAGGGCCCACGGGAGCGAGGAGGCAGGGTGCGCGCCGGCGAGGGCGAACGCGTCGTCGCCCCGGGCGATCGCCGCGTCGACGTCCGGCTCGGCCGGGAGGCGGACGGGCGCAGGCCCGTCGAGGAGGTTGCGGTGCGTGGGTGCGTGAGACATCCAGCGATTCTCGCAGGCTCCTGACGAGCGCATGTGCAACGAGGCGCCCCGCACCCTAGAGTCATGAGCATGATCGAGATCTCCACGTCCCCCGCGACGACCACGCTCGTCATCGCCGGGGACCTCGATCTCGCGGAACGTGACCAGTTCCCGGAGATCGCGGCCCGCGTCGTCGGGCTGCGCCGCCAGCTCCTCGTGATCGACATGTGCCGTGTGACCTTCATGGACTCGACCGGCGCGGCCTTCCTCATCTCGCTCGCCGACTCCGGCCGCAAGCGCGGCGGGGCGACCGTCCTGCGCGGCTGCGACGACCGGGACCTGTTCGTGCTCGAGGTGTGCGGGGCCCTCGACCTGTTCCGCATCGACGCGGACCACCGCTGCGACCCGCCGGTGAGCGCGACCGCCTGACGGGCCCTCAGGCGCCCTCGGACCTCGCCCCTCGGTCCGCGCGTTCCGCGGCCGACCGCAGCCTGGCCCACACGAGCTTGCCCGAGCCGGCCGGACGCCAGCCCCAGTCCGCGAGGCGCTCGACGATCTGCATCCCGAACCCGCCCATGCGATGCACGTGCCCGTCGGTCGACACGGGCGGCGCAGGGTTCGAGTCCTCGACCTCGACGCGCAGACCGTCCCCGGTGTCGAAGAGCCGCAGCGCAAGGTGCCCCCACCCGTGCAGCACACCGTTCGCGACCAGCTCGGACACGACCAGCTCGGCGTTGGCGCTGTCGCCGAGGTCCCACGCCTGGCAGGTGCGCAGGACCGCGTGCCGCGCCCGACCGATCGACGCGGGCTCGCTCGGCAGGAGCCAGCGGCGGCTGCGAGGGCTCAGGGCCGACGTCACCGGGTCCGTCACGGGGTCCGGGACACGGACCACGACGAGTGCGACGTCGTCCTCGGGGGCGTCGGCGAGGCGCGACAGGAGCTCCTCGCCGATGCCCGCGGAGTCGATCGCCGTGATCGCCCGGGTCGCCTCGACCAGGGCGTCGAGGCCCACGCGCAGCGCCCGGTCCCGGCGCTCGATGAGACCGTCGGTGTAGAAGAGCAGGACGTCCCCCGGCTGCAGGTCCGCCCGTCCCGTCGCGCGCGTCCCGACCCCGAACCCGACGAGCGAGCCGCCCGCCTCGTTCAGCTGGGTCACCTCACCGCCGCGCAGGAGCAAAGGCGGCAGGTGCCCGGCCCGTGAGTACTCGATCGTCCAGCGCTGCGCGTCCCCGGTGGCGCCCTCGTCGGCGCTTGTCTCGTCCGTGCCCGGCCCGTCGGTGCCGTGCTCGTCGACGCCGTCCTCGGACGGTGGCTGCTCGTCGTGCCGCACGAGCGACGCGTAGACGAGGCTCGCGGACCGCGGGATGCGCATGCCGACCACGAGCTGGTCCACGCGCTCGAGGACCGGCCCGGGCGTCGTGAGCTCGTACGCGTAGGACCGCACGACCGACCTGAGCTGCCCCATGGCCGCGGCCGCCTCGACGTCGTGCCCCACGACGTCCCCGATGACGAGCCCGACCACGTCGGGCGTGATCTGCAGGACGTCGTACCAGTCGCCGCCGACCTGGGCGTGCTCGGAGTTGGGCGCGTAGTACGTCCACACGTCGAGCCCGGCCACGTCCGCCTGCTCGGGAAGCATCGCGCGCTGCAGGGTCTCCGCGAGGCGGTGCTCCCGGGCGTAGAGACGGACGTTGTCGATCGCGAGACCGGCCCGCCTCGCGAGCGTGCGCAGGACCGCGTCGGCGCTCTCCGGGTCCGACACCGTGCCGGGCGAGGCGGGCAGCCCGCTCGTCGCGAGCACCCCCAGGACGCGGCGGCGCCCCGCGATCGCGTGGAGCAGCACCTCGCGCGGCGCACCCACGAGCGAGGAGGTGCGCTGCCGGACGTCCCGGCTCAGCCAGCCCGACGCCGACCACTGCGGGTAGTCCGCCGACAGGTCGAGCCGGACAGGACCGTCGATCCGTCCGTCGAGCAGGTCCTGCACGGTGTCCTGCAGGTCGATCACGGTCCCCGGGACCAGGAGGGCCGGCCCCGTCGCGTCGCCCAGCGCGTCGGTCTGCCCCATGGCCCCCTCGACGATGCCCGCACCGTCCGCGATGTACCGGCCGTGGCGCTGCCCTCGCCCGCTCGGTGGGGTCGTGGTGTCGATGCCCTCGGCGAACCGGAGCCCGTCGTCGTTCATGTAGAAGCCGGCCCACTCCACGAGCGCCCCCTCGAGGACGTCGCAGATCTCCCGCAGCGCGAGCGGGTAGTCCAGGTCGTTGAGCAGGTCCGAGGTCTCGGTGATGATCGCGAGCCCCGCGCGCTTGCGCCGTTCGAGCTCGAGCGACGCGAGCTGGGCCGCCGACCGGTCGACGTGCTCGGTGACGTCGACCATCGAGCCCGCCCAGTGCCCGACCTCGCCACCGGCCTCGTCGACGGGCGCGAGCGTGAGCTGCACCCAGATCATCGACCCGTCGTGGCGCTCGTGCTCCACGGTGCGCTTGACCTCGCGCCCCTCGAGGACGCCGGCCCGGAAGTGCTCGGCCTCCGACTGGTCCGCGAGGACGTCCGACAGGAACTGCGGCCGACGCCCGACGACCTCGTCGGTCGAGAAGCCCGTGAGCCTGCTGAACGCGTCGTTGACCCACAGCACGGGCATGCCCGCGGAGGCCGGTCCCAGGAGGAACGCCGCGACGCCCGCGCGCTGGACGGCACGGGCGAGAGTCTCCGCCCCGCCGTCCGGCAGCGACGTCCCACCGACACGCGGAACGTGGCCCCAGGAGCCCAGACCCAGGCTCGACGAGCCGACCATTTCCACCTCCGAACGACACTGCCGTGAGCGCGTTACTGTCCCGAGTGGACATTCAACCGTAGATTGGTGATCTCCGAGACCTGTGCGGGTCCGGTCCACGCTGGGAGGAGCAACGTGCGCGACGGTAACACCACGGCTGGTAGCGAGCCCGAGGACCCCGAACTCGGGGCGAGCGGCGTCGTCACGGACCAGGCCGATCCTGCGAGCGTCCACGTCATCGTCGGGGCGACCCGGGCACGGATCGTCCTGTCAGGTGAGATCGACGCCGATCTCGGCGCCGACCTCCTGGACGCGACGGCCGACGCCGAGGCCACGGGCCTGCCCGTCGAGATCGACGCCCATCACGTGACCTTCATGGACTCCTCGGGCGTCGCCTTCCTCGCGCGGCTCGCGACCCGCGGCCCGCACCGGGTCCGGGTGCTGCGCGCCCCGCCGACGGTGCGGTTCCTGCTGGAGGTCACGCGCATCGGGGACATGCTCGACATCGTCGACGAGGACCCCGGCTTCGACCTGCCCGACGGCGTCACGCACCTCAACGGGAGCCGTCGCCTCCCGCGCACCGACCGCTGACGCGGCCCGCCCGGCCCACGCTCCGCCGTCGGGCACCCGCGCCCCGGACGACACGCAGCAGGCCCCGATCCCGACGGACCGGGGCCTGCTGGCACTTCAGACGGCGGGACGTCCCGCCGGGGTCACCGCCCTGGTGTGCGGCTCACCGGGTTCAGCGGATCTTCTGGCCCGCGGAACGCAGCTGCTGCGACGCCTCGACGATGCGCTGAGCCATGCCGGCCTCGGCGAGCTTGCCCCAGGCACGCGGGTCGTAGGCCTTCTTGTTGCCCACCTCGCCGTCGATCTTCAGGACGCCGTCGTAGTTGCGGAACATGTGGTCGACGACCGGACGCGTGAACGCGTACTGCGTGTCCGTGTCGATGTTCATCTTGATGACGCCGTTGTCCACGGCCTCCGTGATCTCCTCGAGCGTCGAGCCCGAGCCACCGTGGAAGACGAGGTCGAACGGGTTCTCCTTGCCGATGGCGTCGCCGACGGCCTTCTGGATGTCCGCGAGGATCGACGGACGCAGCTTGACCGCACCCGGCTTGTAGACGCCGTGCACGTTGCCGAACGTGAGGGCCGTCAGGTAGCGGCCCTTCTCGCCCGCACCGAGAGCCTTGACCGTCGCGAGACCGTCCTCGACCGTCGTGTAGAGCTTGTCGTTGATCTCGGCCGTGTGGCCGTCCTCCTCGCCACCGACGACGCCGACCTCGATCTCGAGGATGGTGCGCGCGGCGACCGAGAGCTCGAGGAGCTCCTCGGCGATGATCAGGTTCTCGTCGAGCGGCACGGACGAGCCGTCCCACATGTGCGACTGGAAGGTGGGCAGGCCACCGTTCTTGACCTGCTCGGCCTCGATCGCGAGCAGCGGGCGGACCCAGGAGTCCAGGTTCTGCTTGGCGCAGTGGTCCGTGTGCAGGGCGATGGTGACGTCGTACTTCTTCGCGACCTCGGTCGCGTAGGCCGCGAGGGCGAGCGAACCGGTCACGCGGTCCTTGATCGTCGAGCCGGACGCGTACTCGGCGCCACCGACGGAGACCTGGATGATGCCGTCGGACTCGGCCTCGGCGAAGCCCTGAATGGCGGCGGTCACGGTCTGCGAGGACGTGATGTTGACGGCGGGGTAGGCGAACTTGCCTGCCTTCGCGCGGTCGATCATCTCGGCGTAGACCTCGGGGGTTGCGATAGCCATCTGCAGAACTCCAATGACGGAAGGAGGTGGGTGCCGACGACACTGCCGCGCGCCCTGTTATCCCCATGATTTTGTCATGGATCCCTACCGGGGGTGTCGCCCG
The DNA here is from genome assembly GCF_014836555.1 of Oerskovia rustica. Taxonomy (GTDB): domain Bacteria; phylum Actinomycetota; class Actinomycetes; order Actinomycetales; family Cellulomonadaceae; genus Oerskovia; species Oerskovia rustica. Next base: position 119,135 of record NZ_JACSQQ010000008.1, read on the forward strand.
TCCCTCAGGTGGACGCTCGTCACCACGGGTTGGGACGTCTCACGGAGCAGGCTGCGGGGCCTACCCGTCAGGAGATCGTGAGGTGCTGCGTGACCCATGCGTGCATCGCGATCGCCGCCGCGGCGCCCGCGTTGATCGACCGCGTCGAGCCGTGCTGCGTGATGTGCAGGACGTCGCGGCTCGCCGCCCGCGCCTCGTCCGACAGGCCCGCGCTCTCCTGGCCGAACAGCAGCACGCACTCGGGCGGGAACGCGTACCCCTCGAGGGGGATCGAGCCCGGCACGTTGTCGATCCCGATGACGGGGATGCCCGCGCCGCCGCGGGCGTCCGCGGCCCAGGCCAGCAGGTCCTCGACCTGCGGGTGGTGGCTCACGTGCTGGTAGCGGTCCGTGACCATGGCGCCGCGACGGTTCCAGCGGCGACGCCCCACGATGTGCACCCCGGCCGCGTTGAACGCGTTCGCGGTGCGCACGACCGAGCCGATGTTGAGGTCGTGGCCCCAGTTCTCGATCGCGATGTGCAGGCGCCGGTCGTGCGGCCTGCGCGCGTCCATGTCCGCGACGACGGCCTCGACCGTCCAATAGCGGTACGCGTCCACGACGTTGCGGCGGTCGCCGTGCTCCAGGAGCTCGACGTCGTAGCGCGGGTCGGTCGGCCACGCGGCCCTACCGCCGGGCCAGGGGCCGACGCCCACCTCGACCTCGTCCTCGCCGCGGTGTGCGGGGGTGTCGGCGGTGTCCGCTCCCGGTGCGTCGGACGGCGTGCGGTGCGCGGAGGTCTCGGTCACCTCCCCATTCTCCCCGGCCCCGCTCGGTACCCGGGCCGGGCCGGGCCGGGCTATCCCCCCACGATGTTCACGGTCGCGCCACGTGGGTCCGGGCCCGCGCGACGGCGCGCCGACTACGCTGGGTGCGTGCTCACCGACCTGCTCACGTCCACGCTGCCCGACGCCACGGCCGCGCTCTCTGCCGTCGACGGGAGCCACGTGGTCGCCCTCGGGCCCGACTGGCTCGACGCGCGGAACATGATCAGCGGGTTCATCGAACGCTTCGGCGTCTACGCGGTGTTCGGCATCATCGCCGTGGTCTTCATCGAGACCGGTCTGCTGTTCCCGTTCCTGCCCGGTGACTCGCTGCTCTTCACCGCGGGCCTCCTGGTCGCACAGGACGAGCTGAACCTGTCGATCTGGCTCGTGTGCGGCATGATCTTCGCCGCCGCGTTCCTGGGGGACCAGCTCGCCTACCTGATCGGGAACAAGATCGGTCCGCGGCTCTTCAAGCCCGACGCCCGCGTCCTGAAGACCAAGTACATCGACCAGGCGCACGACTACTTCGAGCGCTTCGGCGGTCGCACGGTCATCCTCGCGCGGTTCGTCCCCTTCCTGCGGACGTTCGCCCCCGTCGCCGCCGGCATGAGCGGCATGCGCTACCGCACGTTCGTGGTCTACAACCTGATCGGCGCGTTCGTCTGGGGCGTCGGCGTGACGCTCCTCGGCTACTGGCTGGGCAACGTCCAGTTCGTCAACGACCACATCGAGACGATCCTCGTGCTCATCGTCGCGATCTCCGTGATCCCCGTCGTGATCGAGGTCCTGCGCGCCCGCCGGGAGTCCCGGCGGGTCAGGGCCGAGGGCACGGGCGCCCTGGTGGACGCCGCGACCGTCTCCGAGCTCGCCACCGCCTCTGCGACGCCCGCCACGGCGGCCAGCGGCGAGGCCGCTGCGGCCCCCGCAGACCCGAGCACCGCCCCGGCGTCGGGGCCCGAGACGTCGACGGGCACCGTCGAGCACACCCCAGGAGAGGACCACCGATGACCCGCGTGATCGAGAGCTGGCTCACCGACATGGACGGCGTGCTCGTCCACGAGGGCCACGCCATCCCCGGCGCCCCGGAGTTCATCCGGGCCCTGCGGGACAAGGAGCGCCCGTTCCTCATCCTCACGAACAACTCGATCTTCACGGCCCGTGACCTGCGTGCGCGCCTCGCGACCTCGGGCATCGAGGTGCCCGAGGAGTCGATCTGGACGTCCGCGCTGGCCACGGCGCAGTTCCTGAGCGACCAGGTCCCGGGCGGCAGCGCGTACGCGATCGGCGAGGCGGGCCTCACGACGGCCCTCTACGAGGCCGGCTACACGCTCACCGAGTCCGACCCCGACTACGTGGTCCTCGGCGAGACGCGCACCTACTCGTTCGAGGCCATCACCAAGGCCGTGCGCCTGATCCTGGGCGGCTCACGCTTCATCTGCACCAACCCGGACACGACCGGCCCCTCGCAGCAGGGGCCGCTGCCCGCCACGGGCGCGGTCGCGGCCATGATCACGGCAGCGACGGGGCGCGAGCCCTACTTCGTGGGCAAGCCCAACCCCATGATGTTCCGGTCCGCGCTCAACCGGATCGACGCGCACTCCGAGACGACCGCGATGATCGGCGACCGCATGGACACCGACGTCGTCGCGGGCATCGAGGCGGGGCTCTACACGTACCTCGTCATGACGGGCTCGACCAAGCTCCACGAGGTCGACACCTTCCCGTTCCGGCCCAGCAAGGTCGTCGACTCGATCGCGGACCTCGTCGACCGCATCTGAGCCGTCCTCCGGCAGGCGGCCCTGCTCGAGGGACGGCGTGCCGACCGGTGGTCCTGCCGCCCGTGGGCGACCCCGCCGCCCCTCCCCCGGACAGCGCACCGCCCCGGCCCCCCGACCAGCTCGGGGTACTGGGGCGGCGGTCCGTGGACGCCTCAGGCCTTGACCGCCAGGACCGGGCAGTTCGCCCGGAGGAGGATCTGCTGAGGCGTCGAGCCGAGCACGAGCTTGCCCACCGGGGTCCGGCGACGCAGGCCGACGACGATGAGCTCGGCGGCGACCTCCTCCGCGACCTCGAGGACCACGTCGGCCGGCAGGGCGCCGGACTTCAGGTGGCGCACCTCGTGGCCGACCTGCGCCTCGTCGAGTATCTCGATGACGTGGGCCAGCTCGGCCTCGTCGGCCCACCGGGGGTCGACGAGCCGGTCCGCCCGGGTCGCGTTGACGATCACGACCTTCGACCCGAGCAGCGCGGCCGACCGGCCCGCTGAACGAGCGGTGGCGGTGCCGAGGTCGCCGGGCGCGTAGGCGAGGACGACGGTCATCAGTTCACCTCCTGCGACTGGGATTCTTCACGAATCTCCTCGCCGAGCCGGGACAGCTCGGCGTTGGCACGCTTCTCGCGGCTCTTGAGCCACAGGCCGAGGCCCACGATCACCAGGATCGAGACGTAGGCGGTGGCCGCGAACGGGCTCGTCACGAGGTAGGAGAGGTCTCCCTGGCTGATGGTCAGGGAGCGCCTCAGGCGGTCCTCGGCCATGGGGCCGAGGATCATGCCGACCACCATGGGGGCCACGGGGTAGCCGTAGCGCCGCATGAAGAAGCCGACCACACCGATGACGAGCAGGATGAGCACGTCGATCGGGGAGAAGTTGAGCGCATAGGACCCGAGCGCCCCGAACAGCAGGATGCCCGCGTACAGGTAGTGCCGGGGGATCTGCAGGACCTTGACCCACATGCCGACGAGCGGCAGGTTCAGGACGATCAGCATGAGGTTGCCGACGTAGAGGCTCGCGATGAGCGCCCACACGAGCGACGACTGCGTCTGGAAGAGCATCGGACCCGGCTGGATCCCGTACGACTGGAACGCGACGATGATGATGGCGGCGGTCGCCGTCGTGGGGAGCCCCAGGGTCAGGAGCGGGACGAGGACGCCCGAGGCCGCGGCGTTGTTCGCCGACTCCGGGCCTGCGACGCCCTCGATGGCGCCCTTGCCGAACTGGTCCTTGTGCTTGCCCGCGAGCTTGCGCTCGGTCGCGTACGACAGGAACGTCGCCACGTCGGCACCACCGGCCGGGATGGTCCCGACGGGGAAGCCGATCGCGGTGCCGCGGAGCCAGGGCTTCCACGAGCGGCGCCAGTCCTCGGGCTTCATCCAGGAGCGCCACCCCTTCTCGACCGGGATGACGTGCACCGGTCCGTGCCGCAGGCGAGAGGCGACGTAGAGCGCCTCGCCCACCGCGAACAGGCCCACGGCGACGATGACGACGCTGAGACCGTCGGCGAGGTTCGGGACGCCGAACGTGAAGCGCTGCTGCCCGGTCAGTGTGTCCGTGCCCATGAGCCCCAGGAACAGGCCGAGGGCCAGGGCGACCATGCCGCGCGAGACCGACTTGCCGAGGAGCGCTCCCACCGTGATGAAGGCGACGATCATGAGCGCGAAGTAGTCGGGTTCGCCGAGCTGGACCGCCCACTTCGCCATGACGGGTGCGACGAGCGTCAGGAGCACGGTCGCGATGGTGCCCGCGACGAACGACCCGATCGCGGCCGTGGCGAGCGCCGCGGCGCCGCGTCCGAGCCGAGCCATCTTGTGACCCTCGAGCGCGGTCACGATCGAGGCGGACTCGCCCGGGGTGTTCAGCAGGATCGAGGTCGTCGACCCGCCGTACATGCCGCCGTAATAGATGCCCGCGAACACGATGATCGCGGCCGTCGCGTCGAGCGAGTACGTCAGGGGAAGGAGCAGCGCGATGGTCATGGCGGGGCCGATGCCCGGCAGGACTCCGACCGCCGTCCCGATGAAGACGCCGAACAGCGCGTAGAGCAGGTACATGGGCTGCGCGACCGTCGCGAAGCCCTCCATCAGTGCGGAGAGGTTATCCACGGAACAAGCTCACCCCTTCGAGGAACGGGCCGGGGGGCAGCGACAGGCCGAGCAGTCCGCCGAAGACGAGCTGGATGACGAGCGCGAGGACGACGGCGAGCGCGATCGCGCGCCACCACGGGCGGGCGCCGAGCACGATCGCCGACCCGCCGAAGAGCAGCGTCGCCGCCACCGGCCAGCCGGCGAGGTTGATCGTGTAGACGTGCGCCACGAAGATGACGCCGAGGAGCGCGACCGTCTTCCAGTCGGTCCTGACGTTCGGGTCGACGTCCTCGCCGTCGTCCTCCTCGCCGAACTTCCCGCGCAGGAGCCCGATCAGCACGAGGACGCCCGAGATCAGCAGCAGGCCGCCGACGAGGTACGGGAAGGCGCGAGGGCCCATGGTTCCCGCCGACCCCGGGACCACGATGGTCCCGGCGTCGACGATCACGAACACGCCGAGCGCCACGGTGACCCCGGCGACGACGTACTCGCCGATCCGCCGCCTGGGGGCCGCGGTGGTGTGCGCCGCAGCGGCCCCCGACGGCCCGGTCCCGCCGGTGAGCGGGACCTCTTCGGTCACCGGGTCCTGGCCGCGCGGGTCGGCGCGGCGGCCCGTGGCGACCTGGGGGGAGGCCCCGCCCGGTGCGGGGGATTCACCGGGCGGGCCGACAGAGGACGGGGACATGTCAGACGACCAGACCGATGTCCTGCAGGACCGCCTGGATGTCGGCGATGTTCTGCTGGAGGTAGTCGTCGAAGTCGGCGCCGGTGACGAACGCGTCCGCCCAGCCCTTCTCCTCGAGCGTGGCCTGCCACTCGTCGGACGCGTGGAGCTCCGTGAGGACGGCCTCGAGCGCGGCGCGCTCCTCGTCCGTGATGTCGGCGGGGGCGAGCACGCCACGCCAGTTGGTGAGGTCGAAGCCGTAGCCTGCGTCGTGGAGCGTGGGGACGTCGGGGAGAGCCTCGACCTTCTCGGGGCTCGTGACCGCGAGCGCGCGGACCGTGCCCGCGTTGACCTGCTCGACGTACTCGCCCACGCCGGAGATGCCGGCGCTGACCTTGTTGCCCAGGAGGGCGGCGAGGGACTCGCCCCCGCCCGAGTACGCGACGTAGTTGAGCGTGTCGACGAGCTTCTCCGACGGGACACCGGCCTGCTTGAGGAGCATCCCCGCGAGGATGTGGTCCGCGCCGCCTGCCGACCCACCGGTGACGGTGACGTCCTTGCCGTTGGCGACGATGTCGTCCACGAGCTCCTTGAGCGTCGTGTACTTGGACTCGGCCGGCACGACGATGACGAGCGGCTCCTCCGTGAGGCGCGCGATCGGCGTCGTGTCCTCGATGCGGGCCTGGGACTTGTTGGTCTCGACCGCACCGACCATGACGAGCCCGGTGACCATGAGGGTGTTGGGCTCCGTGACGTTCGCGAGAGACGCCAGGCCGACGGTCCCGCCCGCACCGCCCACGTTGGTCACGTTGATGGTCTTCGCCAGCCCGGTGGCCTGCAGCTCCTTCTGGAGCGCGCGGCCCGTCTGGTCCCAGCCACCGCCGGGGTCTGCGGGGACGATGATGTCGAGCGAGGCCAGGCCGACCGCGGCGGGCTTGTCGCTGCCCTCGGCAGCCGGGGCCTCGTCACCCGAGGCGAGTCCTGCGCAGGCGCTGAGGGCGAGGGCGAGGCTCGTGAGTGCTGCTGCGCCGACCAGGCGGCGACGCCCCGGCCGGCTGGTGCTGTGCCCGCTGCGCGGGCTGACGACGGATGCCATTTCTCCTCCTTGAGCAGGCCTCGCGACGTCGTGGTCCCGGGCCGTTGGTGTGCAGCGGAGCCTAGGAGCGCAGAGGTGGTGCGTGGTCTCTGAGGTCGTAATGGACGTTGTGGTCGTTGTGGTCAGGTGAATTTCCGGCGCCAGGTCACGGGTACGTCTCGGTTCTGCGTCCGGGTGGCGGACCGCCCCTGTGGCCTGGGGCACACTGGTCCGGTGGGATGGGCAATGCCGCTCAGGGTTCAGCTGCTCCTGCTGCAGGTCGTCATCGTCCTCGCCGTGGTCTCGGCCGCCGGCGTGGTCGCCGGGACCCTGCAGGAGCGGCAGCTTCGTGACGCGTACCTGGATCGGATGACCGGGGTCGCACAGTCCGTCGCGGGGCTGCCTGCCATCAGGGACGCGCTGGGCTCGGCCGACCCGTCAGCCACCATCCAGCCCATCGCCGAGGTCATCCGCGAGGCCTCCGACGTGACCTACGTCGTCGTGACCGACGACGAGGGCATCCGCATGTCCCACCCCACGGCGGAACGCATAGGGGAACGTGTGTCCACCGACCCCTCCGTCCCCCTGTCCGGGGGGACCTACATCGGGACCCAGACGGGCACCCTGGGCGAGTCGTGGCGCGTCAAGGTACCCATCTACGACGAGTCGGGGCGGGCCGTCATCGGGGCCGCGTCGGTCGGCATCCTCGAGTCGCAGCTCCACGCGGACTTCCGCGAGGACCTGGACGGTCTGCTCCTCGCGCTGGGCACCGCTGCAGCGGGCGGGGTCGTGTGCGCCTGGTGGGTCACGCAGCTGGTCCGCCGCAGGATCTACCGGCTCGAGCCGGAGGAGATCGCGTCCCTGCTCGAGACGCGTGACGCGATGCTCCACGGCATCAGCGAGGGCGTCGTGGCCCTGGACCGCACCGGACGGGTCGCCCTCGTGAACGACGAGGCACGCCGCCTCCTGGGGCTGGGGCCCGGCGAGGCACCGGTCGGCTCGCTCGCGACCGACGTGCTCGACGGCCAGCTCCTGGAGCTCGCCGACCGGCCCGGCGACCACTCGAGCGGCGAGCTGCTCCTCGCGGGCGAACGCGTGCTCCTGGCCCGCGCCAACCCGGCGACGGTCGACGGGCGGGCAGTGGGCGCGGTGCTCGTCCTGCGCGACCACACCGAGCTGCACGCCCTCCTGCAGGACCTCGACGGCGCCCGCGACCTGACCGACGCGCTGCGCGCGCAGTCGCACGAGTTCGCCAACAAGCTGCACGTCGTCTCGGGGCTCCTCGAGCTGGGGCAGCACGTCGAGGCCGTCGCCTTCATCGAGCGCGCCGGGCACGGCGGGCTCCTCACGGCGAGCGTGATCGCCCCGGGCGTCCACAGCCCGCAGGTCGCGGCCCTGCTCCTGGCCAAGGCGACCACTGCGCGCGAGCGCGGGATCGACCTCGAGGTCGACCCCTGCTCGGTGCTCGACGCCCCCGACTCCCCCGACGCGACGGCCCTCCAGCAGGACGTCCTGACGATCCTCGGCAACGCGATCGACAACGCGATCGACGCGGCGGGCCCCGGCGGGACGGTCCAGGTCCTCGTCCAGGAGGACGACGAGGAGGTCGCCGTCCTCGTCGACGACGACGGCCCGGGCGTCCCGACGGCGTTGCGCGCCGCGGTCTTCCGGCCCGGCTTCAGCACCAAGCACGCGGGAGCGCAGCCGCCCCGGTCCGTCCGCCGGGTGCCGCGTGCCGGCACGTCGTCGTCACCCCGGTGGGACGCCCTCCGGCACGACGACGCCCCCGCACCTCTGCTCCAGCCGACGCCAGGTTCCGACGCGGGAACCGCGCGCGGCATCGGGCTCGCCCTCGTGCGACGGATCGTCGCCCGACGGGGCGGGACCGTCGGCTTCACGACCTCACCGCTCGGCGGCGCGCGCCTCACGCTGACGCTGCCCGTGCGCTCCTCCGCGGCCCTCTCGGGGGCCGCGCTCGACCGACTCACCGGGACGGTGCACCGATGACTTCCACAGACGACCGACTGCGGACCCTGATCGTCGAGGACGATCCCCTCATCTCCCGCCTGCACCGCGGGTTCGTGGAGAGCCACCCCCGCTTCGTCGTCGTCGGGGAGGCTCGCACGGGGGCGGAGGCGGTGCGAGCGATCTCGGTGCTCGAGCCCGACCTCGTCCTGCTCGACATCTACCTGCCCGACACGAGCGGGTTCGCGGTGCTGAACCAGCTGCGCCGGCGGCCCGGTCCCCCCGTGGACGTCATCGCGACGACGGCGGCGCGGGAGCTCGACAGCGTGCGGCGTGCCATGGCGGGCGGGGTGCAGCACTACCTCGTCAAGCCGTTCACGGCGGCCGTGCTGCGGGGACGGCTCGACGAGGTCGTCCGGTTCCGCGCACAGGTGCGGGCGACCGACGGCGCCCTCGACCAGGCCACGGTCGACCGGCTCGTCCGACAGGCCCGCAACGAGGGTCCCCAGCTGCCCAAGGGCCTGTCCGACCGCAGCCTGGAGCTCGTCGTCGGGGCTCTCGTCGAGGTGTGCCGGACCGGGTCGGTCGACGCCTCGGCGGTCGACGTGGCCGAGGCGACAGGGATGTCCCGGGTCAGCGCCCGACGCTACCTCGAGCACCTCGTCGCGATCGGCCAGGCCGAGGTCAACCCGCGGTACGGCTCGGCCGGTCGGCCCGAGAACCGCTACAAGCCGCTCCTCGCGGTCAGCGCGGAGTCGCCGTCCTAGCGGGGCCACGGAGCAGAAGGACGGCGGGCGGGCCGGGACCTCGAAAGGTCCCGGCCCCCCCCCCCCCCCCCCCCCCCCGCCCGGGTCGTGCAGGTGGGTCGTCAGGCGTGGACGCGCGCCCGACGGCGCTTGCTCACCGCGAGCAGGCCTGCGCCACCCAGGAGCAGCATCACGGCGAAGGCCGTGAGCGTCGCCGAGTCGGCACCGGTGTCCGCGAGGCCCGAGTAGACGTCGCACTCGACGTCACCGCCGACCGGGAAGCTGAACGTGACAGGAGCGAGTGCCGTCCCTGGCTCGTAGAAGCCCGCGAACGCCTTGGCGCCCGCAGCGGTCAGCGTGGCGGGGGCGCCCTTCCAGGTGATCGTGCTGCCCGAGGTCGACTTCTTGCCCGAGAGGTTCAGGCTCGCGAACGCGACGCCCTTGCTCGTGGACTTGTTGCCCTGCATGTCGCTGCTCACGACGTCGACGACCAGGGTGCCGGTGCTGCCGTCGACCTGGACCCGCGGGTTGGAGATCTGCAGGTCGAGGATGCCGTCGTGGCCCGTGAACTTCACCGAGCCGGCGAAGCTCGTGCGTCCCTTGCCGAGGTCGGTGTTGAAGGAGCCCTTGCCACCGCTCCACGTGAAGGACGAACCGTTGTCCTTGACGCCGCTGGTCGAGACCGAGCCCTTCGCGATCGGCCCCGCGATGTACGCACGGAACGAGTCGCTCACACCCCAGCTCAGGCTCGCACCGTTGACGCCCTGCGCGTAGCACTGCTGGGCGGCAGAACCGCCCGAGGTGCTGGTCCCCACGACCGTGATGGCCGCGCGGACGGTGTGGTTCGCCCCCTCGAGGGACAGCGTGTGCTCGCCCGGCTCGAGGTCCTTGGGGATCGTGACCGTGGCCGACGCGGCGCCGCCGGCGTTGGCCGTGATGCCCGTCGCGAGCGTCCGCGGGGTCGAGCGGATGACCGACTTGAGGCCGGTCTCGTTCGCGTCGAAGCCGACACCGCTGATCGTGACCTGGCCGCCGGGAGCGACCTGGGAGACCGAGAGGGTGGCCTTGGCGGGGTCGACCGGGGTCGTTCCCGTCCCGTCGTCGGGGGTCCCGATGGTGCCGCCGTCGCCGCCGCCCTGGGACCCGAGGGCACCCATCACGAAGAAGATCGGGTCGAGCGGGGTTCCCGCCGGGTAGAAACCGCTGAAGGCCGTCGATCCCGCTTCGGTCAGCGTCGTGGCGACGTTGACGTAGGTGACCGAGCCGCTCTCGTGCTCGATCGCGCCGTTGTTCAGCGCGAGCGAGGCGAACGGGACGCGCTTGGCCTCGAACGTGGTCCCGTCGAGGTTCGCGGAGCGCACGTCGACGACGAGGGTGCCGTGCAGCGCCGACGACACCTCGACGGTCGGGTTCGACAGGGTGAGGTTGAGCAGCCCGTCATGGCCCGAGAAGGTGACCGTCCCGCCGTACTCGGCGGTCCCGAGGAGCGAGCCTGCCTTCCACGAACCGCCGGTCTGGCGGAAGTCGAAGGTCCCGTCCTTGATGGAGGCGCCGGCGGACGCCACGGCTCCGCCCTTGGCGGTGCTCCCCGTGATGTAGCTGCGGAAGCTCTCCTTGACGCCCCACTGGAGGTTGCCCACCGGGAGGTTGCCGTCGACGGGTGGCCCTTCGACGGCGGTCACGGTGACGGTCTGCGACGCTGACGGCAGGAATGCCGCCGCGTCCGACGGGACGAAGCGCGCCGAGAACTGGATCGGGCCGAGACCCGAGGTCGGCACACCGATACGTGCCGCGCCCTGGACCACGGGGACCCTGGCCACGACGGAGTCCCCACGCAGGAACTCGACGGTGCCGACAGCGCTGGTCGGGGTGACGATCGCCGAGAGCTCCGCGGCGTCGCCACGAGGGACCTCGGCGGATGCCGCGCTCAGGGTCGTGGTCGTCTCGACGGCCCCGGGAACAGCCTGCTTGACCGTGATGGAGGAGAACGTGTCGAGCGTGCGGTCGGTCACGGAGAGACCGTGCGCCGCGGAGGTCGCGACGACGTACTCCGTGGTCGGGTCGAACGAACCGGCCGGGACCGTGACGGTCGTGGTGAACTTCCCGTCGACGATCGAGGCCACGTGCGCGAGCTGCAACCAGCCAGCGGCGACCAAGGGGCCTTCGCCCTTCCAGATCGTCGCGTCACCCAGCAGGACGTAGGCGCCGTTCTTGGCACCGGCTCCCACGAAGCCGGTGCCTGTGATCGTGAAGGTGTTCGCGACCGACGGGTCGACGTCGCCGTTCGGCGTGACCGTCACGGTGGGCTTCACGATCGAGAAGACCGCCTCGCCGTGCGCACCGAGCTCGCTCAGGACCGTGACCGTCGCCGTCCCTGCGGAGGCCGCCCTGGGGACCGTGACGGTGATCGAGGCACCGGTGGACGAGAAGGTCGCGGCGGCACCGTCGAGCGCGACCGCCCGGACCCTGTCCCCCGCGCCGAGGCCGTCGACCGTCAGGGTCTGCTTCCCACCCGGGACGACCTGGGGCAGGCCCGGCGTCACGGTCAGCCCTGCGGGCGCCGCTGCGTCGGTGTAGTTGACCGGGACGGAGAGCTCCTGAGCGGCGTTCGTCACGCCGCCTGCCCCGTAGGTGTAGACACCGAAGGAGCCGGACTCCGGCCACGCGACGTCCACGCCCAACTTCTGCCCAGGCTTGACCGTCAGCTCGGCCGTGAACTCGCCCTCGGGCGAGACCGTGACCCACTGACCACGCACCGCACCCTGGAGAGCAGGCGAGATCGCGTCGAACCCGGCCTGGCTCAGCGCCCACCGCTGGTCACCGACCACGCGAGCCGACGACGGTGCACCCGTGGACGGCTTCCACGCGTCGGCGAACTTCCCGAAGACCACGTACGTCCCCGCGGGGTTGCCCGCTGAGATCGGCGGACGGTTGCCCTCAGGGGCGACGTTTCCGGCCGGGTCGAACCCGGAGCCCTTCACGACGACCTTGTCCCCCGCGCGCACCAACGTGCTCCTCAGCGGCGTCGTGCCGTCAGCGGCGAAGACCTCGACCTTCGGCTCGAACGCCGGGGCCGGTGCGTTGGTGAAGTTCACCGCGACGGACTTCTCCTGTGCGGCGTTCTTCATACCGCCCGCGGCGTACGTGTAGATGCCGAACGTCCCGCCCTCGATCGCGTCGAGCGTGGTGAGCTTCAGCGTCGCCGTGAACGAGCCGTCAGCAGAGATGTTCACCCAGTCCTTGCGGATCGCGGCCTGGTACTGCGGCGGGACCTGGTCCAGCACCGACTCGGCCAGGGCCCAGGCCTGGGGCCCCGCCTTGCGGGCCGACGACGGCGCCCCCGTCGAGGGCTGCCAGTCCTTCGCGAACGACCCGAACACCACGTAGCTGCCCTGCGGCAGGTGCGCCGGGATCGGCACCCCACGACCCCCGACGTTCGCAGCCGGGTCGAAGCCGGCGCCCTTGACGACGATCTCGTCACCAGGACGCACCACGGTGGTGCCGAGCGGCGTCTTCCCGTCGGCGGCGAACACGTCGATCTTCGGTGCGAACACCGGGGTCGTGGGCTCCTCCGCCTTGAACGTGATCGGGGTGAACGTGTCGAGCGAGCGGTCGGTGACCGACAGCCCGTGCGCGGCCGACGTGGCCACCTGATAGGACTTCGACGCGTCGAGCGTGCCTGCCGGGACCGTGATCGTGGTCGTGAACGCGCCGTCCTTGACGAGGGCGCTCGGGACGAACGCCTGCTTCAGCCAGCCCGCACCGGGCAGGGCCGAGCCGCCGCTCCAGACCGAGGTCTCACCAAGGAGCACGTATGCGCCGTTCTTCGCACCCGCGCCGACGAAACCGGTGCCCGAGATCGTGAACGTGTTCTCGACCGCGGGGTCGACGTCCTTGGTCGGGGTGACCGTGACCTTGGGGTCTGCGGCCGGGGCCGGCGGGTCGACCTGCTTGGCCGTCACGGTGTGCGTGACCGACGCAGAGGCCGAGGCAGTGAACGCCGCGGCGTCCGTCGGCGTGAAGTGCGCGCTCAAGGAGTGCGCACCGACGGCGGGGGCGGGCACGTCCAGGCGAGCGACACCTGCGGAGACCGTGGCGGTGCCGAGCGACGAGGAGCCGTCCCGGAACTCGACCGTGCCCGCGGCGGCGGGCGCGACCGTCGCACCGAGCGCGAGCGCCGTGCCCTCGACCGAGGTGCCCGCGGGCGAGACCGCGAGCGTCGTGGTCGTCGCCGTGGCAGGGGCCACCGGGAGCGGCGCGTCGAGCGTCGCCGTGAGCGTGGACATGGGCTTGCCGGTGTAGGCGCTGAAGTAGCTCGAGACCGACGCGAGGGTGCTCGCGACCGTCCCGTTCACGACGAGGGCGAGCTTGTCGCCGGTCCGCGTCGGCGTGACGGTGACGTCGGCGACCTTCGCGTCGTTCCCGGCGCCCGCGTTGACCGTGCCGCTGAAGTCGGCCGTGAGCACGCCCGCCGTCGCGGAGGTGAGGCGGAGCGTGAGGTCCGAGATCGTGAGGTCGAGGGCGCCGTCGTGGCCCGAGTACTTCGTCGTCCCGGCGAACCTCACGGTCCCCGCGCCTGCCGTGTCGAGCGAACCGGAGGCCGGCTTGTAGACCGACTTCCCGTCGATCAGTGCGGGCGTGACGGTCCCCTTGGCGATCGGGCCGGTGACGTAGTCCGTCCAGCCGTCGGTGAAGTTCCAGGTGGCGCTGCCGCCCGACACCGTGACGGTGTCCGCGGCGGCGCCCGCCGGAGCGACCCCGACGAAGGTGAGACCGGCGACGAGCGCTCCGGTCAGGAGTGACGCGAGGGCGCGTCGGCGCCCTCCCCGTTGCGTGATGAGCACTCGATCTCCTGTGAAGGTCCAGGGTCGCCCGCGATGGCGACGCATGGCGACAGGTCTCTCGACCATCGCCCCGTGGACCATATAAGGGCTGCCTCACCAAAGCAAGGTAAACCTTATCTGCTGTGCGCGGAGTCACACACGTATCGCCCGGGACACCGGTGACGCGGCTGAGGGGCGGAGCGCCCACCGGCACCCCCCCCCTCAGCCGCGTCGCGCCCGCTCCCGTCGCCCGGTCGGCGGCTCACGTCTCAGCGGTCGACGATCGACCCGTTCCCGTGAAAGTCGACGCGCGGCGCGGCGCGCACAGCCGGGTTCTCGACCTCGAAGTACTCCGCCCGCTGGAACCCGAACATCCTCGCGACCACGTTCGGCGGGAAGGTCTCGACCTTCGTGTTCAACGTGCGCACGTTCGCGTTGTAGAACCGGCGACCGGCCGCGATGCGGTCCTCCGTGTTCGTCAGCTCGTCCTGGAGCCGACCGAAGTTCTCGCTCGCCCGCAGCACCGGGTAGGCCTCGGCGACTGCGAACAACCGCCCCAGAGCCTGGGTCAGCTGGTTCTCCTTGGCCGCCTGGTCCGCCGGACCCGACGCCGGACCGGCCGCGGCCGCACGAGCCGCCGCGACCTCGTCGAACACGCCGCGCTCGTGCGCCGCGTACCCCTTCACGGTCTCCATGAGGTTCGGGATGAGGTCGTGGCGCCGGTGCAGCTCGACGTCGATCTGGCGCCACGACTCCTGCACCAGGTTCCGCAGCCGGACGAAGCCGTTGTACTGCGCGACCGCCCAGAACAGGACGATCAGGACGACGATGCCGATGACGATCAAGGCGATGGTGCCGCCTGTCATGCTGCCCCCTTGGGCTGAGCTGGTCGGACCGCCCGCCCGAGCACCACGCGGCCGGACCTGACGGACCGGGCGCGAGACGCCGTCGGGCGGCGCGGAAGGTAGGTGCATCGTAGCGGGGCGGACCCTCGCCGGACCGTGCGGCTCACGGTGACGGCGTGCCCCACGGCGGCGCGTCGGCCGCCGACCCCGCGCCGGCCCCGCCCGGCCCGCGCGGCGGCCGCTCCGCACGACGCGGCGGGAGCGCCCCGCGGTCCAGCCACACGAAGTCCGGGACCGCGTCGACCACCACCGCGAGCCGCGAGAGCATCGGGAAGAGGTTGTCCGGCACCGTCCGCCCGCCCGTCCACGCGAGGATCGCGTCGCCCTCGATCCGCAGGAACCTGCGCTCGAAGTCCGCCTCCAGCAACCGGTGCATGGTGCGCGGGTGCAGCACGTCGTGCGCGAACCGCAGGTCGCTCGACTCGACCCGCCACGCCCGGTTGAAGGCGTCCGACTCGAGCTGGATGTCCTGCCCCCCGAACGCCTTGGCCAGCTTCGCACCGAGCCCCTCGGGCGTGAGCTGGAGCGTCGGGAACGACGCGTCGAGCAGCAGCGCGACCACGTGCGCGGAGTGGGTCGTCGACTCCTTGCCCGAGCCCGTGGTCCACGAGTACGTGAAGGACAGGGCCGAGCGCCCCTCGAACGGGCCGGTCAGGACCTCGGTCGCACGTCGCGAGCGCCCCTCGTCGAACGGAGACCCCCGCCATCGGCGCGCGAGCGCAGGGTCCGCGCCGTGGTGCTCCCACCCGTTCGCCGACGCCCAGCGCTCGAGCAGCGCGATCCGCGCCCGGTGTCCCCACCAGCCGACGAGCACCCCCACGACGGCGAGCAGCGCCATCCCGACCACGAACCACGAACCGTCCATCGCTCCCCCTGCTCGTCGGGGCCGGGGCCCGTCCTCCTCGGACCGGGCCGGCCAGGTCGGTCGGGCCCGTCAGGCGGTCGGGGCCGCCAGGCCGATCAGGCCAGGTCGAAGTCGGTCAGGCCGAAGATCGAGTGGTACGGCACGCCGAGCGCCTCGATCCTCTCGCGCGCCCCCGTGTCGCGGTCCATGATCGTCGCGACCCCCACGACCTCGGCGCCCGCAGCCCGCGCGGCCTCGATCGCCGTGATGGGCGAGCCGCCCGTCGTGGTCGTGTCCTCGACGACGACGACCCGGCGCCCCGCGATCTCCGGTCCCTCGATCTGGCGCTGCATGCCGTGCGCCTTGGCCGCCTTGCGGACCACGAACGCGTCGAGGTCCTGACCGCGCGAGGCGGCGGCGTGCAGGAGCGCGGTCGCGATCGGGTCGGCGCCCAGCGTCAGGCCGCCCACGGCGTCGACCTCGGCCGTGCCCAGCCCGACCTCCTCGAGCTGGTCCAGCAGGACGTGCCCGATGAGCGGGGCCGCACGGTGGTGGAGCGTGACGCGGCGCAGGTCCACGTAGTAGTCGGCCTCCTTGCCGGAGGACAGCGTCACCTTCCCGTGCACGATCGCGAGCTCGGCGATCAGGTCGCGGAGCTGCTCGCGGGGCGTCGGGGACAGGTGCGTGGAGGTCTCGGTCATGGGGTCAAGGCTAGCGGTCCGGCGCCTGTGCGGGCCGTGTCTCCTCGTCCTCCGGACGCTCGGGGGCCCCGACGTGATCGAGGACGCCGGCGAGCAGGAGCGCGAGGTCCCGCACGTCCTCGACCGGCACGGGGCCGTCCGTCCACGACAGGACCGCCCCGGACTCGAACCGCAGCCGGGTGCCGGCGTACGCGGGGGCCAGGAGCACCTGCCGCGCGGACGCCGTCAGGAGCTCGTGGGCCGCCAGCTCGTCGGGCGCCCGTACCGTCCAGGTCGCGGCGAACGCCGGGTCGTCGAACACGACCCTGCGCCCCACCACCCGCTGGACCGAGGGCTGCAGGTAGTCGACGGGCACGACCTCGACCGTCGGGACCTCACCCCGGGCTTCGAGGGCCACGACCTGGCACTCGACCATCGTCGGGCGCCCGCGTCCGGCCATGGTCGCAGCGGAGCGCCACGCGTACCGGAACGTCACGAGCGGCCACCCGCCGACCGTCCCGCCCCGCAGGTCCTCGACCCGGCCGCGGTCCTGGACGTCGAACGGAGCACCCCGCCACCGGTCGAGCAGCGACTCGTCGGACGGCACGGACTCCCAGCCGAGGTCGCGCAGCAGCGCGTCCTGCGCGGCCCTGCTCCGACGCCGCGCGACCCTGGCCAGCACCGCCGCACCGACCACGAGCACCAGCAGGACGACCAGCAGGACCAGCCCGACGACCGACTCCCGGCTCACGCCCGCTTCCCCCGGCGCCGCACTCCCCTAGCGACCCTCGAACGCCCGCACGGCCGCGCGTGGCGCGACCTTCAGCAGCCCCGAGGCCAACCGGTAGCGCAGCGAGGGCGTCGAGATCACGACGCCGCGGCGCACGTCCGCGAGGGCCGCCGCGACGACGCGGTCGGCGTTCAGCCACGCGACCTCGGGAAGCTGCGTGTAGTCGATCCCGGCCCGCTCGTGGAACTCGGTGTGCGTGAGCCCGGGGCACAGGGCCGTGGCCGTGACGCCCGTCCCGCGCAGCTCGACCGCGAGCCCCTCGGTGAACGTGCGCACCCACGCCTTGGCCGCCGAGTACGTGCCGCTCGCCGTGAGCGCCGCGACCGACGCGACGTTGAGGATCGCGCCGCGGCCACGCTCGGTCATCTGCCCTGCCGCGGCGTGCGAGAGGACCAGGACCGCGCGCACCATGACGTCGAGCGCCGTGACCTCGGCGTCGACGTCGCCGCCCACGAAGCGCTGGTGCACCGCGTATCCGGCGTTGTTGACGAGCAGGCCCACGGGTCGGCGGCCCGCCTCGTCCTGCTCCACGAGGGCGAGGCGTTCCGCGACGCGCGCGACGTCGTCGGGCACGGAGAGGTCCGCCGGGAGCACCTGGACCCGCACGCCCGCGGCCGCACGGATCTGCGCCGCGACGCGCTCCAGGCGTTCCTCGGCGCGCGCGACGAGGACCAGGTCGTGACGGGCCGTGGCCAGCTGCCACGCGAACTCGAGCCCCAGGCCGGCGCTGGCGCCGGTGATCAGTGCAGTCGCCATGGCCTCAGCCTAGGGGGCACGGGGCGGTCGGGTGACCCGCACGCCCGACGGCGTCACGCACCACCGCGCGGCAGGCTCGCCATCCACCGACGATCCACCGGCGATCCACCGGCACAGCGCGTGGGACGCCCCGGATAGCCTGTCGCCATGCGTCTCGCCACCTGGAACATCAACTCGATCCGAGCCCGCGCCGAGCGGGCCGTCGCCTTCCTCGAACGATCGGGCACCGACGTGCTCGCGCTGCAGGAGACCAAGTGCAAGGACGCCCAGTTCCCGCACGAGGTCTTCGAGGCCGCGGGCTACGAGGTCGCGCACTTCGGCCTGAGCCAGTGGAACGGCGTCGCGATCGCCTCCCGCGTGGGCATCGAGGACGTCGAGACGGGCTTCGCGACGCAGCCCCACTTCGGGGCCGAGCCGCACCTGGAGGCCCGGGCCGTCGGGGCGACGTGCGGCGGCGTGCGCGTGTGGAGCCTGTACGTGCCCCACGGTCGCGCGCTCGACGACCCGCACTACCCGTACAAGCTCGAGTGGCTGCACAACCTGCGCACCCAGGCCGCGGGCTGGCTCGAGGCGGACCCCGCCGCGCAGGTCGCGCTCGTCGGGGACTGGAACGTCGCACCGCTCGACACAGACGTCTGGGACCCGGCCGTGTTCGCCGGGCACACGCACACGTCTCCGGCCGAGCGGGCGGCGTTCTCGGCGTTCGCGGCGGCCGGGTACAGCGAGGTCACCCGCGACTTCTTCCCCGAGGAGCACAAGTACACGTACTGGGACTACCAACAGCTGCGCTTCCCCAAGAACCAGGGCATGCGGATCGACTACGCCTACCTGTCCCCCGCGCTGCGCGCCCGCGCGACGGGCGTCGAGATCGACCGTGACGAGCGCAAGGGCAAGGGCGCCTCGGACCACGTCCCGGTGATCGTGGACCTCACGGACTGACGTCCACGGCCTGAGGTGCCGAGCACGAGGTCGGGGTCGTTC
>NZ_JACSQQ010000008.1:138039-160143 GCF_014836555.1 Oerskovia rustica
CCCCAGAACGACCCCGACCTCGTGCTCGGCACCCGCGGTGCGCTAGCCCAGCGTCACGACGACCTTGACCTCGGAGCCCTCCGGCTGCACCGGGATCGGCTGCGTCGGGTCGAGCTCGACACCGTCGAGCGTCACGGACCTCACGCCCTTCGACACGTGGTCGGGGTTGCGGACCTCGATCTCGTAGACCGCGCCACGCCACTCACGGCGCACCTCGAAGCCGTCCCAGTCCTTGGGGATCGACGGGTCGACGACCAGGCCGTCGAGGGCCAGGCGCACACCGAGGATGTACTTCGTCGCGGCCGTGTACATCCAGCCCGCCGTACCCGTGAGCCACGGGTTCTGCGCCTTGCCGAACCACTCGTGGTCACGGCCGTACAGGAACTGCACGTAGGCGTAGGGCTCGGCCCCGCGGACCTCGATGTTGTCGTTCTGGTTGTACGGCAGGATCGCGTCGTAGAACTGCACGGCCTCGTCGCCGCGGCCCAGCATGGCCTCGGCGATGATGGGCCACGCGTTCGGGTGCGAGAAGATCGCCGCGTTCTCCTTGATGCCCGGGTACACGCGCGTCACGAAGCCGACCGTGTCGTCGATCTTGGTGAACGCCGGCCAGTTCAGGTGGTTGCCGTACTCCGAGCCCAGGAGCTCGCGCACCGAGTCCATCGACGCCTCGCCACGCTCCTGCGTCGTGATGCCCGCGATGACGGGCCACGCCTGGTGCTCGAGGAAGATCTTGCCCTCGTCGTTGTCGTTCGAGCCGATCTTCACGCCGTCGCGCGTGTAGCCACGGATCCACCAGGCGCCGTCCCAGAGCTGGGTGTCGGCGACCTTCGCGATGCGCTCGAGCTCGGCCTCGTACTTGGCGACGTCGGCGGCCGCGCTCTCGTCCCCGGCGGCCGCACGGTGCCGTGCGACCTCGAGGAACGCCTGGATGGCCCACGCGTGCAGGAACGTGACCAGCGAGGTCTCTCCCCCGCCCAGGTTCAGGCAGTCGTTCCAGTCCGCGCGCAGGCCCAGGGCCACGCCGTTCTGGCCGATCTGCTCGCTCGAGAAGTCGAGCGCACGCGTGAGGTGCTCGTACACCGTGGCGGGAGTGCCCTCGGCGAACGGGATCACCTCGTCGAGGAACTCCAGGCGACCGGTCTCCTTGACGAACTCGACGACCGACGGCACGAGCCACAGGTGGTCGTCCGAGCACGTGTCCTCGAGCCCGTGGATGAGGTCCTTGGGGTCGGGCGTCGGGACGATCGTCGGCGACGGCACGTCGGGCAGCTTGGGCGCGTCCGGGTCGAACGCCTTGGGCTCGAACAGGTGCAGGCCGTAGCCGGCCTCCGTCTGGGCCCGCAGGAGCTCGACGATGCGCTGGTGCGTCTTGGTCGGGTTGGTGTGGATGACGCTCATGACGTCCTGGGCCGTGTCGCGGAAGCCCAGGCCGCTGCGGCCGCCGACCTCGACGAACGACGCGAAGCGCGACCACACGACACAGGTCTCCGCCTGGAGCAGCGTCCACGAGTTGATCATGGTGTTCATGCCCTCGTGGGGCGTGCGGATGCGGAGCTTGTCCTGCTTGGCCTTCCAGTACGCGGCCAGGCGTGCACGCTCGGCGTCGACGGTCGCGACGTCCGCGTACTTCGCCTGCATCGCACGGCCGGCCTCGGCCCGCGAGCCGTAGCCGAGCATGTAGACGAGGCGCTTGGTCTCACCCGGCTGCAGCGTGATCTTGTGCTGGAGCGAGCCGCAGTGGTTCTGCGTCGTCGCGCTCTCGTTCGAGCCGTGCCCGCGCTCGATCGCGATCGGGTTGGCCTCCGAGCGGTACGCACCGATGAAGTTGTCGCGCAGCGAGTCGTACGACGACGGCGTCTCGCTCGACGCGAAGTAGTGGAACGTCCACGGCTCGTAGTAGGCGTCGTACTCGATGATGCCGTCCTCGTAGGACGACCCCGTCGAGTAGAGCGACATCTGCAGGTTCTGGTTGTCGATCGTGATCGTGTGGAAGGAGAACTCCACGTACGACCCGGCGGTCAGCTCACGGACCTCGTCGGTCGTGTTCGTCAGGCGCACGTCCCAGATCTCGACGTCGTCGTCCAGCGGGATGAAGATCGTCTGCTGGGCGTCGATGCCCTTGTACCGGGCCTCGAACGTCGAGTAGCTCAGGCCGTGGCGCGTCGTCCAGCGACCGGCACCGCCCGCAGGGTCGATCGGGTCACCGTCGGCCGCGAGCGGCTTGCCCACGGGCTGCCACGACACCGACCAGAAGTCGCCGTCGGCCTCGTCGCGCAGGTACACGTAGTGCCCCGGGCGGTCGAGGGGGACACCGTTCTGGCGGAACCGCGAGATGCGGCCGGTCTGCGCCGACTTGTAGTACGAGTAGCCGCCGCCGTTGTGCGAGAGCACGGTGCAGAAGTCCTTGGTGCCCAGGTAGTTCGTCCACGAGACGGGGACGTCTGGGCGCTCGATGACGTACTCGTCACGAGCGGTGTCGAAGTGGCCGTAGCGCATCGTCGGGTCGGTTCCTGTCGGTGAGAGGTGCGGGTGGGTGGGGTGCGAGGGCTCGGGCTCAGACGCCCGCGGTGACGAAGCCCTTGAGCCAGTCGAGCAGCTCGGCGGCCTTCTCGGGCGAGTCCGCCTCGACGAACATGCGCAGGACGGGCTCGGTCCCGGAGAACCGCAGGAGCGCCCAGTTGTCGTTCTCGAGGACGATCTTGGTGCCGTCGAGGTGGGAGATGCTCACGACCGGGTAGGGGCCGATGTGCGTGAGGGGGTCCGCCTCCAGTCGGCGCGGCACGGCGATCCGCATCTCCGGCGTGGAGTCCACGCCGGCCTCGAGCGTGTAGAGGCGCCCAGTGATCTCGTAGATCATCTCGCGCAGCTCGGAGATCTTCTTGCCCGTGCGGGCCAGCATCTCCACGACCAGGGCGCACGCGAAGATGCCGTCCTTGCCGAGGATCCAGCCGCGGACCGTGAGGCCGCCCGAGGACTCGCCACCGAGGACGGCGCCGATCTCCTCCATGCCGGCCGTGACGTGCTTGAACCCGACCTTGACCTCGCGGGACTCCTCGCCGAAGTGCGCGGCGAGCCGGTCCAGCAGGTGCGTCGTGGCCAGGTTGCGCACGACGCCGCCCTTCTCGCCGCGGAACTCGTGCAGGTACCAGTACAGGAGGAGCAGGAGGTCGTTGGTCGAGATGTACTCGCCCGTCTCGTCGACGATCCCGATGCGGTCCGAGTCGCCGTCGGTCGCCATGCCCAGGTCGTAGCGACCACCGCCCTGCTGGATCATCGAGATCAGGGTGGACAGGCGTTGGAGGTCCGGAGCAGGGGCGATGCCGCCGAACAGCGGGTTGTGCGACGCGTGGATGAACTCCGAGCGCACGCGCATGTCGTTGAGGATCGTGCCGAGCGTGAGCTGGCTCGTGCCGTACATGGGGTCGACGATCACGCGCAGGTCGGAGCCACGGACGGCGTCGACGTCGACGATCTTCTCGATCGCGTCGACGTAGGGCTCGGTGAGGACCCTGTCCACGACGAGACCGGCCTTGCGGGCGACCGCGAGGTCGAGCGTGATGACGTCGTCGACGCTGAGCGCGTTGGCCTCGTCCTGGTAGCGGTCGGTCTCGTCGTCGAGGGGCAGCGAGCCGTCCTGGCGGAACACCTTCATGCCGTTCCACTCGGGCGGGTTGTGGCTCGACGTGACGATGATGCCGTACGCGGCGCCGAGGTACGGGGCGGCGAAGGTCACGAGCGGCGTGGGGACGTCGTCGGGCAGGAGGGTGACCGGGATGTTGTTGCCCGCGAAGACCTCGGCGGCCGCGACAGCGGACTCGCGGGACAGGAACCGGCGGTCTCCGCCGATGACGACGCCCAGGCCGTCGATGCCCTTGCGGACCGTCTCGTTCGCGATCGCCTGGCACAGACGACGCACGTTGGCGAGCGTGTAGCCCTCGCCGATGATGGCGCGCCAGCCGCCCGTGCCGAACACGATCTTCGTGTCGGTGTTCTTCTTGGGCATGAACAGGCGCTTGAGGAGGATGTCCGCGGCCTCCTGCAGCTCCTCGGCGGTGTTGATGCCCCGGACCTCGTCGGTGTCGTAGATGCGGTACGACGAGATGCTCTTGTGCTTGCCGATGACGCGGCGCGCGAGCTCGGTGAGCCGGTGCTCGCCCTCGGCGAGCATGACCTCGAGCTCGGTGAACAGCAGGCTCGGGGGCGCGACGTAGGCGCCCACGTTGACCTCGATGGGCTCCCCGTCGGCGTGCGCGTCGGCAGGCCGGTCCTCCTCCTCGAGGATCGCGGTGATCTCGCCGTCGTGGCGGACGATGCGCCCGTAGGTGGGCAGGTCCTCGGTCACGACGGCCGCGAGCAGCGACAGGTCCGCGCCCTTGAGCGTGTGGCGGGTCAGGAGCCCCAGCAGGGACTCGGAGCGCAGGAGCGGGGTGTCGGCGTAGGCCACGAGGACCTCGCTCGGGGTCGTCCCGAGCTCCTCGACCGCGGCGCGGGCCGCGAGCACGGCGCCACCCGTCCCCGGCAGGTCCCGCTGCTCGACGTACCGGAGCCCTTCGCCCAGCAGACCTCGGACGGTCGTGTCGCCGGGGGCCACGACGACCACGATGTGGTCGTCCGCGATGATCTTGCGGACGTTCGCGACCGCGAGCTGGACGACCGTCGCGTCGCCGAGCGGGCGCGTGATGAGCTCGCGCGAGGCGTCGTCGTGACCTGCGGCGAGGACCACCGCCGCTCGATCGTTCGTGGTGGCGGAAACCTGTGCGGCCTGTGGCAGGGTCATGACGTCCTCACTGCTCGGTGATGCGTCGTGCGCGGCCCGTGCAGACCGCGCTCGGTAGGGCACCGGAGAGCCGAGCGAAAAAAGCACGACTCCTTCCAAATCCCTCGCACGAGGGACCGCGGATGCCCGGTACCACCACCGATCATAGACGCGACGACGGGCGTCACGAAGGCCCTCGGGGGCTTTGGGGTGGAATCCTCACAAAATATTCGTCCACAGTCGTGGTGCGTCCCGGTCGCCATGCCCCGTGGGGACTCTCGGCGAGGGTGGCACGTCATGGCTACGGTTCTCCCATGACGTCACCTCCGCCGCAGGGCGCGGACTCCCCGGACCAGGATCCGTTCTCTCCACCGGCCCCTCCGTACTCGCCCGGTGGAGCGTCGCGCCAGCCCCCGCTCGTGCCCTACCGCCCTCCGACCGGGGCGGACGACGCCCCCGCCCCGGCGGACCCGTACGCGCCCCCCGCCACGGGGTCCGCGGCGGCGCCCTCGACGCCCGGCCACCCGGCCCCCGGCCCGTACGGCGCGCCCGGGACCCCTGTCTACGGGACCGCTCCGGGGGCGTACGGACCCGGCCAGACGGCTGGCTACGGCCCCGGCTACCCGCCCGGGTACGGCCCTCAGCCGGGCTGGCAGCCCACGCCCTCGTGGGACGCCTCGTTCGCTCCTCCGCCCCGGCAGAACGGCCTGGCGCTCGCGTCGATGATCACCTCGCTCGCGGGCCTGCTCCTCTGCATGGTGCCCGGGATCGTCGGGCTGGTCCTCGGCATCGTGGCGCTGCAGCAGATCGGGCGCGACGGGACGACCGGGAGGGGGTTCGCGATCACGGGCATCGCGGTGGGCGCGGTCGGCACGGCCTTCGTGGTGCTCTGGATCTTCGCGATGGTGGGGACCTGGTGAGCACCCCGCCCTCCCCTCACGGGTACGACCAGGACGTCTACTACGCGCCCGGCTGGCAGCCCGCTCGTCCGCGGACCGAGCCGCTGGCCGTCGCGGCCCTTCCGACCGGGCTGCTGCTCGGCCCCGTCGGCGTGGGGGTCGGGGCTGCGGCCCTCGCACGCATCCGGCGTGACGGCACGAGGGGCACGGGCCTCGCCTGGGCGGGCATCGCCCTGGGGATCGCGGTGACGCTGACGGCGATCGCCGTCGTGGTCGCCCTGCTCGTCGGTGACGCCGCGACGCGGCCGCTGCCTGCCGAGGTGAGCGAGCCACGGTCCGCGCACGCGCGGCAGCTCGTCCTGGGGAGCTGCCTGGCCGAGCTGCCCGACGACGGCGAGGTCTCCACGGTCCAGGTCGTCCCGTGCGCGGAACCGCACGAGGCCCAGGTCGTCGCGAGGACCGACTTCGCCGCGGACGCGGCGTGGCCGGGGCAGGACGTGACGGACGCCCGGGTGTCCCGGGTGTGCACGCCCGCGGTGCTGTCGGGAGACGCCCCTGCGGACGGCCTCGAGCTGGTCGTGTGGTCGCCGTCGGAGGCGTCCTGGGCGCAGGGCGACCGGACCGGGTTGTGCGTGGCGAGCACCGCGGCACTCACGGAAGGCTCGCTGATCGACTGATCGCGTCCCGTACGGAGGGCGGGTCCTCCACGGTCACCGACACCTACCGCTTGGTAGGTTTCTGCGCTAGCCTCGACGGACAAGCAGAGCGGCTTGTCCGCCGAACCCGTGAGGAAGTGCATCCGTGACCTTCGAGACCACCGCCCCCCAGACCTCTGCGCGCACCGCCGGCCCGCTCGACGTCGAGCGGCTCGTCCAGGAGCTCACGCTCGAGGAGAAGGCGTCGCTGACGTCGGGGCTGGACTTCTGGCACACGCAGCCCGTCGAGCGCGCGGGTGCCGAGGTTCCTGCGGTCATGGTCACCGACGGCCCGCACGGCCTGCGCAAGCAGAGCGGGGCCTCGGACCACCTGGGCCTCGCGAACTCGGTCCCCGCGACGTGCTTCCCCACGGCCGCCGCTCTCGGTTCCACGTGGAACGTCGACCTGCTCGACCGCGTCGGGAAGGCGCTCGGTCGCGAGACCCGCGCCAACGACGTCGCCGTGCTCCTCGGCCCCGGCATCAACATCAAGCGCTCCCCGCTCTGCGGCCGCAACTTCGAGTACTTCTCCGAGGACCCCGTGGTCTCGGGGGACCTGGGCGCCGCGCTGATCCGGGGCATCCAGAGCCAGGGCGTGGGCACCTCGCTCAAGCACTTCGCGGCCAACAACCAGGAGACCGACCGCATGCGCGTCTCCGCCGACGTCGACGAGCGCACGCTGCGCGAGATCTACCTGACGGGCTTCGAGCGGGCGGTGAAGAAGGCCTCGCCGTGGACCGTCATGTGCTCGTACAACAAGATCAACGGGACGTACGCGTCGCAGGACCACTGGCTGCTCACCGAGGTCCTGCGTGACGAGTGGGGCTACGACGGCGTCGTGGTCTCCGACTGGGGAGCAGTCTCGGACCGCGTCGCCGCGCTCGCCGCCGGTCTCGACCTCGAGATGCCCGCCACGGGCGGCCGCACCGACGCGCAGGTCGTCGCCGCGGTCCGCGCCGGCGAGCTCGACGAGGCGATCCTCGACCAGGCGGTCCGCCGCCATCTCACGCTCCTGAACCGCGCCCTGCCCGCGCTCGCCGAGCCCGGCGCTTTCGACGTGGCCGAGCACCACGCCCTCGCCCGCGAGGCCGCCGCCGAGGGTGCGGTCCTCCTGCGCAACGAGCCCGTCGACGGCACGCCCGTCCTCCCCCTCGACCCGGCCGCCGCCGCGTCGCTCGCCGTCGTCGGCGAGTTCGCACGCACCCCGCGCTACCAGGGCGCCGGGTCGAGCCAGGTCCAGCCGACGCGCCTCGACGACGCCCTGACGGAGATCCGCGCGATCACCGGCACCGAGGTCCCGTTCGCAGCGGGCTTCGGCATCACGGCCGAGACGTCGGCGGCCGACGACGCCCTCCGCGCCGAGGCCGTCGAGCTGGCACGGGGCGCCGAGACCGTCGTCCTCTTCCTGGGCCTGCCCGCGAGCCACGAGTCCGAGGGCTTCGACCGCGACCACATGGACCTTCCCGCCGACCAGGTCGAGCTCCTGGAGGCCGTCGCGGAGGTCTGCGACCGGGTCGTCGTGGTCCTCGCGAACGGCTCGGCCGTCACGATCGCACCGTGGCAGCACCATGCCGCCGCGATCCTCGAGGGCTGGCTGGGCGGCCAGGCGGGCGGGGGCGCGATCGCGGACCTGCTGTTCGGCGTGCGCAACCCGTCGGGCAGGCTCACCGAGACCGTCCCGGTCCGGCTCGAGGACAACGCGTCCTACGGGAACTTCCCGGGCGAGCTCGGCCACGTCCGGTACGGAGAAGGCGTCCTGGTCGGGTACCGCTACTACGACGCCAAGCGCATGGACGTCGCCTTCCCGTTCGGCCACGGCCTGTCGTACACGACCTTCGGGTACGAGGACCTGACGGTCACGGTCTCGGGCGAAGGCCCGACGGCGTCGCTCACCGTGGACGTGACCGTCACCAACACGGGGGCCGTCGCGGGGGCGGAGGTCGTCCAGGTGTACCTGGGCGACCCGCAGGCCACGGTCGAGCGCCCCGAGCGTGAGCTCAAGGCGTTCGGGAAGGTCTCGCTCGCGCCGGGCGGGACGCGCACGCTCACGTTCGAGCTCGACGCGCGCGACCTGTCGTACTGGCACCCCGTGCTGCGACGCTGGGTCGTCGAGGGCGGCGAGTTCGTGGTGTCGGTGGGTGCCTCGTCCCGCGACCTGCGCGACTCGGTCACGGTCGACGTGGTCGGTGAGGACGTCACCCCGCCCCTGACCCCGTGGTCGACGCTGGGCGAGGCCCTGGCGCACCCCGTCGCCGGCGAGATCATCCGTGCCTCGATGGCCCAGGCCGGCGGTTCAGGGGCGATGCCTCTCGACGACGGCATGATGGCCATGGCGGCCGGGATGCCGCTGCGCGTCATCGCGAGCTTCGACGGCATGCTGTTCGACGAGGCACAGCTCGACCAGCTCGTCGCGGCGGCGAACGCTCGCTGACACGGCCGCCACGAGGGGGCGCCCCCGGATCGCTGGATCCGGGGGCCCCTCGTGCCGCGGTCGAGTCGTCGGGCGGTCAGCGCGAGGCGTCGCCACCGTCCGCGGGCTCCACGACGGGCTCGGTGGACCCGGCCGACGCGTCGGGCAGGATCAGCGACAGGTAGGACCGCAGACCGGCCGCCATGTCCACGGGTGGGCGCGGCCCGTTGCGCTCGAGCAGGAACTGCACCTGCAGCCCGTCCATGAGGGCGACGACCGCCCGGGCGGTCGAGGCGACGTCGACCCCGGGGCGCAGGCGCCCCGTGGCCGCGCGCTGGGCGAGCTCCTGACGACAGCGCAGGAGGACCCCGTCGTAGCGCCGCTGGAAGTAGTCGTGCGCGGGGTGGTCGGGGGCCGTGGCCTCGGCCGACAGGATGCAGAAGAGCTCGACGATCCCGGGGCGGGAGGCGTTGCGCTCGACGACGCGCACGAGGGCCTCGAAGTAGTCGAGCCCCTGCGCGAAGTCGGCCTCGAGCAGGGCGAAGTCCACGGCGTCGCGGTGCTCGAGGACGGCCTGGAGGAGCACCTCCTTGGTCGGGAAGTGGTGCAGCAGACCGGGGTGGGAGATCCCGACGCGCGAGGAGATCTCGCGGAGCGACGCCGAGTGGTAGCCGACCTCGCCGAACAGGCCCGTGGCCGCCTCGAGGATCTCGTCGCGCTTGGCGCGCCCCTTGGCGTAGCCGCGCGACGCGGTCCCGGCGGCGCCCGGTGTGTCGCGCCGGGCCGTCGTGCGCTGCGCCGTCGGTCCTGCGCTCGGGCGCGGCTGCGTGGTCTCTGACGTCGTGCTGGGCATGTGCCCTCCCCCGTGAGTGTGTCCGTGCCCGGTCCTGCGGTGCGTGCCGCGGTGAACCGGTCACGCGAGCCTAGCGCCGCGGACCGTCGACGGTGGGTCGTGTCCCACTGCGGCGGCCTTGCCTCGTGGTGCCATCCTCCCACCAAACCGACCGGGTGGTAACTTTCCCCCGTCGGGTGGTTGGTCCTGTCGTCCAGCGCGAGGTAGAACGCGCGGCGCCGAGGTAGAACGTGGCGTGCTCTACCTCGCGCAGCCGGTTCTACCTCGGCGCTTCGTGGGCGGAGGCGGCACCCAGCCGACACCCCCTCCACCGGAAGTCGCAAACCACCTTCCTCCCTCCGCCAGAAGCGCCCGCCACGGCCCGGAAGACAGGCTGGAGGCACGGCGCGCGGCACCCCGGCTGCGCGGCCGGAGGAGAAGGGATCCCCCGATGCCAGCCATCGAGATCGTGGGCCTGCGCAAGTCCTACGGGACGTTCGACGCCGTCCGCGACGTGAGCTTCGCCGTCGAGCCCGGGAGGGTCGTGGGGCTGCTCGGCCCGAACGGCGCGGGCAAGACGACCACGCTCGACGTCCTGCTGGGGCTCGCGTCCGCGAGCGCCGGGACCGCGACGATCCAGGGCAGCCCGTTCGCGGCGCTGGAGAAGCCTGCCTCGACCGTGGGCGCGCTGCTCGACGCGGGCGGCCTGCACCCGGGCCGCAGCGGCCGCGACCACCTGCGCGTCCTCGCGACCGCGGGCGGGATCGGGGGCCGGCGGGTCGACGAGGTGCTCGCGCTGGTCGGGATGGACCGCGCCGCCGACCGGCGGGTCAGGACGTACTCGCTCGGGATGCGCCAGCGCATCGGGCTGGCTGCGGCGCTCCTGGGCGACCCGCAGGTCCTGGTGCTCGACGAGCCCGCGAACGGCCTGGACCCCGCGGGCATGCGGTGGATGCGCGAGGTCCTGCGCTCGTTCGCGGACGGCGGCGGGGCGGTGCTGCTCGCGAGCCACGTCCTGGCCGAGATCACGCAGGTGGCCGACGACCTGGTCGTGATCGGCCAGGGCCAGGTCATCGCCGACGGCCCGCTCACGGACCTCGTCCGGGGCGAGTCCCTGGAGGACTTCTACCTGAACCTGACCGCCGAGACCGAAGGAGTGCGCTGATGTTCCGCGCCGAGCTGCTCAAGCTACGCACGACCCGCACGCCCTGGGCCCTGGGGGTCGTCGCCCTCGCGGGCATGGTCCTGGTCCAGGCCCTGACGATCGTCCTGCCGCGCGTCCTGTCGAGCCTCGAAGGTATGGGCGGCGGCGCCACCGTCGGTCTCCAGGCCTCGCCCGAGATGACGGCCGACCTCGCCCCGGACCTGGGCAGCCTCACGGACCTGGGGGCCGCCCCCGTGCAGCGGGCGATGCTGGACCTGCTGGGCAACGGCCCCGCGGGCTCGGGCTCCGCGGGGGTCTCGGTCATCTGCATGCTGCTGCTGGGCGTCCTCGCGGTCACGACGGACTTCCGCACGGGCGGCATCGTCCCCACGGCCCTGGTCGTCCCGTCGCGCCTGCGCGTCCTCGCGGGCAAGGCGGGTGCGACCGCGGTCGTCGCGCTCGTGATCGGCGCAGCTCTCGCGGTGCTCACGGCCCTAGGCCTTCTCGCGGCCGTGGCGTCGACACCGGGGGCGCAGCTCATGGTCGGCGCGGGTGACGTCCTGGGAGTGTGGGGGCGCGGGCTGCTGGTCCTCGTGCTGTTCGCCTGGCTCGGACTGGGCATCGGGACGCTGATCCGCGGGCAGGTCGCGGCGATCCTGGTCGTCGTGGGGCTCGTGGTGGTCGAGCCGTTGATCCAGGCCGCGGTCGTGCTGCTCTCGGGCGGCACGTCGAGCGCCGCGGCGTGGCTGCCCCTGGGCCTGGGGTCGCTCGCGTCGACCGGCCAGAGCGCGACGTCGGTCCTGGGCGGCCTCGCCCCCCTGGGCGTCGGGGTCGCGGTGCTGGGCCTGGCCGCCTGGGTCGCGGTCGCGCTCGGTTCGGGCGCGGTGACGTTCCGTCGCCGCGACCTCGTCTGACGCGTCGCTCGTCGGGCATCACGGGCACGTACCGTAGTGCCCGCCGGCGCCGCCCGCACCGCCCGCCCGACCGGACCTGAGAGGAACCCCCGTGCTCGACGCCCTGCACCGCCGGCTCGCCGCCGTCGGCATCCGTACCCCGACGGGCCGTGACGCCCTGCTGGGCGGGGTCGTCGCGGTCCTCACGGTCGGCTTCCTGCTGGTGATCGAGCGCGTCGCGCTGACGGACCTCGGCGTGGTCTTCGAGGGATCCCCCGACTCCCTGCGGTTCTCGACCGGTGGCCGGGTCGCGGCGATCGTGATCGTCGTCGCGCAGGCCATGGCGCTCACGCTGCGTCGCCGGGCACCGTTACTCACGCTCACGCTGGTCGTCGTGGGCCAGGTCGCGCTCGTACCGGTCCTTCCCGCCCTCGTCTCGTTCCAGGCCCCGGCGACGCTCGTCGCGGCCTACTCGGTCGGCGCGTACGCGCCGCGCCGCACAGCCCTGTGGGCGGCCGGGGCGGCCGCGGGCGTGCAGGTCCTGCTGGGCTTCGTGCTCGGCGGTCCGGTGCCGATCACCTCGGCGGGCCCCACACCGGTCGCGGTCCAGGTCTGGGGCGGCCTCGCCTCGGCCCTCCTGACGTACGTGGCCTCGGCGCTCGTGGGTGCGTACGTCGGCACGCGCCGCGAGCTGTTCGCCCAGCTCCAGGGGCGGGTCGCCCAGGCCGAGCGCGAGCGCGACATGCTCGCGGCGCAGGCCGTCCTGGAGGAGCGGGGCCGCATGGCGCGCGAGCTGCACGACGTCGCCGCCCACCACCTGTCGGGGATCGTCGTCCAGGCGGCCGCGGCCGAGCGCCTGGTCGACCGCGACCCCGAACGCGCCAAGGAGTCCATGCGCTGGATCCGCACCCAGGGACGCGAGACGCTCGACAACCTGCGCCTGGTCGTCGGCATCCTGCGCAGCTCGTCGCAGGCCGGTCCCGGCGAGCCCGGCGAGGAGGCACCGGCCGCACCGCAGCCCACGCTCGACGACGCGGGCGAGCTGCTCGACCTCGCGCGCAGCGCCGGTGCCGAGGTGCGCGACGTGCGGCTCGGCGAGCCGTTCGACCTGTCCCCCGCGGTCCAGCTCACGGTCTACCGCGTGCTCCAGGAGGCGCTGACCAACGCCCGCCGGCACGCGCCCGGGCGCGCGATCGAGGTCGTGACCGACCACCAGCGGGCCGCGCTCGTCGTCACGGTCACCAACCGGCTGCCCGTCGCGGCGATCGGCTCAGGGGGCAGGGCAGGGCCGTCCGGGCCGTCAGTGCCGGCGCCCGGCTCGCCCGCTATCCCGACCCCGCCCGGCCACGGCCTCATCGGCATGACCGAGCGAGCGACCCTCGTCGGCGGGACGCTCGACGCCGGTCCCGTCCCCGGTGACGGCTGGCGGGTCCGGCTCACGGTCCCGCGACCGGTGGACCCCGTGTCCGCCACCATCCCCGAGCGCTCGGCGACGTCCACGGACGAACCGGGCTCCGCCGTCGGGCAGGAGGCCCCATGACCCGAGTGGTGCTGGTCGACGACCAGGCCGTCGTCCGCGCAGGTTTCACCGTGATCCTCGAGAGCGAGGGCCTCGAGGTCGTGGGCGAGGCCTCCAACGGGGCCGACGCCGTGCGCGTCGCACGTCGCGAGCGCCCCGACGTCGTGTGCATGGACGTCCGCATGCCCGGCGGCGACGGCATCACGGCGACGCGCGCGCTCGCGGGTCCCGGCGTCGTCGAGCCGGTCCCGGTGCTCGTGGTGAGCACGTTCGACCTCGACGACTACGTGTTCGGCGCCCTGGAGGCCGGGGCGAGCGGGTTCCTCCTGAAGGACGCCGAGCCCGACGTCCTGGTCGACGCGGTGCGACGCGTGGCGTCGGGCGAGGGCCTCGTCGACCAGACGCTCACGCGGCGCGTGATCGACGAGTTCGCCCGACGGCGGTCCCCCGCCGCCCCCGACGAGGTCGCCTCGGGCCTGCTCACCTCGCGCGAGCACGACATCCTGGCGCTGCTGTGCCGGGGGCAGTCGAACGCCGAGATCGCGGCGACGCTCCACCTCGAGGCGAGCACCGTGAAGTCGCACCTGAGCCGCATCATGACCAAGACCGGCATGCGCGACCGCGTCCAGCTAGTGGTCTGGGCGTACGAGCGGGGAATCGCGGCGCCGTCGCACCAGGTGACGACGCCGAGGTAGACCCGTGTGCGCGAGGTAGACCTCCCGGAGGTCTACCTCGCGCACACGGGTCTACCTCGGCGTCACGGGGAGATACACCCGGCCGCCCGCGTCCGTGAACTCGCTCGACTTCTCCGCCATGCCGGCCTCGATCGCCTCGACCGACGTCAGGCCGTTCTTCTCGGCGTACTCCCGCACGTCCGCGGAGATCCGCATCGAGCAGAACTTGGGCCCGCACATCGAGCAGAAGTGCGCGGTCTTGGCGGGCTCGGCCGGCAGCGTCTCGTCGTGGAAGGCGCGGGCGGTGTCGGGGTCGAGCGAGAGCGCGAACTGGTCGTGCCAGCGGAACTCGAACCGGGCACGGGACAGCGCGTCGTCCCGCAGCTGCGCGCGCGGGTGCCCCTTGGCGAGGTCGGCCGAGTGCGCCGCGATCCTGTACGTGATGACACCCGTCTTGACGTCGTCACGGTCGGGCAGGCCCAGGTGCTCCTTGGGCGTGACGTAGCAGAGCATCGCGGTCCCGGCCTGGGCGATGATCGCGGCCCCGATCGCGGACGTGATGTGGTCGTAGGCGGGCGCGATGTCGGTCGCGAGGGGGCCGAGCGTGTAGAACGGCGCCTCCTCGCACAGCTCCTCCTCGAGGCGCACGTTCTCGACGATCTTGTGCATGGGGACGTGCCCCGGGCCCTCGATCATGACCTGCACGCCGTAGGACTTGGCGACCTTGGTCAGCTCGCCCAGCGTGCGCAGCTCGGCGAACTGGGCCGCGTCGTTGGCGTCCGCGATCGACCCCGGGCGCAAGCCGTCGCCCAGCGAGAACGTCACGTCGTAGTCGCGCAGGATCTCGCACAGCTCCGCGAAGTGCGTGTACAGGAACGACTCCTGGTGGTGCGCGAGGCACCACGCCGCCATGATCGAGCCGCCGCGCGACACGATGCCCGTGACACGGCGTGCGGTCAGCGGGACGTAGCGCAGCAGGACACCCGCGTGCACGGTCATGTAGTCGACGCCCTGCTCGGCCTGCTCGATCACGGTGTCGCGGTAGATCTCCCACGTGAGCCTCGCGGGGTCGCCCTTGACCTTCTCGAGCGCCTGGTACAGCGGCACCGTCCCCACGGGGATCGGGGAGTTGCGCAGCACCCACTCGCGGGTCTCGTGGATGTCCTTGCCCGTCGAGAGGTCCATGAGGGTGTCCGCACCCCAGCGGGCGGCCCACACCATCTTCTCGACCTCCTCCTCGATCGAGGAGGTCACGGCCGAGTTGCCGATGTTCGCGTTGATCTTCACGCCGAACGCCTTGCCGATGATCATGGGCTCGATCTCGGGGTGCTTGCGGTTGGCCGGGATCACGGCACGGCCCCGGGCCACCTCGTCCCGCACGAGCTCGACGTCCACGCCCTCGCGCGCCGCGACGAAGCGCATCTCGTCGGTGACGACCCCCGCGCGCGCCCAGGCGAGCTGCGTCCGGGCCCCGCCCGTGCCGTGCTCGGTCGGGACGGCGTCGGGCCGCAGCCACGACGCCCGCAGCGCGGGCAGCCCGCCCGCGAGGTCGAACGCCGCGGGGTCGTCCGACGCGGTGTACGGGCCCGAGGTGTCGTACAGGTCCAGGTGCTCGCCGTTGCTCAGGTGCACGCGACGCTCGGGGACGCGCAGGTGCTCGGCCCCCGGGACCTGGTGGTGGACCTTGGCGGACCCCGCGATGGGGCCGGTCGTGATGGTGTGCGCGGGCACAGCGGTCTCAGAGCTCATTGCTCTCTCTCCCTACGTCGGCATGATCCGAACAGGTTCGAACGGTCGGCGGCGCTGAGCCGCCCTCTCAGCTCGCTGCTGCGAGCTCCCGTGGGTGTGTGAAGTTGTGGGTCCTGCTGGTCGAAGCGGGTCGTGCGACGGTCACCGTAGCGCACGCTGCCCGACGGCGGCGCGACCGTCCCGCGATCGGCCCGTCTCCCTGCGGGTCCGGGCCGACGTCACCTCTCCTTGAAGTACTTGAACAGGTGCTTCTCGCGGGTCGAGAGAGCGCCGACCGTGGCCCCGACGAGCACCGCGCCGGCTCCCGCGAGGACGGTCCGCATCCCCAGGACCCAGGTGCTGACATGGTCGGCAGGAAGGCCGGCGTCGGCGGCCAGCCACCACAGCGCGGGGACGGCCACGATCCCGGCGACCCCGGTCCAGGCCGCGGTCTCGAGCAGCACCTGCCACGTCAGGGCTGCGCGCGGGACCCGGGCGTGCAGGGCCGCGGCGAGCTCGAGGCGGCGCAGGCGGATCGCGACGAAGCCCAGGGCGAGGCCCAGGACGATCGCGGCGACCGGAGCGGGCCTGGTCGGACGGTCGGCGAACTCGGCGCTCGCGTCGTACGTGGCGCCGAGCCGACCGTTGAGCTGCTTCTGGGTGGGTTGCGCCTCCGAGGACGGGTCGGCGACGAGGGCTGTCCGCAGGAGGGTCGCGGTCTCGGGGTCGACCGGCCAGATCTCGACCCAGCAGGAGTCGAACAGCCCTGTGGCGGGCACGGGGGCGACGGCTGCGTAGCCCAGGACACGGTCGCGTCCGTCGTCGGGGTAGGGGTAGACGGCGCCGACGCGCGCAGCACCGGTATCGGTCGCGACGCTGTCTCCCGGGGCGGCACCGAGCGCCTCTGCCAGGTCGGCGGACAACCACAGGCCGGAGCCTGCGACCTGGCCCCGGTCGAGCGCGGAGAGCAGCCCGGGGGTCGCTTCGTGGCCGGTGAGCTCGCTCGACGGGAAGTTGAGCGCCCGGAGCGGGCTGCCGATCCGCAGGGCACCGGCCGCGTTGATGCCGTCGACCGCGGCGAGGGCCTCGCAGCGTGCTCCGTCGACCTGACCGGCCGCCTCGAGGATCTGCACGCTCGCGCCCGCGTCGCGGTACTCGCGCGCGCCCTCGACGACGCCCACGACGGCGCGCACGTCGACAACGGCCAACGCCCCGACGACGACTACCAGCACCCCGGCGAGCAGGGCCGCGCGCGTGGTTCCGGTCGCGATGTTGCGCCACGCCTCGGAGATCACGGACCCGGCCCGCATGGCGCGCGCCCGCACGGGCGCGTCCCCCGGCCCGACGGCGCCGATCGCGTCCGCGCGCGGGTGCGCTCCGTCGTCGGGCGGGGGCGAGGTGCCTGGGGCTGTGACCGGTCCGCCGGGTGGTGCCGTGCCGGGCCCGGCCGGGCCGTCCGTTGGCGCCGCGAGGCCGGGGCGCGCTGCACCGTCGGGCACGGGGCCCTGCTCGGTGGCGGTCATGCCGCGTCCTGCGCGTGCTGGAAGTCTGCGAGGTCGATCACGCGGGTGCAGGCGTCGCGCGTGTGCGGGTCGTGCGTGGCGACCACGACGATCGAGTCGTCCTGCGCGATGCCCGCCAGGACCTCGTTGACGGTCGCGGCCGTACGCAGGTCGAGCTGCGCGGTGGGCTCGTCGACGAGCAGCAGGTCCGGGGCCAGGGCCACGGCGCGCGCGAGCATCAGGCGCTGGGCCTCACCGCCCGACAGCGCCCGGAACGGTCGGTCGGCGACCGGCGTCAGGTTGAAGCGCGCCATGATCTCCGCGGCCCGGTCCTCGGCGTCCCGGCGGCGCAGTCCCCGCGCGAGCAGCGGCAGCACCACGTGGTCCAGGGCCGCGCGGCGCGCGACGCCGTGCGGGTTCTGGAAGACCCACCCGGTGGTCGCGACCCCGACGCGCTCGACCTGCCCCTGCGTGGGGCGCTCCCAGCCAGCCACGATGCTCAGCAGCGTCGACTTGCCGCTGCCCGACGGGCCGACGAGCGCGACGACCTCGCCAGGGGTGATCTCCAGGTCCAGCCCGGTGAACAGCAAGCCCGTGCCGGGGAACGCGTGCCCCAGGCCTGCCCCGACCAGGCCCCTGCCCGCTACCGGCACGACTGCCCCACGTCCTGCGAGGTGAGCTCGACCTCGGTCGGCGCCGTGGCGGCGTCGAGACCGTCGAACGTGACGAGGGTCTGCCCCAGGCTCGACGCAACGACCGTCACGGGGTGGGCCGTGCCGTCGGCACGCACGCAACCCGCCGGGCCGTCGAGCGCGAACAGCGCCCCCGGCGGCACGACCGACACGTCGAGCGGCGACGCCAGGACGTACTCGAGCGGCAGCGGCTCCGCCCCCTCCGCGCGCTGCCAGCCGGCAAACTCCACGCTGCCGCGCACCGCCTCCAGGAAGGCCGGGTCCGTGACGACGCCCCCCTCCCCGACCTGCGCGCTCGCCTCGCCCAGACGCACCACCCGGTCACCGGGCGTGACGTTCGTGAGCGGGTCCGCGAGGCCGAGCGAGACCAACGTCCCGGCCGTCGTCGCGAACGCCTCGGCGGACGTCGCGCCGCCCACGGGCACCTCGCACGCCTCGATCGTGACCGACGGCGCAGGCAGCCACAGCACCGACGCAACCGGCAGATCACCGGTCGGCTTTGGCACACCCGCCGCCTTGAACAGCTTGGTCACGGCGACCTTGGTCGCATCGCCGTACGTCCCGTCCACGCGGACCGTGTGCCCGAGGCGAGCGAGCTCGACCTGCAGCGCCTTCACGTCGTCGCCCTTGGCCGTGGGAGCCAGGTCCCGCCACAACGGGATCGACGTCGCGAGCGCGAGAACTGGGCGGTCGTCGACCGTGACCGGGCTCGACCCCGACTCGATCACCGCCCCCGGGGCGCACACCGAACGCGTGACCTTGCCCTGGTCCGCGACGGACAACGTCCCCTCCTCCGCGACGACCGGGGTCACCTTGACCCGGCGCGAGTCGTCGAAGGCCTGCCGCGAGACCGGGACCGCCGCGGGCGGCGTCGCGCTCCGCACGCTCTGCGGCTCCGCCTGCGGCGCCAACGCCATCCCTGCCGTGACCCCCCCCGCGAGCAGCACGACCGCCGCGAGCGCTAGCGCACCTGTGCGGGCCCCTGCCGGGCGGGCGCCTCCGGTCCGGGCGGGACGTCGATCTCTGGCCACTGCTGCTCCTCAGGTGGTGCTGGTGGTGTTCGTGTCGTGGTGTGCGAGCGGCCACCGATGCGGACGGCGAGGCGTCAGTCGTGCGGATCCTGCTGACAGGCCGCCATCTCAGGTGGCAGCTCCTGTCCGGAGAGGTCGCCCTCGACCTCGTACTCGGTGCCGTCGTCCGCGGCCTTGAGCGTGATGGCGTACCGGGCGAGCTCCTGCGAGTACGCCTCCTTGTCGTATCCCTCGTCGCGGTGCCCGCCGCGGACCATGCAGTCGGCGATGGCCTGGTTGAAGTCAACGTTCTCCGGGTTTCGGCGCAGCTCCCAGTAGAGGAGGGAGATGGGACCCATGTCGAACTTCGCCCGACATTCCCTCTGCACCGCGTCGATCTGCGCGTTCATCGCGTCGAGCTCCTCCTGCGGGGAGTGCTCGGTCAGTCCCACGAGCTCGGTCGTGAACCCGCCCTCGTCCTCGACCTTGACGACGAGGCCCTGGTCCCTCATGCACTGGACCGAGGCGTCCTCGACCTGCTGGTACTCCGTCGCAGAGATGACGTCGTCCTCGAGGATCTTCCGCCCGGTCTCGGTGGTCACCTCGTTGCGAGCCTGGGCGAACTCTGCGGCAAAGGGATTGCGCACCTCAGCCTCTCCCGAACAACCAGTCACCAGGACTGCCACCAGGGCGAGCACCACCAGGGCCCCCTGCTCACGTCGTCGAACTGACCCCTGCATACGTCCCCCCATTGTTCGGCGACGGTGCCCGCTGCCCGCTGCCCGCTGCATTGAGCACGCACCAAAGCCCCCTGAGGTTCCCTCACGTCACTCCTTCGCGGCGCCGCTCACGCGCTCGTCGATCGCGTCCGCTCGTGCCGCCGACGGATCTCCTGGGTCAGGTCCTACGGTGCTGCGCAGAGAGGTTGAGGAAGACGCCTCAGCGGTGGATCAGCCTCCGGCCGGCGCTCCCTCTGCGATGTCCTCCGACGTGTCGGGCTGGTAGACGCACACCCACAGCGCCCCGGCGCGGACGCTGACCTCGAGCTTCTTGGACGGCTCGATCACGTCGCCGTCGAGCTGGCGCGGCTGCGGTCGGTCGGAGATCACGGAGATCCGCGACCCGCGCAGCACCTCCATGTTGGGCACGCGCTTGCGCTTGGCGACGACCCCGACGAGGAGCTGGACCCAGTGGCCCAGGTTGCGGGGCGCGATGATCGCGACGTCCATCTGCCCGTTGTCGGGCTCGGCGTCGGGGAGCAGGTGCACGCCACGCTGAAGCTTGCCGACGTTCCCGACGACCACGGTCCGTGCCCGACGGCGCAGCACCGGTCGGTCGTCGATCCGCACCTCGACCTTCATCTCGTCGTCCGCGAGGTGCTTGAACGCCGAGACGACGTACGCGATCGGGCCCGCCTTGGCCTTGAGCGCAGTGGGCGCGTCCTCCATCATCGCGGCGTCGAGCCCCATGCCCGCCATGACGGCGAAGGCCTGCCCGTCGACCTCGCCGACGTCGAGCGCGCGGCGTCCACGGTCGAGCGCGAGGCGGATGCCGTCCTCGGGCCGGGGCGGGATGCCGAGGTTGCCCGCGAGGAGGTTGCCCGTGCCGCCGGGGAGGACCGCGAGGGCGGCGTCGGTCCCGACGAGGCCCTCGATGCAGGCTCGCACCGTGCCGTCGCCGCCGCTCACGAACACGACCTCGGCGCCGTCCTCGACTGCCTGGCGGGCCTGTCCGGTGCCGGGGTCCTCGGCGGTCGTCTCGAGCCAGGCGGGGGCGGGCCATCCGGCGTCGGCGAGCTGGGTCTCGATGGTGCGGCGGAGCTCGTCGAGCCCTTCGACGCGGTTCGGGTTGACGATCACGGCCGAGCGGAGCGGCGCGTGGTCGAGGCGTTGCTGGGCGGCGGGCTCGGGCGCTTGTTCCTGGGACGGGTTCACACCTGAGTATGTCGCGCGCGGCACCGGCTCGCCCGCCAAAGGGACGACTCGGGCACTCCGGACGCGCTCAGTACCCGAACACCTGCACCCAGGTGTCGCCCGCGCGCCCCAGCCCCATGGTCGTGAAGTCGCAGTCGAGGATGTTCGCACGGTGCCCCTCCGACGCCATCCACGCGTCGACCACGGCCTGGGCGCTCTTCTGCCCGGCGGCGATGTTCTCGCCGCCGGGCCGTGCGTAGCCCTGGGCAATGACGCGGTCGCCGAACGTCCGCCCGTCGAGGCTCGTGTGGCTGAAGTACCCCTGCGCGACCATGTCCTGCGCATGCAGGGTCGCGGCGCGCCCGAGCTGCTCGTCGGCGCGCAGCGCGGGGCAGCCCGCGGCGGCGCGGTGCGCGTTGACGAGCGTGAGGGCGGCGGCCGTGTCGCCGGTGCTCGCGGCGTCTTCCCCGCCCGACGACGTCGCTCCCCCCGCGCTCCCGGTGGCACCCGGCGTCGTGGTCGGTTCGGCGAGCAGCGCGGCCCGGGTCTCGGGGCCGGCGACGCCGTCGGGCTCGAGACCGTTCGCGTCCTGGAACGTGCGCAGCGCGCGGTCGGTCCCGGGCCCGAACACACCGTCGGCCGAGACCGTGGCCCCGTGCACCTGGAGGCGCTCCTGGACCTGTTGGACCTCGGGCCCGGTCGCGCCCTGCTGGGGCGGCGCGGCGGGGGCCTCCGAGGCGGGCGCCGGGGCCTCGTCGACGGGAGGCTCCGGCGTGGGGTCCTCGTCGGTGGGCTGCTCGGCGGCGGCACCCCCGGGCTGCTGCGTGCCGTTCCCGGCGGTTCCGCTGCTGCCCGCCTCGGCGAGCAGCGGCTTGCGCTCGTCCGCGCTGCGGCTGGCGCGGTCGTCCCCCCGTCCGAGCGCGGTGTCCCAGCGGGCACCGATCGGTTCGAGGCCAGGTCCCTCGCCACCGAGCTCCTGCGTCGCCGGGACCACGAGCAGCCCGCCCACCAGGCCGAGGGTCACGACCGCCACCTGCGGCAGAGCACGAGGTCCGCGCGCCCTGTCGGTGGTCGAGCGCGCGTGCCGGACGGCCTCGGCGCGCCGCCGACGACGCTGCGCCCGGGACGGCGAGGCGGCAGCCTGCTCGGCGAGACGGCGCGCGGCGCGGGTCTGGGGAAGGTGGTCGGGCATCGGGGACTCCGGCGGCACGAGCGACCTTCCGTCGGTGGATGTGGGCTGATTGCCCAGTATGCCCCGGCACTGCGGGTGAAAACCAGACGCTCGGTAGGACCGGGCCCTCCACCGCGAGGTGAGCGGCGCCGGCGGGCCCGGGCGTGCGGGCCGACGGCGCCGCGCCCGCCTCGACCGACGGTCCAAGGGCTCGTCGGACGGACAGGGGCGCGTCCTGCGGTGGCGGGCCCGCGCGATGGGAG
>NZ_JACSQQ010000009.1:0-13057 GCF_014836555.1 Oerskovia rustica
GGGGCCCCAACCCGCCGCACCGCCCGCTCCACGTTCTCCCCGGGGAGCCCCGGGACCCCAGACAGGTAAGGACACCACCATGGCGAACTACACCGCAGCCGACATCAAGGCGCTGCGCGAGCGCACCGGCGCCGGCATGCTCGACGTCAAGAAGGCGCTCGACGAGGCCGACGGCGACTCCGAGAAGGCGCTCGAGATCATCCGCGTCAAGGGGCTGAAGGGCGTCGCCAAGCGCGAGGGCCGTTCGACCTCCGAGGGCCTCGTGGCCGTCGACGTCTCCGAGACCGAGGGTGGCCAGGTCGCCACGCTCATCGAGCTCAACTCCGAGACCGACTTCGTCGCGAAGAACGAGAACTTCCTCAACCTCGCGGCCCGCGTCCTGACGGCCGTCGCGGCCTCGGGTGCGGCCGACGTCGACGCAGCGCTCGCTGCGGACGCCGACGGTGAGTCCGTCCAGCTCGTCATCGACAACACCGCTGCGTCGCTCGGCGAGAAGATCGTC
Organism: Oerskovia rustica; assembly: GCF_014836555.1. Classification (GTDB taxonomy): domain Bacteria; phylum Actinomycetota; class Actinomycetes; order Actinomycetales; family Cellulomonadaceae; genus Oerskovia; species Oerskovia rustica. The sequence continues at coordinate 503 of NZ_JACSQQ010000009.1, forward strand.
CTGCGCCGCACCACGCGTGTCGCCGGTGAGCGCGTCACCGCGTACCTGCACCGCACCGCCAAGGACCTGCCGCCGTCGATCGGCGTCGTCGTCGCCACGGACGTCGCCGGTGAGACCGTCGCCAAGGAGATCGCGCAGCACGTCGCCGCGATGTCCCCGACGTACCTGACCCGTGAGGACGTCCCGGAGGACGTCGTCGCGAGCGAGCGCCGCATCGCCGAGGAGACCTCGCGCAACGAGGGCAAGCCCGAGGCCGCGCTGCCGAAGATCATCGAGGGCCGCCTGAACGGCTTCTTCAAGGACGTCGTGCTGCTCGACCAGCCGCTCGCCAAGGACCCGAAGAAGACCGTCGGTCAGGTCCTCGCCGAGGCCGGTGGCACGGTCACCGAGTTCGTGCGGTACCGCGTCGGCGCCTGACGCCTTCCTCCGGTGGCCCGGTCCGCGCTCGCGCGGACCGCGCCACCGCGCACCGGGACCAGGCCAGGTCCTGGCGCACCACGCAACACCCCGGGGACCTTCGTAGGACCGTCCCCGGAACGTCCTGGGGCAGACCTCGGGAGCTCGGAACGACGAAGAACAGGTGGCGCTGCACATGGGCGACAACATCGAGACCACGACCCCGGCACGACGAGTTCTGCTGAAGCTCTCCGGTGAGACCTTCGGTGGCGGACAGATCGGCCTGGCGCCGGACGTCGTCCAGCGCGTCGCGGGCGAGATCGCGGAGGCCGTGCGTCAGGGCGTGCAGGTCGCGATCGTCGTGGGCGGCGGCAACTTCTTCCGTGGCGCCGAGCTGTCCCAGCGGGGCCTCGACCGCGCCCGCGCCGACTACATGGGCATGCTGGGCACGGTCATGAACTGCCTCGCGCTCCAGGACTTCCTCGAGCAGTCCGGTGTCGACACGCGCGTGCAGACCGCCATCACCATGGGCCAGGTCGCCGAGCCGTACATCCCGTTGCGCGCCATCCGCCACCTGGAGAAGGGCCGTGTCGTGATCTTCGGCGCCGGCGCCGGCATGCCGTACTTCTCGACCGACACCGTCTCCGTCCAGCGTGCCCTCGAGACGCACTGCCAGGAGGTCCTCATGGGCAAGAACGGCGTCGACGGGGTCTACTCCGCGGACCCGCGCACGAACCCGGACGCCGTCAAGCTCGACCACCTGACGTACACCGACGCGCTCGTCAACGACCTGGCCGTCATGGACGCCACGGCCTTGAGCCTGTGCCGCGACAACGACGTGACCATGCGGGTCTTCGGCATGGGCGAGCCGGGCAACGTGACCCGCGCGCTGCTGGGGGACAATATCGGGACACTGGTCACGACGAACTGACCGGACGACCGACGAACGACCCGGGCCGCACCGCGTCCCCGGGTGCGCCGCCTCGTGCGGCGCAGGACGGCTAGCCCAGCAACGCACGACGAAGGAGCACTGGTGATCGACGAGACCCTCCTCGAGGCCGAAGAGAAGATGGACAAGGCGATCGAGGTCGCCAAGGAGGACTTCGCGAACATTCGCACGGGACGTGCGAGCGGCGCGATGTTCAACAAGATCACGGTCGAGTACTACGGCGCTCCGACGCCCCTGCAGCAGCTCGCCTCGTTCAACACGCCCGAGGCCCGCACGATCGTGATCTCGCCCTTCGACAAGACCGCCCTGAGCGCGATCGAGAAGGCCATCCGTGACTCGGACCTCGGGGTGAACCCCAGCAACGACGGCAACATCATCCGTGTCGTGCTCCCCGTCCTGACCGAGGAGCGCCGCCGCGACTACGTGAAGCTCGCGAAGGGCAAGGCCGAGGACGCCCGCGTCTCGGTGCGCAACGTGCGCCGCCGTGCCAAGGAGCAGCTCGACCGTATCGTGAAGGACGGCGAGGCAGGGGAGGACGAGGGCACGCGCGCCGAGAAGGAGCTCGAGGCGCTCACCAAGAGCCACGTCGACACGATCGACGCGCTGCTCGCCGGCAAGGAGAGCGAGCTCCTCGAGGTCTGATGCAGAAGTCCGTACGCACCGATGACAAGTGATGCGGTCGCGTCCAGGCCCCGGCGCACGCCGAAGGCCGGGCGCGACCTGCCCAAGGCGATCTCCGTCGGGATCGGGCTCCTCGTGCTGGTGGGGGCCTCGTTGGCCTTCCGCCCCGAGCCGTTCGTGCTGCTGGCGACCGCTGCGGTCGGGGCGGCGCTGTGGGAGCTGAAGCAGGCCTTCCTCCGTCGTGACATCCACCTGCCGCTCCTGCCGCTCCTGGTCGGCGCGGCGGGGATCCTGATCTCGTCCTACTACTCGGGACCCGAGGCCCTCATGGTCTCGTTCGTCCTGACGGTGGCCGGCGTCGTGGTCTGGCGGGTCATCGACGGCTCGGGGACGGCAGCGGTGCGTGACGCCGCCGCGGGAACGTTCGCGACGGCGTACCTGCCGTTCATGGCGGGGTTCGTGATGATGATGCTGGCGAACCCGGACAACGGTCGGATCCAGGTCCTCCTGTTCATCCTGCTGGCCGTCTCGAACGACGTCGGGGGGTACGTGGCCGGGGTCCTGTTCGGGCGTCATCCGCTGGCGCCGTCGATCAGTCCCAAGAAGAGCTGGGAGGGCCTGGCGGGCTCGTTCGTCCTGGCGACGGCGATCGGCGTCCTGGGTGCCGTCTATGGGCTCGGCGTGAGCCCCGTCATCGGTGTCCTGCTCGGCATCATGGTGCCGCTCACGGCGACCGTGGGAGACCTGGCCGAGTCGATGATCAAGCGCGACCTAGAATTGAAGGACATGGGGTCGCTCCTGCCGGGGCACGGCGGCGTCCTCGACCGCCTGGACTCCATGCTCCTGACCGCTCCGTTCGTGTACCTGCTGCTCTCCGTCTCGCTCTGAGGCGGTCCCGTGAGGGCGAGCGCAGGCGCGGACGCACGCGCGCGTGCCGATGTGTCGCCCGACGCACCGGCGTGCTCGCTCGAGTGCACCGCGTCGTGCGTCGACGCGGTGCGCTGACCTGCTCCACCCGCTCCAACCTCTGGATCCTCCATGTCTGTTCGCCCGTCCGTCGAATCGAAGCCGCTGCCGCTCGTCATGTCGGCACCCCGCCGCGGGAAGCCTCCGCGCCACTTCGCCGACCTCTCCCCGGAGGAGCGCACGGCCGCGGTCGTCGAGCTGGGGGAGAAGCCGTTCCGCGCCAAGCAGCTCGCGACGCACTACTACGCGCACTTCACGAACGACGCGGAGGACATGACCGACCTCCCCCAGGCCACGCGGAACCTGCTCGTCGAGAACCTCATGCCGCCGCTGCTGACGCCCGCACGCGTCATGCAGGCCGACGGCGGGACGACCGTCAAGACGCTCTGGAAGCTCTTCGACGCGGCCAAGGTCGAGTCGGTGCTCATGCGCTACCCGAACCGGTCGACGCTGTGTGTCTCGAGCCAGGCGGGCTGCGGCATGGCCTGCCCGTTCTGCGCGACCGGCCAGCTGGGTCTGACGCGCAACCTGTCGACCGCGGAGATCGTCGAGCAGGTGCGCTCTGCCGCCAAGTCGCTCGCGGACGGTGACATCCCGGGCGGGCCCGCGCGTCTGAACAACCTGGTCTTCATGGGCATGGGTGAGCCCATGGCCAACTACAAGGCCGTCATGGGGACCATCCGCCAGCTCATCGCGCCCGCCCCCGAGGGCCTGGGCATGTCGGCCCGCAACATCACGGTCTCGACCGTGGGCCTGGTGCCGGCCATGAACAAGCTCTCGGCCGAGGGCATCCCGGTCACGCTCGCGCTCTCGCTCCACGCGCCCGACGACGACCTGCGCAGCGAGCTCGTCCCGATCAACACCCGGTGGTCGGTCGACGAGACGCTCGACGCGGCACGCAACTACTTCGAGGTCACGGGGCGCCGTGTCAGCATCGAGTACGCGCTCATCAAGGACATGAACGACCACGCCTGGCGTGCGGACCTCCTCGGCGAGAAGCTCACGGCTCGCGGTTCGGGCTGGGTGCACGTGAACCCCATCCCGCTCAACCCGACCCCGGGCTCGATCTGGACGGCGAGCGAGCGCGAGGTGGAGGACGAGTTCGTGGCTCGCTTGCGTGGGCACGGGATTCCGACCACTATTCGTGACACACGCGGCAGCGACATCGATGGTGCGTGCGGGCAGCTGGCAGCTGAGGAGGAAGCGTGAGTGCGTTGTTCAGCACCGTCTCGAAGGTGCGCAACGGGTACGACCCGGAAGAGGTGGACGAGTTCTTCGACCACGCGCGACAGGTCTACGAGGGCAGGAAGCCGGAGCGTCTGACGAGCACGGACATCCAGGTCTCGATGTTCGACCTGGTCCGCGGCGGGTACGACACCCATGAGGTCGACGCGGCCCTCGACCGCCTGGAGGGTGCGTTTATCGCCCGTCAGCGTGCCGAGTACGTCGCCGTCAACGGCCAGCAGGCGTGGATGAACGCGCTCGCCGAGCGGGCTCGCAGCCTGTACGGGCGCCTGGGGCGTCCGGACGGTGAGCGTTTCGCGCCGGCCGGGCGTGGCGAGTGGGGCTACGACATGGACGACGTCGACGACCTGTGCGACCGCCTCGTGGCGTACTTCGACCGCCAGGAGCCCATCACCGCCGCCGAGATCCGCAGCTCGACCTTCGCGCGTCGTCGCGGCAAGGACGGCTACGCGGAGGGCCCCGTGGACGCGTTCTTCGCCCGGGCCATCGAGGTGCTGCTCGGCGTCGAGTGACGCGGGGTACCACGGCTGCCCGACGGCGTCGCTCGTCTCGGACGGTCCCGGTACCTGGGAGGATGTCCGCATGAGTGTGCGCAGCGTGACCCTTCTCGGGTCGACCGGTTCCATCGGCACCCAGGCGATCGACGTGATCTCCCGCCATCCCGACCGCTTCCGCGTGGACGCGATCTCGGCAGGTGGCGCGAACGCGGACCTGCTCGCGCGCCAGGCGATCGAGCTGGGTGTGGCGAGGGTAGGCGTCGCGGACCCTGCGCGGGCCGCGGACGTCGAGGCCGCCCTGGCAGCGCAGGCTCCCCGTGCGGGCGCGCGGCCGGTCGAGGTGCTCGTCGGTCCGGACGCCGCGACAGATCTTGCGGGGGCAGGCTCCGACGTCGTGCTCAACGGCATCACGGGCTCGGTGGGGCTGGGCCCCACCCTCGCCGCGCTCGCCGCGGGCTCGACGCTCGCGCTGGCCAACAAGGAGTCGCTCGTCGTGGGCGGCGTGCTGGTCCAGGACGCGAAGCAGCGTCCGGACCAGATCGTCCCGGTCGACTCCGAGCACTCCGCGATCGCACAGGCGCTGCGTTCGGGACGTCCCGAGGAGGTGCGCCGACTGGTGCTGACGGCGTCGGGCGGCCCCTTTCGCGGGTGGGCGCGCGACGACGTCAAGGCGGTGTCCCCGGAGCAGGCGCTGGCGCATCCGACGTGGGCCATGGGCCCGGTCGTGACCATCAACTCGGCGACCCTCATGAACAAGGGGCTCGAGCTGATCGAGGCGCACCTGCTGTTCGACGTGCCGACGCAGGACATCACGGTCGTGGTGCACCCGCAGTCGGTGGTGCACTCGATGGTCGAGTTCGTGGACGGCTCGACGATCGCCCAGGCCTCGCCGCCGGACATGCGGCTGCCCATCGCCCTCGGGCTGAGCTGGCCGGACCGGTTGGGCGAGGTGGCCGCGGGCTGCGACTGGTCGGGTGCGACCGCGTGGACGTTCGAGCCGCTCGACGAGGAGCTCTTCCCGGCCGTGGGCCTCGCGCGTGCGGTGGTGTCGGCGTCGGCGACGCACCCCGCGGTCTACAACGCAGCCAACGAGGAGTGCGTCGCGGCCTTCCTGGCGGGTCGCATCGGGTTCCTGGACATCGTCGAGACCGTGCAGCAGGTCCTGGGCGAGCACTCGGGAACCTCGCGCGCCGCGGTCACGTTGGACGACGTGACGGGCGCCGAGGGGTGGGCCCGGGCCAGGGCTCACGAGATCCTCGCCCGCCGCTGAGCCCCTGGAGCCCCGGGCCTCCACGGACCGGTCCAGGTCCTGACGGGACTCAGGCCGCCCGCAGGAACCGGCGGTAGGTTCGGACCCTCAGCACTGGTCTTCCTCGTCTTCTCGCAGCACCCCCGAACGGAGTACTCATGGCCGCGGTGATCGGCATCCTCGTCGTGCTGGTCGGCATCCTCGTGTCGATCGCCCTGCACGAGGTCGGGCACATGGTCCCGGCGAAGAAGTTCGGTGTCAGGGTCAGCCACTACTTCGTCGGCTTCGGCCCGACCCTCTGGTCACGGACCAAGGGGGAGACCGAGTACGGGCTCAAGGCGATCCCGCTCGGTGGCTACGTGCGCCTCGTGGGCATGTACCCGCCCGCTGCTCCCGGCGCCAAGCAGTCGAACGGCTTCTTCGGTCGCATGGTGCAGGACGCGCGGGAGATGAGCGCCGAGGAGATCCTGCCGGGTCAGGAGCCGCGCGCGTTCTACAACCTCTCGGTGCCCAAGAAGGTCGTCGTGATGTTCGGCGGGCCGTTCATGAACCTCGTGATCGCGTTCGTGCTCATGACCGTGGTGCTGGTCGGTATCGGGTCGCCGCAGGCGACCACGACGGTCGCGACGGTGCCCGCGTGCGTGGCACCGGCCTCGGCCCCGGCGGACTACGAGTGCACGGCGAGCGACCCTGCGACCCCTGCCGCCGAGGCGGGGATCGAGCCCGGAGACTCGGTCGTGTCGTTCGACGGCGAGCCGGTCACGTCCTGGGACTCGCTGGTCGGCAAGATCACGGGTGCCGCGGGCCAGACGGTCCCGGTCGTGGTCGAGCGCGCGGGTGAGCAGGTCACGCTCGAGATCACCCCGACCGAGGTCGACCGTCCGGTCGTCGGTGACGACGGGCAGTACGTGACCGACGACGACGGCGAGCTGGTGCTCAAGCCCGCGGGCTACGTCGGGATCGCGCCGACCCAGGAACGGGTCTCGGAGCCGCTGAGCGCGGTGCCGGAGGCCATCTGGGCGCAGGTCTCGGGCACGGCGGCGGTCATCGTCGAGCTGCCGGCCAAGCTGGTCGACGTGGTGCAGTCCACGTTCGGCGGCGAGGAGCGGGACCCGGCCTCGGTGATGGGCCCGGTGGGCGTGGGGCGGATCGCGGTGGACGTCGTGGGGGCGGACCAGGTCGACGTGGTCGACCGGGTGGCGATCATGCTGAGCCTCCTGGCCTCGCTCAACATCGCTCTGTTCGCGTTCAACCTCATCCCGTTGCCGCCGCTCGACGGCGGGCACATCGCGGGTGCGCTGTACGAGGGGGCCAAGCGGCAGGGCGCCAAGGTCCGCGGCCGCCCGCGCCCCGCGCACGCGGACGTCGCGAAGCTCGTCCCGCTCGGTCTGGCGATGTGGGTCGTCCTGCTCGGCATGGGCGTGCTGCTGATCTACGCGGACATCGCCAACCCGATCCGCCTCACCTGACCTGCGCCTCCGGTCCCGTGAAGATCTCGCGAAGAGTCGTGTGCGGAGCGGGGCGGGGAACGGCGTCGGGCGCGGGCGAGGGGTCGGACGGGGGATACTAGGTCCGTGAGCGTACCCATCAGCCTTGGCATGCCAGCAGCACCCCCGCCTGTCCTCGCACCACGCCGCAAGACCCGCAAGATCAAGGTCGGCAAGGTCGACGTCGGCGGTGACGCCCCCGTGAGCGTCCAGTCGATGACCACGACCCCGACCACGGACATCAACGCGACCCTCCAGCAGATCGCCGAGCTGACCGCGTCCGGCTGCGACATCGTGCGCGTCGCGGTGCCCAGCCAGGACGACGCGCTCGCGCTGCCGGCGATCGCGAAGAAGTCGCAGATCCCTGTCATCGCGGACATCCACTTCCAGCCGAAGTACGTGTTCGCGGCGATCGACGCGGGCTGTGCCGCGGTGCGCGTGAACCCGGGCAACATCCGCAAGTTCGACGACCAGGTCAAGGAGATCGCCCGCGCCGCCGCGGACGCGGGCACCTCGATCCGCATCGGCGTGAACGCGGGCTCCCTCGACCCTCGCCTGCTCGCGAAGTACGGCAAGGCCACCCCGGAGGCGCTCGTCGAGTCGGCCGTCTGGGAGGCGTCGCTGTTCGAGGAGCACGGCTTCCACGACTTCAAGATCTCGGTCAAGCACAACGACCCGGTCGTCATGGTGCGGGCCTACGAGCTGTTGTCCGAGCGCGGTGACTGGCCCCTGCACCTCGGCGTGACCGAGGCCGGTCCGGCGTTCCAGGGCACCATCAAGTCGGCCACGGCATTCGGCGCGCTGCTGAGCAAGGGCATCGGCGACACCATCCGCGTGTCGCTGTCCGCGCCGCCGGTCGAGGAGGTCAAGGTCGGCATCCAGATCCTGCAGTCGCTCAACCTGCGCCCGCGCAAGCTGGAGATCGTCTCGTGCCCCTCGTGCGGTCGCGCCCAGGTGGACGTCTACACGCTCGCGGAGAAGGTCACGGCGGGCCTCGAGGGCATGGAGGTCCCGCTGCGCGTCGCCGTCATGGGCTGCGTCGTGAACGGGCCGGGAGAGGCTCGTGAGGCGGACCTCGGTGTCGCGTCGGGCAACGGCAAGGGGCAGATCTTCGTCAAGGGCGAGGTCGTCAAGACCGTGCCGGAGTCGATGATCGTCGAGACGCTCATCGAGGAGGCGATGCGTATCGCCGAGACCATGACGCCGGAGAACGACGCACAGGCCGGTCCGCCCGTCGTCACCGTCGGCTGAGTCGACGGCCATGGCGCGCTGGCACCCTCCGGGGCCGTGGTCCCGGCCCCAGGCTGCCCGGGTCCTGGGCGACGGGGACGTCGCCGAGGCGCTGAGCGTGTGCGCGCTGGACCCGGTGGGGTCGGTGCTCGCGGCCTCGCGCATCGTGGAGGCGACCCGGCTCTCGCACAGCGGCGGACAGGTGTGGGGCTTCCCCGCGCAGGGGCCTCTCGTGGCGATCTGCTGGGCAGGGGCCAACCTGGTGCCCGTCGTCCCGTCGCAGGGCGCGGACCGCGCAGAGGCGCTCGACGCGTTCGCCGCGCTCGCGCGCAGGTTCGGGCGCCGGGCGTCGTCGATCGTGGGTGAGCGCTCCGCCGCGCTGGGGCTGTGGGACAGGCTGTCCGAGCACTGGCCCGCGGCCCGGGACATCCGGGACGACCAGCCGTCGCTCATGATCGACCGGGCGCCGGACGTCGAGCCGGACCCGGCGGTCCGCCGGTCGGTACCGGCCGAGCTGCCGCTGGTCCTGCCGGCGTGCGTGCGCATGTTCGTCGAGGAGGTCGGGTACTCGCCGGTCGCCGCGGGCGGCAACGCCTACGCGGACCGCGTGCGCGGGCTCATCACGTCGGGGCGCTCGTTCGTGCGGGTCGACGGCGGAGCAGCGGCCGCCCCGCCGCCTCCCGGGACGGGTGCCCCTCTCGTGGGCGACCCCCTTGCCGGTCTCGCACCCGAGCGCGTCGTGGTGTTCAAGGCCGAGCTCGGTGCGGTCACGCCCGAGGTCGCGCAGGTGCAGGGCGTGTGGGTCGACCCCCGGTTCAGGGGGCGACGCCTGTCCGAGTCCGGCATGGCCGCGGTCGTGGAGATCACGCGCCGGGAGATCGCGCCGATCGTCTCGCTCTACGTCAACGCGTACAACGAGCGCGCGCTCGCGACGTACCGTCGCGTGGGGTTCGAGCAGGTCGGGACGTTCGCGACCGTCCTGTTCTGAGACCTACTTCAGGAGCTTCGACATGCGCCGGTCCGCGAGGACCTGGCCACCGGTCTGGCACGTGGCGCAGTACTGCAGGCTGCGGTCGGCGAACGACACCTCGCGCACGACGTCCCCGCACACCGGGCAGGCCTCGCCCGTGCGCCCGTGGACGCGCATCCCGCGGCGTTTGGCGTCCTTGAGCTCGGCCGCGGGCCTGCCCGACGACGTCGCGACGGCCTCGGTGAGCACGTCCCTGACCGCGTCGTGCAGGTGGGCCACGTCCTCGGCGTCGAGGCTGCGGGTCAGGCGGAACGGGCTGGTCCGGGCCGCGTGCAGGATCTCGTCGGAGTAGGCGTTGCCGATCCCGGCGATCAGGCGCTGGTCGCGCAGGACCCCCTTGAGCTGTTGGTTGCGCGCGCCGAGCAGCTCGGCGAGACGTTCGCGCGTGAAGTCGGGCCCCAGCGGCTCGACGCCCAGCGTCGCGATCGCGGGCACCTCGTCGGGGTCGTGGACCAGGTGGACCGCGAGCCGCTTGCGCGTGCCGGCCTCGGTGAGGTCGATTCCCGAGCCGTCCTCGAACCGGACCCGCAGCGCGAGCACGGCCCGCACGCCGCCACGGCTCGACGTGGGCCGCACGGGCGTCGTCGGTGCGTCCTCGGACCAGCGCAACCACCCGGCCCGGGCGAGGTGGAAGACCAGGTGCAGGTCGCCGTCGGGCACGCCGCTCGTGCTGCTCGTGCTGCCCGCGCTGGCCCCCGGGCGGACCGCCAGGTCGAGCCACTTGCCGTGGCGCGCGGCCCCCGTGACCGTGCCGCCCACCAGCGCGGACAGCGGGGGTGAGAACGTCTTGAGAGCCACGATCGAGGCAAGGTCCGCCGCCACGACGACGTGACCGGTCGCACGCTCGTCGAGGAATCGGACGAGCGCCTCGACCTCGGGCAGCTCGGGCACGGTTCCATGGTGCCCGCTCGTGCGCCGGAGCGCACCGGAGGGCAGGAGCAGGCAGCGAACCCTGCGGGGGAGCGGCGCCCGCGACGGTAGGATCGGGCCCATGTCTTCAGCCTCCAGCCGGGTGGTCGGTCCCCCCGTCAAGCCCCTCAAGATGACCTCCCTGTTCCTGCGGACGCTGCGCGAGGACCCGGTCGACGCCGAGGTCGCGAGCCACAAGCTCCTCGTGCGCGCCGGCTACATCCGTCGTGCCGCCCCCGGCATCTACACCTGGCTGCCGCTGGGCCTGCGCGTGCTCGCCAAGGTCGAGGCGATCGTCCGCGAGGAGATGGAGGACGCAGGTGGCCAGGAGGTCCACTTCCCGGCGCTGCTGCCGCGCGAGCCCTACGAGGCCACGGGCCGGTGGGACGAGTACGGCGCGAACCTGTTCCGCCTCACGGACCGCAAGGACGGCGACTACCTGCTGGCCCCCACGCACGAGGAGATGTTCACGCTCCTCGTCAAGGACATGTACTCGTCGTACAAGGAGCTGCCGCTCACGCTGTTCCAGATCCAGACGAAGTACCGCGACGAGGCGCGCCCCCGTGCGGGCCTGATCCGTGGCCGCGAGTTCATCATGAAGGACGCGTACTCGTTCGACGTGACCGAGGAGGGGCTCGAGGCCTCGTACCAGAACCAGCGCGCCGCCTACCAGCGGATCTTCACGCGCCTGGGCCTCGAGTACGTGATCGTGGCCGCGACGTCCGGGGCCATGGGCGGCTCGCGCAGCGAGGAGTTCCTCAACCCGACCGCGATCGGCGAGGACACGTTCGTGCGCTCGCCCGGGGGCTACGCGGCGAACGTCGAGGCCGTCGTCACGCCCGCGCCGGACGCCCTGCCCTTCGACGCCGCGCCCGCGGCGCACGTCGAGGACACCCCCGACACCCCGACGATCGACTCGCTCGTCGCGCTCGCCAACGCGCGCTTCCCCCGCCCGGACCGCGAGTGGACCGCGGCCGACACGCTCAAGAACGTGGTCCTCGCGCTCACGCACCCCGACGGCCGCCGTGAGGTGCTCGTCGTGGGTCTGCCCGGCGACCGCGAGGTCGACCTCAAGCGCCTCGAGGCGTCGGTCGAGCCCGCCGAGGTCGAGCCCGCGGGCGAGGCCGACTTCGCCGCGCACCCCGAGCTCGTCAAGGGCTACATCGGCCCCGAGGTGCTCGGCCCGCAGGGCCCCCAGGTGACCGTGCCGGCCGAGGGCAGGACGCCCGCGTCGTCGCACTCGGCCGTGCGCTACCTCCTGGACCCGCGCGTCGTCGAGGGCACCCGCTGGATCACGGGCGCGAACCAGCACGGCAGGCACGTGTTCGACCTGGTCGCCGGCCGCGACTTCACCGCCGACGGCACGATCGAGGCCGCCGAGGTCCGTGCGGGCGACCCCGCCCCCGACGGCTCGGGCCCGCTCGAGCTCGCGCGCGGTATCGAGATCGGCCACATCTTCGCCCTGGGACGCAAGTACGCGCAGGCCCTGGGCCTGACGGTCCTCGACGAGAACGGCAAGCAGGTCGTCGTGACCATGGGCTCCTACGGGATCGGCGTGACCCGCGCGCTCGCCGCGCTGGCCGAGGCGAACCACGACGAGGCGGGGCTCGCGTGGCCCGCGCACGTCGCACCGATGCACGTCCAGGTCGTGGCCACGGGCAAGGACCAGGCGGTCTTCGAGGCCGCCGCGTCGCTCACGGCCGAGCTCTCGGCACGCGGCGTCGAGGTCCTGTACGACGACCGCCCCAAGGTCTCGCCCGGCGTGAAGTTCAAGGACGCCGAGCTCCTGGGCGCCCCGCTCGTCGTGGTCGTGGGCCGCGGGCTCGCGGACGGCCTCGTCGAGGTGCGTCCGCGCCTGGGCGGCGAGGCCGTGCAGGTCCCCGTCGCCGACGTGGTCGACCTCGTGACCGACCAGGTCGCCGAGCTGCTCGCGTAGCGCGCGGCGGACAGAGACGGGGGGGGGGGGGGGGGGGGGG
>NZ_JACSQQ010000009.1:13067-36366 GCF_014836555.1 Oerskovia rustica
GCCCGGGAGCGTTCGTCGCTCCCGGGCCCGGCCCGTCTCGTGCTGCGTGGTGCGTCGTCCTGGCGCTGGCGACCGTCAGCCGGCCGCGGGCGTCTGCGTCGCCTGCTCGGGCAGGCCCGGGAAGGCGCTCACCGGGGCGCCCCAGCCGATCGCGGCGAGGTTCGCCTCGATCAGCAGGTCGACGAGGGGGAGCCTCGACCCGGCGCCGGCCTCGCCCGTGAGCGCGGCGTACGACTCCGCGAGCGAGGTCTCGAGCTGCGCGGCGAGCTCCGGCGTCGGGACGTCGGACGGGATCGTGTACGCGACCCGGCGGGGGTCCTGCGGCCCGCCCGCCGTCCCTGCGGCCTGGGCCCACGCCTCGGCCCGCGCGCGGTGCAGCAGGGCGCGTCCGAGCGCGGCGTCGCGCAGCTCGCCGTCGGCGAGCGCCGCACGGACCTCGTAGGCGTACCCTGCGGCGTCCTCGGCCTCGACGATCGTGGACAGGTCGGTCGCGCTCAGGCCCGACGGCGCGGCCTCGGGGACGAGCAGCCCCGTGGGGGTGGGGAGCGAGTCGGGCAGGGGAGTGCCGGTCGTCGCGGCCACCTGGCGCGCAGAGGCGTCCTGGGACGCCGCGATCGACGTGACCAGGCGCGCGAACGGCCCGTCCTCGGTCTCGTCGGCCGCCCCACGGAGCGCGACGGCGGACGTCGCGAGCGCCTCGACGACCTCGGCGGGAGTCGCGGTCGCCGGAGCCGTCGGCTGGTCGGTCGCGCCGGTCGTGGGCTCGTCGGCGGCAGCGTCGGGCTCGGGGAGGCCCGAGTCGTAGACGCCCCCCAGCTGTGTCACGTGCTCGTCGGCCTGGGTGCTCGTGCTCGCCAGGGCGTCGAGGGCTGTCTGGTCCAGGCCCGACGGCGTCGCGGCCGCCGCGTCGGCGAGGTCGCCCACGAGCAGCGCGCCCTCGACGGCGACGCGGCGGAGCGTCTCCTGGGCGTCCGGGACGGGCTCGGTCGGGGGCGGGGTCTCGAGCCGCAGGCCGCATCCGGCGACCGCGAGCAGCGCGAGCGACGTGACGATCGCCACCACGCCACGGCGCACGACAGGGCGCCCTGGGGCGTTCCACCGCGGAAAACGTGACGAAGCGGACGCTGAGGCGGTGTCCGGGTGGTGCGGACGGTGCGGGTGCGGAGCAGGTTCGGCAGTCATCGAGGGTGATGATGTCACGTTCGGCGTGGGTGAGTCGTTAGGCTGATCCCGTACAACAACACACCGGTCGAATCCTTGCCCGGTGGGCAGTGGGAGCCGACGGGAGACCGAGAGATGAACAAGGCGAAGCAGGCCGGGGCGGACAAGGTCCGCCGGGTCGTGGAACCGGTCGTACAGGACGCGGACCTGTACCTGGAGGACGTGACCGTCACCCTGGCCGGAAGCCGCTCGGTCGTCCGCATCACGCTGGATCTCCCCGAGGACGCCCTGGGCAACCTCGGCCTGGACCGTGTCGCCGAGGTCTCGCGCGACATCAACACCGTGCTCGACACGTCGAACGCCTTCCCCGGCGCCTACACGCTCGAGATCTCGACCCCCGGAACCTCTCGCCCGCTGACCGAGCTGCGCCACTTCAAGCGCGCCCGCGGACGCATCGTGCGGCTCGCGCTGCAGGACGGCGGGACCGTCGAGGGGCGTCTTGCGGACGTCGAGGACGGGAACCTGCTGCTCACCGACGCCCCCGTGGAGTCCGTCGCGCTCGCCGACGTGGTCCGTGGGGCGATCCAGGTCGAGCTCAAGCGCGCCCTCGAGGTGGACCTCGGCCCGGAGATGGCTGTTGACGCGAACCCCGGGGCCGACGCCCCGCACGACGAGGAGGTCTGATCGATGGACATCGACATGAGCGCGCTGCGCCTGCTGGAGCGCGAGAAGGACATCAGCCTCGACATCCTGGTGGCGGCGATCGAGCAGGCGCTGCTCTCCGCCTACCACCGGACCCCCGACGCCTATGCGCGGGCACGGGTCGAGCTCGAGCGCCGCACGGGCCACGTCACGGTCTGGGCGCGCGAGGAGCTCCCGGCCGAGGAGGACGAGGAGCCAGAGCTCGACGAGGACGGCCAGCCGGTCCGGCGCTACAAGGCCCCGGTGTTCGGGCCCGAGTTCGACCACACGCCCAAGGACTTCGGTCGCATCGCGACCGCGACCGCCCGCCAGGTGATCGTGCAGCGCCTGCGTGACGCCGAGGACGACCAGATCCTCGGCACGTTCCGCGGCAAGGAGGGTGAGGTCCTGGCGGGCGTCATCCAGCAGGGCAACGACCCGCGCATGGTCCTCGTGGACGTGGGTGGCACCGAGGCGCTCCTGCCGCCGCACGAGCAGGTGCCGACCGAGGACTACGTCCACGGCGAGCGCCTGCGTGCCTACGTCCTGGACGTGGCGCGCGGCATGAAGGGCCCCCAGATCACGCTCAGCCGGACCCACCCCAACCTCGTGCGCAAGCTCTTCGAGCTCGAGGTCCCGGAGGTCGCGGACGGCTCGGTCGAGATCATGGCGATCGCCCGGGAGGCCGGCCACCGGTCCAAGGTCGCGGTCCGCTCGCGCGTCGCGGGGCTCAACGCCAAGGGCGCCTGCATCGGCCCCATGGGCGCACGCGTCCGCGCCGTCATGGCCGAGCTCCACGGCGAGAAGATCGACATCGTCGACTTCAGCGACGACCCGGCCGCGTTCGTGGCCAGCGCGCTGTCGCCCGCGCGTGTGACGTCAGTCACCGTCGTGGACGCCGAGGCTCGCGCCGCCCGCGTCGTCGTGCCGGACTTCCAGCTCTCCCTCGCGATCGGCAAGGAAGGGCAGAATGCCCGGCTCGCCGCGAAGCTCACCGGCTGGCGCATCGACATCCGTTCGGACGAGGTCGACCACGCCGGAGCGACGAGCGCTCGTGCCGCGGAGGCCTCGGACGACGGGGAGGAGTCGGGCACCGGTGACGGAAACGGGTAACACCAGGTGAGCGGGCGCGCTAGACTGTCCTTGACTGGGCCACGGGTCCGGACACCGTCACACGACCCTTCAGGCGCTCACGCGCCCGTTCGAACGTGCGTCGGCTGCCGGGAACGTGACCTGCGGTCTGTTCTTCTCCGCCTCGTGGTGGACCAGCCCGACGTCCCGGAGCCTCGGCTCCTCGTCGACGTCGGCCGGTCGCTCCCGGGGCGCGGCGCCTGGCTCCACGATGCTCGGCGTTGCCTCGAGCTGGCCGAGCGTCGACGAGCCTTCCCCCGGGCCCTGCGTCTCGCAGGGCCCGTGGATCTCGCCGAAGCCCGAGCCCATCTCGACAGGGAAGGCTGACCCGTCGTCAGTCATCGCCAGTCATCGTCAGTCGGCGGTCCCGGTCGGCGACGCACCACGCGTCGCGACGGCCGAACCGCGCCAGTACCGCACGAACACCGCACGAATCGTCGACAAGGAAGCGGGTTAGAAGCCGATGGGCACCCGATGAGTACCCAGCGATGAGCACCCAGCACTAAAGACGGTCCTCCCTGTTTCGGGTGGGCCGAGACAGGAGAGTTGTGGCAAAGGTCCGCGTCTACGAGCTCGCTAAGGAGCTCGGGGTGGAGAGCAAGACCATCATGACCAAGCTGACGGAACTCGGTGAGTTCGTCCGCTCGGCATCCTCGACCATCGAACCGCCGGTCGTCCGCAAGCTGCGCGACACCTTCCCGGCCGGTGGCACGGAGAGCGCAAGCGCTCCCGCCAAGCCCGCGCCGGCACGTCCGGCGGCCCCCAAGCCCGTGCCCGCAGCAGAGGCCGCCCCGGCGCCTGCTGCTCCGGCTCCGGCTGCCCCCGCAGCCCCGGCGCCCGCCGCACCCAAGGCTCCCGCACCGGCCCCCGCCAAGGAGGCCGCGGCGAGCCCTGCGTTCGTCGAGCCTGCTGCCGAGGCCAAGAAGCCCGCAGCACCGGCGCCCGCGCCGGCCGCCGAGCGCAAGCCGTCGGCATCGCCCAAGCCGGCCGGTGGCGGCAACGCCCCCGCGCCCGGCCCGCGTCCCGCAGCAGCCCGCCCCGGTGGGTCCGCTGGTGGCGCACGTCCTGGCGCCCCGCGCCCGGGCAACAACCCGTTCGCCTCGAGCCAGGGCATGCCGCGTTCCGGCTCCCCGCGCCCGGGCAACAACCCGTTCGCCTCGAGCCAGGGCATGCCCCGGCCCGGTGCGCGTCCGGAGCGCGCCGCGGACCCCGCGGCCAACGCGAACCCCGCAGCAGGCAGCACGGAGCGTTCCGGCGGACCCCGTCCCGGTGGTCCTCGTCCCGCCCCGCGTCCTGGTGCACCTCGCCCCAACCCGGGCATGATGCCGGGTCGTACCTCGATCGGTCGCCCCGGTGACCGTCCTGCTCCCGGCGGTCGTCCGGGCGGTGGCGGCGGTGCAGGTGGCGGTCGCGGCGGCTTCGCCGGTCGTCCCGGCGGCGCCGGTGGCGGCCCCGGCGGCGGTGGCGCTCCCGGTGGTGGCGGCGGCTTCGCCGGTCGCCCCGGTGGTGGCGGTCGTGGTGGTGCCGGTCGTGGCAGCACGCAGGGTGCGTTCGGTCGTGCCGGAGGGCGCCCCGTCCGTGGGCGCAAGTCGAAGCGGGCGAAGCGCCAGGAGTTCGAGCAGATGCAGGCCCCCTCGCTGGGTGGCGTGCAGGTTCCCCGTGGGAACGGCTCGACCGTGGTGCGCCTGCGTCACGGATCCTCGCTCAACGACTTCGCCGACAAGATCGACGCGAACCCCGCGAGCCTCGTGACGGTGCTGTTCCACCTCGGTGAGATGGCGACCGCCACGCAGTCCCTCGACGAGGACACGTTCGGTTCGCTCGCGGCAGAGCTCGGCTACGTCATCGAGATGGTCTCGGCGGAGGAAGAGGACCGCGAGCTCCTCGGTGCCTTCGACATCGACCTCGATGCCGAGCTCGAGGGCGAGGGCGACGACGAGCTCCAGGCTCGTCCGCCCGTCGTCACGGTCATGGGCCACGTCGACCACGGTAAGACGCGACTGCTCGACGCGATCCGTCAGACCGACGTCATCTCGGGCGAGGCCGGCGGCATCACCCAGCACATCGGTGCCTACCAGGTCCGTCACGAGCACGAGGGCGTCGAGCGTCCCATCACGTTCATCGACACCCCGGGTCACGAGGCGTTCACCGCCATGCGTGCCCGTGGTGCCCAGGTCACCGACATCGCGATCCTCGTGGTCGCGGCCGACGACGGCGTCATGCCCCAGACGGTCGAGGCGCTGAACCACGCGCAGTCGGCCGGCGTGCCGATCGTCGTCGCGGTGAACAAGGTGGACAAGGAGTCGGCGAACCCGGCCAAGATCCGCCAGCAGCTCACCGAGTACAACCTGGTGGCCGAGGAGTACGGCGGCGACACCATGTTCGTCGACGTGTCCGCGAAGCAGAACATGGGCATCGACGCGCTGCTCGAGGCCGTCCTCCTCACGGCGGACGCCTCGCTCGACCTGCGCGCCAACCCGGACAAGGACGCACGAGGCGTCGCCATCGAGGCGAACCTCGACAAGGGCCGCGGCGCCGTCGCGACCGTCCTGGTCCAGTCCGGCACGCTCCACGTCGGAGACGCGATCGTCGCGGGCACCGCCCACGGCCGCGTCCGTGCGATGTTCGACGAGCACGGCAACAACGTCACCGAGGCAGGCCCCGCCCGCCCCGTCATGGTGCTCGGGCTCGCGTCCGTGCCCAGCGCCGGTGACACGTTCCTCGTGGCACCCGACGAGCGCACCGCTCGTCAGATCGCCGAGAAGCGCGAGGCCGCGGAGCGTGCAGCCCTCCTGGCCAAGCGCCGCAAGCGCGTCAGCCTCGAGGACTTCGCCCAGGCGCTCGAGCAGGGCAAGGTCGAGACCCTCAACCTGGTCCTCAAGGGCGACGTGTCGGGTGCCGTCGAGGCACTCGAGGACGCGCTGCTGCAGATCGACGTCGGCGACGAGGTCCAGCTGCGCATCATCCACCGCGGCGTCGGTGCGATCACCCAGAACGACGTCAACCTGGCGACCGTGGACAACGCGATCATCATCGGGTTCAACGTCAAGTACGGCGAGCGCGTCGAGGCTCTGGCGGAGCGCGAGGGCGTCGACGTCCGGTTCTACTCGATCATCTACCAGGCGATCGACGACGTCGAGGCTGCGCTCAAGGGCATGCTCAAGCCCGAGTACGAAGAGGCGCAGCTCGGCACCGCCGAGATCCGCGAGGTCTTCCGTTCCTCCAAGTTCGGGAACATCGCCGGTTCGATCGTCCGCTCGGGCGAGATCCGACGGAACTCCAAGGCCCGTGTCCTGCGTGGGGGAGCCGTCATCGGCGACAACCTCACGGTCGAGTCGCTCAAGCGGTTCAAGGACGACGCCACGGAGGTCCGCGAGGGCTTCGAGTGCGGTATCGGCCTCGGGTCGTTCAACGACCTGCAGATCGGCGACACGATCGAGACGTTCGAGATGCGGGAGAAGCCGCGTAGCTGACGTACCTCTCCGCTGACGCCTACCCGTGAGGTGTGGCGGGTCTACCGCGGGCCTGGCGGCCCGTGCCAGACCCACCACGACCCGCCACACCTCACGGACGGCGTCGGCGGAGCTGTTCGTTCACGCACGTCGCCCGAAGGGGCCCACCGCGGGCTGAAACCCCGGGGGCTCACCCTGATGAAAGGACTGGACCATGGTCGACAAGCCCAGGGCTCGGAAGCTCGCTGACCGCATCAAGGTCATCGTGGCGCAGATGCTCGACACCCGGATCAAGGACCCCCGTCTCGGGTTCGTGACCATCACCGACGTGCGCGTGACCGGTGACCTGCAGAACGCCTCGGTGTTCTACACGGTCTACGGCAACGACGAGGAGCGGGCAGGGACCGCCGCGGCGCTCGAGAGCGCCAAGGGGATCATCCGCTCCGAGGTCGGCAAGCAGACCGGTATCCGGCTCACGCCGACGCTCGAGTTCCACCTCGACTCGGTGCCGGACACCGCGGCCCACCTCGACGTCGCCCTCCACGAGGCGGCACGTCGCGACGCCGAGCTCGCCGCGCTGCGCGAGAAGGCCACGTACGCCGGCGACGCCGACCCGTACAAGAAGCCTGCCGACGACGCGGCCGAGGCCGACGGGTCCGCAGACTCCGACGAGGTCGCGCCCGCCTGACGGCGAGCACCCGCACCCTCCGAGCGATCGGGTGGGTGCTGCACCACGAGCACACGGAACGGCCGGTCCCTCAGGGGGCCGGCCGTTCCGCTGTGCGGATCCGGCGCTCGCCGGACCCGGACCGGGACGGGATCCTGCTGCCCTGGGGCTGGGCAGCGGTCCGCCGCCTTGCCGCACGTCGAGTGTGCAGCTGTGGTCGTCGTCGGGCGCCGGTGACGACCCGAACTGCACACTCGAGGGGGTTCCGGCCGCCGCCGGCGACGTGGCGGCCCGGCCGCGCGCTACGCCGTCGGGCGGGCGGAGCGGCGGGGGAGGAACGTCGCCGCGATCGCGCCCACTCCCACGCTCGCCGCGCCGACCCAGAGCGCCGCGGGCAGGCCCTCCGTGAACAGGTCCGGGGTCAAGGCCCCGCCGGCGGCCTGGAAGACCGCGACCAGGACCGCGACGCCCAGCGCCACGCCCACCTCACGCACGGTCGAGTTGGTCGAGCTCGCGGTCGCGTTGTCGGACTCGTCCATGTCGACGAGGACGGCGGTCGCGCTCGGCGCGAACGTCAGGCCCATGCCGACGCCCGCGAGCACGAAGGCCGGGACGAGCTCGGCGTACGTCGCGCCCGAGGACACGAGAGCGAGCCAGGCGAGCGCGAGGGTCTGGAGGGTCAGACCCGTCACGAGCAGGGTGCGGATGCCCAGGCGCGGCGCGAGCATGCCCGCGAGCGGGGCCACGAGCATGGGGGCCGCCGTCCAGGGGAGCGTGCGGACCCCTGCCTCGAGCGGGGAGAGGCCCTCGGCGATCTGGAAGTACTGGATGAGCAGGAACACCGCGCCGAACATGCCGAGCGAGAATGCGAAGCCGGACACGTTCGCGACCGCGAAGCTGCGCGAGCGGAACAGGCGCAGGGGGACGAGCGGTGAGCCGCCGAGGCGGGCGAGACGCTGCTCCCAGGCGACGAAGGCCGCGAGCAGGAGGATGGACCCGGCGAGCAGCGAGAGCACGACGGCGGACGTCCAGCCGTCCTCGTTGCCGCGGACGATGCCCCAGACCCCCGCGAAGACGCCGGTCCCGGCGAGCGCGAGGCCCACGAGGTCGATCGGTCCGCGGTGGCCGAACGACTCGCGCAGCGCGACGAACACGAGCGGGACCGCGACGAGCGCGACGGGCACGTTGATCCAGAAGATGGCCTCCCAGCTCATGCCCTCGACGACCGCGCCGCCCACGAGCGGCCCGAGCGCGACGCCCAGGCCCGAGACGCCGCCCCAGATCCCGATCGCGAGCGCACGCCTGGCGCGCGGCACGGCGTCGGCGATGAGGGCGAGGGACAGCGGCATGATCGCTGCCGCGCCGGCGCCCTGGACCGCACGGGCCGCGATGAGTGCGGAGGGGGTGTCGGCGAGCGCGCACGCGACCGACGCGAGCGTGAACACGGCGATCCCGACGACGAAGACGCGGCGCCGTCCGAACCGGTCGCCGAGCGAGGCGGCGACGAGCATGAGGGTCGCGAACGCGAGCGTGTAGGCGTTGACGAACCACTGGAGCTGCTCGACGCTCGGCCGCAGGGCCCGGGCGATCACGGGCAGGGCTCCGGTGACGACGAGGTTGTCGAGCGTGGCCATGAACATGGGCAGCGAGGCCGCGACCAGGACCAGCGCGAGGGGCCGTCGGCGGCGCGCACCGGGGGTTCGCGCGTCGTCGATCGCGGTGGTGAGGCCTGCGGGGAGGGCGGTGCCGGCGGCGGCAGCGGTGTCGAGGGTGGGGGGCCGGTCGGGTGGGGCGGTCGTGGACATGAGAACTCCTCGGTGAGGTAAGCATCGGATGATTACTAGGATTCCGACGCTAGTTATCAACTGATAACCTTGTCAACATGGAGAGCGCCACCAGTTCCGAGCGGGCCCCGTCCGTCGAGGCGGGGGAGCCGACGCGCCGCATGTCGCGCGACGAGCGCCGCGAGCAGATCCTCGACGCGGCGACCGCGGTGTTCGCCGCGGGCGGCTACGCAGGGACCAGCACCGACCAGGTCGCCCGAGCCGCAGGAGTCTCCCAGCCCTACGTCGTGCGGATGTTCGGCACCAAGCACGAGCTCTTCGCCGAGGTGTTCGACCGCATCGGCAGGCGCATCGTCGGGGCCTTCTCGCAGGTGCCCCGAGGCACTGAGGCCTCTGCCGAGCTCGGCGCGGCCTACGTCCGCCTCCTGGGCGACCGCAACCTCCTGCTCGTCCTGATGCACGGCTTCGCGGCCGGGGCGGACCCGGTCTTCGGGGCACGCTCGCGCGAGATCTTCGTCCAGATCTTCGAGATCTACCAGGACCGCACGGGCGGCACGCTCGAGCAGGCGCGCGACTTCCTCGCCCAGGGCATGCTGCTCAACACCCTCCTCGCGATCGGCGCCCCCGAGCACTTCGGGGACGACCCGCGCCTGGCCGAGCTCATGCTCTGCGCGTTCGGCGACGCGCTGCCCGCGGTCGACCCGGCCGCCCAGGAGGCACCGGACACGGGCCGGGCCGCGCCGCGGCCGGAGTCCTCCCGGCGCTGACGCGACCCACCCGCACGCCCTCTCTTTCCGACCCCCGAGCACGAGGACCACGATGACGCACGACCAGAAGCCGGTGCGCGAGCGCCGCCCCACCGCCCCCGACGGCCTCGTGGTCGTCGACAAGCCCCAGGGCCTCACGAGCCACGACGTGGTGAGCCGCCTGCGTCGGCTCGCGGGGACCCGCAAGGTGGGCCACGCGGGCACGCTCGACCCCATGGCGACGGGCGTCCTGGTCCTGGGGATCGGGCGCGCGACCAAGCTCCTGACGTACGTCGTGGGTGCGGACAAGGAGTACACGGCGACGATCCGCCTGGGCGTCGCCACCACGACGGACGACGCCGAGGGCGAGACCACCTCACGCACGGACGCCTCGGCCGTCACGCGCGAGGCGATCGACGCGGGCGTCGCGCTCCTGACCGGCCCCATCGAGCAGGTGCCGAGCTCGGTGTCGGCGATCAAGGTCGACGGGCAGCGCGCGTACGCGCTCGTACGCTCGGGCGAGCAGGTCGAGCTCGCAGCCCGCCCGGTGACGATCTCGCGCTTCGACGTCCACGACGTGCGACCGGTCCCGGCCGTGGAGCCCGACGACGTCCCCGCGTTCGACGTCGACGTCACGGTCGTGTGCTCCTCGGGGACCTACGTCCGGGCGCTCGCCCGCGACCTGGGTGCGGGCCTCGGCGTCGGGGGACACCTCACGGTGCTGCGCCGCACCCGCGTGGGCGGCTACGCGCTCGACGGGGCCTCGACGCTCGACGAGCTCGAGGCGCAGGTCGAGCGCGACGGCGTCCTCGCGACGCTCCCGCTCGCCGCCGCGGCCCGCGCGACGTTCCCGGCGCGCGACCTGACGCCCGAGGAGCGCACCGCGCTGTCCTACGGCAAGTGGATCGACCCGTCCGCGCAGGACGCCACGACGGCCGCGATCGGTGACGACGGCTCCCTCGTCGCGCTGCTCGAGAACGTGGTGCGCGAGGGAAGGCACAAGGCCAAGCCGGTGATCGTCTTCGCCCCGGCGTGAGCACGAGCGCGGACAGCGGGCGACCGCAGTCCGGTTCGATGGGGAACCCGGGGCCGAGTCGTGGCAACCTTGACCAGGCGCGCCGTGGGTGCGCGCCGTCGTCGGGCCTCCTGAGCGGACCCGCCTCACACACATCTCGAGGAGTACGCGTGCACCTGTGGACGGACCTGGACCAGGTTCCGCCGGGATTCGGACCGTCGGTCGTGACGATCGGCAACTTCGACGGCGTCCACCGCGGCCATGCCGAGGTGCTCGGCCGCATCGTGTCCCTCGCCCGGGAGTCCGGCTCCGAGGCGGTCGCCGTGACGTTCCACCCGCACCCTGCGACGGTCCACCGGCCCGAGCAGGCGCCCGAGCTCCTGACCGGGATCGCCGACCGCATGGAGCTGCTGGAGGCCACGGGCCTCGACGCGGTGCTGCTCGTCGAGTACACGCTCGACTTCGCGCAGCAGACGTCCGAGGAGTTCGTGCGGACCTACCTCGTCGAGGGTCTGGGCGCCCGAACGGTCGTCGTGGGGCACGACGTGCGCTTCGGGCGCGACAACGCGGGCAACCTGGCGACCATGATCGAGCTCGGCCGGACGCACGGCTTCGAGGTCCGCGCGATCGACGACGTCGGGACGGTCGCGTCGGTCGCCGTGGACGCCGGCGCGCCCAGCGGGCGCTGGTCCTCGACCGAGATCCGCGGCCTGCTCACGGACGGCAAGGTCCGCGAGGCCGCGGCGCTGCTCGGACGTCACCACCGCCTGCGCGGCGTCGTGATCCACGGCGACGCGCGCGGCCGCGAGCTCGGGTTCCCCACCGCGAACCTGGGTGCGATCACCGGCATGGTCCCGGCCGACGGCGTGTACGCGGGCTGGCTGCGTCGCCCCCAGCTCCTCGCGGCGGCGCCCGGGAACTGCGACGGCGTGCTGCCCGCGGCCATCTCGATCGGCACCAACCCCACGTTCGACGGCGTCGAGCGCCGCGTCGAGGCCTACGTCCTGGACCGCACCGACCTCGACCTGTACGACGAGGAGGTCGTCCTGGAGTTCGTCGAGCACCTGCGCCCCACGTTGCGCTTCGACGGCATCGAGGCGCTCGTGGAGACCATGCACGACGACGTCGCGCGCGCCCGCGCGATCCTCGCCGCGGGTGCGGGGTCGGCCGGGCCGGACCCGGACGTGTCGCCGGCCGAGGCGGAGGAGTAGTCGTGTCGGTCAAGAAGCAGCCCGTCCTGGAGACCCGAGCCCTGCGCGTCGGGTACGCCGAGGCACCCGTGTGCGCGCCCGTCGACCTGGCCGTCCGCCCCGGTGAGCTGTGGGCGATCATCGGGCCCAACGGCAGCGGCAAGTCGACGCTCCTGCGCGCGCTCCTGGGCGTGCTCGCCCCGTTGTCGGGCAAGGTCCTGGCGTTCGGCCGGGACGTCGACGAGCGCGAGCGTGACTTCCGCGCCAAGGTCGTCGGCATCCTCGACGACGACGCCTACTTCCCCGGGCTCACGGCCCGTGAGCACCTCGTCCTGACCGCGCGCGGCCACGGCGTCGCCGGGGCGGGCGAGGTCGTCGACCAGCTCCTCGACCGCTTCGGCCTGAGCGAGCAGTCGGGAGCCATGCCGACCGAGCTGTCCTCGGGGCAGCGCCGACGTCTCCTGCTCGCGGCCGGGTTCGCCCGTCCCCGCGAGGTCCTCGTGCTCGACGAGCCCGAGCAACGCCTCGACCCCGGCATGCGCGCCGACCTCGCACGGATCCTCGTCGAGGAGGCCGGGCGCGGAGCCGCCGTCGTGTTCGCGACCCACGACCCCGACCTCGTCGAGCGCACCGGGGCCCGCGGGCTGCTCGTCGGCGACGACGAGTGCGTGCGCCTCGGGCACCAGGCCGCGCTCACCGCGCTCGCCCAGGTCCGTTGAGGACGCGGCGATGAACGCGGCGCAGGGCAGGGGCAGAAAGCGCCCGCACGGCGCGAAGCCGGGATCCCGCGACGCCGCGGCTGCACCGGGCGGTCCCGCCGCGCCCGAACCCGTGACGCCTGAGCCCGTGGTCGAGCACGCTCCCTTGCCGCTGCTCGTCGCCGTCCCGGACGAGGAGTTCTCCGGTCGGGAGATCCGGCGCCTCACCGCACGCGTCACGGCCTCACGGGCCGACGCGGGCCCCGGCGAGCTGCTCGGCAACGTCGCCTACGTCGTGGTGTCGATCGCGATCTCGATCGGCTTCGTGATCGGTGCCGCGAACGTGCTCCGCGAGACGATCTTCGTCGACCCCGTCGACGGGCGTGCCCCGGTCCTGACGGCAGCCACGATCCAGGCCCTCGCGTCGGTCGCGCTCCTGGCCCTCATGACAGGCATGGCCGTGCGGCTGGGGCCGCTCGGGACGGGCAGCGCGGGCGTGCGCTGGTGGGTCCCGATGCCCGTCGACCGGCGCGGCCTGCTCACGCCGTCGTACTGGCGCGGGGTCGCGGTCGCGGTCGTCGTCGGCGCAGGAGGGCTCGCGGCGATCGCGCTCGCCTCTGGTGCCGACCCGGGTGTGGCCGGGCGCAGCGCGGCCCTCGGCGCCGCGGCGGGCCTGCTGCTCGTGGGGCTCGCCGGGCTCATCCAGCCGCGGACCCGGGTGGCCGCGACGGTCGCGCGGGTGAGCGACGTGCTCATCGCCGCGGTCCCGGTCGCCGGTGTCGTGCTCGTGGCGGCGGGCTGGTCCGACCTGCGCGAGCTGTCGGTCCCCTCGTGGGTGGTCGTCGTCGTCGGAGCCGGTGCGCTGGCCCTCGCGGTCGTGTGGTGGCGACGGCTCGTGGCGCTCGGGGCCCAGGTCCTGCGCACGCAGAGCGCGGTCGCCGACCAGGCGGGCGGAGAGTTCGGCCGTGCGCTGAGCCGCGCGGGCTCGACCCGCGGCGGCAGGGCCCGGAGACCCTCGCGCTTCGCGGTCGTGCGAGGGCCGGTCTCTGCGCTCGTCGCTGCCGACCTCACGCTCCTGCGGCGCAGCCCGTCGGCCGTCGCCCAGCTCGTGGGACTCACGGCGCTCGTGATCGTGGCCCAGCAGGTCCCTGCGTTCGAGGGCGGGTTCGGGTTGTTCGTCCTGCTCGTGGTCGCGGGGTTCAGGGGTGCCCAGCTCGGCGCCGAGGGCGCGCGCACCGCGGAGATGGTGCCCGCGCTCGACGCGATGATGCCGCTCTCCGCGCGCGACGCGCGGCTCGCCCGCACCGTCGTGCCGACGCTGACCGCGCTCCTCGCGCTCGTGGTGGGGATCGTGCCGCTGGTGCTGGGCACGGGGGAGTGGCTGTGGTTCGCCCTGGTGGTCGTCGTCGCGGTCGGCATGGGCGCGGCAGCGATCCGCGGCGCCTACCGCAAGCCACCGAACTGGTCCGGCCCGCTCGTGGCGACCCCCGCCGGTGCGCTGCCGACCGGCGCGGCGTCGATGATCGCCCAGGGGCCCGACGTCGCCGTGCTGAGCGCGATCCCGCTCGGTATCTGCCTCCTCGTGGGCGCGCCCACCCTGACCCTCGTCCTGTTCCAGGGGATCGCGGTGTGGATCGCGCTGGCCGTGGCCTCGCACGTGCGGGCCACGGGGGCCAAGCCGCTGCTGGGCTGACCGGGGCTGGCCGAGGCGGACCGTGGCAGACCGGGTCGAAGGACCCGTGGCGTCCGGACCAAAGATACTGGCGGTGGTGGTGCTCCGCGAGCAACCTGGTCCTGACGACAGGAGCGGGAGCCATGGAAGCAGTCGTGATCTACGAGTCGATGTTCGGGAACACCGCCGAGATCGCGCGGGCGGTGGCCGAAGGGCTGTCCGAGCAGGTGGCCGTGCGGACGGTCGAGGTGTCCGCGACAGCGCCGGCCGACGACGTCCTGGGGGCAGACCTCATCGTGGTCGGCGGACCCACGCACGCCTTCGGCATGTCACGACTGGCCTCACGCGAGGAGGCGGCCGGTCGGCGCCCGGGGAGCCCGACCGTCGAACGGGGCATCCGCGAATGGCTTGATGCCCTGGCCGACGACGCCTCCGGGCGGTTCGGCGCGACGTTCGACACCCGCGTGAAGTCCGTCAAGCACCTTCCGGGCAGCGCTGCCCGAGCAGCCGACCGGGTGGTTCGCCGGCGCGGGCTCTCGCCTGCCGACTCCCCGCACTCCTTCTACGTGGAGGGCATGGAAGGACCGCTGTGCCCGGGCGAGGTCGAGCGGGCGCGCGAGTGGGGGCGTGAGCTCGGCCGGACGGCGCTGCTCGCCCGGCAGAGCTTGTCCTGAGGCGGCGCCTCCACGTCGAGACGCCACGCCCCGGTCCGCCGATGCCGGGTCAGGCCCCGAGCGTCGCCATCTCGTCCGCCTCCAGGAGCCGCCCGTCCGCCAGGTGCACGCGTGCGTCGACCGTGTCGAGCGTGGCCTCGTCGTGGGTCACGACGATGGTCGCGGCGCCCGTCTCCCGGGTGAGCCGGGTGACGAGCTCGATGATCTGGACGCCGCGTTCGTGGTCGAGCGCCGAGGTCGGCTCGTCGACCAGCAGGACCTCGGGGTGGTTCATGAGGGCCCGGGCGATCGCGACGCGCTGGCGCTGACCGCCGGAGAGCTGGCCGGGTCGCTTGGCGGCCACGTCCCGGAGCCCGACGGCGTCGAGCAGCTCGAGCGCCCGGTCACGGTGCGCCGAGGGCCGCTCGCCGCGCAGGTGGCTCATGAGCTCGAGGTTCTCGAGCGCCGTGAGCGACGCGATGAGCTGCGGCTGCTGGAAGACGATCCCGATCCGGTCGCGCCGCAGCCGCGCCGCGTCCGCGGACACGGCTGAGCCGGCAGCGGCCCCGCCGACAGGGGCGTTGACGACGTCGTCGCCGATGCGCACCTCCCCGGACGTCGGGGTCGTGAGGGTCGCCGCCACTGCGAGCAGGCTCGACTTGCCCGAACCCGACGGGCCGAGCACCGCGGTCGTGGTCCCGGCGGGGACGGTCAGGGAGACGTCGTCGACCGCGGTGACGGTCGACTCGCCGTCGGGGTAGACGAGGGTGACGTGGTCGAGGGTGAGGTCCATGGTGTGCCTTTCAGGAGCAGCTTTCAGGAGCAAGGGGGAGCGGTCGCGAGCGCCAACCCCGCCGCAGGAGCGGCGAGCAGGCGGGCGCCTCAGCGGGCCGCGAGCGCCGCGTGCGGGTCGATGCGCGTGATCCGCAGGATCGCCGCGACGGCGCCGACCGCCCCGAGGACCACGAGGACGAGCGCGGGCAGGAGGGTCGTGGCGGGGGAGACGACGACGGGCATGACCTGGGCTGCAAGCGCCCCGGCCCCGGCTGCGAGCGCGGTCCCGATGCCGACGCCGAGCACGAGCAGGACGAGCGCCTGGCCGATCGCGTCGCGCAGCAGGTAGGAGGTCGAGGCGCCGAGCGCCTTGAGCACCGCGACGTCGCCGGCCCGGTTGATGGTCCACACGGTGAAGAACGCGCCCACGACGAGGGCGGAGATCGCGAGCAGGAATCCCTGCATCATCGTGAGGGACATGTTCTCGGCCGAGAACGAGCTGACCGCGGCGCGGGCGCCCATCGGGGTCAGGGTCGCGGTGCCGGTCTCGGACTCGGCTGCGGCGAGGGCGGAGTCGCTGGGGTCCCCGGTGATGGCGACGACGGTCGCGACCTCGTCACCGGACGCGCCGCCGCCGCGGGCTCCGACGGTCTGCCAGTCGGTCAGGTCCATCCAGACGACGGGTGTGTGCGAGAAGTCGGCCTGTGTGTCGAGCACGCCCGCGACGGTCAGGGTCAGCGAGCCCAGGGCGACCTCGTCGCCCTTCTGGGCGCCCAGGTCGTCGGCCGCGCCGCTCGACAGCAGCACGGTCCCGGGGGCGGCCTCGGCGCCGTCGGGCACGAGGCCCGAGCCGGGGCGCGAGCCGAACGCGGTGACGGCGGCGGTGGTGCCTGCCTCGCCGTCGGCGCCTGCGGTGACCGACGCGCGCGTCGTCGCGATCCCGAGAGGTTCGGCCGAGGAGACACCGTCCACAGCGGCGAACGCTTCCCACTGCGCGGCGTCGACCTGGGACTCGGTGAAGGAGGGCTTCGCATCCCCGGTGACGGTGAACGCGAGGCTGTCGACCGGGAGGTCGGTGATGCCCGAGGTGCTCGCGCGGGCCAGTCCCGCGGTCAGCGAGGCGAGGAAGCCCACGAGGAACGTGATGAGGACGATGACGGTGGACATGAGGACGAAGCGTCCCCGGGCGAAGCGCAGGTCGCGCAGCGCGACGAACATCAAGAGCCTCCGGTGGTTGGCGTGGAATCGATCTGCGTCCAGCCTCCCGCCGGAGGGGCTCGCGCGGATCGGGCCCGTGGATGCTCTCCGGTGGCCGCAGGGTGGGTCCGAGGATCAACCTTTCGATGGATCGCGCGCGGCACGGCGCGCCCGCCGCGTCGCTAGGGTGGCGATGTGAAGCCTCGCGCCGTGATCTCCGCCGCCCTCGGGCTCCAGATCGCGCTCGACGTGCTCCTGGTGGCCCTCGTCGGGCTCGCGGTCGGCTCCCGCTGGGCCGAGGCCCTGAGCGCCGGGGGACTGGACGCCGGGGCGTGGGGCGCGCTCGCGTGCGGCCTGGGGCTCCTGCTCGTCTACGGCGTGGGGCGTTCGCGGATCAACGTGCGCGACACCGCGGTCGACGCCCCGCGCGGCGCCTGGTGGCCCACGGGAGCGTGGGTCGCGGCGCTGATCGTGGGGTGGGCCCTCCTGCTGCTCCTGACCCCGGTCGCGCTGTGGATCGCGTTCCCGCTCATGTTCCTCGAGATGCACGTGCTCGGACCCCGCCGCGGGATCGTGGCCGTGGCCGCGACGACCGCGTGCGCGATCGGTGGCGCCATCCTGGGCGGGCAACAGCTCGTGGGCTCGATCCTGGGCCCGACGTTCGGCGGCCTCGTCGCGATCGCCGTCGTCCTCGGCTTCGAGACGATCGTGCGCGAGTCGCAGGGCCGCCAGGAGCTCATCGACGACCTGGTCCGCACCCGGGCCGACCTCGCGGTCTCCGAGCGCGAGGCGGCGGTCGCGACCGAGCGCGAGCGCCTCGCGCGCGAGATCCACGACACCCTCGCGCAGGGCTTCTCGTCGATCGAGCTGCTGCTGCGCGCTGCGGACACGGCCCTGGCGGAGGTCGAGGCGCCGGGAGCGTTCGCCGAGGGAGCCCCCGGCCCGACGGCGGCACGCACCGCGCGCGGCTACGTCACCCGGTCACGGGTCGCCGCGCAGCAGAACCTCGCCGAGGCCCGGCGCTTCGTGCGCGACCTCGCACCCGCGGACCTCGAGTCGGCGACCCTGGTCGGGGCGCTCGAGCGCGTCGCCGAGCGCACGGCGCTGGCCTCGGGCGACGACCTGCGCGTGACCGTCGACGTGTCCGGGCGACCTCGTCCGCTGCCCGTGCCCGTCGAGACCGCGCTGCTGCGGATCGCGCAGTCGGCTCTCGCCAACGTCGTCCAGCACGCGGGAGCCTCGCGGGCCGCGGTCACGCTCAGCTTCCTCGGGGACGCCGTGGCGCTCGACGTGGTCGACGACGGTCGCGGGTTCGACCCGCTCGCGCTCCCCGGACCGCGCCCGGGCGCGGACGGGGGCTCCGCCGTCGGGCAGGAGGAGCGTGGCGACGGCGCGACAGGAGCGGCGACGCCCCCGCCTCGCTCAGGGTTCGGCCTGACCGCGATGCGCTCGCGCGTCGCCGAGCTCGGCGGCACGTTCTCTCTCGAGACCGAGCCGGGCGCCGGGACGGCGCTCGCGGTCCACCTTCCGCTCGACCCCCAGGAGACTCGGTGACACAAGGACCGGCGACCGTCCGCGTCGTCCTGACCGACGACCACCCCGTGGTCCGCGCGGGCCTGCGGGCCGTCGTCGACGCCGAGGGGGACATGGAGGTGGTGGACGAGCTCGCGACGGCCGAGGAGCTCGTGCGCCGGGTCGGGGCCGGGCTCGAGGCCGACGTCGTGCTGCTCGACCTGCGCTTCGGCGAGGGGCGCATGGGCGGTGCGCAGGCCGCGCGCGAGGTCACGCGCCTGGGCGGCCCGCCCGTCCTGATCCTCACGACCTACGACTCCGACCAGGAGATCCTCGCGGCGATCGAGGCCGGCGCCATCGGCTACCTGCTCAAGGACGCGCCGACCGACGAGCTGACCGCCGCGATCCGCGCGGCGGCGGGTGGGCAGGTCGCGCTCGGGCCGAGCGTGCAGCGTCGGCTGCTCGGGCGCATGCGGGCACCGGGCGTCTCGCTGTCGCTGCGCGAGCTCGAGGTCCTCGGGCTCGTCGCGCAGGGGTGCTCGAACGACGAGGTCGCGCGCCGGCTGTTCCTGTCGAAGGCGACCGTGAAGTCCCACCTGGTCCACGTGTACGAGAAGCTCGGGGTCGACTCGCGCACGGCCGCGGTGGCCGAGGCGCGCAGGCGGGGGCTGCTGGGGGAGTGAGCCCCGATGTCCCGTGGGCGCGTACCGGTACGCTCGTCCAGGTACCGGGCTCGCCGTCCCGCGAGGTCAGGGCCGTGCCCCGGGCAACCCTGCTAGACTATGGGCGCCGTCAGAACGGCCGCGGAGGCTGGTAAGCCTGCCGAAGAGCCCAGGGATCAAGCCCTGGCGCGCCGCGCAACGAACACTACAAGGAGAGCCGTGCCCCTCGACACTGCCACCAAGCAGCGCATCATGACCGAGTACGCCACGAGCGAGGGCGACACCGGTTCGCCCGAGGTCCAGATCGCGATGCTGACGCAGCGCATCAAGGACCTGACCGAGCACCTCAAGGAGCACAAGCACGACCACCACAGCCGTCGTGGCCTGCTGCTCCTCGTCGGCCAGCGTCGCCGTCTCCTCGGCTACCTGCAGAAGGTCGACATCAACCGCTACCGCAGCCTCATCGAGCGCCTCGGCCTGCGTCGCTGACATTCCCTGACTCAGCCCGGCCCCGGACGGGGCCGGGCTGGTCCGGTGTGAAGCACCCGTAAGAAAACCCACGCCGCCAGCCTTTCGTTCGGTCCTCGGTAGTGGCTCCCGGAACCCGCCAAGAGCGGGAAGACCGTGGGCCTCGATCGAAGACCGCCGAGCGTCGAGTGGATGCACCCTCGACAGGCACCGAAGGCGGCACTTCGAGAGTGAGGAGGGCACCCGTGGAGGGTCCCGAGATCGAATTCACCGAAGCAACGATCGACAACGGTCGCTTCGGAACCCGTACCGTCCGGTTCGAGACCGGACGCCTCGCGCGCCAGGCCGGTGGCTCCGCCGCCGCCTACCTGGACGGCGAGACCATGCTGCTGTCGACCACGACGGCCGGCAAGCACCCCAAGGACCAGTTCGACTTCTTCCCCCTGACGGTGGACGTCGAGGAGCGGCAGTACGCCGCCGGCAAGATCCCCGGTTCGTTCTTCCGTCGTGAGGGTCGCCCCTCGACCGAGGCGATCCTGGCCTGCCGCCTGATCGACCGCCCGCTGCGCCCCCTGTTCGTCAAGGGCCTGCGCAACGAGGTCCAGGTCGTCATCACCGTGCTCGCCATCCACCCGGACGACGCGTACGACACCCTGGCCATCAACGCCGCGTCGATCTCGACGCAGCTCTCCGGCCTGCCGTTCTCCGGCCCGATCGGCGCCGTCCGCGTCGCCCTGATCGACGGCCAGTGGGTCGCGTTCCCCAAGTACTCCGACAAGGAGCGCGCCGTCTTCGACATGGTCGTCGCCGGTCGTGTCGTGGGTGACGACGTCGCGATCACCATGGTCGAGGCCGAGGCCACCGAGGGTTCCTGGAACCTCATCAAGAACGAGGGCGTCGGCGCCCCGACCGAAGAGGTCGTCGCAGGCGGCCTCGAGGCCGCCAAGCCCTTCATCCGCGTGCTCGTCGAGGCGCAGCAGGAGCTCGCGGCCAAGGCCGCCAAGCCCGTGCAGGACTTCCCGACGTTCCCGGACTACCAGGACGACGTCTACGCCGCGGTCGAGGCCGCTGCGACGGCCCGCCTGGGCGAGGCCCTGAGCATCGCCGACAAGCAGGACCGCGAGAACCGTCTCGACGAGATCAAGGCCGAGATCCAGGCCGAGCTCGCCGGTGACTTCGCGGGCCGCGAGAAGGAGATCTCCGCCGCGTACCGCTCGGTGCAGAAGAAGCTCATCCGCGCGCGCATCCTCACGGACGGCTTCCGCATCGACGGTCGTGGGCTCGCGGACATCCGCACCCTCTCGGCCGAGGTCGAGGTCCTGCCCCGCGTGCACGGCTCGGCGATCTTCGAGCGCGGCGAGACCCAGATCCTGGGTGTCACCACGCTCAACATGCTCCGCATGGAGCAGCAGCTCGACACGCTCTCCCCGGAGACGCGCAAGCGCTACATGCACAACTACAACTTCCCGCCCTACTCGACCGGCGAGACCGGCCGCGTGGGCAGCCCGAAGCGTCGCGAGATCGGGCACGGCGCCCTCGCCGAGCGTGCGATCGTGCCGGTGCTGCCGAGCCGCGAGGAGTTCCCCTACGCGATCCGTCAGGTCTCCGAGGCCCTCGGGTCCAACGGCTCGACCTCGATGGGCTCCGTGTGCGCCTCGACGCTCTCGCTCCTCAACGCCGGTGTGCCGCTGCGCGCAGCGGTCGCGGGCATCGCGATGGGCCTCGTCTCCGACACCGTCGACGGCGAGACGCGCTACGCGGCGCTGACCGACATCCTCGGTGCCGAGGACGCGTTCGGCGACATGGACTTCAAGGTCGCCGGTACGCGTGAGTTCATCACGGCCATCCAGCTCGACACCAAGCTCGACGGCATCCCCGCCTCGGTCCTGGCCGGCGCGCTGACCCAGGCCCGCGACGCACGCCTGACCATCCTGGACGTCCTCAACGAGGCCATCGACGTGCCGGACGAGATGAGCCCCAACGCTCCTCGCGTCATCGCGGTCAAGGTCCCCGTGGACAAGATCGGCGAGGTCATCGGCCCCAAGGGCAAGATGATCAACCAGATCCAGGAGGAGACGGGCGCGGACATCTCCATCGAGGACGACGGCACCGTGTACATCGGTGCCACCGACGGCCCCTCCGCAGAGGCCGCCCGCGCGGCGATCAACGCGATCGCCAACCCGCACGTCCCCGAGATCGGCGAGCGCTTCGTCGGCACGGTCGTCAAGACCACGTCGTTCGGCGCCTTCGTCTCGCTGTCCCCGGGCAAGGACGGTCTGCTGCACATCAGCCAGATCCGCAAGCTCGTCGGTGGCAAGCGCGTCGAGAACGTCGAGGACGTCCTGTCGATCGGCCAGAAGGTCCAGGTCGAGATCGGCGAGATCGACCCGCGCGGCAAGCTCTCGCTGCACGCGGTCGTCGAGGGCTCGGACGACGCTCCGGCCGACGCCGAGGCACCTGCCGGGGACGACGCCTGACGTGCCCTGGAACCTTCCGCTCGTCCCCTCGGGTTCGCCCGAGGGTGAGCTGACCGCCGGGCAGGACGGGGCGACGATTCGTCGCTCGGTCCTGCCCGGCGGGGTTCGGGTCCTCACCGAGTCGATGCCGGGCCTGCGCTCGGCGACCGTCGGAGCATGGGTCGGCGTCGGCTCGCGCGACGAGACCGACGGTCACTTCGGCTCCACGCACTTCCTGGAGCACCTGCTCTTCAAGGGAACTGCCCGCCGGTCCGCGATGGACATCGCCGAGGCGTTCGACGCCGTCGGCGGTGAGGCCAACGCCGCGACCGGCAAGGAGCACACCTGCTACTACGCCCGCGTGCTCGACTCCGACCTGCCCATGGCGGTCGACGTCATCACCGACATGGTGACCTCGGCGCGCCTCGACGAGGACGAGCTCGAGACCGAGCGCGGGGTGATCCTCGAAGAGCTCGCGATGAACGACGACGACCCGTCGGACGTCGTGCACGAGGAGTTCGCGCAGGCCGTCCTGGCCGGGCACCCCCTGGGGCGCCCGATCGGCGGCACGCCGGACACCATCAACGCCGTGCCGCGCAGCGCCGTCTGGGAGCACTACCAGTGGCACTACCGCCCGGAGACGCTCGTCGTCGCCGCGGCCGGTGGGGTCGACCACGACACGCTGTGCGAGCAGGTCGCGACCGCGCTCACGACCGGTGGCTGGGACCTCGACCCTGCGGGCACGCCTCGCGCTCGCCGCGACAACGCGGACGTGCAGGGCGTGGGGATCGAGGGCGTCGAGCTCACGATCCGCCGCACCGTCGAGCAGGCCAACGTCATCATCGGCGGCACGGGCCTGTCCGCGACGGACGACCGCCGCTTCGTGCTCTCGGTGCTCAGCGCCGTCCTCGGTGGCGGCATGAGCTCGCGGCTCTTCCAGGAGATCCGCGAGAAGCGGGGCCTGGCGTACTCGACGTACTCGTTCGCGTCGGGGCATGGCGGCATCGGGACGTTCGGCCTGTACGCGGGCTGCGCGCCCTCGAAGGTCGACCAGGTCACCGAGCTCATGACGAGCGAGCTCGAGAAGCTCGCGGAGTCGGGCATCACGCAGGCCGAGCTGGACCGGAGCATCGGTCAGCTCTCCGGCGGGCTGGTGCTGGGCCTGGAGGACTCGGGCTCGCGCATGAGCCGCCTGGGCAAGTCGGAGCTCGTGTTCGGCGAGCTGCTGAGCGTCGCGGAGTCGCTCGAACGGATCCGTTCGGTGACGTCCGACGACGTGCGCAAGCTCGCGGAGGAGCTCGCCTCCCGCCCGCGCTCGACCGTGCGCGTCGGTCCTTTCGGGGACTGAGTCTCACAGCGTGAACGAGGAGGGGGGGGGGG
>NZ_JACSQQ010000009.1:36376-59229 GCF_014836555.1 Oerskovia rustica
CCCCCCCCCCGCCCCTCCTCGCGTTGCGGCTAGGGTTGTCGCGTGACCTCGAACGACGTGACCCCTCAGAGCTCCCCCCAGCCCCCCCACGAGACCGCTGCCCCGACGCCGATCAAGGTCGCCGTCCTCGGCGCGGCCGGGCGCATGGGCGCCACGGTGTGCGCGGCGGTCGAGGCCGCCCCGGACATGGAGCTCGTCGCCCGGATCGACGCGGGGGACGACGTCGCGCAGGTCGCCGCCGCGGGCGCCCAGGTCGCGGTCGACTTCACGGTCCCCGCGGTCACCGAGGACAACGTGCACGCTCTCATCGACCTCGGCGTGCACGCGGTCGTGGGTACCACGGGCTGGACGGACGTGAGCCGCGGGCGCCTCGTCGCGCACCTGGGGCGCAAGGCGACCGAGGGTACGAGCGTCGGCGTGCTGATCGCCCCGAACTTCGGCCTGTCGGCCGTGCTCGCCATGACGTTCGCGGCCAAGGCGGCGCGCTACTTCGAGTCGGCCGAGGTCATCGAGCTGCACCACCCGAACAAGGTCGACGCCCCCAGCGGCACCGCGACGCACACGGCGGGCGCCATCGCCAAGGCCCGTGCGGAGGCGGGGCTGGGCGCGAGCCCCGACGCGACCGAGTCCGGCTGGGAGGCGCGCGGCGCCGACGTCGACGGGGTCCGGGTGCACGCGGTACGCCTGCGCGGCCTGGTCGCGCACGAGGAGATCCTCTTCGGCAACGAGGGCGAGCAGCTCATCATCCGCCAGGACTCGTTCGACCGCGTGTCGTTCATGCCCGGCGTGCTGCTCGGCATCCGTGAGGTCGTCTCGCGCCCGGGTCTGACGGTCGGGCTCGAGAACGTCATGGACCTCTCGTGAGGTCACGCAAGGGCCTGATCGGGGCCGTCGTCGTCACGGCCCTGCTCGCGATCTACGTGTGGGCGATCCTGGGCCGTGCGCAGGCGCTCGTGGGGACGGGCGAGCCCGTGGGGATCGCGATCGGGATCGGCGTCCTGCTCATCCCGCTCCTCGTGATCGGGCTGATCGCGTGGGAGTTCTGGCTCGCGGTCACGGTCCAGAAGATGGCCGACGAGCTCGCCGCCGCGGGCGAGCTGCCCGTCGACGACCTGCCGCGCTCACCGGGCGGACGCATCGACCGCGCCGCGGCCGACGCGGCGTTCGAGGAGCACCGGGCCCACGCGGAGGAGCACCCCGACGACTGGCGGTCCTGGTACCACGTGGCGTTCGCGTACGACGCGTCGGGGGACCGCAAGCGGGCACGCGCCATGCTGCGCAAGGCCGCGGGCATGTACCGGGCCGAGCGCAAGGCCTCCCGCTAGGACGGGACGCGCCCGGCCGAGCGGCAAGGCCGGGTGGGGTACGCCGTCGGGCACGGTGGCGTGGACCCCGCGCGGGTGACCTACGGAACCGCCTCAGATCGTGGCGCTCCACCGGTGCTCGACGACGTCGCGCACCCCGGTCGCCAGCGTCCGGGTCCGCTGGTCAGGGCCCAGGCCCGCGCCGCCCAGGAACTGCTCGCGCGCGGTGTCGCCGTCCAGGATCCAGGCCACGACCTCCGCGGAGCCGTCCTGGCGCAGCCGGTCGACGGCCGCGGACAGCAGCCGCGAGCCGTGCCCCCCGCGCTGGTGAGCAGGCAGGACCTCGAGCGCGACGAGCTGGCCCGGGGCGACGGCTGCGAAGCCCACGACGCGGTCCGCAGCGAGGGCCACGAGCACCGCGAAGCCGGGCCCCGGCGGGGAGGACACCGCCCCGGCCCACTGCTCCTGCATCCGGGGGACGTCGAGCGCGTCGAGGACGGCCGCACCGAGCACGTCGGCGTGCGCGGTGCGCCAGGACTCGATCTGGATCGCGGTCATCGCGACCTCGTCGCCGGGGACTGCCGGACGGACGGAGACGTCCGCCGACTCGCTGAAGAGGGCCATTCGCCAGACCCTACCCGAGGCCGTGGCCGGGGAGGCTCGTCACGCGAGGCCGAGTGCCCGCAGCCCCGCGGCGGTCGCCGCCGCGAGGATCACGACGACGAGGAACGGCGCCCGCAGGGCGAGCGCGACCGCCGCGACGCCGAGCGCCGGGAGTCGCGCGTCGAGCGTGATCCCCTGACCGTCCCCGACGGTCTGGACCGCGACGAGCGCTGCGAGCAGGGAGGCCGTGACGAGGGCAGCGGTGCGCGCGACGCGGTCGGACGCGAGCCAGTGCTCGGGGATCAGGTGCCCCGCGAGCTTGAGCCCGAGGCACACGAGCGAGGCCGCGATCACGGTGGCCCACAGGGCGGCGTCGGACATCAGGGCTCCTCGGTGCGGTCGGTCGTGGGCGGGTCGGTCGGGGTGGATGGATCACCCTGTCCGGCCGGGTCGGCCGGACGCGTGCTGGCGGGCGGAGCCTCGGGTGAGGGAGCGGGCGAAGAGGGAGCGGCGCCGTCGGGCACGTACGCCGTGACGGTCACGGGCTGGCGCGGCTGCCGGGCGACCTGCCCGACCACGATGGCCACGGCGGCCGCCGCGAGCACGGGGACCCCGGGCGGTACGAACGGGAGCAGCGCGACCGCCACGACGACCGCGAGCGCGGCGGTGAGCTGCATGACGCGGCTCGCGAGGCGGGGCCACAGGAGCGCGAGGAACGCCGCGCCCGCCGCGGCGTCGAGGCCCCACGCCTTGGGGTCGCCCATCGCGTCCCCGGCGAGAGCGCCGACGAGCGTGAGCAGGTTCCACACGACGAAGATCCCGATCCCGGTCCACCAGAACCCCGCCCGGAAGGCCGCCTTGCTGCGCTGCGCGGTCGCGACGGCCGTCGACTCGTCGATCGTGACGTGGGCCGCGAGCACGCGCCGCCAGCCGTGCAGCGCGAGCAGCGGCGAGAGCTGGGCGCCGTACAGGGTGTTGCGCAGGCCGAGCAGGCCCGCAGTCGTGACCGCGGCGGCCGACGTCCCGCCCGAGGCCACGACGCCGAGGAGCGCGAACTGCGAGCCGCCCGAGAACATGAGCAGGCTCAGGACCATGGTCTGCGGCAGGTCCAGCCCGGCGACCACGGACAGCGCCCCGAACGAGATGCCGTACAGGCCCGTGGCGACCGAGACGGACACGGCCTGCCGGACGGCGGCACGCACCTCGGTGCGTTCGTCGGGTCTAGCCGGGGGCTCGGCGCGCAGGGGTGAGTCGGCCCCGGAAGAGATCGTCACCTGGGTCAGAGCGCGACGTACACGGTCTCGAGGTACTCCTCGAGCCCTGCCTCGCCGCCCTCGCGCCCGAGCCCGGACTGCTTCATGCCGCCGAAGGGTGCGCTCGCGTCCGAGACCAGGCCGCGGTTGATCCCGATCATCCCGGCGTCGACCTCCTCGCCCACGCGCACGGCGCGTGCGAGGTCCCGGGTGTAGGCGTAGGCCGCGAGGCCGTACTCGGTGTCGTTGGCCAGGGCGATGCCCTCGTCGTCGTCGGCGAACGCCACGATCGGGGCGACCGGGCCGAAGATCTCCTCGGTCACCACGCGCGAGCCGGCATCGACACCGGTCAGGACCGTGGGGGAGTAGAAGTGCCCGGGCGAGCGCGGACGGTCGCCGCCCGTGAGGACCTGCGCGCCCTCGTCGGAGGCGACCGAGACCAGCTCGTCGACCTTGTCGACGGCCTTGGCCTCGATGAGCGGCCCGACCTGCACGCCCTCCTCGCTGCCCGGCCCGACGCGCAGCTCCCCGAACGCCCGGGCGAGGCGCTGGCCGAAGTCGCGCGCGACCGCGTCGTGCACCAGGAAGCGGTTGGCCGCGACGCAGCTCTGACCCGTGTTGCGGAGCTTGGCGACGAGCGCACCCTCGACCGCGGCGTCGAGGTCGGCGTCCGCGAAGACGAGGAACGGCGCGTTGCCGCCGAGCTCCATCGAGGTCCGCAGGACCTGGTCCGCGGCCCCCTTGAGGAGCGTGCGGCCCACGCCCGTGGACCCCGTGAAGGAGAGCTTGCGCAGGCGCGGGTCCGCGAGCAGGGGAGTGGTCACCTCCGACGCCGACGACGTCGGCACGACGTTGACCACGCCCGCCGGCAGGCCACGGTCCTCCAGGTGCCCACGGATGATCTCCGCGACCAGGGACGTCGTGAGCGGGGTCAGGTGCGCGGGCTTGATCACGACCGTGCAGCCCGCGGCGAGCGCCGGGCCGATCTTTCGTGTGGCCATCGCGATCGGGAAGTTCCACGGCGTGATGAGCAGCGCCGGACCCACGGGGCGACGCGAGACGAGCTGCCGGTTCGCCCCGCCCGGTGCCGTGCGGACCAGGCCGTCGGTGCGCACGGCCTGCTCGGCGTACCAGCGCAGGAACTCGGCGCCGTACACGACCTCGGCGCGGGCCTCGGCGAGAGGCTTGCCGCACTCTGCCGTGATGAGCGCGGCGATGTCGTCCGCGCGGGCCGTCAGCGTCGTGAAGACCGCGCGCAACAGCTCGGAGCGTTCGCGCGGCGCGACAGCACGCCAGGCCGGGGCCGCGGCGTGCGCGGCCTCGAGCGCGCGCAGACCGTCCGCGGGGCTCGCGTCCGAGACGTCGAACAGGACCTCCTCGGTCGCCGGGTCGGCGACCTCGAACGTCCGACCGTCCTCGGCCGGGCCCCACTGGCCACCGATCAGCAGCCCGGTCGGCAGGTGCGAGACCAGGGCGGGGGACAGGGCGTTCGTGGCGGGCGACATGGTTCGAGTATCACGCGCGCGGCGCGGGTTCGCATCGACGGGTTCTCGTCCGTCGGCGACCCGCCGAGGTGACCTGTGCCTCGAACACCGCAGAACCTCGCGCCCGGCCCGCGCGACCCGTGGACCGACACGCCGTTTCGGTCGCGCGCGCGGTAGTTTGTGCACATGGCACTTCCCCCCACGCAGGCCCGACCGTTCGGCGCCGTCCTGACCGCGATGGTCACCCCGATGACCCTCGCCGGAGAGGTCGACCTCGACGCGGCGGTCAAGGTCGCGAAGCACCTCGTGGACAACGGGAACGACGGGATCGTCCTGAGCGGGACCACGGGGGAGTCGCCCACGACGCACGCACCGGAGAAGGCGGAGCTGGTTCGCGCGGTGGTCGACGCCGTCGGGGACCGCGCGCACGTGATCGCGGGCGCTGGCTCGAACGACACCCAGCACGCCGTCCGCATGGCCGAGCAGGCCGCGGAGGCGGGCGCCCACGGGCTCCTCGTCGTGAGCCCCTACTACTCGCGCCCCTCCCAGGAGGGCCTGTACCGCCACATCACGGCCGTGGCCGACGCCACGCCGCTACCCGTCATGATCTACGACGTGCCCGGTCGCTCAGGCGTCCGCATCGCCCCCGCGACGATCGAGCGCCTCGCCGCGCACGAGCGGATCGTGGCGAACAAGGACGCCTCGGGCGACGTCTACACCGCGGCCAGGCTCATCGAGTCGACCGGGCTCGCCTGGTACAGCGGCGACGACAGCATGCTGCTGTCGTTCCTCGCGCACGGCGCGGTCGGCATCGTCTCCGTGTCCGCCCACGCGGTC
Organism: Oerskovia rustica; assembly: GCF_014836555.1. Classification (GTDB taxonomy): domain Bacteria; phylum Actinomycetota; class Actinomycetes; order Actinomycetales; family Cellulomonadaceae; genus Oerskovia; species Oerskovia rustica. The sequence goes on from NZ_JACSQQ010000009.1 coordinate 41,858, forward strand.
GGCTCGCGCTTCGCCCAGGTCGTCTCGGCGTTCGACGCCGGCGACCACGTGGGCGCGCTCGCGGCCTTCCGCACCGCGATCCCCACGATCGACGCCATCAACGGAGCGGGCTTCCAGGCCGTCATGGCCAAGGCCGCGCTCCAGCTCCTCGGAGTCACCGAGAACCGATACCTCAGGCTGCCGTACGTCGCAGCCACGGACGACGAGGTCGCCGTCGTCCGCGCCGGTCTGGAGGCCTCCGGCCTGCTGGACCCGGCGACCCCGCGGCCACGCTGAACAAGCTGAACTACAGGCCAGGAGGCCCCGTGAGCCACCCTCACCCCGAACTGTCCCTTCCCCCCGCGCTGCAGGCAGGTGCCCTGCGCATCGTCGCCCTCGGCGGGCTCGGCGAGGTCGGACGCAACATGGCCGTCCTCGAGTACGACGGGCGTCTGCTCGTCATCGACTGCGGCGTCCTCTTCCCCGAGGACAACCAGCCCGGCGTGGACCTGATCCTGCCGGACTTCGACTACATCAAGGACCGTCTCGACGACATCGAGGCGATCATCCTGACGCACGGCCACGAGGACCACATCGGTGCCGTGCCGTACCTGCTGCGCCTGCGCCGCGACATCCCCCTGGTGGGTTCGCAGCTCACGCTCGCGTTCATCTCGGCCAAGCTCAAGGAGCACCGCATCGCCCCCGTGACCCGCGTGGTCAAGGAGGACGAGACGGTCGCGTTCGGCCCCTTCAGCTGCGAGTTCGTCGCGGTCAACCACTCCATCCCGGACGCCCTCGCGGTCGCGGTCACCACGGGGGCCGGCACGGTCCTGCACACGGGCGACTTCAAGATGGACCAGCTGCCGCTCGACGGCCGCGTCACGGACCTGCGCGCTTTCGCGCGCCTGGGCGAGAAGGGCGTCGACCTGTTCATGGTCGACTCGACCAACGCCGAGGTCCCGGGCTTCGTGACCCCCGAGGTGGAGATCGGCCCCGTCCTGGACAGCGTCTTCGGCGCCTCGGACAAGCGGATCATCGTCGCGTCCTTCTCCTCGCACGTGCACCGCGTCCAGCAGGTCCTCAACGCCGCGCACAACCACGGGCGCCGGGTGGCGCTCGTCGGTCGCTCGATGGTCCGCAACATGGGCATCGCGGCCGAGCTCGGCTACCTCAAGGTGCCGGACGGCGTCCTCATCGACCTCAAGAAGGTCGACTCGCTGCGCGACGACGAGATCGTGCTCATGTGCACGGGCTCGCAGGGCGAGCCCATGGCCGCGCTGTCGCGCATGGCCAACGGCGACCACAAGGTCTCGGTCGGCCACGGCGACACCGTGATCCTCGCGTCGTCGCTCATCCCGGGCAACGAGAACGCGGTCTTCCGCATCATCAACGGCCTCACGCGCCTCGGCGCGCGCGTCGTGCACGGCGGCAACGCCAAGGTGCACGTCTCGGGCCACGCGAGCGCGGGCGAGCTCATCTACTGCTACAACATCCTGCGGCCCAAGAACGTCATGCCGGTGCACGGCGAGGTCCGTCACCTCGTCGCGAACGGCGCGCTCGCGGTCAAGACGGGCGTGCCTGCCGACCGTGTCGTCCTCGCCGAGGACGGCGTGGTCGTCGACCTCGTCGACGGCAAGGCCTCGGTCGTGGGCGCGGTGCCGTGCGGCTACGTGTACGTGGACGGGTCGAGCGTCGGCGAGCTCACGGACGCGGAGCTCAAGGACCGTCAGATCCTCGGCGAGGAGGGCTTCATCTCGCTGTTCGCCGTGGTCGACTCAGCGACCGGCAAGGTCATCGCCGGCCCGCACATCCTCGCGCGCGGTTTCGCCGAGGACGACGCCGTGTTCGAGGACGTCCGCCCGCAGGTCGTCCAGGCCCTCGAGGACTCGATCGCGGGGGGTGCCACGGACGTCCACCAGCTCCAGCAGGTCATGCGCCGCGTGGTCGGCCGCTGGGTGTCGAACCGCCTTCGTCGTCGCCCGATGATCGTCCCGGTCGTCGTCGAGGCCTGACGGTCCTTCCGGGCGCGTCGTCCCTCCCGGACGATGCGCCCGACGGGCTCGGGCGGAGCGCTATCCTGGCGCTCCGTCCGAGCCTCAGGAGGCCGCCTTGTCCTACCAGCAACCTGCCGACGTCCCGCCGTCGCAGGGCTACCAGGGGATGCCTCCGGCACCTCAGCCTCCGGGCGGCTACCCGCCACCCCCGGGCTTCCCTGCCCACCCGGCCCCGCAGTACTCCGGCGGGTACCCGCCGCCCACGGCGGCCTGGGGGCAGGTGCCGCCGCGACCTGTCGCGTCCGGTCTGGGCACGGCGTCACTCGTGCTGGCCGCGCTCGTCGCCCTGGTGGTCGTGGTCCAGTTCCTGGTGTCCGTCCCGGCCGTCTCGACGCTCCAGGCGCTCGTCGCCGGGGAGCAGGTGTCGACCGGGGTGCTCGACGCCTACGACAACCTGTCGACGCTCGTCGTCGTCCTCGAGATCGCTGCGGCGGTCGTGACGATCGTGTGGCTCTGGAAGAGCCGGACGTTCGCCGAGACGGTGAGCCCCGGGTGGCCCCATGCGCGATCACGTGTCTGGGTGTGGCTCGGGTGGTTCGTGCCCGTCGTGGCGTTCTGGTTCCCGTACCAGGTCGTGCGGGACGTGCGCGCTGCGACGCTGCGCGTGCAGGGGCAGGGCCCGGGCGGGTGGTGGGCGGCATGGCTGGCCTTCGGGTTCGCGACCAACGCCAGCGCCCGGCTCCTGGGTTCCGACAACCCGGACGTCTGGGTCGCGCTGCCTGTGTTCGACGGCGTCGCAGCGGCAGCGGTCGTCGTGGCGGCGCTGCTGTGGGCCAAGATCGTCCGTGAGGTGTCCGCCGGCCAGCGTGCTGCGACCGACGGCGTGCCGGCGCCTCTGCAGGTACCGGCGCCCGGCTGGTCCTGAGGACCCGCACCCCGGGGCGAGGTCGTGTCGGTGCGATTCGCTAGCATCGCGGTCATGGCAACCTCAGCAGACTTCGCCGACCTCGCCCCGGTCCTGCTCGTGACCCACGACGCGAGCTCGAGCATCATCTACTCTCCCGGCGGGCCCGAGTATCTCCAGCACAAGGACGCGCTCGAGCGTCACGGCGTCGAGGGCTCGGGCTACGACTTCGCGGGAGCCCTCCAGGCAGTGCTCACCGACGAGTCGCCCGCGACGCTCGACGCCGTCGGGTTCGACCCCGAGGGCGGGATGCTGAGCGTCTACGGCACGGATCTCGACGCGCTCCTGGTCGCGGCCCGGCACCTGTCGCGGATCATCGCCGACGACGCCGCCCTGGATGCCGCCCTCGCACGGTCGGTCGAGCTCGGTTTCGACGACTGACGCCTCCCGTGACCGACGCGCTCACGCTCACCGGTACGCCCGCCACCAGTGCCGTCGCGACCGAGCTGCTGGACGGCTTCCGGTTCGACGACGGGCAGGGCTTCCCGCCCTCCTACCGGCGGCTCGTCCTGCGGGCGGGGTTCTGCCGCCTGTTCGGTCTCTGGCTCGTGTACCCACCCGCCGCGGACGGGTTCGCGGACGGCTGGCAGCACCGCGCCGCGCACCTCACCGACCGCTTCCGTGCGGCCTACCAGGACGGCGAGGCCGAGGAGTTCGACTGGATGGTGGAGCCCGACGGGGACTGGTCGATCGCCCGGCGGCTCGTCGTCTTCGCGTTCAGCGAGAACGGCGACGCTCTGCTCTGGGACACCGATTCACGGACCGGTGACGGCGAGCTGGCGGTCTGGTCGAGCACGGGCCTCAATGCCCTGACGCACCTCGGTCGGTCGTTGACCGAGGCGCTGCCCAGGCTGCGCGCGTCGAGCGCACCGTTCGCTGAGCGAGCGGTCGCCGACCTCGAGTGCCTGACGCCCGCCCGTACCGGCTAGCGTGCGCGGCGCAGGTGGTCGAGCTGCTTGCGGTGCTCGCCCACGACCCACTCGCCCGTGACGCGGGGGTCCTCCGAGCCGTCGGGGCCGTCTGCGTCGCCGTCGGCGGCCGCCTCCAGGGCGTCCAGGTAGGCCCGGTCGGCGCCGAAGCGCTCCCAGATCGCGTCGCTGCCCGTGGCCACGTGCCCGTGCCCGGGGACCAGGGTGTGCACGCCGTGCTCGGAGACTGCGTGCTCGAGCACGTCGAGACCCGCGCGGTACTCGCCCACGGGGTCGGGGGACTCGAGGTCCAGGAGGGGTACCTCGACGTCCGAGAGCATGTCTCCCACCACGATCACCCCGGCGTCCGGCAGGACGAGCGCACCGTGGCCGGGCGCGTGCGCCTGGTGCTCGACCACGAGCACGACCGGTTCGCCACCCGCCCCCGGCATCGCGGCGGGCATCGCCCCTGCGCCCGACGGCGTAGCGTGCCGCGGTCCGTCAGGCCACGGCAGGTGCAGCACGTCCGGGTGTGCGCCCCCTGTGGAGCCACCCGTCCCGGACACGGGAATCGGCCTGAGGCGACCGAACAGCGTGAGGTCGTGCCCCGGCGCCTCGCGCTCGACCTTCACGAGGTCCTCGGCGAGGCTCCGCTGCTGGGCGCGCACCGCCGTCGGGCAGGCCCAGCGCGGGACGTCGCCCAGCGACCGCGACCACAGGACGTGGTCCCAGTGCGGGTGGGTCGAGAACCCGGCGGTGACGCGCCAGCCACGGTGGGCGATCTGGGCCGCGAGGGACTCGACCTCGGCGACCGTGATGCCCGGGTCCACGACCAGGGCGCGTCCGTCCGGGGCCACGACGACCGTCGTGAGGCTCGTCCAGATCTCGGCCGTCGCGACGTGCACGCCGTCGGCGATCTCGTGCAGCTCGCGCAGCGGGGGAGGGGTGCTCATGTCCCGATCCTGCCCCGGTTCGGCCACCCGTCGCGACCGCTCCCGCCCGACGCGCCCGGGTGCCGTGTCCCGACGCAGGCCGTGAACGCTGCCGGATTCGTCACAGGACACGCACCCTCGGGGTGCGGGGTCGACCTGGCGTGCACGGGTACGGTGGTGCGTACTATGGCGACCCGGACGTCCACCTCGGCGAAACGGCCCACGACCTCCCGCAAGACCACCTCGCGTGGCGCGACGGGCAGATCGGGGGGACCTTCGAGCGCGTCCCGCGCTCCGCGGGGCTCGTCACCACGCAGACCGGCCGCCCGGCCTGCGCCCTGGCCCGTCCGCGCGGTGCGCGGCCTGTGGCTGGGGTGCGCGCACGCGGTCGGCGCGGTCACCCGCAGCATCGGCAAGGGAGCAAGAGAGCTGGACCCCTCACATCGGCGCGACGGCGTCGCGTTCCTCCTCCTGGCACTCGCCGTGATCGTCGCGGCCCGCGAGTGGTGGGGGATCTCGGGCGCGTTCGGCACCGCCGTCCATGCGGTCTCGGCAGGTGTCTTCGGCGTCGCCGCGGTCGCCCTGCCCGTCCTGCTCATCTGGCTGGCCGTCCGGATCATGAGGCACCCCGAGCGGACGCAGGCGAACTCGCGCGTCACGATCGGGCTCTCGTTCATCGTCGTGTCGGTCTGCTCCCTGGTGCACATCGCCGAGGACCTGCCGGCCCCGCGCGACGGCTTCGCGGCCGTCCAGGACGCGGGTGGCGTGATCGGCTACCTCTTCGCGACCCCGGTCCACACGGGGCTCACCGAGTGGTTCGCCGTTCCGCTGTTCCTGCTGCTGGGCTTCTTCGGGATCCTCGTGGTCACCGCGACGCCCGTGCACGCGATCCCGAGCCGCCTGCGCGGCATCTACGACCGGTTGACCGGCAACCACCGGGACGGCGAGGACGGCCGCGGCCCCCACGACGACGACGGTCTGCAGCTCGCCGACGGCGTCTCACGTCACGACGGCACCGACGAGGCGCCGCGCAAGCGCCGCGTCGGACGCGCCCGCAAGACCAAGGCCGAGCGCGAGGCCGAGGCGGCCGAGCGCGAACGGCTCGACGGCGGCTACGTCGGCGACGAGGCGTTCGAGCGCGCCGCGATGCTCGAGGCCGAGGAGGAAGCGGCCCGCAAGAGCGCCCGCGGGCGCCGCCCCGGACCGGTGGGCCCCCCGCCGCCGCCCGACGCGCACGAGGACGCGGCCGACCTGCCGACGCAGGTCATCCCGTCGCTCGGCAGGACGGCCCCCTCACCCAGCGCGCCCCCGCCGCCGCCCAACAACCCCGTGCCTCGCGGCGTCCAGCCCATGCTCGAGGGCGACACGGTCTACGTGCTGCCCTCGGAGGACGACCTCGTCAAGGGGGCGCCCCACAAGGTGCGCTCCGCGGCGAACGACCGCGTGGTCGAGTCGCTCACGCGCGTCTTCGAGCAGTTCGAGATCGACGCCAAGGTCACGGGCTTCACGCGCGGACCGACCGTGACCCGCTACGAGGTCGAGGTCGGTCCGGCCGTCAAGGTCGAGCGCATCACGAACCTGTCCAAGAACATCGCCTACGCGGTGGCCTCGGCCGACGTGCGCATCCTCTCGCCCATCCCGGGCAAGTCCGCGATCGGCATCGAGATCCCCAACACCGACCGCGAGACCGTGGTCCTGGGCGACGTGCTGCGCTCCTCCGTGGCCCGACGCACCGAGCACCCCATGGTCATGGGCGTCGGCAAGGACGTCGAGGGCGGGTACGTCGTCGCGAACCTCGCGAAGATGCCGCACATCCTCGTCGCCGGTGCCACGGGCGCCGGCAAGTCGAGCTTCATCAACTCCATGATCGTCTCGATCCTCATGCGGGCCACGCCCGAGGAGGTGCGCATGGTCCTGGTGGACCCCAAGCGCGTCGAGCTCACGATCTACGAGGGCATCCCGCACCTCATCACGCCCATCATCACGAGCCCCAAGAAGGCCGCCGAGGCCCTCGAGTGGGTGGTGCGCGAGATGGACGCGCGCTACGACGACCTCGCGATGTTCGGGTACAAGCACATCGACGACTTCAACACAGCGGTCCGGGCCGGGAAGGTCAAGCCGCTGCCGGGCTCGGAGCGCAAGATCGCCACGTACCCGTACCTGCTCGTGGTCGTCGACGAGCTCGCGGACCTCATGATGGTCGCCCCGCGCGACGTCGAGGCCTCGATCCAGCGCATCACCCAGCTCGCGCGCGCCGCGGGCATCCACCTGGTGCTCGCGACCCAGCGCCCGTCGGTCGACGTCGTCACGGGCCTCATCAAGGCCAACGTGCCCTCGCGTCTCGCGTTCGCGACGTCCTCGCTCGCGGACTCGCGCGTCGTGCTCGACCAGCCCGGTGCCGAGAAGCTCATCGGCCAGGGCGACGCGCTCTTCCTGCCCATGGGGGCCGCCAAGCCCATGCGCGTGCAGGGTGCGTGGGTCGCCGAGAGCGAGGTCCACGCCGTCGTCGAGCACGTCAAGGCGCAGCTCAAGCCGTCCTACCGGACCGACGTCGCGGCCTCGGCCGCGACCAAGAAGCAGGTCGACGAGGACATCGGCGACGACCTCGACCTGCTGCTGCAGGCCGCCGAGCTCGTGATCACGACCCAGTTCGGCTCGACGTCGATGCTGCAGCGCAAGCTGCGCGTCGGCTTCGCCAAGGCCGGGCGCCTCATGGACCTGCTCGAGTCGCGAGAGATCGTCGGGCCCTCCGAGGGGTCCAAGGCCCGCGAGGTCCTGCTCACGGCCGAGGACCTGCCCGGGACGCTCGCGATGCTGCGCGGCGAGCCAGGGGCCGAGGTCTACGACGGGGAGTCGGGCGGCGATGGGCCGGCGGCAGGGAACGGCCGCGACTACTCCGACGGCGCCGACGGGCACATGCCTCCCGTCGCCCAGGAGTACCACGACGACGCCGACGACGAGGCGGACTGGCGCGAGCGCTGAGTCGTGCCCGCGGACCTCGGCTCGCGGACGGACCTCGCCCGGCCGCCCGGTCGGCTGCTCGTCCAGCGCCGGAGGTCAGCCGGACGCGGGTCAGCCCGACGCCCCCGTCCGGGCCGCAACGGTCCCGACGGCGGCCACGCCTGCGGTCCGGGACCCGACGGTCGGTGGCGGCCCTGTGGCGACCGGGGGAGAGACGCGTTCTGGGGCGGCGTCCCCGACCGCGGTCCTGACCCGGTCGTACCGAGCGGTGAGGGCGGCCGGGCTGAGGGTGCTCGTGCCGTCTCCCGCGAGGTCGGCGAGCGCCAGGACCGCGTGCTTGCCGAGCCGGTCGACCGTGACCGCCGTCCACTCGAAACCTGTCACGCGGGCCCGGGCGTCCGCGGGCTGGGTGATGGTCGCGGTGACGAGCAGGCCCGAGTCGGTCCGTGCGTCGCAGCAGTCGCCGTCCTGGTTCGAGACGTAGTTGCCGAGCCCGTACGCGACCCACATGCCCTGCCCGTCAGGACCACCCGGCAGAAGAGCGGTCGGCTGCGGGACGTGGGCGTGGTGCCCGAGCAGCAGGTCCACCTGTCCCGAGGCGGCGAGGAGCGTCGCGAGCTCGACCTGCTCGTCGGTCGGGGGCGTCGAGTACTCGACGCCGGAGTGCATGCTCACGATCACCAGGTCGGCCCCCGCCTCGCGCGCGGCCCGAGCACGTTCGACGAGGTCGACGCCGTCGAGCAGCGTGACCGACCAGGGCGCCGAGGCAGGGATCGGCACGCCGTTCGTCCCGTACGTGCCCGCGAGGTGCGCCACGACGATCGACCGTCCGGCCCGCTCGAGCGTGTAGAGGGCGGGGACCGCGGCCTCTGCGGCGCTGCGGGCGGTGCCGACGTGCCCCAGCCCTGCGGCGTCGAGGGCATCGAGGGTGGCGGCCACGCCGGCGCGGCCCTGGTCCACGGAGTGGTTCGACGCCGTCGAGCAGCCGTCCCAGCCCTGCTCGCGCAGGTCGGTCGCGAGGTGCGCGTCGGCCGCGAACAGGGGATAGCCGGTGGGCCGGACGCCCGGAGGGGTGAGCGGGACCTCGAGGTGGCACAGCGCGAGGTCGGCACCGCGGACCCAGGCGTCGGTCCCGGCGAGGACGTCGCTGAAGTCGTAGCCGCCGACCTCGGCCCGAGCCGAGACGTGGACCGGGAGGTGGGGGAGCACGTCACCTGTCGCGACCACGGTGAAGACGGCGTCCGGCTCGGGACGGCGCGCGACCTCCGCGGCCGGCGTCGCCGCGGCCACGGGCGGTCCTGCGGCAGGCGTGCGGCCCGCGTCGAGCACCAAGGCACCGAGCGTCGCGAGCGTTGTGGTCGCGACGCCGACAGCGAGCATCTGGAGAAGGTGGCGCTGCCCGCCGTCGGGCCGCGCATGGCGTGTCACGGCGCCGAGACTAGCCCCTCGGATCGACGGACCGTACATCGGTGAGACCGAGGACGGTCGTTGTGTCCGGGGTTGTCCGTTCGGTCGGAATCCGTCCCTGGTCGGACGAGGGGGCGTGCAGCGCCTACGCTTGTCGTGTGGTCACAGCCGTCCCGTCCCCCTGGAACTCCGCGAACGCGGTCACTATCGCCCGGATCGCCGTGGTCCCCTTCTTCGCGTGGGCGCTGCTCGCCGACGGCGGGCACACGGTCACCTGGCGTCTGGTCGCGACGGCGCTGTTCGTCCTCGCCGCCGCGACGGACCGGGTCGACGGCTACCTGGCCAGGAAGTACGACCTCGTCACGGACCTCGGCAAGCTGCTCGACCCCATCGCCGACAAGCTGCTGATCGGGGCCGCGCTGGTCCTGCTCTCCGCCCTCGGTGACCTGCCGTGGTGGGTCACGATCGTCATCCTCGCTCGTGAGCTGGGCATCACGCTCATGCGGTTCGCGGTCCTCAAGTACACGGTCATGCCGGCCTCGCGCGGCGGCAAGCTCAAGACGGTCCTGCAGTCGGTCGCGATCTCGATCTTCCTGCTCCCGCTCGACCAGATGCCGTCGTGGATCTCGGTGGTCGGCTGGGTCGTCCTCGTCGCGGCGCTGGTCGTCACGGTGGTGACCGGGGTGGAGTACGCGTACCAGGGCTGGCGGCTGCGGCGCGACGCGCTGCGCGCGGCGAAGACGGCCGGGCAGGACTGAGCCGGTACCGATGGCGAGCGCGGACCCGACGCCTGCGACCGACGCTGCGGACCTCCTGACCCTGCTCGCGTCGCGGGGCTGGACCCTCGCGGTCGCCGAGTCGCTGACGGGCGGGCTCGTCACGGCCCGCCTGGTGGCCGTCCCGGGAGCCTCCTCGGTGCTGAGGGGCGGTGTCACGGCGTACGCGACCGATCTCAAGGCGAGCGTGCTGGGGGTCGACGCCGAGCTGCTCGCCGTCCGCGGCGCCGTCGACCCCGAGGTCGCGCGGCAGATGGCACTGGGGGTTCGGCGCCTCCTGGGGGCGGACGTCGGGCTCGCGACGACCGGGGTGGCCGGCCCGGACCCGCAGGACGGCAAGCGCCCGGGGCTCGTCCACGTGGCCGTGGCGTCGCCCGAGCGCACCGAGATCGCCGAGCTGCACCTCGACGGTGACCGGGCGGCGGTCCGTGAGGCCACGGTCGTGCACCTCCTGGCGCTCGCGCGGGGTGTCGTCACCGGGTGATCTCTGTGGAGGTCGGCCGGTGGCCGGACGTGCCATGGGCTGGTCCGCACGAGGGCGAGCGCTGGGGAGCGCGTGGAGAGTTCGTGAACTCCCGGCAACGTCGTGGACGTCTCCCTGGTGCGGGAACAACCCTGGGAGGAAGCGCGTTGAACAGCACGTGATCGCCAAGAGGCCATTCAACAGATCAGCGCATGAGACTACCCCGGGTGCGGGGTACGGTAGGACGATCCCCACGCGAGGAGCGCGGGGAACGACAGGTCAGCGAACCACCACAGGAGCCAGGCAGGCTCCGTCGATCGCACGGGACACGGAAGGGGGCCGCCAGATGATTGTTCTTCGACGAGAGATCGGGGACGTGCTGCGAGACGCTCGCCAGCGACAGGGCCGCACCCTGCGAGAGGTGTCCTCGGCTGCACGCGTCTCCCTGGGATACCTCAGCGAGGTCGAGCGTGGCCAGAAGGAAGCGTCGTCCGAGCTCCTGGGCTCGATCTGCGAGGCGCTCGACATCCCCATGTCGGTCGTGCTCCGAGAGGTCAGCGACCGGGTCGCCGTGGCCGAGGGCCTCATGATCCCGGACACCATCCCCGCCGACTTCGCCACGAGCCTCATGGGTCGCGGTGCTGCGGCCGAGAGCGCGCGACGCATGCGGGAGGACCTCCAGCCGGTCGGCTGACGGAGGCTCAGGGCCTCTGACAGGTCGGACACCAGAAGATCGGTCGCTCGAACGGCGCCTGGTTCGCCGGAGCGACAGCGACGGGCGTGCCACATCGGTGGCACGCCCGTCGTGCTCTGCCGTGGACGTGCCGGCGCACCGTGCCGACGCCCTCCGCGACGCTGCGGAGCATCAGTCCGCGGGTCGTGCGCAGCAGGGCCTCCAGGTCGTGGTCCGAGACGTCGTCGACGGGCGTCCACGGCCACAGCCGCTGGGCGAACAGACCTTCGGCCGTGTAGATGGTGCCGAGCCCCGAGACCCCGCGCTGGTCGAGCAGCGCGTCGGCGATCGGCAGCTGCGCGCTCCGTGGGTCCAGGGACGCGCTCCCGCCCACCGTGACCTGCGCGGGGAACCCGCCCTCGGCGGCGGCCGCGCGCAGTCGGGTCAGCGCGAGCCCCATGCCGGTCTCGGGGGCCGTGAGGAAGTCCGCTGCGAGGATGTCGGGGCCCAGGTGCCCCAGGAGCAGGTGCTCGTCGCGCGTGCGGACCACGTCGAGCATCCCGAGCCGTTCGCCGACGCACGTCCAGGTCTCGTTCGCGAGGACCGCCCGCACCTCGCTTCCCCGCGCGACGGCAGCGGCCGACCCGGTCCGGGCGATGCGCCACTGCCCTTCCATGCGCAGGTGCGTGTGCAGTGTCGTGCCGTCGTCGAGGCGGGTCAGGAGGTGCTTGGCGTACGCCAGCACCTCGGTCACGGTCCGCCCGGTCAGGTCGGTCCCACCCGCCTCGGCCCAGCGCAGCTCGGCACGTTCCAGCGCGCGCCCGCTCAGCGCGGCGTCGAGACGCTGCGCGGTGACCCGGACGACGTCGCCCTCAGGCACGGTGCGCCCCCGTCCGGTGCGCACCCCGGGCGGTGCTCATGCGCGCAGCCCCCGCGGCGTGGGCCGGAACCCGGCCTCCATGAGTGCGGCCGTGACGCCGAACGCGCGCGACGCGGTGCTGCCCGCTCCCGCCAGGGCGTCGATCCCGTCGATCCGCCCGATCACCATCTTGCCGAGCAGCCCGGCCCGGGAGGCGCGCGCCAGCTCGGTGCACGCCGTCGCGAGGCGGCGGGCGGCGGACGGCGAGTCGTCCCCGAAGGAGATCAGCGACCGCCCGCCGCGCTCGACGTACAGCACCAGGTCCCCGCCCACGAGCACGACGACGGAGCCCACCTTGCGCCCGGGACGGTGCGTCGCGCGGGGCGCGGGCCGGGTGGTCGCCGCGTGGGCGGTCAGGAGGGCGGTCGAGGTCGACGCACGCGAGGCTCCCGTCGCGGCGTCCGTCGCCGCTCTCGCCGAGCCGGGTGCCGCGATCCCGAGCGGGGACCCGCCGCCCGGCTCGTGCGGCACCCGCGGCTCGGGCCACGGCAGTGCCGCACCGTAGGGGTTGGCCGGGTCGGTCGCGGCGAGCAGCAGCGCAGCGAGCTCGCGGCGTCCCGCCGACTCCTCGGCGTGCTCCCGGTCCTGCGCGTCCGTGCGGAGCTGGTCGACCGCTCCCGGCAGCGCGAACTGCGAACCGCCGAGGTGCTCGACGAAGTAGCCGCGCCGGACCGTGCCCGTCGTCTCGAGCTCCGACAGCACACGGTAGACGCCGCGGAAGTAGTTCGTGACGCCCTCCGACGGGGCCGCGCCACGTGTCAGGACGCCGTGACGGTCGAGCAGCACCCTGGTGAGGGCGTGCGTGCGGCGAGTGGGGTCGAGCTCGCGGGCCGGCAGCGCGGACCAGCGCCCCGAGCCGCCGCGCAGGTCGCTCTCGCCGCGGACCGACCCCGACGCGCCCGCGCCGAGCGAGGCGAAGCGTCCCCGTGCCAGCGGGCGGGCGCGGACGGGAGCGCGGGGAGCGCGGTGCGCCCCGCCCCCGGGACCGAGGCGGCTGCGCAGGGCACCCAGGCCGTCGTTCGTGACCCAGCCCGCCCACACCGGGTCCCACAGGGCCTCGAGCGTCGCCGCCTGGGATGCGCCCGCGAGCTCGGCGATGCGCGGCAGGAAGAACCCTCCCGAGCCGGTCAGCAGGTCCGCGACGGCCCGGTGCAGGTCGCTGTCGAGCGGCCCGTCCTCCTCGAGCGGGGTCGCGTCGGGGAGCGTGAGGGGAGCGGCGTCCGCGAGGTGCAGGCTCACGAGCCCGTCCTTGCCCCCGGGCAGCGACGAGTGGCCGCACCACAGGACCTCGCCCGTGGTGGTCAGCTCGTCGAGCAGCGCGGGCGAGTAGTCGGTCACGCGTGAGGGCAGCACGAGCGTCTCGAGGGCCGAGGCGGGGACCGCGGCGCCCGAGAGCTGTTCGACGACGCGCAGCAGCCCGTCGGTGCCCCGCAGCGTGCCGATGCCGTGCCAGCGTGGCAGGAAGACCCCGAGGGCCTCGGGGGCGACGGGCTCGACCTCGGCCCTCAGCGCAGCGAGCGACCGACGCCGCAGGGTCCGCAGGACCTCGGCGTCGCACCACTCCTCGCCCGTCCCGCCGAGAGACTCGGGGCGGAGCCGCCCGCACACGAGCACGCGCGCGGTCTCGAGCCGGCGCAGCACCCCGGTGGCGACGGCCACCCCGATCCCGAACCGGGCCGCGACCTCGTGCGCCGAGAACGGGCCGTGCGTGCGGGCGTGGCGTCGCACGAGGTCACCCAGCGGGTCGGGTACGGGCTCGGTGAACACCTCGGGGATCCCCGTCGGCAGGGCGACGCCCAGCGCGTCCCGGAGCCGCCCGGCGTCCTCGACCACGGCCCACTGCTGCGCGACGTCGTCGGGCACCCCGGCCAGACGCACCTGGATCACCCGGCGCGCCCCCTCCAGGGTGGCGAGCCATGCGGGCGCCTCGTCGCGCACCTCCTCGCGCGTGCGCCGGACGACCTCCGCGACCGGCAGCGGACCCAGGCGACGCAGCAGGTCCCAGGCGTCCTCCGCGTGGCGGGCCTGACGGTTCGGCACCAGGGCGCCGAGCTCGGCCTCGGTGCGCTCGACCGACTCGGGGTCGAGCAGGTCGGCGAGCTGTGACGCCCCGCCCTCGGTGCCGAGCAGCTCGGCGAGCAGCGTCGGGTCGAGAGACAGCGCGGCCGCCCGACGCTCCGCGAGGGGAGCGTCGCCGTCGTACAGGAACTGGGCGGTGTACCCGAACAGCAAGGACTGCGCGAAGGGGGACGGGGTCGGGGTCGTGACGTCGACCAGACGGACCCGGCCCGCGGCCAGGTCCCGCATGAGGTCGGTCAGCGCCGCGACGTCGAAGTCGTCCTGGAGGCACTCGCGCGCGGCCTCCAGCACGATCGGGAACTCGGGGTACTCGCTCGCGACCGACAGGAGCTGGGCCGAGCGCTGCCGCTGCTGCCACAGGGGCTGCCGCTTGTCGGGGCGCCGCCGGGGGAGCAGCAGGGCCCGGGCGGCGGCCTCGCGGAAACGCGCCGCGAACATGATCGAGCCGCCGAGCTCGGCCCGTACCTCGTCGAGGACCTCCTCCGGGGCGAGCAGCAGGTCCTCGGCCGTCACGACGGGCGACCCCGCGGTTCCCGGTCCGGCGGCACCCGGTCCGGCGACGCCGCCGGGCTCGTCGCCCCAGCCGCCGTCGCCCAGGTCCGGCAGCCGCAGCACGATCCCGTCGTCCGAGTGCATGGCTGCGGCGTCCAGGCCGTACCGGTCGCGCAGCCGCGCACCCAGGACGAGCGCCCACGGCGCGTGGACCTTGGCCCCGTAGGGCGAGTGGATGACGACGCGCCAGTCGCCCAGCTCGTCGCGGAAGCGCTCGACCACGACCGTCCGGTCGTCGGGCACACGCCCCGTGGCCTCGCGCTGGTCCCCGAGATAGGCCATGAGGTTGTCGGTCGCCCAGGCGTCGAGACCCGCGTCGCGCAGCCGCTCCGCGAGCGGGCCGCCCGACGCGGCAAGGGTCTCGAGCTCGCGCCCCCAGGCACCCCCGGCCCGGCCGCGCGCGGCCGGGCGGCCCGGCGAGTCGCCCTTCCAGAACGGCAGGCGTCCGGGGGCGCCCGGGGCCGGGGTCACGAGCACGCGGTCCGGGGTGATGTCCTCGATGCGCCACGTGCTCGACCCGAGAGTGAACGTGTCGCCCACGCGCGACTCGTAGACCATCTCCTCGTCGAGCTCGCCCACGCGCCGCCCGCCACGCGCCCGCGAGCCCGTCGCGGCGCCCCCGGGCGCGTCGCCGAGCACCCCGGCCGTGTCCTCGGGGCCCGCCGTCGTAGCGGGGTCCGTCGCGAGGAACACCCCGTACAGGCCCCGGTCGGGGATGGTGCCGCCGCTCGTGACCGCCAGGCGCAGCGCTCCGGGCCGCCCGCTCAGCACCCCAGACGTCCGGTCCCACACGATCCGCGCGCGCAGCTCTCCGAAGTCCTCGCTCGGGTAGCGGCCCGCGAGCATGTCCAGCACGGCGTGCAGCGTCGCGTCGCCCAGCGCCCCGTAGGGCGCGCTGCGCCGTACGAGGGCCGCGAGCTCCCCGACGGTCCAGTCGTCGAGGGCGACCATCGCGACGACCTGCTGCGCGAGCACGTCGAGCGGGTTGGACAGCACGTGCAGGTGCTCGATCTGACCGGTCCGCATGCGGTCCGCGATCACTGCGGACGGCACCAGGTCGCCCCGGAAGGTCGGGAACACGACGCCGTGCGACACCGCGCCCACCTGGTGTCCTGCGCGCCCGATGCGCTGGAGACCGCTCGCGACCGACGGCGGCGCCCCGACCTGGACCACGAGGTCGACCGCGCCCATGTCGATGCCCAGCTCGAGGGACGACGTCGCGACCACCGCGGGCAGGCGGCCGTCCTTGAGCTCCGTCTCGGTGCGTGTGCGCTCGGCCCGGCTCATCGAGCCGTGGTGCGCGCGCGCGATCACGGGGTCCGTGCCCGCGCCGGCCCCCGACTGGGCCAGCACCTGCGCGGGCTGGAGCGTCCCGACGTCGGGCACGTCCTCGCCCTGCCGCTCGGCCCAGACCTCGTTCATGCGCGCCGTGAGACGCTCGGCCCCGCGCCGGGAGTTGGTGAAGACCAGGGTCGAGCGGTGCTCGGCCACGAGGTCGACCACGCGCTCCTCGACGTGCGGCCACACCGACGGGCGCGGCGGACGGGCCGTGGCGGGACCCGAGAGGTCGGGCTCGCCGTCGGGCAGGGGTGCAAGGTCCTCGGCCCCGGTGGCCCTGCCGGGGCCCGGCGCGCTGCGCAGGTCGGCCAGGTCCGGGACGGGGACGACGATGTCGACCTCGATCTTCTTCTCCGAGGGAGGCTGCACGACGACGACCTCCCGCCCCTGGTCCTCCGGGCGGCGGTGCCCCGCGAGGAACGTCGCGACGGCCTCGACCGGGCGGACCGTCGCGGACAGGCCTACGCGCTGCGCAGGCACGGGGAGCAGCGCGTCGAGGCGTTCGAGCGAGACCGCGAGGTGCGCCCCGCGCTTGGTCCCGGCCACGGCGTGGATCTCGTCGATGATGACGGTCTGCACGCCGGCCAGACCCGCGCGCGCCTGGGACGTCAGGACGAGGAACAGCGACTCTGGCGTCGTGATGAGGATGTCCGGGGGAGCGATCCCGAACCGGCGCCGCTCGCTCGCGGGCGTGTCACCCGTGCGCGTGCCCACCACGACGTCCGGGACCGTGGTGCCGAGCCGCACCGCGGCCTGCCGGATGCCCGCGAGCGGGGAGCGCAGGTTGCGCTCGACGTCGGCGGCCAGCGCCTTGAGCGGGGAGACGTACAGGATCTTGCAGCGGTGCGCGGGGTCGTCGGGAGCACCGGTTCCCTCGGGGGCGGGGCCGGGGCTGAGCAGCCTGTCGAGGGACCAGAGGAAGGCCGCGAGGGTCTTGCCCGACCCCGTGGGGGCGACGACGAGCGCGTGCCGGTCGCTCCCGATCGCCTCCCACGCTCCCGCCTGCGCGGCCGTCGGACGCTCGAACGCGCCCTCGAACCAGGCGCGGGTCGGAGCGCTGAAACCGGCGAGAGGATCGGGGGACGTCACCTCGCCATTGTGGGCGCTGCCACCCACAACCGCTCCCCGCCGGGCGCGCGCGGGTCCGGCGGTGTGCGGGGAGGCGCCGCGATGTCGGGGGAGCCCCCGGGACGTGGCAGGCTGTCCCCGTGCGGTATCGAGAGTTCTGGCAGCTGGTGGACGAGGTCTTCGGATCGGCCTACGGTCGCGCCCTGACCCGGGACCAGGTGCTGGGCGCCCTGGGCGACCGCACCGCGGTCCAGGCGATCGAGGACGGCGTCGAGCCCCGGCACGTGTGGCACGCGCTGTGCGACGCGCTGGAGGTGCCGGACTCGCAGCGGTGGGGTACCGACAAGCATCGGCAGGCG
>NZ_JACSQQ010000009.1:59329-64888 GCF_014836555.1 Oerskovia rustica
CCGCCCGCGCGGTAGCCGCGCTCTGCGTGGTGGGGAGGTGCGCTGCCGAGCATCGGCAGGCGCCGCCCGCGCGGTAGCCGCGCTCTGCGTGGTGGGGAGGTGCGCTGCCGAGCATCGGCAGGCGCCGCCCGCGCGGTAGGTCCGTCGGCGCGGCATCATGGCCGCATGAGGCACCGTCTCCCGTTCTCCGTGCACGACCTGACGGGGGCCCTCTGGTCGCTCGTGTCGACGACGGCGGGCCTGGCACTCGCGATCTGGATCGTGCCCGGGGTGCGGATCACGTCGTGGTGGTCGGTGGTCCTCGCGGCGCTCGTGGTCGGTGTCGGTGACGCGTTGCTGCGTCCTGTGTGGCGGGTCGTCGCGGGTCGTGCCGGTGTGCTCGGCGCTCTGGTCTCGGGGTTGGCGGGGCAGGTGCTCGTGGCGTGGCTGGCCCTGACGTACCTGCCGGGCTTCGAGACCGACGACTGGGGCAGCGTCGTGGCGGTGCTGGTGCTGGCGGCGTTCTTCATGGCGATCGGCCGGTGGGCGATCGGCGCGAGCGACAACGAGTACGTGATAGACCATCTGCTCCGGCGTGCGCGCCGGGCGCAGCGAGCGGAGGCGCGTCGTGCCCGGTCCCGCGCAGATGCTCCGGGCGATCGGCTCGCCGCCGAGACGGACGAGCCGGTCGAGGGTGCGCGACCTGCACGCGCAGGCCTCCTGGTCGTCCAGCTCGACGGTGTCGCGCGCGAGACGTTCGACCACGCGGTCCAGGCGGGGCTGGCCCCGAACCTCGCACGCTGGCTCGGGTCCGGCTCCCACCGGCTCGAGTCGTGGTGGGCGCGCGTGCCGTCGACGACCCCTGCGAGCCAGGCCGGGCTGCTGCACGGGACGAGCGAGCACGTGCCGGCCTTCCGCTGGTGGGACCGCGCGCAGGGGCGCCTGGTGGTGACGAACCGGCCGGCGGACGCGGCCCAGGTCGAGGCGCTCATGAGCGACGGGCGGGGGCTGCTCGCGGACGGCGGGGTCGCGGTCTCGACCATGTTCTCGGGCGACGCCTCGACGAACCTGCTCGTCATGAGCCGGGCGGGTGCGGGCCTGGGGCCGGGGCAGCTCTTCGTGCACTTCTTCTCGAGCCCGTTCGTCCTGGTCCGGGCTCTCGTGGCGACCGTGGGGGAGTTCTTCAAGGAGCTCTACCAAGGGTGGCAGCAGGCCGTGCGCGACGTCGTGCCGCGCGTCTCGCGTCTGGGGGCCTACCCGGTCCTGCGTGCGGTCTCGAACGTCGTCCTGCGTGACCTCAACACCTCGCTCGTCGCCGAGCAGCTCGTGCGCGGGGCGCCCGTGGTGTTCGTGGACCTCGTGGACTACGACGAGATCGCGCACCACGCGGGGCCGCTGCGCCCCGAGGCGATGCGGGCGCTCGAGGGGCTCGACCGGGTCGTGGGCCTGTGGGAGCAGGTCGCGCAAGTCGCTCCGCGCCGCTACGAGATCGTCGTGCTGTCCGACCACGGCCAGTCGCTCGGTGCGACGTTCGAGCAGGTCGTGGGTCGTTCGTTCCTCGACGAGGTGCGCCGCCTCATGGCGGTCGTCCCCGCTGCGGGCGAGCGGCGCCGTCGGGCGTCCGGGGTGCGGTCGCCCGCGTCGGCGGACTCCGAGGCGTGGGGCGCGGTCAACACCGCGCTCAACGCGCTCGGGCGCAGCGACGCCGAGGGGGCGAGGGGTGGTCGCGTCATGGTCGGCCCCGACCGCGAGCCCGGGTCCGCGGGCCCGGGCGACCTGCCCGAGGTGGCGGTCGTCGGCTCGGGGAACCTGGGCCTCGTGTGGTTTCCGCGCTCCCCGGCGCGGCTCGTGGGCGACGAGATCCGGGCACGCTGGCCCGCGCTCGTGCCGGGCCTGGTCGCGAACCCGGCCGTGGGGGTCGTCGTCGTGCAGGAGAGCGGGCCCGTGCAGGGCGAGGTGCCCGACGTCGTCGCGTACGGCCCGGCGGGCAGCCGCCACCTGGTCACGGGAGAGGTCCACGGGCAGGACCCGCTCGCCCCGTACGGGCCGCGGGCAGCGCCCGACCTGCTGCGGGCCGCCTCGCTCGAGCACGCGGGAGACCTGCTGCTGGTCTCGAGCGTCGACGACGCGGGGCTGGTGCACGCGTTCGAGGGCCTGGTCGGCTCGCACGGCGGCCTGGGCGGCGCCCAGAACGAGGCCATGCTGCTGTACCCCGCGAGCCTGCGCGTCATGGGGGCACGCGAGGACGTGGGCGGGACCCGCATGCTCGTGGGCGCCGAGGCCGTGCACGGCGAGCTCGTCGGGTGGCTGCGGGAGCTGGGGGTCAGGACATGACCGGGGCGGCACCCGGGCTGCGGGTCACGTGGCTGGGGCACTCGACGGTCGTGCTCGACGTCACGACGCCCGACGGTGACGTGCGCATCGTGACCGACCCTCTGCTCAGGCGTCACGCCGGGCTGCTGCGCCGACGCGGTGTGCGGCCCGCCGAGGTGTGGCGCGGCGCCGACGCGGTGCTCCTCTCGCACCTGCACCACGACCATGCGGAGCTCGGCTCGCTGCGTCTCCTGGGCGACGCCCCGGTCCTCACGGCGCCTGCGAACGCGCGCTGGCTGCGCGCGAAGGGGCTCCCGGGCGTCGCCCTCGGCGCGGGGCCCGAGCACGACGACCGGCCCCTCGTGGGGCCCGTGCCGGGACGCCCGCGCGGCCCTCTGCCCGCCTCTGCGGGGAGCGAGCACGGGGCCTGGCACGACGTCGGAGCGCACGTCCGCGTGCACCTCACGCCCGCGGTGCACGGGCACCGGCCCATGCCGCACCGGCCCAACGCCGCGGTGGGGCACCTGGTGCAGACGGACCGCTGGACGCTGTGGGCCGTGGGCGACACCGAGGCCTACCCGGGCATGGCGCACCTGCCGGCGCTCGCGGGCGGGCCCGTCGACGTCGCGCTCGTGCCGGTCGCGGGCTGGGGGCCGCGGCTCTCGGGCGGTCATCTGGGGCCGGTCGAGGCCGCGCACGTGTGCGCGACCGTCGGGGTGCGGGTCGCGATCCCGGTGCACTGGGGCACGCTGCACACGCCGGGCGGGCAGAACCTGCCGCGCGGGTGGATGGACCACGCGGGGGCGGCGTTCGCCGCGGCGGTGCACCGGTGGGCCCCCGGGACGCGGGCGGTCGTGCTGCGGCCGGGGGAGTCGTGGGAGGGATAGGGGCGGGGGCGTGGGGCGGGGCGCGCCGACGGGGCGCCGGCCCCGGCGGTTTCCCGCGCGGGCCCGGGGCGGGCGGCGGCGACACGCCGCACCGCGAGGGTTCACTCGAACAGGTGTTCGGGTAGAGTTGTGCACAGCACGAGCTGACCGTCCGTCGTCCACAGGCAGGACCAGGGGGACGGTGAGTGTCAGTGGCGGCACGTACCGTCGGGACACGACACAGGCTTCCTGAACACACTCTCGGCACGGTTCCGTGCCCCGCACGCAAAGGTGAGCGACATGCCCGCACCCGCAGACCGCGAGAAGGCGCTCGAAGCCGCCCTCGCCCAGATCGACCGCAACTTCGGCAAGGGCTCGGTGATGCGCCTCGGCGAGGAGGGGCGTGCGCCCGTCGAGGTGATCCCCACCGGGTCGATCGCCCTGGACATCGCGCTCGGCATCGGCGGACTCCCTCGCGGTCGCGTCGTGGAGATCTACGGCCCCGAGTCCAGCGGCAAGACGACCGTCGCCCTGCACGCCGTCGCGAGCGCGCAGCGAGCCGGTGGTATCGCGGCGTTCATCGACGCCGAGCACGCGCTGGACCCCGAGTACGCGAAGAAGCTCGGCGTCGACACCGACGCGCTGCTCGTCTCGCAGCCGGACACCGGTGAGCAGGCCCTCGAGATCACGGACATGCTGATCCGCTCGGGCGCCATCGACATCATCGTCATCGACTCGGTCGCGGCCCTCGTGCCCAAGGCCGAGATCGAGGGCGAGATGGGCGACAGCCACGTCGGCCTCCAGGCCCGCCTCATGTCGCAGGCGCTGCGCAAGCTCACCGGTGCCCTGAGCCAGTCCGGCACCACGGCGATCTTCATCAACCAGCTCCGCGAGAAGATCGGCGTGTTCTTCGGCACGCCCGAGACCACGACCGGTGGCAAGGCGCTCAAGTTCTACGCGTCGATCCGGCTCGACATCCGCCGCATCGAGACGCTCAAGGAGGGCACCGACGCGGTCGGCAACCGCACGCGCGTCAAGGTCGTCAAGAACAAGATGGCCCCGCCCTTCAAGCAGGCCGAGTTCGACATCCTGTACGGCGTCGGCATCTCCCGCGAGGGGGGCCTGATCGACATGGGCGTCGAGCACGGCTTCGTGCGCAAGTCCGGGTCGTGGTTCACCTACGGCGGCGACCAGCTCGGCCAGGGCAAGGAGAACGCGCGCTCGTTCCTGCGCGACAACCCGGACCTCGCCAACGAGCTCGAGAAGCGCATCAAGGAGAAGCTCGGCGTCGGGGCCAAGGTCGACGCGCCGGCGGACCCCGCAGCGGTCGCCGAGCCGGTCGCCCCCGTGGCGGCCCCCGCCGGTAAGGGCAAGAAGGCCGTCCTCTGATCGTCGACGACCCGCTGGACCGCATGCCCGAGTGGGCGCGTCCCCTTCCCGGTGAGGAAGGGGACGCGCCCGTCGGTGCTTCCGGCACCGGTGGCACGTCTGGGACCGCTGGCACGTCCGGTGCGGGAGGTGCCGCCAGGAACGGAGGGGCAGCCCGCTCGGCGTCGGGTGCCGCTGCGGGGCGGGCCACCGGAGGGAGCTCGTCGCTCGCACGCGGGACCTCGCGGTCGCGGGACGGGAGCGGTTCGTCGGGGCGTGGCGGGTTCGGGCAGCGCAGCTCGTCCGGGTTCGGCAGCAGCGGGCTGAGCGGCGGGTTCGGCTCGACGTCCTCGAAACGGAGCACGGGCGGGGGGCGCCGCAAGGAGTACTCGGGGGAGCGCAAGGAGCGCAAGCCCCGCCCCACGGTCGCCGACCGTGTCGAGTCGGGAGCGCTCGCCGGTGCCGAGCTCACCGAGCACGCACGCGAGGCGATCCTGCGGACCCTGACCGCAGCCCCCAAGAGCAGGCGCCAGCTCCTGGACGCCATGACCCGCAAAGGCTACCCGCCCGAGGTCCTCGAACCGATCCTCGAGCGCTTCGAGGAGGTCGGCCTCGTCGACGACGCCGAGTACGCCGGGATGCTCGTCCGCACCCGTCACGGGGAGCGGGGGCTCTCGCGCCGCGCCATCGCGCAGGAGCTGCGGCGCAAGGGCATCGACGACGACACCGCGACCGAGGCCCTCGACCAGGTCGACGAGGACGACGAGGCAGAGGCCGCCCGCGACCTGGTCCAGCGGCGCCTCGCCCGCACGACCGGTCTCGACCTCGAGGTCCGCACCCGACGCATCGTCGGGATGCTGGCACGCAAGGGGTACAGCCCGTCGCTCGCGCTCAGCCTGGTCCGTGAGGAGCTGGCCCGCGAGGGGGAGTCGCCGGACGACGACGAGCCCTTCGGCGGGTTCGACGACCTCTGAGGGCGAGCGACGCCGTCGGGCCCCGATCTTCAGCGCAGCGGTGGGGGGGGGGGCGGGGG
>NZ_JACSQQ010000009.1:64901-79679 GCF_014836555.1 Oerskovia rustica
CCCGCCACGACCGTGCTCGCGCCGTGGTGGGCGCCTACTTCGGTGCAGGCGGGACGACGGGTGCCGTGCCCACCGGGGCCGCACCGCGTGCCCCGACCGCGAGGCCGGGAGTCGCAGCCCGGACCGGACCTGCGGTCCGTCCCTTGAGGCGACGCGCGAGGATCTCGGCGACCTTCGACAGGACGTAGTTGATCGTGATGAACAGGATCGCCGCGACGAGCAGCGACTGGAGGATGTTGCCGTACGCCGACCCCAGGCGGCGCGACTCCTGGAGCAGCTCGGTGTACGTGATGATGTAGCCCAGCGCGGTGTCCTTGAGGACCACGACGAGCTGCGAGACGAGCGCCGGGAGCATCGCGATGAGCGCCTGCGGCACCTCGACCGACCGGAGCGACTGGCCTCGCGTCAGACCGACCGCGAGAGCCGCCTCGCGCTGCCCCGTGGGCAGCCCGTACACGCCCGAGCGGACCAGCTCCGCGACGACCGACCCGTTGTAGAGGATCAGGGCGATCACGACCGCCATGAACGGGGCGTCAGGCACCTTGACCTGGGCCAGGAACAGCCAGAAGAAGATCATCATGAGCAGCACCGGGACGGCCCGGAAGAACTCGACGACCAGCCCCGCGAGCCACCGGACGAGCCGGACCGACGAGAGCCGCCCGATGCCGAACAGCAGGCCGAAGACGACCGCCCCCACGATCGCCACGCCCGCGGCGCGCAGGGTGTCGGCGAGGCCCGGGAGATAGAAGTTCTCCCACGCGTCGGCCGTGAAGATCGGCTGCCACTTCTCGGCGGTCAGCTGTCCCTCACGACCCAGCAGGACCAGGGCGTAGGCCGCGATCCCCCCGACGACGATCGCGCCGACCACGTTGCCGACCACGATGGTGCGGCGCCCCCGGGGGCCCGGGGCGTCGAACAGGACCGTCTGCTGCTGCGCGCTCATCGCTTCACCGCCAGGCGGCGGGACAGTGCCGTCGTCGCGAGGCCCACCGGGATCACGAGGATCACGTAGCCGATCGCGAACGTCAGGAAGATCGCGATGATGACGTCGGAGTCGAACTCGATCATGGTCTTCATGAGGCTGGAGGTCTCCGTCGCGACGCCGGCCGCGGCGGCGACGGTCGAGTTCTTGATGAGGGCGATGAGCACGTTGCCGAGCGGGGCCACCGAGCCACGGAAGGCCTGGGGGAGGATCACGATCCGTGCCGCCGGCAGGAACGAGAGGCCGATCGCGCGGGCCGCCTCGGCCTGCCCGATCGGCACGGTGTTCACCCCCGAGCGGATCGCCTCGCACACGAACGCCGCGTGGTAGACCGCGAGGCCCAGCACCGCGAAGCGGAAGAAGTTGGACGGGAAGTCGTCGGCGAGCTGGATCTTGAGCTGGCCCCAGACCCCGAGCGTCAGGAACACCATGATGATCGTCAACGGCGTGTTGCGGAACAGCGTGACGTACGTGGCACCGGCCCACTGCAGGCTCGGGATCGGCGAGATCCGCATGAGCGCGAGCACCGTGCCGACGACGAGCGCCAGGATCGCCGCCCAGAACGTGAGCTGGATGTTGACCCAGAACGCGCCCAGGACGTCGTACGACTCGAAGAGCCGCAAGAACTGAGAGAGGTAGTCACCCACTACGGGTCACCCTTCGCGAGGTGCGGCGCGGACGCCGCACGAGACCGGACAGGGACGGGTGACGTGGACCCGGCCCGGCAGCGGACCTGTCAGGCGCAGGCGTCCGGCGTCGGCGGGTTCTCCGAGGCGTTCGGGGTGTACCCGGTGCCCTCGGTCGCGCTCGTGATCGCTTCCTCCCACGAGCCGTCGTCGATCATCTCGGTGATCGCGGCGTTGATGTCCTCGCACTTGTCGCTGCTCTGCGGGATCCCGACGCCGTAGAGCTCGGTCGAGAACGGCGCCCCGACGACCTTGACCTTGCCCTTGTTCGCGGGCTGCGCCGCGAGACCGGCCAGGATGATGTCGTCCGTGGTGACCGCGTCGACCTGGCCCGAGAGCAGGGCCGTGACGCACTCGGCGTAGCCCGGCTGCTCGAGGAGCTGGACTCCCGCGGCGTACTCGTCCTTGATCCGCTGGGCCGACGTCGAGCCCGTGACCGAGCAGAGGTTCTTGCCCTCGAGGTCCTCTGGTCCCTTGATGTCGGTGTTGTCCTCGGCGACGAGCAGGTCCTGCCCGGCGACGAAGTACGGACCGGCGAACGCGACGGTCTCCTTGCGCTTGTCGGTGATCGAGTAGGTCGCGAAGATCATGTCGACCTGGTCGGTGCTCAGCAGCGTCTCGCGCTGGGCCGACGGTGCTTCCTTCCACTCGATCTGGTCCTCGGAGTAGCCGAGCTTCTCGGCGACGTAGCGAGCGACGTCGGTGTCGAACCCCGTGTAGGTGTCGCCCTCCTTGAAGCCGAGGCCGGGCTGGTCGAACTTGATGCCGATCGTGATCTTCTCTCCGCCGGCGCTGGCGGACGAGCCCTCGGTCGAGCCGCCGCCGTCGTCGCTGCCCCCGCACGCGCTCAGGGCGAGTGCGGCGGTCGCGGCGAGTGCGACGAGTCCTCCGGTACGGGTGCGTGTGCGCATGGTGTCTTCCCCTTCGTCGGTGCCGGGCCGTCACGGGAGTCCTGGTGGTCACCCGCTGCGGCCGGCGGTCGGTGCCGGTCGAGCTGTTCGGTTGCTACAGGTGGGCCGGGCTCGTCGGTGAGCCCGGGGACCGTGGGGCGTGCCTTGTGCTGTGGGGACTGCTGGTCGCGAGACCGGGTCGTAGGAGTGGTCGGGGCGGACGCGCCTGTGCGTCCGCGGAGAGGGTCAGTGGGTCAGGATCTTGGACAGGAAGTCCTGGGCGCGGTGGCTCTTCGGGTTCGTGAAGAACTCCTCGGGCGGGGCCTCCTCGACGATCTGGCCGTCGGCCATGAAGACCACGCGGTGGGCCGCCTTGCGGGCGAAGCCCATCTCGTGGGTCACGACGATCATGGTCATGCCCTCCTTGGCGAGGGCGACCATGACGTCCAGGACCTCGTTGATCATCTCGGGGTCCAGCGCCGAGGTCGGCTCGTCGAAGAGCATGACCTTCGGGTGCATGGCCAGGGCCCGCGCGATGGCCACTCGCTGCTGCTGCCCGCCCGAGAGCTGGGCCGGCATCTTGTCGGCCTGGTTGCCGATCCCGACGCGGTCGAGCAGCGCCAGGGCCTCCTTCTTGGCCTCCGCGGACCGTGTCCGTCGGACCTTGACGGGCCCGAGCGTCACGTTGTCGAGGATCGTCTTGTGGGCGAAGAGGTTGAACGACTGGAACACCATGCCGACGTCGGCACGGAGCCTGGCGAGCTCCTTGCCCTCCTCCGGCAGGGGCTGGCCGTCGATCGCGATCGTGCCGGTGTCGATGGTCTCGAGCCGGTTGATGGCACGGCACAGCGTGGACTTCCCCGAGCCCGAGGGGCCGATCACGACGAGCACCTCGCCGCGCCGGACCGTGAGGTCGATGTCCCGCAGGACGTGGAGGTCTCCGAAGTGCTTGTTGACCCCATGGAGCTCGACGAGCGGAGGTCCGAGCTCGTCGTCACGCGAGGGCGCGTCGGGTGGTGGCGAGGGTGTGGTGGGCGACGCGTCGGGAGCGTCGCTCGGGGTGGTCGGTTGCGCGTCCATTTCATGAACCTAGGGGGGTTTTGTTGCGCACGCCACTGTTTCCGGCAACAGTTCGGCAACGGACGGGCAACAGATGCCCGGCTGGTGGCGAAAGAGCGTTTCGGTCCGGCGGCTGGCGCGCCGTACCCTTGACGGTGATGTTCTCCACCGCCCTCCGCCCCGAAGACAGCCCCATCGCGGGTCCCGCCGACGCGCCCGGGGTCAACCCGCCAGGGGGCCCCGGGGCTGCGCCCGACGGTCACGCCGAACAGGCGCCGGCGGCGGCGCAGCGGACCTACATGGTCCGCACGCTCGGGTGCCAGATGAACGTCCACGACTCCGAGCACATGGCGGGCATGCTCGAGCAGGCGGGCTACACGCGGGCCGAGGCGGCCGACGAGGCCGCGCACCGCGCCGACGTCGTCGTCATCAACACGTGCGCGGTCCGGGAGAACGCGGCCACACGCCTGTACGGCAACCTGGGGCAGCTCGCGTCGATCAAGGCCAGGCGCCCGGGCATGCAGATCGCGGTCGGTGGATGCCTCGCGCAGAAGGACCGGTCGGGCATCGTCGAGAAGGCCCCGTGGGTCGACGTCGTGTTCGGCACGCACAACCTCGACGCGCTGCCCGTGCTCCTGGAGCGCGCCCGGCACAACGAGGCCGCGCAGGTCGAGATCGCCGAGTCGCTCCAGGTCTTCCCCTCGACCCTGCCGACCAAGCGCGAGTCCGTGTACGCAGGCTGGGTGTCGATCAGCGTCGGCTGCAACAACACGTGCACGTTCTGCATCGTGCCGCACCTGCGCGGCAAGGAGCGAGACCGACGGCCGGGCCAGGTCCTGGCCGAGGTCCAGGCGCTCGTCGACCAGGGCGCGATCGAGGTCACCCTGCTCGGGCAGAACGTCAACAGCTACGGCGTCGAGTTCGGCGACCGCGGCGCGTTCGCCAAGCTCCTGCGCGCGTGCGGGGAGATCGAGGGGCTCGAGCGCGTGCGCTTCACGTCCCCGCACCCGGCCGCCTTCACGGACGACGTGATCGCCGCCATGGCCGAGACGCCCAACGTGATGCCCCAGCTCCACATGCCGCTCCAGGCCGGGTCGGACCGCATCCTGCGGGCCATGCGCCGCTCCTACCGGTCGGAGAAGTTCCTGGGGATCCTCGACCGGGTGCGGGCGGCCATGCCCGACGCGTCGATCACCACGGACCTCATCGTGGGCTTCCCCGGGGAGACCGAGGAGGACTTCGCCGAGACGCTGCGGGTCGTCGAGGCCTCGTGCTTCTCCTCGGCCTTCACGTTCCAGTACTCGCAGCGCCCGGGGACCCCTGCGGCCACGCTCCCGGACCAGCTGCCCAAGGAGGTCGTGCAGGAGCGCTACGAGCGTCTCCAGGCGCTCCAGGACCGGGTCAGCGCCGAGGAGTCGGCCCGCCAGGTCGGTCGCACGGTCGAGGTCCTCGTGACCGAGGGATCAGGGCGCAAGGACGGGGCGACGCACCGCCTGACCGGCCGCGCCGCGGACAACCGTCTGGTCCACCTCGCGGTGCCGGACGAGGTCGTCGCCCTGATGGCCGGACGCTCGGACGCCGACGTCACGGCCGACGACCCTCGCCTCGCCGACGACCTGGACCCGCGGCTGCCCCGCCCCGGCGACATGGTCACGGTCGAGGTCACGCGCTCCGCGCCGTACCACCTCGTCGCGGACTCGGTGCTCGACGGCGGCACCTACGCGGTGCGCCGCACGCGGTCCGGCGACGCCTGGGTCGCGCGCGAGAAGACGCGCCTGGGCGGCGGCGACGACCACGGTCACTCGCACGGAGCGCCCGCGGCGGGCGGCCCGGTGAGCCTCGGCCTGCCGAGCCTGCGCCGCCCCTGAGGTCGCAGGGGCCAGGCCGCGCTGCGGGCTCAGGTGGGCGGGAGCTGGCCGCCGATCGTGCTGAAGAGCTGCACCGCGGTGCCCAGCCCGCACGACACGATCTGGCCGAGCTGCTCGTCGGTCGCGCCCTGCTCGAGGTCGACCGACACCTCGGCGTACACCGCGAGGCCCTGGCTCTCCTCGCGGACGTAGACCTTGGGCCAGATGCGCTCGCGGTTCCAGTCGTTGACGGTCTGCAGGAGCGCGAGCCGGGCCGCCACGGGCACGGTCGTCGACCAGCGGCCGCGGACCTGGAGGATCTCCTCGTGGTCGCCCAGGAGCAGGAACCAGAACCGGTTCCCGTCCCACGTGCCCGTGACGTCCCCGTCGTCGTCGATGCGGAAGTGGTAGCCGCGCCGCGAGAGGTAGTCGCCGATACGGCGGGTCGAGAGCGGCGAGGGCACCTCGACGTCGACGGGCACGTCCTCGACGGGCTTGGGCCGGTGGTTGCCGAACAGGCGCGCGAGCCAGCTCGTCCGGGGGGCCGGGCTCATGGTGCCGACCTCGCGGGGTCCGGGTAGAACTCGTCGAGGGCGTCGAAGAACATCGAGCCCGTGGACAGGCCGCACTGCAGGAGCTGGTCGAGCTGGTCGTCGTTCACACCGTGCTCGAGGTCGACCGTGACCTCGGTGAACACGTGGACCATGCCGTTGTCCCGCACGCGCGTGTAGGCCTTGGGCCAGATGCGGTCCGCGTTCCACTCGTTGCAGAACTCGAGGATCTCCTCGAGGCGCTCGATCGTGATGTCCCGGTTCCACTGGCCGCGGACCTGCAGGATCTCGTGGTGGGAGCCGAACAGCAGGAAGTAGAACAGCCGACCGTGCCACAGCCCGCCCACGTCGCCCTCGGCGTCGATGAAGTAGCTGTACCCGGCGTCGGCGATCCACTCGAGCACACGCGCGCGGTGCAGGGGGGTGGGGATCTTGTCGTGCTCGATGTCGGAGATCATGGTCCCCCCGAGCTCGCGGAGCAGGAGGCTCTCGACCGAGGCGTGCAGCGCGGCGTCGTCGAGCGGGGTACCGGAGGTCCCGCCGGCCTCGTCCCAGGCGTGCTCGTCGGGAGCGTCCTTCCTGCCCTGGTCGCCCGAGTCGTCTCGTCCTGCCTGGTGTCCCCGTCTGCCGCCGAAGAACCTCATGTGCCCACCCTACCTGCGCCCGCTGGGGATCGTCCTGCTCGGGGGGTAGCGTGGCGCGCGTGATCGTTCGCGCCGTCGCCCTGCCCGGTACCCCGCTGCTCGTCCCGGGCGTCGCGGGCGCCGCAGAGGTTCTCGCCGAGTCCCGCGCCCAGGTCCTCGTGGCGCTCCGCGAGCTCGTGCGGGACGCGCGGCGCGTCGTCGTCCTGGACTGCGAGGCTCGGCGGGAGGGGGAACGGCGGGGCGAGATGCGTCCGGACCTGCAGGCGGCCGGGGTCGCCCCGCGCTGGTGGGGCTGGGCCCCTCGGGCGTCGGCGGCGGGGCTGCCCGCTGCGGGCGTCCCCGCGTCGGTCGCTCTCCTCGCCCTCGACGCGGCGGGCTGGGAGGGCCCGGTCGAGGTCGTCGAGCTCGGGAGCGCGACCGTCCCGGCGGCTGCGGTCGGGCTCGCGCGGGACGTCCTGACGGAGCCGGGCACGGGACTGGTCGTCGTCACGGGTGCGCGGGCCCCGCTGCCCGACGGCGGCGCTCACGCCCCGAGCGTGGGCGCGGAGGGCAGCACGTCGGACGGCGACGGTGCGGCGGGCAGCACGGCCGAGGACGCGGTGCTCCACGCGCTCGGCGAGGCCTGGGACGCCGACGCCCGGCACGCGACCGGGGAGTACGAGGGGCGCCGCTACGCCGTCGTGAGATTCCTGGTCCCTGCGGACGAGCGGGTTGCTACCGTGCGCCGGTGACCTCACCGCTGCGCGTCGTCGCCCTGCTCTTCCCCGGCTGCACCCAGCTCGACCTGACGGGTCCCGCCCAGGTCTTCGCGCGCCTTCCCGGCGCGCAGGTGGACCTGGCGTGGCGCGACACCGAGCCGGTCGCCACGGACTGCGGGTGGTCGATCGTCCCGACGACCACGCTCGCCGACGCGCCCCCGGCCGACGTGCTCTTCGTGCCGGGCGGGGACGGGACGTTCGACCTGCTCGAGGACGAGGACGTGCTCGCGTTCCTGCGACGGCAGGCGGCCGGCGCACGCTGGGTGACCTCGGTGTGCACGGGGTCCTTCCTGCTGGCCGCCGCCGGCCTGCTCGACGGCTACCGGGCCACGACCCACTGGGCCTCGTTACCCCTGCTCGCGGAGCTCGGGGCCGAACCCGTCGCCGAGCGGGTCGTCGTCGACCGCAACCGCGTCACGGGTGCCGGGGTGACCTCCGGCATCGACTTCGCGCTCGTGCTCGCGGCCCGCGACCTCGGTGACGACGTCGCCCGTCGGCTGCAGCTCATGCTGGAGTACGACCCCCGACCGCCGTTCGACGCCGGCTCGCCCGCGACGGCCGACCCGGCCGAGGTCGCCGCGATCCGGTCGGCGGTGCGGGAGGCACGGCTGGGGCGCGTTCAGGCAGCCGCGGCCGCCGGTACCCGTCGCGTCGTCGTCGCACCGTTCGGAGCGACCTGACCGGAGCGGCAACCTGACCGGAGCGCCGCGGGCAGGGTGACCCACGGGACGCACCGGTGCGCCGACCGGTCCGGCAGGTCCGGACAGGTCGGCACACCGAGCGCCCGAGGTCAGCGGCGACTGACCGCCTCCGCCACCTGACCGGCCTCGTCGTCGCGGCCCAGGCGGCGCAGGACACCGACGAGCTCGTTGCCCACGAGCGCCCGGGAGGCCTGGTCGTGAGCGAGCCGGAACCCGTCGAGCGCCGACTCGAGCGCGGGGGCTGCGCCCTCGAGGTCGCCCGCGCCGGCGCGCGTGGTCCCGGCCAGCCAGAACGCGTGCGCGGCGCCGCCCAGGTCGCCCGCGCGGGCGTACTCCTCGGCGACGGCCTCGGCGGCCGAGGACGCGCGCTCGTGCTCACCGAGTGCGGCCAGGAGCCGGGCGCGCGTGTCGAGGAGCTCGCGGCGCTCGCGGGCCGCTCGCTCCTCCTCCGTCGCGGAGACGGCTCCCTCGGCCGGGCCGGACGCGGCCTCCGCGAGAGCCTTGTCGACGGCGGCGAGACCCGCTCCCGCGGTACCCGCCCGCGCGGTGAGCCGGGCGTAGGCCCGCACGACCGGGCTCCGGTACGCAGGGGCCACGCCGCCGGCCCGCAGGAGCGCCACGGCGCGAGGGAAGGCTGCGAGGGCGCCCTCGACGTCCTGCTCGGCCGCCGCGAGCTGCGCGGCCTCGGCCAGGGCGAAGCCCGCCTGGTCGAGCGCGCCGTCGGCCTCGAACCGTGCGGCGGCCCGCTGGTACACGCCGGCGGCCCCTGCGGGATCGTCGGTGCTGAGGGCCTCGGCGTGGGCGACGAGCGCGGCGGCGTCGTCGGCCTGCACCGCGTCGGTCTCGAACGCGGACGCGGTGTCCGCGACGAGGGCCGAGATGTCGGCGGGCCCGCCCGTCGCGACGCTCCGTGCGGTCCCGGCCGGAACCGTGGGGCGCGGGTTCGTCACCGCGACCGGCAGGTCGGTCTCCGTCGCCCCGAGCACGCTCAGGCTCACGGGCAGGAGCGTCGGCGTGCTCGCCCACACCTCCTCGGTGCGCCGTGTCGTCGCGTCGGTGCCGTTGCGGGCGTCGAACGCCGCGGCGATCTCGAGGGCCTGGGCGCGCACCCAGGCGTCGAGCCCGGCGACCGTGGACGCCGGGACCTCGCGCAGCGCGACAGGACGCTCACCGTGCTCCGCCGCGAGCAGCGACGTCGCCGTCCCGACGCTGAGGAGGAACGCCCAACGGTCGCGAGGGGAGTCCGCGCTCACGAGGTGGTCCTGGTGCTCCACGATCCGGGTCACAGCACGCTCGACGTTGCCCGTCCGCGCGAGGAACTCGATGTGGCGGCCCTGCGGCCCCTCCATCGAGACCCCGTTGTCGAGGTGCCGCAGGCCCCGGCGGTGGGTCGCCGCCGCCTTGTCCACGTCCCCGGTCTCGAGATACGCGAGCTGGAGCCGGGAGAGCATGTCGCCAGGCTCGGTCGCGCACTCGGGGGAGCCCGCGAGGACCTGCTCCAGGAGACGGATGCCCTCGTCCAGGCGCCCGGCGTCGAACAGGTAGGCGGCGCGGTCGCCGGGTTCGCACGCCTCGCACTGCGAGAAGTCGTCCCGGGGCGTCGCGACCCAGGCCTCGTACGCCGTCGCCGTGTCCTGCGTCCCCCGGGCGCGAGCCCACTGGAAGCGGGACATCGTCACGGCGTTCATGCCGTTGCCTGCGACGGCGTACCGGCGCTCCATGTCGTCGAGCGTCCGCTCGATCTGCGCGGCGGGGACCGCGGGGAAGTCCATGAGGTTGCCGACCATCCACTTGAACGACCAGAACAGCGAGTGCGTGTCCTGCTCGTCGAAGTGCTCGGGGTGCTCGTCCCACCACCGCAGGAGCTGCGTGAAGGGCAGGTAGGCCTTGGTGACCTCGTTGCCCCACACGTAGGACTCGACCAGCACGAACAGCGCGTACGCCCTGGCCTCGACGGGACCGTCGGCCGTGATCCGTGCGAGCTCCGCCTCGGCGGCGGTGCTCCTGGCGACGCCGTACGGCATCTCACGGACGTGGAACAGCGCTTCGTTGGCCTCGTGGACCGTGCGGGTCATCGGTTCTCCTCCAGGGGTGTCGTGCCGGGGCGCAGCGCGCGGTCGAGCAGGACGCCGAGCGAGCCGTTCATGAGGGTGGCCTCCGAGGCTCGCAGGGGCCGCCCGGACAGCAGCAGAGCGGTGACGTACAGGGACTGGGCGCCCGCCTCCAGCACCTGCGGGTCCGTCGTCGCGAGCAGCGACCGGACGGTCTCGTTCGTGTCGTTGAGCACGAGCCGGCGTGAACGAGCAGGACCGGAGAGCTCGGCGAGCACCTGGCCCCAGACGTCGTCCGCCGCGTCGGCCGTGGCCCGGGCCTCGCGCTGGTGGTCGCCGTCGCGGTCGTGCAGGAGCATCGCGGGCAGCGCCGCGGGCTCGAAGGCACGCACGACCGCCTCGCAGTCCTGGGGTGCGAGCGCTTCGTCGACGGCCTGGACGGCGTCCGCGACCTCGAGCTCGCGCAGCGGGTCGACCTCCAGGAGCGCCTGGGAGACGTCGTCCGACGTCACGGGTGCCAGGCGCCACTGCGGGAAGCGGCGGGAGATGCGTTCGAGCAGGTCCGCGTCGTAGACGTAGCCGCCGTTGACGAGGCCGAGCCCCTGGGCCGCCGCGACGGGCGCGACGCGCCGGAACTCCTCGACGCTCGGGGTCCACAGCATCCGGGCCCCTTCCGGCAGGGTCGCGGCCAGGTCCGTGAGCGTGCCGGTCCCCTCGGTGGTCTCGAACGGCAGGACCCGGGCCGCGAGATCGAGCATGTCGTCGTCCTGGAGGGCGAGCGCCCGCACGGCGAGGTGGTGCACGCGCAGGAACGCGCGGCTCGTGGGCGAGCTCTCGGCCAGCGTGGCGAGCGCCCACTCCCGGACCTGGGCACCCAGGGCCTCGCGTGTCGCGAGCAGGACCTCGTCCTCGTAGAGGCCCTCGCGCGACGCGGTGGGGCGCAGCGCGGAGGCGTCCAGGACGCAGCGGACGAAGAACGCCCACGGCGGCAGGAGGTCGTCCACCCGCGTCCCCAGGAGCATGCGCTTGAGGTACACGCGGTGGCTCGACGGGGTCGTGGGCGAGACCGCCGCGGGCAGCACGTACGCGACGCCCGTCAGGCCGGCGAGCGGGAGGTCGAGGTCGATGCGGGCCAGCGGCGTGAAGCCGAGCGTCTGCTCGGCGTACCGCGTCAGAGCGGCGTCGCGCTCGGCGGGCGTCGCGTGCCGCTCCTTCCACGGGAGGTCCGCACCGCTCAACCGGCGCCAGACCGTGGGAGAGGCGTCGTCCGTCCCCGTGGCGGCGGCGGAGTCGCCGTCGGTCAGGTCGAGACGGACCTCGACCTGGAGGTCGACAGGAAGCAGCGACCCGAAGTCCTGCGCGAGCGCCGTGACGGTCTCCGGCGCGAGCCAGTGCTCCATGTCGCGGCGCGGCCGCAGACGGACGACGCTGCCGGGCTCGGCCGGGACCGTGGGGTCCTCGTCCGGGACCTCGGTCAGCTCGTAGCTGCCGTCCGCGAACCCGCGCCAGCGCACCGGGGCGGGAGCTGCGCCGTCGGGCAGGATGCGCGCCGAGCGGGACGTGAGCTCGATCTCGTCGGCGACCATGAACGCGGACAGGAGACCGATGCCGAACTGACCCAGGAACTCCTCGCGGCCGGTGCCGAGCTCGACGTCGCGCTTGGAGCTGCGCCCGATCGTGGCGAGCAGCTCGGCCGCCTCGGCGAGCGTCAGGCCCACGCCCGAGTCGGCGACCTCGAGCGACCCGTCGGGCAGGGGACGCAGCCGGATCGCGGCGGGCACGTCGTCCCCGCCGAGGTCCCGGCGCGCGGTGACGGCGTCCACGCCGTTCTGCAGGAGCTCGCGCAGGTACACGCGCGGGCTCGAGTACAGGTGGCGCGCGAGCAGGTCGACGACGCCGTGCAGGTCGACCTGGAACGTGCTCGTCAAAGCGGCCGGTCCTCGACGAAGGTGTTCGCGTCGGACGCGTCCGCGTCGGGGGCGGGGAACTGCTCGTCGAGCTGCTCGAAGAACTGGAGCCCCGAGTACAGGCCGCACTCGACGAGCTGGCCGAGCTGGTCGTCCGCGACGCCGAACTCCAGGTCGGTCGCGACCTCGGTGTAGATCGCGACGCGCTCGCCCTCGACCCGGCAGAAGACCTTGGGCCACACCTTGCGCTGGTTGAAGTCGTTGGCGAGCATGACGAGGCCCACGTGCTCCTCGGCGGGCAGCGTGCGGTGCCAGCGCCCGCGGACCTGCAGGATCTCCTGCTTCGAGCCCTGGACGAAGAAGTAGAAGACGTTCCCGTCCCAGCCTCCGCCGAGGTCGCCGTCGTCGTCGATCCCGTAGTTCCAGCCCTTGCCCGCCAGGAAGGCCTCGACCCGGTCGCGCGACAGCGGTGCGTTGGGGGTACGGTCCGTGCTGCCGGGCTTGGTGAAGTAGCTCATGTCTCGTTCCTCGTCGTCGGTTGCCGCTGCGGTGCGGCGGCGAAGGCCGTGCGGGCGGGCGCCTGTCCCTGTCCGTCCACCCTGAGGAGCCTACGCACGACCACCCACACCGGGACAGGGTGGATTTGTCCGACCAGGCTCCCGGCCCTGCCGCCGGGTACGGTTCTCGGATGCTCATCGTCGCCGTCGTCGGCCCCACCGCGACCGGGAAGTCGGACCTCGCCCTCGACCTCGCACAGGCCCTGGCCCCCGCCGAGATCGTCAACGCCGACGCCTACCAGCTCTACCGCGGCATGGACGTGGGGACCGCGAAGGTGCCCGTCGACGAGCGGCGGGGGATCGCCCACCACCAGCTCGACGTGCTCGACCCCGCCGACGACGCGTCGGTCGCCGACTACCAGGCCGCGGCCCGCGCCGACCTCGACGCGATCGCGGGGCGCGGCGCCCGACCGGTCGTCGTCGGCGGGTCGGGGTTGTACGTGCGTGCGCTCCTCGACGAGATGAACTTCCCCGGCACGGACCCCGACGTCCGCGCCCGGCTCGAGGAGCGTGCCGAGCGCGAGGGCACCAGGGCCCTGCACGCCGAGCTCGCCCGGCTGGACCCCGCGGCCGCGACGTCGATCGGTCCGGCCAACACCCGGCGCGTCGTGCGGGCGCTCGAGGTCGTCGCGATCACCGGGGAGCCCTTCACGGCGAACCTGCCACGCCAGGAGTACGTGCGCCCGGCCGTGCAGATCGGGCTCGACTGCGACCGCGAGACGCTCGACGCGCGCGGCGCGGGGCGCGTCGAGCGGATGTGGGAGCACGGGCTCCTCGACGAGGTCCGGGCGCTCGTCCCGGGCCTCGGACGCACCGCGGAACGGGCCGTCGGCTACGCCGAGGTGCTCGCGCACCTGCGCGGGGAGATCTCGGCCGACGAGGCACGCGAGCAGATCACCGCGAACACGCGCCGGCTCGCCCGCAAGCAGATGGGCTGGTTCGGCCGCGACCCGCGCGTGCACTGGCTCGACGCGCAGTCGCCCACGCTCCTCGCCGACGCGCTCGAGATCGTCCGGGCCGCCGACGACGGCACCCTGGGCGCGCGCACGGACGACCGCCCGACGCGCCGTAGTCTGGGCTCATGAGCCCCACGCCGCCCCGTTCGACGACCCGTTTCGCCAAGGGCCACGGGACCCGCAACGACTTCGTCCTGATCGCCGACCTTGAGGGCAGCCGCGACCTCGACGCCGACCAGGTCCGGGCGCTCGCGGACCGCCGGTCCGGGATCGGCGGCGACGGCGTGATCCGGCTCGTGCCCACCGCGTACGTGCCCGAGTCCGCGCAGGTCCTCGCGGAGGACCCCGACGCGATCTGGTTCATGGACTACCGCAACGCCGACGGATCGATCGCCGAGATGTGCGGCAACGGGGTGCGGGTCTTCGCGGCCTTCGCCGAGCGGCTCGGGCTCGTGGACCTCGGCATCGCCGAGGCCCGACCCGGCGCCGACGACGCGCAGGAGGCGGCGGTCGTTCCGCGCGTCCTCGCGGTCGGCACGCGTGCGGGCGTCAAGTACGTGCGCAAGGAGGCGAACGGCTGGTACGCCGTGGACATGGGCCCGTGGTTCCTGCCGGGCGGCCGTACGGCCCTCGACGAGGGCTTCGACGCCGCCGTCGCGATCTCGGGCTGGGAGGTCCCGCGTCCCGCGTTGAGCGTCGACCTGGGCAACCCGCACACGGTCCTCGCGCTGCCGCAGGAGGACGAGCTCGAGGCCGCCGACCTCACACAGGCCCCCACCGTCTCGCCGGAACCCCCCCACGGCACGAACGTCGAGCTCGTCGTCCCGCTCGGCGAGGAGGTCTCGGTCGACGGGACCGTCGTCGGGCGGCTGCGCATGCGCGTGCACGAGCGCGGCGTGGGGGAGACCGAGTCCTGCGGGACGGGGGCCTGTGCCGCCGCGCTCGCGGTCCGTGCGTGGGGCGGCCCGTCGTCGCCCGACGTGTGGCTCGTCGACGTGCCGGGCGGCACGGTGCGGGTGACCGCCCTGGAGGGCGGCCGGGTCGAGCTCGCCGGACCGGCCGAGATCGTCTTCGGGGCGGAGATCGACCTGGCGGCCTTCACCCGCTGACCACGGCACCGCGGGCACCGTCACGTGGCCCGACGGCGTCGCGCACCCGCGCGCTCGGTGCGCGACGTCCGTGGTCGCCT
>NZ_JACSQQ010000009.1:79689-89357 GCF_014836555.1 Oerskovia rustica
GGGGGGGGGCGCCGCGGGCGCGGCCACGGGTCGGCGCGGCGGGCGCTCAGCCTGCGCGCGTGACCTCGAGCACCCGGAACCCCTTGGCGCTCGCGAGCTTGCTGACCGTCAGGTCGTCGTCCAGGTGCTCGTTCAGCCAGGCCATGAGCGAGTCCGCGCCGAGGTTGCGCTGCACCACGAGGTAGGCCTCGGTGCCGGGCTCCAGGCGCGGCAACCAGTGCAGCAGCATGTCGTGCAGCACGTCCTTGCCGACCCGGATGGGAGGGTTGGACCAGATCGCCGCGAACCGGACGTCGCCCGGGACGTCCTCGGGGCGCACCGCGCGCACGTTCTCGATCCCCAGCCGTGCGGCGTTGCGGCGCACGAGGTCGAGCGCGCGCTCGTTGACGTCGACGGCCCAGACGGTCGCGGCGGGCGACTCGAGCGCCATGGTCAGCGCGACCGGGCCCCAGCCGCAGCCGAGGTCCAGGAGGTGAGCGGCGCCGTCGGGCCCGGGCGTCACGGGCGGCAGGTCCGGGACCGAGCGCAGGAGGACCTGCGTGCCCAGGTCCAGGCGCCCGGGGGAGAAGATGCCCGACGCGACCTCGACCGTGACCTCGCGGCCCGCGAGCCGGACCGTGAGCTCCCGGCGCTCCTCGGCGGAGGCGGGCTGCGCCGTGAAGTAGTGGTCGGGGGAGGGCTCGGGCGTCGCCTCGGGGGCCATGTCGGGTGGTGTCACGAGGACCGATCCTATCGGCCGGCGCACGACCCGCCGCGGTGGCCCTGGGCGCGCCGGACGGGCCGTTCCCCGCTGCGCCCTGGGATGAACCGCCGCCCCGCAGGGCGAATTGGTTCGCGCCGGGACGATCCGGCGTGCCACGCTTGTTGTACGACATGCCGACCGGAGCGTCTCCGGACGGAACGACCGGCCCAGGTCACCTCGACCCGGCGCCCGGACCCTCAGCTGAAAGGCGGCCCATGACCCAGACCCCCGCGAACCCCACCCCTGAGACCGAACCGGAGACCGTGCGCCCCGAGCGCGACATCGCCGGAGACGTCGTGGCACGGGTGCTCGCACGGGCGGGTACCGCGCGCGCCGAGGGAGGCACCCAGCACTCCGTCCACGACGGCGAACAGCTCGAGCTCGCCGAGCGCACCGCGCTGCGACGGGTGGCGAACCTCTCGACCGAGCTCGAGGACGTCACCGAGGTCGAGTACCGGCAGCTGCGACTGGAGAAGGTCGTGCTCGTCGGGCTGTACAGCGGCAGCGGCGAGGCCGCGGCGACCGAGGCCGAGGTCTCGTTGCGCGAGCTCGCGGCCCTCGCCGAGACGGCCGGCTCCCAGGTGCTCGACGGCGTGCTCCAGCGCCGCCAGAAGCCGGACCCCGGGACCTACCTCGGGTCGGGCAAGGCCGAGGAGCTCGCGTCCGTCGTGGCCGTGAGCGGCGCGGACACCGTCGTGATCGACGGCGAGCTCGCGCCCTCGCAGCGCCGTGCGCTCGAGGACATCGTCAAGGTCAAGGTCGTCGACCGGACCGCGCTCATCCTCGACATCTTCGCCCAGCACGCCAAGTCCCGGGAGGGCAAGGCGCAGGTCGAGCTCGCGCAGCTCGAGTACCTGCTCCCGCGCCTGCGAGGCTGGGGCGAGTCGATGTCCCGCCAGGCCGGTGGCCAGGTGGGTGGCGCCGGTGCGGGCATGGGCTCGCGTGGACCCGGTGAGACCAAGATCGAGCTCGACCGGCGCCGCATCCGCGACCGCATGACCAAGCTGCGCCGCGAGATCGCCGCGATGGCGCCGGGCCGCGAGACCAAGCGGTCCTCGCGCAAGCGTCACGCGATCCCGTCGGTCGCGATCGCGGGGTACACGAACGCGGGCAAGTCGAGCCTGCTCAACGCCCTCACGGGCGCGGGCGTGCTCGTCGAGAACGCCCTGTTCGCGACCCTGGACCCCACGGTCCGGCGCGCGCAGACCGAGGACGGGCGCGTGTACACGCTCGCCGACACGGTCGGGTTCGTGCGCTCCCTGCCGCACCAGCTCGTCGAGGCGTTCCGCTCGACGCTCGAGGAGGTCGGCCAGGCCGACCTGCTGCTCCACGTCGTCGACGCGTCGCACCCCGACCCCGAGGGGCAGATCGCGGCGGTCCGCCACGTGCTCGCCGACATCCCGGGCATCGACCAGGTGCTCGAGGTCGTCGTGCTCAACAAGGTCGACGTCGCCGACCCCGACGTCGTCGCCCGCATCCGCGGGCGCGAGCGCCGCACGATCCTCGTCTCGGCGCACACCGGGCAGGGGATCGACGACCTGCTCCAGCTCATCTCCGACGAGCTGCCGCGTCCCGACGTCTCGATCGACGTCGTGGTGCCCTACCACCGCGGCGACCTGGTCAACCGTGTGCACCTCACGGGCGAGATCGACCTCGAGGAGCACGTCGAGACCGGGACGCGGCTCCTGGGCCGCGTCGACGAAGGGCTCGCGCTCGAGCTCAACACGGTGGCGGTCCGGGCCTAGCCGCCCCTGGGGCCACCGTCCCGGCGCTCCGCGAGCCCGGTCGTGTCGGTGGCCCCACGTAGACTTCCGGGGTGCCCGAGGAGACCACCACCACCCTGACCACGGGCCCCGCGACCCCTGACGTCGAGGAGCTGCTCGACCTCGCCGTCGGCGCCCTGGGCGGCGGCCGCCGCGCCGGGCAGCACCAGATGGCCGTGAACGTCGCGCGGACGATCGACGGCTCGGGCGGCCCGGACCACCTGCTGGTCCAGGCCGGGACGGGAACCGGCAAGTCCCTCGGGTACCTCGTGCCGGCGGTCCGGCACGCGGTCTGCGAGGACGAGCGCGTCATCGTCTCGACCGCGACCCTCGCCCTCCAGCGCCAGATCATCACGCGCGACCTGCCGCTCGTCGCCGAGGCCGTCGCCGACCGCCTGCCGCGCCCTCCGCGGATCGCGCTCCTCAAGGGCTGGCACAACTACCTGTGCCAGCACAAGATCGAGGGCGGTTACCCGGCCGACGAGCCCACGCTGTTCGACCTGCCCACGGGCGGCGAGCGCGCGGGCGTCGCCGAGCACCCCGCGCCCGGCGCGGCGTCGGGGGCCGCGGCCCTGGGGGAGCAGGTCGTGCGGCTGCGCGAGTGGGCGCAGGAGACCACGACCGGGGACCGGGACGACCTCGTGCCCGGCGTCTCCGACAAGGCCTGGCGGCAGGTCTCGGTCACGGCGCTCGAGTGCCTGGGCGCCAAGTGTCCCCTCATCGACGACTGCTTCCCCGACCAGGCGCGCACGAGCGCCCGGGAGGCCGACGTCGTCGTGACCAACCACGCGATGCTGGGCATCGCCGCGTCGGGCTCGCCCGGCGTGCTGCCCGAGCACGGCGTCGTGGTCGTCGACGAGGCGCACGAGCTCAGCGACCGCGTCACGGCCGCCGCGACCGCGGACCTCTCCGTGCCGATCATCGAGCACGCGGCACGCCTCGCGCGCCGGCACGGAGGAGTCCAGACGACCGACCTCGACCTCGCGACAGGGGCGTTCGGGACCGTCGTCGCCTCGCTCCCCGCGGAGCGCTTCCCCGACGGCCTGCCCGACGACGCGCGCTCTGCCGTGGCCGCAGTCCGCGACGCCGCGCGCACCGTGCTGAGCGCGCTCAAGCCCGACACCTCGGGCGGCCCGGCGGCCCAGCCGGACACCGGCATGAAGATGGCCCAGGCGACCATGCTCCAGGTCTTCGAGATCGCCGAGCGCATGGCCCAGGACCCCACCGGCCACGACGTCCTGTGGTGCTCTCGCGCGGGCGAGGACGGGCGATGGAGCGGGGACGGCGTGAGCAAGCTGCACGCCGCGCCGCTCGCGGTCGCAGGCCTCATCCGCACCCACCTCCTGACCGAGCGCACGGGCGTCTTCACCTCGGCGACGCTCGCGCTCGGCGGCACGTTCGACCCCGTGGCCCGCTCGCTGGGCCTCGACGACGACGGCGCCACCTGGACCGGCGTGGACGTCGGCAGCCCGTTCGACTACCCCCAGCAGGGCATCCTCTACATCGCCAAGCACCTGCCCCAGCCCGGCCGCGAGGCCGCGACGGACGGCCAGCTCGACGAGATCGCCGACCTCATCACCGCGGCCGGGGGCAGAACTCTCGGGCTCTTCTCCTCGCGGCGGGCGGCGCTCGCGGTCGCCGAGGCCATGCGTGAGCGCCTCGACGTCCCGGTCCTGTGCCAGGGGGAGGACCAGCTGCCGACGCTGGTCAAGGAGTTTGCCGCGGACCCCGCGACGTGCCTGTTCGGCACGCTCTCGCTGTGGCAGGGCGTGGACGTCCCTGGCCCCAGCTGCCAGCTCGTCCTGATCGACCGGATCCCCTTCCCACGTCCCGACGACCCCGTGAAGTCGGCTCGCGCCCGCGCGGTCGAGGCCGCGGGCGGCAACGGCTT
Organism: Oerskovia rustica; assembly: GCF_014836555.1. Taxonomy (GTDB): domain Bacteria; phylum Actinomycetota; class Actinomycetes; order Actinomycetales; family Cellulomonadaceae; genus Oerskovia; species Oerskovia rustica. The sequence continues at coordinate 84,086 of NZ_JACSQQ010000009.1, forward strand.
TATGCAGGTGTCGGCCAACCACGCCGCGCTGCTGCTCGCGCAGGGCGCCGGACGGCTCATCCGGTCGACCGCCGACCGCGGGGTCGTCGCGGTCCTCGACCCGCGCCTGGCGACCGCCCGCTACGGCTCCTACCTCACGAGGTCGATGCCGGACTTCTGGACCACGACCGACCGCCGTGTCGTCCTCTCTGCGCTCGAGCGCCTGTCCGCCCTAGGCTGAGACCTGGCAGTCCACGCAACGGACGTCGTGACGCTCGTGCAGCGACCGACGCCCGGCGCTCAACGTCCAGGAGGCACAGTGCCCGCCCGTACCACCAAGCTCGCGATCGTCGGCGCAGGTTCCGTCGGATCGACCCTCGCCTACGCGGCGCTCATGCGTGGAGCCGCTCACACCGTGAGCCTGCTCGACATCAACAGGACCAAGGTCGAGGCCGAGGTCCTCGACCTTCAGCACGGCATCCAGTTCATGCCCATGGCCAAGGTCGAGGGCTCCGACGACGTCGCGGTGTGCGCCGACGCCGACGTCGTGGTCTTCACCGCCGGGGCCAAGCAGAAGCCCGGACAGACGCGCCTGGACCTCGCCGAGGCGACGATCTCGCTGGTGCGCAAGATCCTGCCCGGGCTCGTCGAGGTTGCGCCCAACGCCGTCTACATCATGGTGACCAACCCGGTCGACGTGGTCACCTACGCGGCCCTCAAGTACTCGGGCCTGCCCCCGAACCAGCTCTTCGGGAGCGGCACGGTCCTGGACTCGTCCCGGCTGCGCTTCCTCGTCGCGCAGCACTGTGGCGTCGCGGTGCAGAACGTGCACGCGTACATCGCGGGGGAGCACGGGGACAGCGAGATCCCCCTGTGGAGCTCGGCGACGATCAGCGGGGTGCCGCTGCTCGAGTGGCAGGGCCTCAAGGGGCGTGGCCCGCTCACGGCCGAGGTGCGCGAGGACATCGCGCACGAGGTCGTGCAGTCGGCCTACCGCATCATCGAGGGCAAGGGTGCGACGAACTACGCGGTCGCGCTGGCCGCGACCCGCATCATCGAGGCCGTCCTCGACGACGAGCACCGGGTCCTGCCCGTGTCCTCGCTCCTCGAGGACTTCCACGGGATCAGCGACGTCTGCCTCTCCGTCCCGTCGCTGCTCGAGCGACGCGGGTGCGGCGAACGGATCGAGGTCCCGCTGTCCGACCACGAGCTGGCAGGTCTGCGGGCGTCCGCGGAGGCGGGGCGGGCCGTGGCGAAGAGCTTCGGGCGGTAGCCGCCCCTCCGGTGCCCTGCGCAGGGCACCGGAGACGACGAAGGGGACGACCCACGTGGGCCGTCCCCTTCGTCATGTCTGCCGCCGGTGACCGTGCCGCGGTCGCCGTGCCGGAGTGGTCACAGGCTCCGCAGGACCGAGACGACCCGGCCGAGAATCTGGGCGTCGTCCCCCGAGATGGGCCGGTACGCCGCGTTGTGCGGCATGAGCCACACGTGCTTGTCGATGCGCTTGAACGTCTTGACGGTCGCCTCGCCGTCGATCATCGCCGCGACGATCTCCCCGTTCTCGGCGACGGGCTGGCGGCGGACCACGACCCAGTCCCCGTCGCAGATCGCGGCGTCGATCATCGAGTCGCCGGCCACGCGGAGCAGGAAGAGCTCGCCGTCACCCACGAGCTGGCGGGGGAGCGGGAACACGTCCTCGACGACCTGCTCGGCCAGGATGGGTCCACCGGCCGCGATGCGTCCCACGACGGGGACGTACGACGGCGTGGGACGCTCGGGCGAGTCCTCGGACGCGTCGATGCCCTCGACGCGCGGGAAGGCGCTGCCGGGGAGGGCGGCGATGGCTCGCGCGTCGTCGTGCTGGACGACCTCGATCGCACGCGGTCGGTTGGGGTCGCGGCGCAGGTAGCCCTTGCGCTCGAGCGTCGTGAGCTGGTGCTTGACGCTCGACGGGCTCGTCAGGCCCACGGCCTCGCCGATCTCGCGCATGCTCGGTGGGTAGCCCCGCTGGTCGACCGACGCCCGGATCGTCTCGAGCACGAGGCGCTGGCGTGCTGTGAGGCCGTCGCCGCCCGTCGTGCCGTCGGGCAGCTCGTGCACCTTCGCGAGCCTGCCCGTGGTGTCGGCCACCCGTCCCGCCATCGTCGTCTCCGCCCTGCTCGGCCGTCTCGGTCCCTGTCCTGCGAGCGGCACCGCGAGCGGCACCGGCTCCTGCGCGTGGCCGACCGGGCTCTCGGCAGCCCGTGCGCGGGAGGACCCGCGCGACGAGCGTCCGACATATCGGACGACCAGTACTCGAACAGCGTAGGTCACACGACGACACGAATCAAACACATGTTCGAGCATGTCTCGACATCCGCAGCCGACGGTGATAGAAATCGTACAGATGTTCGACGTACAGGTGTTCGAACCGACCGGGGAAGGCGGTTCGGGCACCACGGGCGAAGGAGTGGGAATGAGTGCGATCAGTGCGATGGGCGCCTCCGAGGGTTGGCGCGTCGAGCGACGCGGCGGCACGCAGGTCGAGGCGCCGTTGAGGCTGACGACCCGGGGCCGCGTGGTCCTCGTGCTGCTCGTCGCAACGGTGGTCGCGCTCGTGACCCTGTGGGGCGCTCGCGCGGTCGCGTCCGGGCCTGGCGAGCCGGTCGAGGTGCGGGTCCATGTCGTCGCAGCCGGCGAGACCCTGTGGCAGCACGCGTCCGCGCTGGCCTCGGGGGGCCGGGACGTCCGTGACGTCATGGCGGACCTCGCCGAGCTCAACAACCTGTCCTCGACCGGGCTGCAGGTCGGTCAGCAGCTCCTGCTCCCGGTCGACCCGGACTTCGGGCGTTGACCCGCGGCGGGGTGGCGCTGCCGTGGCTGCGGGCCGTTCCGGCTCGTCGGGAACCGGCGCGTCGCTCGGCGGGGTGCGCCCTCTCGACGACAGGGCTTGCGCGATCGCATTAGGTTCCCCTAAGTTAGTACTGCCTCACCAACCCGGCTGGGGGGTCGGTCGGTGAGGGGGAGGCGCGCCACGCGCGTCTCCGCAGTTGCGTCGACGTTCGCGAGGCGAGTCGCGGACGTGAGATGGGGACGGGGGCGTCCCGACGGAGGTGGCCGGTCATCGGCCACCTCCGTTCTCATGTGCCACGACAAGTCGTGACCGTCCCGCGTGGCGGGGCGCCTTGCGTCCTGTCGAGGTCGAGACATAGGTTCGGGACGCACCGTCCGCGGCGCCCGCCCCGGACCTCTCGTGCAGACCCACAGGAGTAGCGCCTCATGCACTGTCCGTTCTGCCGGCACGCGGACTCACGGGTCGTCGACTCACGGACCTCCGACGACGGTGCGTCCATCCGTCGGCGCAGGCAGTGCCCGGCGTGCAACCGCCGCTTCACCACGATCGAGACGGCGAGCCTGTCGGTCGTCAAGCGCTCGGGCGTGACCGAGCCCTTCAGCAGGGAGAAGATCGTCACGGGCGTGCGCAAGGCGTGCCAAGGGCGCCCTGTGAACGAGGACGACCTCGCCGTGCTGGCGCAGAAGGTCGAGGAGTCGCTCCGGGCCGGCGGGAGCGCGGAGCTGGACGCCTACGAGATCGGGCTCGCGATCCTCGGGCCGCTCCGAGAGCTCGACGAGGTCGCCTACCTGCGGTTCGCGAGCGTCTACCAGGCGTTCGACTCGCTCGAGGACTTCGAGACCGCCATCAACTCGCTCCGGGCCGAGCGTGAGGAGCGTGCGGCGACCTTCGGCGAGGCCGACGTGCGCCCGACGGGCGACGAGCCTGCCGACGACGCCGTGCCCGACCGGGCCTGATCCGTCGGACACGACCAGCCGACGTCTCCGCGCGGTCGGCTGGCGGCTAGAGGTCGCTCGAGCGCGCTGCCCAGATGTTGATGCCCGTGTCCAGGGGGCGGCGGCTCCCGTCGGGCACGACCTCGGTCGTCACGGCGTCGATCGCCGCGAGCTCGTCGGTCGTGAACGGCGATGCGTCGAGCGCGGCGAGGTTCTCGTCGACCTGAGCCGTCGTCCGTGCTCCTACGAGGACCGACGTGACGCGCGGGTCGCGCAGCGTCCAGGCGACCGCCGTCCGGGCCAGGGGTTCCCCGCGACCGCTCGCGACCTCACGCAGCGCACGGATCCTCGCGAGGTTCTCGGGGGCGAGATGCTCGGGACGCAACGAGACCGAGCGGGCAGCGCGTGAGTCCGACGGCACTCCGTCGAGATACCGGTCGGAGAGCATGCCCTGGGCCAGCGGCGAGAAGGCGATCAGGCCGGTCCCCGAGTCGCCGGCGACATCGAGCAGGCTGCGTCCACCCGGGCCCGGTGCCTCGATCCACCGGTTGAGCATCGAGTACGACGGCTGGTGCAGGGCAAGCGGCAGGCCGAGGTCGTCGGCGACCGCGAGGGCCTCGGTCGTGCGCTCGGCCGAGTACGACGAGATGGCCGCGTAGGTGGCCCGGCCCGAGGACACGGCCGTCGCGAGCGCGCCGATCGTCTCGTGGAGCGGGGTCGTCGGGTCGAACCGGTGGGAGTAGAAGACGTCCACGTGGTCGGTGCCGAGGCGGCGCAGCGACGCGTCGAGCGACGACAGCAGGTACTTGCGCGAACCGCCCTCGCCGTACGGTCCGGGGCCCATGCGATAGCCCGCCTTGGTCGAGACCAGCAGCTCGTCCCGGTGTCCTCGGAGGTCGGTGGCCAGGAGGCGGCCGAAGGCGGCCTCCGCGGAACCCGGCGGCGGGCCGTAGTTGTTCGCGAGGTCGAAGTGCACGATCCCGCGGTCGTACGCGTGCAGGACCAGCTCGCGCTGCGCCGCGTACGGGGTCGACTGCCCGAAGTTCTGCCAGAGTCCGAGGGAGAGGCGGGGGAGGGTCAGGCCGGAGCGTCCTGCGCGGGCGAAGGGCATCCCGGAGCCCGGCTCCGGCGCTTTGTGCGACATGTCTCGACCGTACCCGGTCGTATTCGCTGGCGTTACCCCGCCGGGTGCGACAGGCTGGGGCACGGGAGCGCCCGACGGCGCACCTGTTCCACCGAGAGAAGGAGGCCCGCCGATGACGACGTCGAAGGACGAGACACCCGGGACCACGCCCAGCGAGGACGCCAAGGCGAAGTTCCGCGAGGCGTTGGACCGCAAGAACGCCGCGAGCCACCGCACCGCGGACGGGGGCTCGAACACGGGCTCGGTCCACGGGTCGGAGACCGTCGGACCTGTGCAGCGCACGTTCCGCCGCAAGTCCGGCTGAGTGTCGGCCGGGAACCAGGAGGTTCCCCCGCACCTGCACGACATGAGGAAGGGGGCCCCCCCGCCGGGGGGGGGCCC
>NZ_JACSQQ010000009.1:89367-136021 GCF_014836555.1 Oerskovia rustica
GCCCGACGGGCTGGTCCCCTTCCTCATGTCAGGACGGCGGCGGTCAGGACAGCACGCGCAGCTTGACGGTCGCGTCCATGGCCTGCAGCTCGGCGATGGCGGCGGGCAGGAGCTCTGCACCGACGTCGGTCACCACGTAGCCGAGCTCGCCGCGCGTCGCGAGCATCTGGCCCTCGATGTTCGTCCCGTGCTCGGCGAGGACCGCGTTGACGGCCGCGAGCACGCCTGGCGTGTTGCGGTGCAGGTGGGCGATCCGGCTCACGCCGGTGCTCTGCTCGAGCGCGAGGTTCGGCATGTTGACGCTCAGCGTCGTCGACCCGGTCGCCAGGTAGTCGCGGAGCTTGCCGGCGACGAACTGGCCGATGGACTCCTGCGCCTCCTCGGTCGAACCGCCGATGTGCGGGGTGAGGATGACGTTCGGCAGGCCTCGCAGCTCCGAGTCGAAGTGGTCGCCGCGCTTCTTGGGCTCCTCGGGGAACACGTCGATGGCCGCCCCCGACAGGTGCCCCGAGAGGATCGCCTCGCGCAGGGCGACGGTGTCGACGACGAAACCGCGCGACAGGTTCAGCAGGATCGAGCCCTGGCGCATGCGTGAGAGCTGCTTCTCGCCGAACAGGCCGGCGTTGCCGCCGCGCCCGTCGACGTGGAGCGTGACGACGTCCGCCGTCTCGAGGAGCTCGTCGAGGCTGTCCATGCGCCGCGCGTTGCCCAGGGCGAGCTTCTCGGCGGTGTCGTAGAAGACGACCGACATGCCCAGGGCCTCGGCGACGACCGAGAGCTGCGTGCCGATGTTGCCGTAGCCGATGATGCCCAGCGTGCGACCGCGGACCTCGTGTGCGCCCTCGGCGGACTTGTCCCAGACGCCCTCGTGCAGCGCACGGTCGCGCTCGGTCAGACGGCGGGTCAGCGCGATGATCTCGGCGAGCGCGATCTCCACGACCGAGCGCGTGTTGGAGAACGGCGCGTTGAAGGTCGCGACGCCGTGGGAGGCCGCGGCCTTGAGGTCGATCTGGTTGGTCCCGATGCAGAACGCGCCGATCGCGATCAGGTCCGGGGAGGACTCGATCACGCGGGCGGTGACGTTGGTCTTGGACCGGATCCCGAGGATGTTCACGCCCTCGAGGGCTTCGATCAGCTCGGACTCGTCCATGGCCCCGGTGCGCACGGTCACGTCGATACCGGCGGACTCGAGGATCGAGGTGGCGAGAGGGTGCAGGTTTTCAAGGAGGAGGGCACGTAGCACGTGTCTATGGTGCGCCGAGTTGTTGCGAGCACCAAACGAGTCTTGTCCCTCGGACGACGTGATCTCCTCCGGTCAGTCGGCGAGGCCCCGGGGGAGCGGGCGGGAGTGCACGACCACGAGCCGCTGGGTCGGACGGGTCATCGCGACGTAGAGCTCGGACGCGCCGGAGGTCGCCGCGAGGACGTCGGCCGGCTCCAGGAGGACCACCGCGTCGAACTCGAGCCCCTTGGCCTGGGTCGGACTCATGACCGCAAGGGCCGCGCCCAGGGCGCCCTCGACCTCGGCCGCGGGGCCCGTGAGCAACGGGTCGACGGCGTGGGCACGGGTCAGGTGCTCGCGCACGCCCGCCACGCGGTCGGCCGGGGCGACGACCGCGACCCTGCCCGCGCCGTCGGGCCCGACGAACTCCGCGAGAGCCGACCGGACCCGGGCGGCGACCTCGGCCAGGAGGTCCTCGCCGTCCGGGACCGGGGCAAGGACGAGCGCTCCCGGCACGTCGCGCGCCGAGGTGAGCGACGACGTCGGGAGGCGGTGGGCCGCGGCGAAGCGCTGCGCGGTGTCCGCGATCTGCGTGGGCGTGCGGTAGTTGACCGTGAGCGTCGCGAGGCGCCACGAGGTGCGCAGCAACGGGTCGAGCATGCTCGCCCACGACCGGGCCCCCGCGAGGGAGGACGTCTGGGCGACGTCGCCGACGATCGTCATGGACCGCGTCGGGCAGCGACGGACCAGGGCCCGCCACGCCATGGCGGACAGCTCCTGCGCCTCGTCGACCACGACGTGCGCGTAGGTCCACGTCCGGTCCTGCGCGGCACGCTCGGCCGTCGTCAGGCGCGAGCCACCCCCGGCGAACCGGTCGGCGAGGACCTCCGCGCCCACGATCCCGCCGCCTGCACCGGACGACTCGAGGACCTGACGCGCGTAGTCCAGGCTCGCCGCCCGTTCCGCGGCCTCGGCCTTGGCCTGGGCGCGGGCGGCCTGGTCGTCCTCGCCCAGGAGCTCGGCGGCCTCGTCCAGGAGCGGGACGTCCGCGGGGGTCCACGGCGAGCCCTTGGGACGCGCGAGCGCGGCACGGTCCGCGCGTGACATGTCGGGGGCGGCCTCCGCGAGCCGGTGCGGCTTGATGAACAGGTCCTCGATCAGGCGCTCTGGCGTCAGCGGCATCCACGCGAGGTTGAGCGCGATCCGGATCTCCCGGTGGTGGCGAAGGTCGTCTATCACCTCGGCCCGCTCCTCGGGGGCGACCGGTCCGCCGAGCTGCGTCACGTACTGGTCGGCGAGGCGGCCCAGCATCTCCCGTACGAAGGGGACCCGGGCGAGGTTGTGCGGCTTGTGGGTGCGGTGGGCCTTGGCGATCGCGTCGCGCACGTCCGCGCGCCGGATCACGAGGTCGTGCCCGTCGATGCGCAGGTGCTGGTCCTCGGCGGGGACGCGCTGGCGGGCCCGGACCGCCCGCTGGACGATCCGGGCCCAGGACGCGCGGCCCTTGATGCGGGCCACCTCGGGAGCCTCCTCGCCGTCGGCGACGAGGCCCGGGAGGAGCTCGGCGACGGTCGTGCTGACGACGCCCGTCTCGCCGAGCGAGGGCAGGACCTGGTCGATGTAGTGCAGGAAGGACAGGCTCGGCCCGACGAGCAGCACGCCCGAGCGCTCGAGCAGGCGCCGGTGCGCGTACAGCAGGTAGGCGGCGCGGTGCAGCGCCACGGCGGTCTTGCCCGTGCCCGGCCCGCCCTGCACCACGAGCGCCCCGGCGAGCTCGGAGCGGATGATCGCGTCCTGCTCGGCCTGGATCGTCGCGACGATGTCGCCCATGCGGCTCGTGCGGCCCGCGGCCATCGCGGCGAGCAGAGCGCCCTCGCCCGACAGGGACGACTCGGCGACCGTTCCCGAGGTGAGGTCGAGGACCTCGTCCTCGATGCCCGTGACCGAGCGCCCCTGGGTCACGAGGTGACGGCGGCGCCTGACCCCGTCCGGGTGCGCCGCGGTCGCGCGGTAGAACGACTGCGCGGCCGGAGCACGCCAGTCGGTGAGGATCGACGTGTGCTCCTCGTCGGACAGCCCGATGCGCCCGACGTAGCGGGTCGCGCCGTCCTCCAGGTCGAGGCGGCCGAACGCGAGCCGGTCCTCGACCGCCTCGAGCTGGGCCAGCCGGTCCTCGTAGAGGGTCGCGAACGCGTCGCGCTCGCTGCGGTTCTGGGGAGAACCGGAGGGCCCGGACCGGCGAACCCCCGCGAGCCGCGAGCGGGTCGAGGCGCGCAGCTCGTCGAGACGCGCGTAGAGAGTGTCGACGACGCTCTGCTCCGTGGTGATCTCGTGCTGGCGGTGCGACGTCGGGACGTCCTCCGGCCGGACCTTCTCGCCGGTGGTCGACGCCCCGCTCGTCCGGTCGCTCGTCTCGCGCACGCTGTTCCGTCCTGTCGTCTGGTCCCTCGCGGTCCGCTCGCGCGCCCCGCGACGCAGCCGTCCATTATTGCCGATCCCGCACGTACCGGGCACCACCCGCCCCGTGCGTGGACACGCTCTCCCGAGAGCGCACGGGCTCCGCGGTACGGGCCTCACCTCCCAGCACGAGGCGCCTGCTTCCTCTACGATCGGGAACCATGGCGACTGACCGGAGGCGCGCGTCGTGGTGACTGAGCCCTTGTCGCCCCGTCCGCAGAGCGGGACCCCAGGTGTCCTGTCCCCGGAAGACCTCCTGCGCGTCCTGCTCGTCGAGGACGACGACGGGGACGCGGTCCTCGTGGAGGAGCTCCTCGACGACGCACGGGTCAAGGTCGAGCTGCACCGGGCGAGGACCCTCGACGTCGCCCTCGAGATGCTGCGCCTGCACGACGTGCACTGCGTGCTGCTGGACCTCGGCCTCCCGGACGCGGTGGGACTGACCGCGGTCGAGCGGCTCCAGTCCCGTCAGGACCCGCCCGCGCTGGTCGTGCTCACCGGGCACACCGGGATCGACCTCGGGGTCCAGGCGGTGGCGGCGGGCGCCGACGACTACCTGGTCAAGGGCGAGGTCGACGGAGACCTCCTGGGCCGCTCGGTCCGCTACTCCGTGCAGCGCCGCCGGTCCAAGGAGCAGCAGCGTGCGCTGTACCGCAGCGAGGTGCGCGCCGCCGAGACCGCCCGGCTCGAGCATGCCCTGCTGCCCAAGCCGCTCGTGACCGACGAGACCATCGCCGTGATGGTGGGCTACATCCCCGGCGGCAACGGTCTGCTGGGCGGGGACTTCTACGACGCCGTCGAGCGGCCCGACGGGAGCGTCCTGTGCCTGATCGGTGACGTGGCGGGGCACGGCCCGGACGAGGCGGCGCTCGGCGCGACCCTGCGCACCGCGTGGCGCACCCTCGTCCTGTCCGACGTCGAGCCCCCCGAGATCCTGCCCCTCGTCGAACGTGTCCTGGTCCCGGAGCGTGCTCGGCCCGAGGTGTTCGTGACCCTGTGCCAGGTCGTCATCTCCCCGGACCGGGCGAGCGTCGACCTCTACCTCGCGGGCCACATGCCCCCCCTGCTCCTGCAGGGCTCGTGCACCGAGCTCCCGACGACCTCGCGCGGTCGGGCGCTGGGCATCCCTGTCACGGGTGGGTGGCGGGCAGAGCGCGTGCCGCTCGACGCACCCTGGGCGCTCATGCTCTACACCGACGGGCTGATCGAGGCGACGCTCGCCGAGGACCCCCAGGCCGACGCACCGCCTGCCGGCGGGACGCCCGGTCGGCGCGAACGCCTCGGCGTCCAGGGGCTGGTCGCGGCCGTCGACACCGAGCTCGCGCACGGCGGGGAAGGGCTCGTCGAGAGGCTCTTCCGTCGGGTGCGCACCCTGCACGGCGGACCCCTCGCGGACGACGCGGCGGTGCTCGTGATCGGGTGGGGCGGCCCCGACCAGGACGCCCGGGGCGAACGGACCGCGACGCTCGCCGACTCGGACGGGTGGTCGCAGTGACGGGACCGTCCCCGGACGACGAGCCGCCCGCGAGCACGGACGGTGCGCCGCCCTCGACCCCGGACGACGAGCTGCTGGACGCCGAGGTCCCCGACGCACCACCGCCCGGCCCGTCGCTGCGGCGACGGCTCGGCGGTCTGCTGGTCCTCGCCGCCGCGATCCTCCTCGTGGTGGTCTGCGTCTCTGTGATCGCGCTCGTCAACGTGGTGCGCTACCAGGACGAGGTCACCAACCCCTACTTCACAGCCGTCACGCAGGCCGACAGCGCGTACGTGACCCTGGTCGACGCCGAGTCCTCGGTGCGCGGCTACCTGGCCACCGGGAGCGCCCTGAACCTCGAGGCCTTCGACCGGTCGCTGGCGAAGGAGGGGGGCAGCGCGATCCACGACGACGCCACGGCCGAGCGCATCACCAGGTCGTCACCGGTCGCCACGGCGCTCGACGACGCGACGCGGGCCGTCCACGCGTGGTCGGTCGAGTTCGCGCAGCCCACGGTCGAGAAGGTGCGCCAGGACGGCCCGGACGCCGTGACGACGGACGACCGGCTCGAGGGCGCCCGGCTCTTCGCGGAGGCCCGGACCGCGACGGGCGAGTACATCGCCGTGCTCCGTGAGGTCCGGGAGGAGAAGGTCCGCTCGCTCGAGGTGTGGACGCAGGTGCTGTTCGGCTCGGTCGTCGTCCTCGTCGTCGCGGCGGTCCTCGTCGGAGGCTTCCTCTGGAGCGTGCTCAAGCGATGGATCACCGACCCGGTGACGACGCTCGCCCACCAGGTCCGGGTCGTCAGCGACGGGAACCTGCGCCAGCCCGTGGCCGTCCAGGCACCGGGGGAGATCGGGGCGCTCGCGGTCGACGTCGAGCACATGCGCAGGGAGCTCGTGAGCCAGGTCGCGGAGATCCGCACGTCGCACGCGGAGGTCGAGCACTCGCACGAGCTCCTCGCGGCCCAGGCGCAGGAGCTCGCCCGCTCGAACCGCGACCTGGAGCAGTTCGCCTACGTCGCGTCCCACGACCTGCAGGAGCCGCTGCGCAAGGTCGCGTCGTTCACCCAGCTCCTGCAGAAGCGGTACGGCGGCCAGCTCGACGACCGGGCCGACCAGTACATCGAGTTCGCCGTGGACGGGGCGAAGCGCATGCAGCGCCTCATCCAGGACCTGCTGGGCTTCTCGCGGGTCGGTCGCACGGGCGCCGAGAGGGGGCCGGTGGACCTCGAGAAGGCCTTCGGGGTGGTGCTCTCCGACCTCGAGGAGAAGATCACGACGACGGGCACGATCGTGACGCACGACCCCTTGCCCACGGTGCGCGGCGAGAAGGGGCTGCTCGAACAGCTCTTCGTCAACCTCGTCGGGAACGCCATCAAGTTCCGGGACCCCGAGCGACCGCCCGTGGTGCACGTCGCGGTCCGTGCGCTCGACAACGCCTGGGAGTTCGCCGTCGCCGACAACGGGATCGGGATCGACGCCCAGTACGCGGAGCGGGTCTTCGTGATCTTCCAACGGCTGCACCCCAAGGACGTCTACGAGGGGACCGGTATCGGGCTCGCGCTGTGCAAGCGGATCGTCGAGTACCACGGGGGCAGGATCTGGATCGAGCCGACCGTCGGCGGCGGCACGACCGTCCGGTTCACGATCGCGCACCAGTACGACCCGGTCGGGAGCGCGCCGTCGCCGTCGGCCCGGTGAGGCGCCCGTGGAGCGTTGTCCGGCCCTCACGGCGCGCGCAGCCGCGCCCGTCCGGTCCTCGTCGACTAGGCTCGCGGCGTGGCTCCGGAGGACCGGGGCCCGACGACGAGGAACGGCGTGGTGGACGAGATGAGCAACGGGCACAAGGTGATCGACGTCCTGCTGGTCGAGGACGACCCCGGTGACGTGCTCATGACGCGTGAGGCCTTCGAGGACCACAAGGTCACCAACCGCCTCTCGGTGGTCAGCGACGGCGTCAGCGCGATGGCCTTCCTGCGCAAGGAGGGCGAGTACGCCGACGCCCCGACGCCCGACCTCATCCTGCTCGACCTGAACCTGCCCCGCATGGACGGACGCGAGGTGCTCGGCGAGCTCAAGTCCGACCCGGCCCTGCGACAGATCCCCGTGGTCGTCCTGACGACGTCGGAGGCCGAGGAGGACGTCGTGCGGTCGTACTCCTTGCACGCGAACGCCTACGTGACCAAGCCGGTCGACTTCGACCGGTTCATCGACGTCGTGCGCCAGATCGACGACTTCTTCGTCACCGTGGTCCGGCTGCCCGCCCGCTGAGATCCTCGCGCGGCTGCGTGACCGGTGCTCTGGCGCGCCTGCCCGGCCGGGACTGCGCGCGTGCGGCTGATACCTGCGCGCTCGTGCGGCCGGGACGACCCGGCCCTCTGGGCGGGAAGCATCGGGCGGCCCTCGGTGTTGTCGTGATCGAACCGCCCGAGAACCGTGCCGGCACCGCCCGGCCGCCGACCTGGGCGGGCGAGGACGACGACGGAGGAGCATCTGGTGTTGGACCCACGAGAGATCTACGAGGTGGACGAGGCCGCTGTGGCGCGCGTCCTGCCCGCGGCGACGGGGACGCAGGGAGAGGCTGCCGTCCGTGCGACGGGCCCGGTCATGCTGCACTCGGTGCGCGGGTTCGTGGACGCGGGGACGGCCGGCGAGCTCGCGGTCGAGCACCTGCTCGAGGAGTTCGAGGTCACGCGACTGGTCACGTTCGACGTGGACCAGCTCCTGGACTACCGCTCGAAGCGCGTGACGATGGTGTTCGACGCGGACCGGTGGGCGTCGTACGACGAGCCGTTCCTCGCGATCGACCACGTGCGCGACGCCGAGGGCACGGGCTTCCTGCTCCTGCACGGCATGGAGCCGGACCTGCAGTGGGAGCGCGTGGTCGCCGCGCTGCGCGAGCTCGTGCACCGTTTCGACGTGTCGCTCGTCGTGGGCTTCCACGGCATCCCCATGGGCATCCCGCACACGCGCCCGCTGTCGGTGACGGCGCACGCGACGCGGCGCGAGCTGATCGAGGACCACACGTCGTGGTTCGGCACGGTCAAGGTCCCCGGCTCGCTGGCCTCGTTGCTCGAGCTGCGCCTGGGGGAGTCGGGGCACGACGCGATGGGTTTCACGGTCCACGTGCCGCACTACCTGGCGCAGTCGCCGTTCCCGCCCGCCGCCGTGGTGGCGCTCGAGAACGTCCAGCGCTCGACGGGCCTGGACCTGCGGGTCGCGGCGCTCACGGCGGGGGCCCAGGAGGCCGTGGCCGAGGTCGAGCGGCAGATGGCCGAGTCGGAGGAGGTCACCGCGGTCGTGCGTGCGCTCGAGGAGCAGTACGACGCGTTCGCCCGTTCGGTGGGCCGGACGAGCCTGCTCGCGGAGTCGGCCCCTATTCCGACTGCTGACGAGCTCGGGGCCGAGTTCGAACGCTTCCTTGCCCAGCAGACGGGGGAGTGACGACCGCTCGCGGAGGTTCTGCGGAGGTTGTGCGGACGAATCACGGTATTTCCTCGGCGCCTGACGTGGCGAACTTCACCTTCACCGTGCAAAACTAAGTCTCGTTGCAGTGACGTGCTCGAGACATGCCTTCGCGTGAACCGGTATCGGCGCAGCAGGATCCCGGTCCGCCGGGGTCGTGCCAGTCCAACCGGCGGTCGCCACGACCGGACCTCGCGGAGCGCGTCGCGGGTCCGCGTGGCTGCGGCTCGATGAACGGGCGAAGGGTCCGTTCGCGGATGTCCCCGCATGGACAGAAGGTACGAGGAACAGCATGGCGCAGGGTTCTGTGAAGTGGTTCAACGCTGAGAAGGGCTACGGGTTCATCGCCCAGGACGGCGGCGGCGCCGACGTCTTCGTCCACTACTCCGCGATCGAGGCCCAGGGCTACCGGTCGCTCGAAGAAGCTCAGCGGGTCGAGTTCGAGATCACCCAGGGGCCCAAGGGCCCGCAGGCGGAGAACGTCCGCCCGCTCTGATCTCCCTGATCGTGTGTCGACTCTCGCGGGTCGGCGACGGAGGCCGCACCCCGGCGTGGGGTGCGGCCTCCGTGCTGTGTCAGTCCTTCTCCTGCCCGACGGCGTCGCGCCCGTCCGCCGCCGGCGCACCCGGGCGGGTGGCGTCGTCGGGCGACGACGAGGCGGGACCGGCGGACGGGACGGGCTCCGGCGGGTCCTCGAGCGGCGCCGCGGTGCCGGCGAACCGGCGCACCTCCTCGCCCGTGAGCAGCGTGGCCGGTACAGGCAGGCTCCGCAGCGCGCGTGCGAGCGTCGCGTCGCGCAGGTCGAGCCCGGTCGGGGCGGAGTCGTCGGACGGACCGGTCGAGGTGGCGGCCGCGCTGCGGACCGCGACCAGGACCAGGTTCCCGTAGCGGCGGCCCTTGAGCTGTCCTGGCTCGGCGATCAGTCCCACGTCGCCCCAGACGCCCCGGTCGGTGGCGCCGTCGGTGACGAGGGCCGAGACCGCCGTCGCCACCTCGGCCCGGACGAGCGCGAGCGGCGGGCGGTCGGCGCAGTTCGCGAGGTAGACGCCGCCGGGACGCAGCACGCGCAGGACCTCGCGCACGAAGCCGGTCGTCGTGACGTGCTCCGGCGTCGTGTCGCCTGCGAAGACGTCGCGCACGACGACGTCGGCGCTCGCGTCGGGCAGGGTCGCGAGCTCCGCGCGAGCGTCGCCGGCGCGCAGCCGGAGGCGCGGCGCGCGGGGGAGGGCGAACCACTCGCGCACGCGCGTGACGAGGTCGGCGTCGAGGTCGACCGCGACCTGCCGGGAGTCCGGCCGCTCGTGCTCGACGTACCGGGCGAACGCGCACCCCGCGGCGCCCAGGTGCACGACCCGCAGCGGCCCGGAGGGGAGTGCGGCGAGGACGGCCGCCATCTGCTGCATGTACTCGAACGTGAGCAGTCCCGGGTCGGCGAGGTCCAGGTGCGAGCTGGGCACCCCGTTGACGAGGAGGGTGACGCCGGTGCTGCCGTCCGGGTCCGGTACCAGCCGGGCGGTGCCCGTCGAGGTACGGACCTCCTCGGTGGGCAGGTCGCGGGTGGTCTCGGCGCCCTGGTGCCGGGCGCCCGCGCGGCCGCGCCGTGACGACGGGCCGGTCTCTGTGGGTGGCGAGGTGGATGCTGAGGTACGGCGGGACGAGCGCCCGGTGGTCTTGCGGCCCATGGGGTCAACCGTAGGCGGTCCATGACCGAGGGGCGTCGTCGCGTCGACGGGGGCCCGCCGGATGGTCGCCCGGAGGATTGACAGGATCGAACAGGTGTTCGATAGTTGGCATGGAGGTGTTCCGATGACCACGCAGCACAGCGCGCTCCCTGGAGCAGGATTCGTGGCCCCCGAGGTCGTGCGCCTCCTGGCCCGTGCCGACGCCGAGCTCGTCGCCGCCGGGCTCACGGCGGACCCGGCCGAGCGGTTCGTCCACTCGCACCTGGGTGCGCTGCGTTCCGCGGCCGCGGTCGTCGCGCTCCGCGGCAGGCCGTCCCCCCGGTCGCGCGCCCGGTCCGTCTGGGACATGCTCGCGCTCGTCGAGCCGGGGCTGTCCGCCTGGTCGGTCTACTTCGCGGGCGGGGCGCGGATCCGGGCGGCCGTCGACGCCGGGCGCTTCGACGCGGTCGAGGCCCGGCAGGCCGACGAGATCATGGCCTGCGCCGAGGACTTCCGCGACGAGGTCGCCATGCTGGTCGACCCCGGGGTCGGTTTCGTGCGCCACCCCTCGCTGCGGGTCGCGGCTTCATGAGCACCGTCCGGCGGAGCGCGCGGTGAGCCGCGGCCCACGGGCCGCCCTGGCCCGCCGTGACTGGGGCGACGACGAGTCGGGCTGCTCGATCATGCACGTGGACATGGACGCCTTCTTCGCGTCGGTCGAGCTGACGCGCCGGCCGGAGCTCGTGGGGCGCCCCGTGATCGTCGGCGGTGCCGAGCGCAGCGTCGTCCTCGCCGCGACGTACGAGGCCCGCGCCTTCGGCGTCCACTCGGCCATGCCCATGGCGCTCGCTCGCCGGCTGTGCCCGCAGGCCGTCGTGCTGCCGCCCGATCATCGTGCGTACCAGGACGCCTCGCGGGCGGTCATGGAGATCGTCCGCGAGATCACGGCGCTGGTCGAGCAGATCAGCATCGACGAGGCGTTCCTGGACGTGAGCGGTGCCCGCCGCAGGCTCGGCGCGCCCACCCTCATCGCCCGGGACCTGCGGGCGAGGGTCCGGGAGGAGGTCGGCATCACCTGCTCGGTGGGGATCGCCGCGACCAAGTTCGTCGCCAAGCTCGCGTCGACGCACGCCAAGCCCGACGGAGTCCTCCTGGTCCCGGCCGCCTCGACCGTCCCGTTCCTGCGCACGTTGCCGGCCGGCGCGCTGTGGGGGGTGGGAGAGCGGACCGAGAAGACGCTCGCCGGGTGGGGGATCACGACCGTCGCGGAGCTCGCCGACACGGACGTCGCGACACTGCAGGCCGCGGTCGGCAAGGCTGCCGGGGCGCACCTGCACGACCTCGCCTGGGGTCGGGACCCTCGTCCCGTCGAACCAGGGCGTGCCGAGCAGAGCATCGGTGCGGAGACGACCTTCGCGCAGGACCTCTACGACTTCGTGATCATCGGATCGGCCCTGCTGGGGCTCGCGGACCGGTGCGCCACGCGTCTGCGCAGCCAGGGGTTCGTGGCGCGGACCGTCTCGGTCAAGGTCCGGACGTCGGACTTCCGGACGCTGACGCGTTCGCGGACGCTCTCCTCGCCCACCGACGTCGCGCAGGAGATCCACTCGGTGGCGCTCGAGCTCGCCCGAGGGGTCGACCGGCGTGGCCTGCCCGTCCGGCTCGTGGGTGTGCGTGCGGAGAACCTCGAACGTCGCGGCGCCTCGGTCGAGCAGCCGACCCTCGAGGAGTCGGTGCAGGAGGCCTCCGGTGCGCAGCGTGAGGCCGAGAGGGCGCTCGACCGGATCCGCGACCGTTTTGGGGTGAATTCGATCGGGCCGGCGTCCACCCGCAGGCGCTCGACTACCACGCGGGCAGATGTCGAACTATCCTGAGGGGGACACATATCAACCGCTGAGAACCGGGGGTGCCCATGCCTCTGTCAGAGTACGAGCAGCGCGTACTGGAACAGATGGAAAGAGCGCTGACCTCGGATGATCCGCGGTTGGCGACGACGCTTCAGTCGAGCCCCCGCAAGTCGGGCCTGCGCTACGTAGCCGCAGGCATCGGCGTGGTCGGGGGACTGCTGCTCCTGGTCTTCGGTGCGGCGTCCGCCTCACCCGTGCTGGGAGTGGTCGGATTCGTGGTGATGTTCGCAGGAGTCGCGTTCGCGTTCTCCGCGCCTCGCAAGTCGACGACCGGACCGGTCGGGGTCGTGGACGAGCACGGCAAGGTCACGCCACCCAAGGCCTCCGCGAAGAGCGGGAAGAGCGGGGCGCCCCGTCAGGGCTTCCTCAACCGACTGGAAGAGCGTTGGGACCGTCGACGCGAGCAGGGCGGTCGCTGAGCTCGTCCCGGACTCCCGCGACCACCTTGTCCCGCAGAGCGGCGAGGTCGCCCGGCGGCGGAGGTGACCAGGTGCGCGCGTAGCGCTCCAGCTCCACCTCTGCGGCCAGGGCGACGAGGGCGTCGGTCGTCGCGTCCGGCAGGTGTCGGCCCGTCCTCTCAGCAACCTGAGCCGCCACGACGGCAGGAGCCCGGCGAAGCGTCACGGAGTCGTGCCAGCTGATGCCCAGGTCGTCGAGCTGCCGGACGAGGTCCGTCCACGTCGACTCGACGTCGGGCTCCGCCGAAGCCCCGCCGCGGCGGCGCGCCACGAGCCACCCCAGCCCCGACAGGACGAGGACGGCCACGAGGGCGAGCAGGCCCATGCTCCAGCCGCGTCCAGAGGACGCCTCGTCGCCGAGCGAGCCGGAACCGACCCCCGGGGCCGGCGCCGTGGACTGGACCGCTCCCGGCGTCGCGTTCGGCCCGGCCTGGCTCGTCGCCGCGTCACCCGGTACCGCGGTCGAGTCGTCGCTCGAGGGTCCGAGCAACGGGTCGGCCCATGCGGGCACCGGCCCGGCCTGTACCGCGGGCGTCGGTTCGAACCGGACCCACCCCTGACCGGGGAAGTACAGCTCCGGCCACGCGTGCGAGTCCTTGCCGGTCACCTGGAAGACGTTGTCGCTCGCCCGTTCGCCGGGCAGGAAGCCCACGGCCAGGCGGGCCGGGATCCCGACGGCTCGGGCCATCATCGTCATGGACGTGGCGAACTGGACGCAGTACCCCTCCCGGTCCTGGAGGAAGTTCCAGACCGTGTCGTCGGTCGCGCCCTCGGGGACCTCGGTGGAGTAGGTGAAGTTGCTCCCGTCGCGGAAGTAGGACTGCAGGGCGACCGCGGCGTCGTAGCGGGTCGTCGTGCCCGCCACGATCTCCTCGGCGAGGGCGCGGACGTCGTCCCGGTGCGCGCTCTCGGGCACCTCGACGACGTTCGGGTCGTCGAGGTCGTCGCCGGTGCTGGCGCGCAGGGCGTCAGCGGTCAGGTCGCGGGCGAAGACCTCGAACGAGTAGGTCATGCCGGGCGTCGTCGCTGAGTTGCCCGTCACCTCGTCACGAGAGTCGTCGTAGAACCACTCGCCGTCGACGTCGACGGACCGGGGCTCGGTCGGAAGGACGAGCTTCTCGTCGCGCAGGGTCCGGAGCGTGACGGCGACCGTCCTGGGTTCGGTCGGCCCGGCCCCGGAGTCGTCGGGCCACAGGACCTGCCCGGCGTCGACCGGGGGCCCTTGCCGCGAGTCGCCGCGGCGCCAGCTCTTCCCGTCGAAGCCGGTGAGCGTGAACATGCGCAGGGGGCCGATGCCGGTGCTCGCGCCTCCCTCGTCGATCTCCTGCGGGAACTCGTACGTCAGCGCGACCTCCTGGGAGCGGGCGCTGAGGTTCTCCTCCATGTCGAGGTCGCTGGCCAGGCGCACGGTCGGGCCGGCGCTCGTGAAGAAGGACGACCACGGCGAGCTCAGGACCTGGGGGATCGCGCCGGCCGCGGTACCCGCGACCAGGGCCAGCACGGCGATCGCAGCAGTGGCACCAAGGATCCCGCCAGCGCGCAAGGTCCGCGCGGCGGGCCCGACGGGTGCGGGCACGGCGCCTCGGCGACGGGCCACACGGTGCGGGTTGTCGACCGCGACCAGCAGGAGGAGCGCGACGACCGTCACGACGAAGACCGGCGGCGGGATCGAGCCCTCGATGACCAGCGGAGGGATCCACAGGGCCAGGAGCGGCAGCGCGGCCGCGGCCGGGAAGCGGAGGCCGGCCACGACGAGGTCGGTGGCGAGGAGGACGAGGATCGTCCCGGCCACCGCGATCAGGGCGAGCGGGAACGAGGGGTCGATCGGGGCGACCTCCTCGGCGACCAGCCGTTGCCCTGCGCCGAGGCGTGCGAGCAGCCGGTCGATGCTCGCGCCGCTGATCGCCAGGTCGATGCCGCGCGAGGTGGGTCCGCCGAACACGGCCAGGAGCCCCCAGGCGCCGACGACCAGGCCCACGAGCGTCGGGACGACGCCGCGGAACCCGATGTCGTGGCGTCCGGGCCGGGCTTCGTGGCCACGTTCCAGCAGGAGTCGGGTGCCCCCGGTCACGAGGGTGAGCGCCAGCACGAACAGCGTGCCCGTCCGGGTCCACTGCCCTGGTCCGATGAGCACGGTGAGCGCTCGGAACGAGGCGAGCGTGGCGACGGCGACGAGGACGGAGGTGGCGACGATCCGCAGGACGACGTCGCGGGAGACCGCGCTCGTCGCTGGGGTGGGCGTGGCGGTCACCGGTGCTCCTCCATGAGTCGGTTCCATGCTGCGCCGACCGTGGTCTCGCGCGGGTCGACGGAGACGGCGAGCCAGCCGATCGCGCGCAGCATGGACAGCGTGTCCTGGACGGCGCTGCCCAGGCCGTCCCCGTCCGGCGCGACGACGAACGCCCAGTGGTTGCCGTCGCCCGCCAGCGGGGCGACGGACGGACCGGAGATCGCCCCGAGGGGGCCCAGCACGGCGACCGTGAGCTCGCCGGGGCGACGGGAGGCCCGCAGGGCGTCGGCGGTCGCGGCGAGTGCGCGCTCGGCGTCGCGCGGGTTCGCGTGCCCACCGAGGTCGATCGTGTCGTCGAGGATCTGGGCCGCGCCGTCGCTCGTGCGTCCGGTGGAGTAGGGGTAGGCGTCGAGGGTCGGGGCCGCCGACGACGCGACGAGGCGGACCGGGTGCCCCGCCCCCAGGAGCGTGACGGCGACGGACGCCGCGGCCTCGACCGCCCACTCGCCGTCCTGGGCCGCCATCGAGGACCGGTCCGTGTCGGGCGGCGGGAGGACACCACGGTCGAGGAGCACCGTGACCGACGCCATGCCCGCGTTCTCGTCGGTCCTCACCATGAGCTGCCCACGTCGGGCGGCCGTGGCCCAGTGGACGCGACGCGGGTCGTCGCCCGCGACGTACTCCCGCAGGACGCTGTCGTCGCTCGACGAGGTCCGTGCGCCGTTCCTGGACCGGGCGAGGTCGCCGAAGGCTCGCGATCCTCGTACCGCCAGCTCGGTCGTGCGGGGACGGACCGAGACGGTGCTCGCCTCTCCGAGGGGCTGCCCTGCGCGGACGAGGCCGAAGAGGTCCACCCTGCTGGTGAGCACCGGGCCGAGCGGCCAGCGGCCCCGGTGCTCGGGACGGATCCGGTAGCGGACGGCGATCCGGTCCGGATGGGAGACGACCTGTGCGCGCAGAGCGTCGTGCTCGCAGAGCTCGGCGGCGGCCTGCTCGCTGATCTGCAGCCGGGCGAGCCGGCCGAGGGACGTCGCGTTCGGCGAGACGGGGGAGACGAGGAGCCGGGTGGTGACCTGGGTGCCGCGGACCGCGGGATCCGGTTCGATCCGGCGAGAGACGCGCAGGGCACCCCGGCCGCGATCGATCCGGCGCAGCACCATCCAGGCCCACGCCGTCGCGACGACGAGCAGACCCGCGGCGCCGAGCCCGACGACGTCGGTCAGGCCGAGCGCCGTGCCCGTGCCGACGAGCACGAGGCTCGCCGCGAGGACGGCGGTCCCTCGGGCGGTGGGCCGGACCTGCGCGGCCCTTCCCCGGCGCGGTAGCGGACGCCGTGAGCCGGACACGTCAGCGACGTTCCGTCGTCGAGTGGGCGGGGATCGGGGTCGCCTCGACGATCCCGCGGACGACCTGCTCGGTCGTGCGCCCCGCGAGCCGGGACTCGGTCGACAGGATCAGGCGGTGCGCGAGCACGGGCTGCGCGAGCAGCTGGACGTCGTCGGGCAGGACGTGGTCGCGGCCCGCCATCGCCGCGACCGACTTCGCGGCCCGCAGCAGCTGGAGCGAGGTGCGGGGCGACGCACCGAGCTTGAGGCCCGGGTGCTCCCTGGTCTGGGTCACCAGCTCCAGGACGTAGCGCTTGACGGCGAGCGAGGCGTAGACCGACCGCACGACCTGGGCGAAGCGCAGGACCGTCGAGCCGTCGACGACCGGTTCGATGTGCTCGAGGGGGGTGTCGGACTCCTGGCGGTCGAGCATCTCGAGCTCGGCGTCGAGGTCCGGGTAGCCGACGGTGAGCCGGGCCATGAAGCGGTCGCGCTGCGCCTCGGGAAGGGGGTAGGTGCCCTCCATCTCGACCGGGTTCTGCGTGGCGACGACGAGGAACGGGCGAGGGAGCCGGTGGGTGGTCCCGTCCACCGTCGTCTGACCTTCCTCCATGCACTCGAGCAGTGCGGACTGCGTCTTGGGCGATGCGCGGTTGATCTCGTCACCGATGACGATGTTGGAGAACACCGGACCCCGGCGGAACTCGAAGTCGTGGGTCTCCGTGCGGAAGATGTTGACCCCGGTGAGGTCGCTGGGGAGCAGGTCCGGGGTGAACTGGATGCGCCCGACCTGGCAGTCGATGGTCCGCGCGAGCGCCTTGGCGAGGGTCGTCTTGCCGACACCTGGGACGTCTTCGAGGAGGAGGTGTCCCTCGGCGAGGAGGACGGCCACGGTGAGGTGGACGAGCTCGGGTCGCCCGGAGATCACCGACTCGATCCGGGTCCGGATCCGCCCTGTCGCCTCGACGAGCTCCCCGAGAGGATCGATCCCGTCGCGCCGTGGCGCGGTGGAGTAGTCGGTGAGCACGAGAACCTCCGTTGGTCACGCCTGGCGTCTGGAAGGTCGAGCCTAGTTGACCATTCTCCCCACTTCCCCCCACGTCCGGATCCCGGGACCTGTGCCGGGGGTGCGCGGCAGGGGGACGAGCCGGGCGTACTGCGCGAAGCCCCCGTGCGGTCGCGGCGCGCGGCGCGTCGCGCTCCACATCGGTCCATGTGTCCTGACCTGCGGAGATTCTGCGAAGAGGGGTGAAATGGGCTCCATATCTCGGGCCTGGTGGAGGCTTGTGGAGTACTGTGGAGGACGAGGGAGCGGGAGGGGAGGTGGAGTCTGGTGAACGAGTCGTTCGGCGGTTCTCCGAGCCTGCTCCTCGGGACGTACACCCCTCGGCTGGACGACAAGGGGCGGCTCATCCTGCCTGCGAAGTTCCGCGGTCAGCTCGCCTCCGGGCTGGTCATGACCAGGGGGCAGGAGCGGTGCTTGTTCCTCCTGCCGATGGACGAGTTCCGTCGGATGTACGACCAGATCCGCCAGGCCCCCGTCACCAGCAAGCAGGCGCGGGACTACCTCCGTGTGTTCCTCTCGGGGGCCAGCGACGAGATCCCGGACAAGCAGGGCAGGATCTCGATCCCTGCCGCGCTGCGGACGTATGCAGGCCTCGACCGCGACGTCGCCGTGATCGGCGCCGGCACCCGGGTCGAGATCTGGGACGCCGCGGCCTGGGAGGCGTACCTCGCCGACCAGGAGGCCGAGTACGCGGCGACGGCCGAGGAGGTGCTTCCAGCGTTGCGCTTCTGAGACCAGGGCCCCCGGGGTCCGCCCGGCACGAGACACCGAGCACGGACAGCACGAGCAGCAGGTGACGAGGCTCCGCACGATGAGGCCTCCTCCCGCCCGGTCTGGCGCACTTCCCCGGCGCCAGAAAGGACGCGGAGGGAGACCTGATCGGGCGGGACCGCGAGACAGCAGGACGGCGTTCCCCGGCAGCACCGCAAGGACAGCAGCGACAGATTGCTGGCAGACCGCACGACAGACAGGCACCGCACCACATGCTCCACCCCTCATCGACCCGACGAGGACCCACCAGGAAGGAGGCGTCATGACCACACCTCGCAGCACGTCAGGAACAGGAGCGGAGGACCGCCACGTCCCGGTCCTTCTGCAACGGTGCGTGGACCTCCTCGCCCCCGCCCTCGCCGAGCCCGGCTCGGTGCTCGTCGACTGCACCCTCGGGATGGGCGGCCACACCGAGGCGGTGCTCGAGCAGGTACCCACCGCGCGCGTGGTGGGGATCGACCGAGACCCGCAGGCCATCGCGCTCGCCTCCGAGCGGCTCGCCCGGTTCGGTGAGCGGTTCCAGGCCGTGCACGCCGTGTACGACGAGATCGGGGAGGTCCTCGCGAACCTGGGCCTTCCTGCCGTCCAGGGCGTCCTGATGGACCTCGGCGTCTCGTCGCTGCAGATCGACGAGTCGGAGCGCGGGTTCTCCTACGCCCAGGACGCGCCGCTCGACATGCGCATGGACACGACGACGGGACTGACCGCTGCGGACGTCCTCAACACCTATGACGAGCGCGACCTGACCAGGATCCTGCGTGAGTACGGGGAGGAGCGCTTCGCGCAGCGCATCGCGCGGGCCGTGGTGCGTCGTCGGGAGGTCGAGCCCTGGACGCGCAGCGCCGCGCTCGTGGACCTCGTGCGGGCCAACATCCCTGCCGCCACGCGCAAGACCGGGGGCAACCCTGCCAAGCGCACCTTCCAGGCGCTGCGGATCGAGGTCAACGGCGAGCTCGAGGTGCTCGGGCGTGCGGTCCCGGCGGCCGTCGACGCCCTCGCGGTCGGCGGCCGGATCGTCGTCGAGTCCTACCAGTCGCTCGAGGACCGCATCGTCAAGCGGGAGCTCGCTCGCGGTGCGACGTCGAGCGCGCCCGCCGGGCTGCCCGTCGAGCCCGAGACCCACAAGCCCTATCTCAAGCTGCTCGTCCGCGGTGCCGAGGAGGCGCCGCCGGAGGAGCTCGAGCGCAACCCGCGCTCGGCCTCGGTACGACTGCGCGCCGCCGAGAGGCTGCGCCCCACACCCGACCACCTACGCCACCGCCCGCGAGGGGAGAACAAGCCATGAGCCCACGACAGGCCACCGCTCGGCCTCTGACGTCGACCAGCCCGGCCCCTGCCCGCAGGCCGTCGCTCACCGCCCTGCCGGGGGGTGCCGCGGGTCGGTCCCACCGCCCTCGGCTCGAAGCCGTCCGCGCCCCGTTGCAGGTGCGCTCGCGGGTTCCCTTCCTGGTCCTGTGCATGTCGATCCTCGGGGCGGCGCTCCTGGGTGCGCTGCTGCTCAACACGACGATGGCCAAGGGGTCCTACCAGCTCTCGGACCTGCGGACCAGGGCGGGCGTGCTCGAGCAGGACACGCAGTCGCTGCACTCACAGCTGCAGGCCGCGGCGACGTCGCTCCCCGGCCGGGCCGCCGCGCTGGGCATGGTCGAGTCCGATGCGCCGACGATGCTGCGCCTGTCCGACGGCGCGATCGTGGGAGCGCCGGAGGCAGGGAGCACCCCGTGACCGGTGGGGCGGACCGGCAGGGGCGCGGCGAGCAGCCGCGCCGGGCCGGTTCGTCCCGCACGAGCGCGTCGACCCGGTCGTCGGGCGCGGCAACGGGCCGAGGCGGCACCCCGCGACCGTCGACGTCGGGGGAGGCGCCGCGCAAGCCCGGCCGGGCCGTGCGGAAGTCGTCGCCCGCGCGCGGTGCGACCGGCACGCAGGGCTCGGCCGTGGGGCACTCCGGTTCGGGACGCGGTACGGGTCTCGGTCGACCCGCCGCCGCAGCCGTGCCCGCCCCGGGCCGTCCGGAGCATCGCCAGCGCTGGATCATGGGCATCGCGCTGGCCGTCCTGCTGGTCTTCACGGTCCGCCTGGTGTACGTCCAGGTCGTGATCGGTCCGAGCCTCGCCCAGGCCGCGGAGAACCAGCGCACGCAGTCGCACGTGACGATGGCGCACCGGGGAGACATCACGGACGCCGACGGCGTCGTGCTGGCCACGTCGATCGACCGGTACACGGTCTCGGCGGACCAGAAGACGATCCCGGACTTCGAACCCTCGGCACGGCACACGGTGGACGGGAAGCAGGTCGAGGGCAAGGGAGCGGTCGCGCTCGCCAGGCTGCTCGCTCCCATCCTCGACCGCTCGGCGCCGGAGCTCGCGGCCCAGCTCAGCGGGACGAACGGTCGGGTCAACCGCAACGTGGTCCTCAAGAAGGACGTGGTCCCGGAGGTCCAGCGCCAGATCGTCGAGCTCGGCGTCTCGGCCTACATCAGCACGAAGCTCACCACGGAGCGCACCTATCCGGCGGGAACCACGGCGGGGAACATCGTCGGGTACGTCGGCGCCAAGCCGTCGGAGGACGGCACGACCGAGCAGGTCGTGGGGCTCGGGGGGATCGAGGCGACCTACGACGACCTCCTCACGGGGACCCCGGGCACCGAGCTCTTCCAGCGGGCGGGCGGCGCGGGCGGCGTGCGCATCCCGGGCAGCACCCGGGAGAGCGTCGAGGCCGTGCCGGGAGAGTCGGTGGCCCTGACCCTCGTGCGCGACATCGGGTGGAAGGCGCAGGACTCGATCGACAAGGCGGTCGCCGAGACGGGGGCCGACTACGGGATCGCGGTCGTCCAGGACGTCAGGACCCAGGAGGTCCTCGCCCTGGCGGACTCGGGGGCGATCGACCCGAACGACCGGTCCAGCTCACGCGTCGCGGACGGCAGCCGTGCGGTCAAGGACGTCTTCGCCCCGGGCTCGACGGGCAAGGTCGTCACGATGGCGGCCGTGATCGAGGAGGGGCTCGCGACCCCCGCGAGCCAGTACGAGGTCGGGTACACCTACACGACGGCGAACGGCGAGACCTTCAAGGACTCGCACCAGCACGGCGTCGAGAAGCTGACGCTCGCGGGGATCCTCGCACAGTCGTCGAACACGGGGACCGTGATGGTCGGCCAGGACCTGCCCAAGTCGGTCCGCGAGGACTATCTGAGGGAGTTCGGGTTCGGGTCGAAGACCGGTCTCGGACTCCCGGGCGAGTCCGCTGGCCTGCTGGCCCCGGCCGAGAAGTGGGACGGGCGCACCGAGTACGCGGTCCTGTTCGGTCAGGGCCTGGCGGTCAACGCGGTCCAGGCCACGAGCGTCTTCTCGACGATCGCGAACGGCGGCACGCGCGTGGCCCCGACCCTCCTCAAGGGCACGACCGGTCCGGACGGGGTCTTCACCCCGGCCCCACCGCGAGAGACGACCCAGGTCGTGTCGGAGTCGACCGCGGACCAGGTCCTGCACATGATGGAGGCCGTGGTCCAGGACGGCTCGGGTGCTGCGGCGGCGATCGACGGCTACCGGGTCGCGGGCAAGACGGGCACGGCGGAGGAGGTCGGTGCGGACGGCCGGCTCACGGACATCATGGCGTCGTTCATCGGCGTGGCCCCCGCGGACGACCCGCAGTACACGGTCGCGGTCTTCCTCAAGAACCCCCGCACGACGATCTACGGCGGGCTCGTCGCGGCCCCGGTGTTCAAGGACGTGATGGGCTTCACGCTCCAGCACATGAACGTCCCGCCGAGCTCGAAGGTCGAGGAGCCCTACGCGACCGAGTGGTGAGCATGGCGACCGGTCGGCGGGCGGCTCCGTCGTCGGGTCGCGAGGCCGGGGGAGAGGGTGGGACGTAGGACCGGCCCGCCACCCACGGGCCCTCGGCCGCGCGGTCCGTGCGCGGGCTTCGCGGGACCGCCCTGTGGGGGTTCCCACACGGGCGGCCCCGGTGTGCGCCGAGGACGCCCGGCGCGCGTGAAGGTCCCGTGAAGTACCCGGTCCGGGCGTCCTCGCCGACCGGGCGAGACCCCGACGCACGGTAGGTTCTACTCGTGACATCCCCGATCGACCGCCTTCGTCCCGCCACGTCCGTGCACCGCACGGCCCGGGAGCTCGCGACCACCTTCGGCCTTGCCGCCGCCGCTGGGGGGACGGCGTCGGACCAGGGACCGGACGCCCTCGGTGCGGCCGAGATCTGGTCCGTGGCCTCGGACAACCGTGTCGTCGCCGACGGCGACCTCTTCGTCGCCCTGCCCGGCGCGGGCACGCACGGTGCGAGGTTCGCGAGCGACGCGATCTCCCGTGGCGCACGGGTCGTGCTGACGGACCCGCAGGGAGCGCGACTGCTCGCCGACGCGGGGGAGAAGCGTGTGCCGGTCCTCGTGACCGAGGACCCCCGCGCCGTCCTGGGGCGCGTCGCGGCCTGGGTGTACGGGGAGCCCGCGACGCAGCTGACGACGTTCGCCGTGACGGGCACCAACGGCAAGACGACCACGACGTACCTGCTGGACCACGTCCTGCGCACGCTCGGCTGGAAGGGTGGACTGATCGGCACGGTCGAGATGCGCTCGGGCGACCGGGTCCTGCCGAGCCGCCTGACGACGCCCGAGGCGGCCGACCTGCAGGCCCTGCTCGCCACGATGCGCGAGGACGGGGTCGGGACCCTCGCGATGGAGGTGTCCTCGCACGCGCTGTCGCTGCACCGCGTGGACGGCATCGTGTTCGACGTGGCGGGCTTCACGAACCTGAGCCAGGACCACCTCGACTTCCACGGAGACCTCCAGGAGTACTTCGAGGCCAAGGCCGCGCTCTTCACCCCGCAGCACGCCCGTCGGGGCGTGGTCGTGGTCGACGACGCCTGGGGCCGGCGCCTGGCCGAGGTCGCGACGATCCCGGTCTCGACGCTCGCCGTCACCGGCGGTACCGACACTGCCGACGGCGCGGGGGCTGGGGCGGACTGGACCGTGTCCGACGTACGTGCCGTCGACGCGGCCGCAGGGACGGGCAGCACGTTCGTGCTGCGCCACCGCGACGGTCGCGAGCTGCGGACCTCGACCACGCTGCCCGGCGGGTTCAACGTGGCCAACGCGGCGCTCGCGCTGGCGATGGTCCTCGAGGCGGGCGCTGACCCGCGCGACGTCGCTGCGGCGCTCGAAGGGGCGGGCGGCGTGAGCGCCCAGGTCCCCGGGCGCATGGAGGTCGTGGGCACCGCGCCCCGCGTCGTGGTCGACTTCGCGCACAACACGGACGCGCTCTCGCTCGCCCTGGCCGCCCTGCGCCCGACGACGACGGGACGCCTCGTCGTGGTCTTCGGCGCGACCGGCGACCGGGACAAGGGCAAGCGACCCAGCATGGGCGCGGTCGCGGTCGAGGGCGCCGACGTGGTCGTGATCACGGACGACGACCCGCACGGGGAGGACCCCGCCGCGATCCGCGCCGAGGTGCTCGCCGGGGCGAGGGCGGCACAGCAGGCCGCCGAGGTGGACCAGGTCGCCGGGGCGCGCGACGGCGTCGGGCACGGGGGAGCGCCTCGCGCGCACACCGTGGTCGAGGTCGCGCCGCGGGCCACCGCGATCCGTGACACGATCCGTGAGGCCGCCCCCCAGGACACGGTCCTGGTCGCGGGCCGAGGCCACGAGGTCTGGCAGGAGATCGCCGGGGTGGACCACGCCCTGGACGACAGGGTGGAGGCGCGTGCCGCACTGGCTGCGCGCCACGAGACGACGAAGGAGCACGGAGAATGATCGAGCTGACTGCGGCGGAGGTCGCCGCAGCGACCGGTGGGCGGCTGGCCGCCGACCCGGACGTGAGGGTGACCGGCTCGGTCGTCGTCGACTCCCGCCTGGTGCGCACGGGGTCGCTCTTCGTGGCGCTCCCCGGTGAGCACGTCGACGGGCACGACTTCGTGCCGGTCGCGGTCGACAAGGGGGCGGCGCTCGTCCTGGCCGCGCGCGACGTCGACGCGCCCGCGGTCGTGGTCGAGGACGTGCAGACCGCGCTCGGGGCCCTGGCGCGCGAGGTGCTGCGGCGCCTGCGTGCCGCGGGCGACCTCCAGGTCGTCGGGATCACCGGGTCGGTGGGCAAGACGACCACGAAGGACCTCCTGGGCCAGCTCCTGACGCCCCACGGGCGCACGGTCGTCCCGAGGGGATCGTTCAACAACGAGATCGGTCTGCCGCTGACCGTGCTCGAGGCCGACCCCTCGACCCGCTACCTGGTCCTGGAGATGGGCGCGAGCGGAATCGGTCACCTGACCTACCTGACCCGGATCGCGCCCCCGGACGTGTCCGTGGTCCTGGCGGTGGGCAGCGCCCACCTGGGGGAGTTCGGCGGGATCGAGGCCGTGGCCACCGCCAAGGCCGAGATCGTCACGGGCCTCGCCCCGGGAGGGACGGCCGTGCTCAACGCGGACGACCTGCGCGTCGTCGCGATGGCGGGCGTCGCGCCCGGGCCCGTCGTGACGTTCGGGACCATCCCTGCGGCCGACGTGCGCGCCGAGAACATCGGGATGGACCGTGCCGGGTGCGCGTCGTTCGACCTGCGCGTGCGCGGCACCGAGGAGACCTTCCCGGTCCAGCTCCGGCTCGTGGGCGAGCACCACGTCGCCAACGCGCTCGCGGCCGCCGCCGCGGCGATCCGGCTCGGTCTCGACCCCCGGCTCGTGGCTGCGGGCCTGGCCGAGGCGACCGCGATCAGCCCGCACCGCATGGCCGTCACGCAGCGCGCCGACGGCATCACGGTGATCGACGACTCGTACAACGCGAACCCCGACTCGATGCGTGCGGCCCTCAAGGCCCTCGCGGTCATGGCAGGGCGCGAGCGCAGGTCGGTCGCGGTCCTGGGCGAGATGCGAGAACTCGGGCCCGACTCGCGCGCCGCTCACGACGAGATCGGCCGTCTCGTGGTCCGATTGAACATCAAGCTGCTCGTCGTGGTCGGTGACGGTGCCGGCGGTATCCACGACGGCGCCACCCAAGAGGGGTCCTGGGGCGATGAGACTCGGTTCGTGCCTGACGTCGAGGCCGCGTCCGCGCTGCTGCGCGACGAGCTGCTGCCGGGCGACGTGGTCCTGGTGAAGTCCTCGAACGGCTCGGGCCTGTGGCGCCTGGGCGACGAGCTCGCGGGTGAGGTGCGCGCATGATCGCGATCCTCGTCTCCGCGTGCGTCTCGCTGCTCGTGGCCCTCCTGGGCACCCCGCTCTTCATCAAGTTCCTGATCCACCGCAACTACGGCCAGTTCGTCCGCCAGGACGGCCCGACGGCGCACTTCACCAAGCGTGGTACGCCCACCATGGGCGGGGTCGTCATCATCGGGGCGACCTTGATCGGCTGGGCGATGTCCTACGTCGTGTCGTCGATCGTCTCGGACACGCCGAGGACGCCGAGCGTGTCCTCCCTCCTCGTGCTGTTCCTCATGACAGGGCTGGGGCTGGTCGGCTTCTTCGACGACTTCACGAAGATCCGCAAGCAGCGCAGCCTGGGCCTGTCCCCGCGGGCCAAGATCGTCGGCCAGGGGGTCGTGGGTATCACGTTCGCGGTCCTGGCCCTCCAGTTCCCCAACGAGAACTTCCGGACCCCGGCCTCGACGCACATCTCGTTCCTGCGGGACACGAACCTCGACCTCGCGTTCGCGGGGGCCACGGTCGGCCTCGTCCTGTTCGTCCTGTGGGCCAACTTCCTCATCACGGCGTGGTCCAACGCGGTGAACCTGACGGACGGGCTCGACGGCCTGGCCACGGGCGTGTCCGTGATCGTGTTCGGCAGCTACATCCTCGTGAGCATCTGGCAGCTCAACCAGAGCTGCCAGATCCTCGACGCCGCCGGGCCGCGCTGCTACGAGGTCCGTGACCCGCAGGACCTGGCGATCGTCGCCGCCGCCATCATGGGCGCCTGCGTGGGCTTCCTGTGGTGGAACGCGAGCCCCGCGAAGATCTTCATGGGGGACACCGGTTCGCTCGCTCTCGGCGGTGCGCTGGCCGGCCTGACGATCCTGTCCCGCACCGAGGTGCTCGCGGTGATCATCGGTGGCCTGTTCGTCATCATCGTGCTCTCCGACGTCATCCAGATCGGGTACTTCAAGATGACCGGCAAGCGCGTCTTCAAGATGGCACCGCTGCACCACCACTTCGAGCTGTCCGGCTGGGGCGAGGTGACGATCGTCATCCGGTTCTGGTTGATCGCGGGGCTGTTCGCGGGCCTGGGACTCGGGATCTTCTACGCCGAGTGGGTGGTCAGCTAGTGTCCGACGCCGCCCATGCGCTGCGGGTCCCGTGGGAGCGGGCACGCGTCCTGGTCGCCGGGCTCGGTGTCTCGGGGCGTGCCGCGCTCGCCGCGCTGACGCCTCGAGCGGCCTCGGTCGTCACGGTGGACCGCGCGGCGCCCGACGCCGACGTGCAGGACGCCGCACGCGTCGACCTGTCGACGATCGACCTGGTGGTCGCGTCGCCGGGGTGGGCGCCGTCGTCGGGCCTGCTGGTCGCTGCCCGGGAGGCCGGTGTGCCCGTCTGGAGCGAGGTCGAGCTCGCGTGGCAGCTGCGCACCCCGCGCGCCGACGGGTCGTGCGCGCCGTGGCTCGCGGTCACGGGGACGAACGGCAAGACGACCACGGTCGAGATGCTCACGTCGATCCTGTCCGCCGCGGGGCTGCGCGCCGCAGCGGTGGGGAACGTCGGCACGCCGGTCGTGACCGCCGCGCTCGACCCCGACATCGACGTGCTCGCGGTCGAGCTCTCGAGCTTCCAGCTCCACTTCACGCACAGCATGTCGGCCCGGGCCGCGGCCGTGCTCAACGTCGCGCCCGACCACATCGACTGGCACGGCTCGCTCGACGCCTACGCGGGCGACAAGGGCCGCATCTACGAGCGTGCCCAGGTGGCCTGCGTGTACAACGTGGCGGACCCCCGGACCGAGCACCTCGTCCGGGAGGCCGACGTCGAGGAGGGAGCCCGGGCGGTCGGGTTCACGGTCGGGGCGCCCGCGCGCGCACAGCTCGGCGTGATCGAGGACGTCCTCGTGGACCGTGCGTTCCACACGGCGCCGGACGACCCTGCGCGGCACCGCAGCGCGCAGGAGCTCGCGACGTTCGCGGACCTCGCGCACCTCGCAGGCCCCGACGGCGTGGTGCCCGTGCACGTCGTCGCCAACGCCCTCGCGGCCGCCGCGCTCGCCCGGGCGCACGGGGTCGACGCACGTGCCGTCCGGGACGGCCTGCGCTCGTTCAGCCCGGGCGCCCACCGGATCGCGCACGTCGCGACGGTCGACGGCGTCTCGTACGTCGACGACTCGAAGGCGACGAACGCGCACGCCGCCGCCGCGGCGCTCGGCGCCTTCGCGCCCGGGTCCGTGGTCTGGGTCGCGGGCGGACTGGCCAAGGGGGCGACGTTCGACGAGCTGGTGCGCGTCCGCCTGTCGAGGCTGCGCGCGGTCGTGCTGATCGGGGTCGATCCCGAGCCTCTGGCGGGTGCACTGGCCCGACACGCACCCGATGTCCCCGTGGTCCGTGTCGATCCCGGTGACACTGGGACGGTGATGCAACGCGCGGTGTCCAGCGCCCGCGGACTCGCCGTCCCCGGGGACACGGTCCTGCTCGCGCCCGCGTGCGCGTCGATGGACCAGTTCGCGTCCTACGCGGCCCGCGGCGACGCGTTCGTGCGCGCTGTCCACGACCTGACAGGTTCCGAGACCGAGCTGGAGGGGTAGCCCAGTGGCCCAGACGACGAGTGGGCGCGGGCCTGCGTCCCGCTCGGCCGCGGGCCGCTCCACGCCGAAGCCTCCGGCCCCGGGCGACGCCCGGCCGGCGACCGCTCGCCAGGCCGGGAAGCCTGCGCCTTCGAACCCGGTCCGCGCCAAGGGGAGCGAGACGGGGGGAGCCACCAGGACCCGCCCGAAGGCGGGCACCGGCGGCTCCGGGACGCCCCGGACCGCCGGGACCGGCAAGCCGACCGGCACCACCAGGACCTCCGCCAGGGCCAGGCCCTCGGCTCGCGCGACGGGCACGGCCGCGACGGGGCTGCTCGGGCGACGCAAGGACGCCACGACGGCGAAGGCGGGCACCCCCCGTCGGCGGACGCGGGCGACCAGGAGAACGACCGTGCAGGAGCGCGCCTGGCTCGGTCAGTGGGACAGCGCGGTGACGAGCTACTACCTGCTGGTCGGCGCGACGACCCTGCTCGCGATCATCGGCCTGGTCATGGTGCTGTCGAGCTCGGCGGTCACGGAGATCGCCGCGGGCCGCTCGCCGTACGAGGCGTTCTTCACCCAGGCGCGGTTCGCCCTCATGGGCCTGCCCGTGCTGCTGGTCGCGACCCGGCTGCCCACGAGCTTCTACCGGCACGCCGCCTGGCCGCTCCTGGGTGTCAGCCTGCTCCTCCAGGTCCTGATCTTCAGCCCGCTCGGCAAGGAGGTCAACGGCAACCTGAACTGGCTGAACTTCGGCTCGTTCTACGTCCAGCCCTCGGAGCCGGCCAAGCTCGCGCTCGCGGTGTGGCTCGGGGTGGTGCTCGGCCGCAAGCAGCGGCTGCTGGGCTCGTGGAAGCACGCGATCGTCCCGGCGGTCCCGGGCGCGCTGCTGGTCATGGGCCTGGTCCTGGCGGGCCACGACCTGGGCACCATGCTCGTGATCCTGCTGCTCGTCGCGGGCGCGTTCTTCGTCGCCGGTGTCGACTGGAGGCTCCTGGCGACGGCGGGAGGAATCGCCGCGCTGGTGGTCGGCGTCGGGTTCGTGGCCATGCAGGAGAGCTCCAACCGCACGAGCCGGTTCCTCGCGACCTACGCGGGCGTCTGCGACACCACCGACGCGAACGTGGGCACGGGGTGCTACCAGTCGGTCCACGGACTGTGGGCCCTCGGCACCGGCGGGTTCGGTGGCGTGGGCCTGGGGGCGAGCCGCGAGAAGTGGAGCTATCTCCCCGAGGCGCACAACGACTTCATCTTCGGTGTGATCGGCGAGGAGCTGGGCCTGCTCGGCACGCTCCTCGTCCTCGCGCTCTTCGCGGTCCTCGGGCTCGCGATGAGCCGCGTGATCCGCCGGCACCCGGACCCGTTCGTGAAGATCACGACCGCGGGCATCGCGTGCTGGATCGTCGGGCAGGCGTTCATCAACATCGGGGTCGTGATCGGCATCGTCCCCGTGATCGGCGTCCCGCTGCCCCTGGTCTCCTCGGGCGGCTCGGCACTCATCACGACCATGGCCGCGCTCGGCGTCGTCATCTCGTTCGCGCGCGACGAGCCGGGGGCGCGCGAGGCGCTCAGCGCCCGGGGGAGCGTCGTGCGCAGGTCGCTCGCCGTCGTCGGGCACGCCGGGCGACGCGCCCTTCCGCACCGACGCTCCCAGCAGCGATGACCCGGGCCGGCACGGGCGCGGCGCCCGGGCACCGGGGCTCTCGGCCGGTGCGCACGGCTACCCTCAGGACTCCGGGCCTTCCCGGGACAGACAGCAGCAGCGACAGCAAGGACAGGTGACAGGTACGTGGTGAGCTCTTCAGTCGGCTCGGTGGTGCTCGCAGGCGGCGGGACGGCGGGGCACGTCAACCCGCTGCTCGCGGTCGCGGACGAGCTGCGCGCACGCAACCCCGAGGCGGTCCTGACCGTGCTCGGGACGGAGAGCGGGCTCGAGGCGGACCTGGTGCCGGCGCGCGGGTACCCGCTGCGCTTCGTGCCCAAGGTGCCGCTGCCGCGCCGTCCCAGCGGCGAGTGGGTCGCCCTGCCGGGCAGGCTCAAGGCCGCGGTCGAGGCCGCGGGGGCCGTGATCGACGAGACCCGGGCCGAGGTCGTGGTGGGCTTCGGCGGCTACGTCTCGACCCCCGCGTACATCGCGGCGCACCGCCGTGGCGTCCCGATCGTGATCCACGAGCAGAACGCGCGCCCGGGTCTGGCGAACCGGGCGGGGGCCCGCTGGGCGACGTCGGTCGCGCTCACGTTCGAGGGGACCCCGCTCAAGGGCGGCGTCGTCACGGGGCTGCCGCTGCGCTGGGAGATCGCCGACCTGATCCGCGACCGCGGGGTCGACGCCCCGACGGTCCGCGCGAACGCCGCGGCGTCGTTGGGCCTGGACCCGGCGCGCCCGACCGTGGTCGTCACGGGTGGTTCGCTCGGCGCGCAGAGCCTCAACGAGGCGGTGTCGGGCGCGGCACGCGAGATCCTCGCGACGGGGGCGCAGGTCCTGCACCTGACCGGCCGGGGCAAGGCGGACGCGGTGCGTGCCGCGGTGGCGGGGCTGGAGGGCTATGACGTGCGCGAGTACCTCGCGGAGATGCACCTCGCGTACGCGGTCGCGGACCTCGTGGTCTGCCGCTCGGGTGCGGGGACCGTCAGCGAGCTCGCCGCCCTGGGCATCCCCGCGGTCTACGTGCCGCTGCCCATCGGGAACGGCGAGCAACGGCTCAACGCCGGGCCGCTCGTGCGGGCCGGGGGCGGCATCCTCGTCGAGGACGAGGCGTTCACCGCGCAGTGGGTGGCCGTGAACGTCCCGGCGCTGGTCACCGACGGCGACCGCCTGCGCACCATGGCCTCGCTCGCCTCGCGTGCCGGGGTCCAGGACGCGACGGCACGGGTCGCCGACCTGGTCGTGAAGGCAGCAGGGAGCTCGCGATGACGGGCCCGGGCGGCGGCCGGCCCGCGGTGGCACCTCCGGCGCTCGAGGACCTGGGGACCGTCCACCTGGTCGGTATCGGCGGCGCGGGCATGTCCGTCGTGGCCCGCCTGCTCGTCGCGCGCGGGGTGCGGGTCCAGGGGTCGGACGCCAAGGACAGCGCCGTGGTCGAGGCGCTGCGCGCGGACGGCGTCACCGTCCACGTGGGGCACGAGGCGGGCAACGTCACCGGGGCCGACACGCTCGTGCTGTCGAGCGCGGTGCGCCCCGACAACCCCGAGCTGGTTGCGGCGCGAGCCGCGGGTCTGCGCGTGCTGCACCGTTCGGAGGCGCTCGCCGCGCTCATGGCGCGGGGGCGCTCGGTGGCGGTCGCGGGCGCGCACGGCAAGACCACGACGTCGGCCATGGTCGCGACGACCCTGAAGTCGGCGGGTCTCGACCCGTCCTTCGCGATCGGGGGCTCGGTCATCACGAGCGACGGCGCGATCCCCGGCGGGCACCTGGGTGCAGGCGACGTCGTGGTCGCGGAGGCCGACGAGTCGGACGGCTCGTTCCTGAACTACGCCCCGACCATCGCGGTCGTGCTGAACGTCGAGCCCGACCATCTGGACCACTACGGCTCGCGCGAGGCGTTCGAGCAGGCGTTCGTCGCCTTCGCGCAGCGCATCGCGCCGGGCGGGTTCCTCGTCGCGTGCGCGGGCCCCCACGCGCACCACGCGGCAGGCGGCCGGGTCGTCACGTACGGCACGTCGCCGGGCAGCGACGTGCGGCTGTCGGACGTCCGGCCCGACGGCGCCGCGGGGGTGGCCGCGCGGCTCACCGTCGCCCGTGACGCAGAGGGCGGGGCCGCCCGACCGCTCGCCGGTGCGCCGGACGGGGACGCGAGCCTGGGCCTCGACCTGCGCCTGCAGGTGCCCGGTGCGCACAACGCGCTCAACGCTGCCGCGGCGGTCGCGACCGCGATCCTGCTGGGCGTGAGCGCCGAGCGGGCGGTGTCGGGCGTCGGGGAGTTCCTGGGGACCGGTCGACGCTTCGAGGCGCGGGGCGAGGCTGGCGGCGTGCGGGTGGTCGACGACTACGCGCACCACCCCACCGAGGTCGCAGCGCTCCTGGCCGCGGCTCGGCCCGTGGCGGCCGGTGGTCGGGTGCTCGTGCTCTTCCAGCCGCACCTGTTCTCCCGCACGCGTACCTTCGCACGGGAGTTCGCCGACGCGCTGTCCCTGGCCGACGAGGTCGTCGTCACGGGCGTGTACGCGGCGCGGGAGGACCCCGACCCGACCACGGGTTCGTGGACCATCACCGACCTCATGGCCGACGGGTCGGCCCGGGGCGTCGAGGACCGGTTCGAGGCGGCTCGCACGATCGCCGCCTCGGCGCGTCCCGGCGACCTGCTGCTCACGGTGGGGGCGGGGGACGTGACCGAGCTCGGCGCGGTGGTGCTCGACGCGCTCTCGGGGCAGGAGTCCGCCGCGCCCGCGGGGGAGGGTGACGACTGATGCGTCCGCCGTCCCGTCCCCGGCCCGCCGCGCCTCGTCCGGCCGCGCGCCCTGCGCAGCCTCGGCCGACGCAGCCGGCAGGGCCTCTCGCTGACCGTGGTGCGGGCGGACCCGCACGGCCCGTCGAGGCGACCGAGGCACAGGGCTGGGACGACGTGGGGACGACCGGCGGAGCCTCGGGCACTCGTCGCTCCGCGAGTACGGTGGGGACGGACGACGACGTCGCGACGCAGCCGCTCGTGCTCCGCGGCAGCGAGCTCGCACGTGCCGAGGCTCCGGGACGGACCGCAGGACGGGAGCGTCCGGCGTCGGCCCCCGTCCCCTTCGTCAGGGCGGTCGGCGGGCAGGGGAGCCGACCGGTCGACCGGGTCGTCTCGACCGGGATGGCGGACCGTCTGGCCGAGAAGGCCGCGATGCGTCGGCACCGGCTCAGGAACCGGGTCCTGGGGTGGGCCGCGGCGGTGCTCGCGGTCGCGGTCGGGGTGTGGGTCGTGCTCTTCTCGCCGCTGCTCGGGACGGACCCGGCCAAGGTCGAGATCTCGGGGGAGGGGACGGTGATCGACGTCGCCCAGGTCGAGCAGGTCGTGGCGCGGGTCTCGGAGGTCCCGTTGCCCCGGGTGGACACGATCGGTCTGCGGGACGCGATCCTCGACCTCAACGGTGTGCGCGACGCGCGCATCCTGCGGGTCTGGCCCGACGGGCTGAGCGTGACCCTCGAGTCGAGGGAGCCCGTGGCAGCCGTCCCTCACGAGGGCGCCTTCGCCCTGCTGGACCGCGACGGGGTCCAGGTCGGTACGGTCGACGCGGTGCCGGAAGGCTTGCCGGAGATCGGTGTGACGCTCGACGAGCAGGGTGCGCGGTCGTTGCGTGCGGCTCGTATCGTGCTCAACGCGCTCCCTCCGGAGCTGCGCGCCGAGGTCGCCGAGGTCACGGCTCCGACGCAGGACGCGGTCACCATGACGCTGCGCGACGGCGCGGTCGTCGAGTGGGGCAACGAGGAGGACGCGGCGCTCAAGGTCCGGGTGCTCCAGGCGCTGCGGGCTTTGCCGGAGAACCAGGGGGTCACGCTCTTCGACGTGTCGGCCCCCACGATGCCGATCAGTCGGTGAGCGGTCGGGGACGGTGTGACATGGACCATGGCGCAGGTTTTCGCCGACACGCGCGGGCGGGTCGTTGATACGGCAGGGACGGGCACCTACCGTCGACACAGCACAACCTGACATAACTATAACCCTCTAGTTGAGGGTGAAGGTTGAGGGCTACAGGATCGAGAGGCATTGACGTGGCAACTCCGCAGAACTACCTAGCAGTGATCAAGGTGGTCGGCATCGGCGGTGGTGGCGTGAACGCCGTCAACCGGATGATCGAGGTCGGTCTCAAGGGCGTCGAGTTCATCGCCATCAACACCGACGCGCAGGCGCTGCTGATGTCCGACGCGGACGTCAAGCTCGACGTCGGGCGCGAGCTCACGCGCGGCCTCGGGGCGGGTGCCGACCCGGAGGTGGGCAAGAAGGCGGCCGAGGACCACGCCGAGGAGATCGAGGACGTCCTGCGGGGCGCCGACATGGTCTTCGTCACGGCGGGCG
The DNA here is from genome assembly GCF_014836555.1 of Oerskovia rustica. Lineage (GTDB taxonomy): Bacteria > Actinomycetota > Actinomycetes > Actinomycetales > Cellulomonadaceae > Oerskovia > Oerskovia rustica. The sequence continues at coordinate 123,087 of NZ_JACSQQ010000009.1, forward strand.
AGGGCGGTGGCACCGGGACCGGTGGAGCGCCCGTCGTCGCCCGCATCGCCCGCTCGCTCGGCGCCCTGACCGTCGGTGTCGTCACGCGACCCTTCACGTTCGAGGGGCGTCGTCGGTCCGTCCAGGCGGACCAGGGGATCGAGGCCCTGCGCAACGAGGTCGACACCCTCATCGTCATCCCCAACGACCGGCTCCTGTCGATGTCGGACCGCAACGTCTCGGCGCTCGACGCGTTCCACTCGGCAGACCAGGTCCTGCTCTCGGGTGTCCAGGGCATCACGGACCTCATCACGACCCCGGGCCTGATCAACCTCGACTTCGCCGACGTGAAGTCGGTCATGCAGGGGGCGGGCAGCGCCCTCATGGGCATCGGGTCCGCGCGGGGCGAGGACCGGGCCGTCCAGGCCGCCGAGCTCGCGATCTCCTCCCCGCTGCTCGAGGCGAGCATCGACGGCGCGCACGGAGTCCTGCTGTCGATCCAGGGTGGCTCCGACCTCGGGCTCTTCGAGATCAACGAGGCCGCACGGCTCGTCCACGAGGCGGCGCACACCGAGGCGAACATCATCTTCGGTGCGGTGATCGACGACGCTCTGGGTGACGAGGTCCGCGTGACGGTCATCGCGGCCGGGTTCGACGGCGGCACGCCCCAGATCCGCAAGGACGCCCGCGCGCTGGGCCAGGTCGCCGGCACGCCCGCGGCCCCGCCCGCACCGGCACCGCTGCCCGCGGCGGTGCCGACGGCCACGGGAAGCCACACGCTCCCGCGCCCGGTGGTCCCGATCACCTCGGAGCCCGACGACGTCCCGGTGACCTTCGGGGGCGGTGCGGCGACGGTCTCGGCCGGCTACGCGCCGATCCCGACGTTCAGCGTCGTCCCGACCGAGGAGAACGTCAACGCCGAGCAGTCGGCGGCCGAGCGGTCCGCCCAGGTCGAGGTTCCCCGCCTGTACGACGAGGAGCCCGTCCGGCGCAAGGTCGAGGACCTCGACGTCCCCGACTTCCTGAAGTAGCCCGTGCTCGATCCTGCACTCCCCGCACCCCCGGTTCTCGAGGTCGACCTCGGGCCGGGGGTGCGTGCTGCGTTCACGGGCCGTGCCGGTGGGTCCTCGCCCGCACCCTGGTCCGGGCTCAACCTCGGGCTGGGGGTGGACGACGACGCCGAGCGCGTCCTCGCACACCGTGACGCGGTCGGCCGGTGGCTCGGCGCGCCACTGGTCTTCGGCACCCAGGTGCACGGCGCCGACGTCCGCGTGCTCTCGGCGGCCGACAGGCTGGCGCGGGTCGAGGCAGGGACGGGCGCCGCCACGTGCGGCGAGCAGGACGCTCTCGTGACGGCCCAGCCGGGGCTCGGCCTCGGGGTCCTGGTCGCGGACTGCGTCCCGGTCCTGCTCGCGGACCCGGACGCCCGGGTCGTCGGGGTCGCCCACGCGGGGCGCCAGGGCCTGCTCGACGGGGTCGTCGGTGCGGCGCTCGAGGCGCTCGTCGCCCAAGGTGCACGCGTGGACCAGGTGCGCGCCGTCGTCGGGCCCGCTGCCTGCGGGCGGTGCTACGAGGTGCCCGAGCAGATGCGCGACGAGGTCGCCGCGGTCCGTCCCGGCACGTCGTCGACCACGAGCTGGGGGACCCCGGCGCTCGACCTGCCCGCAGGGGTCGTCGCGGAGCTGCGCGCCGCCGGCGTGCGCACCGTCGTCGAGACCGGGATCTGCACCCTCGAGGACGAGCGCTTCTACTCCCACCGTCTCGCGACCCGCGGCGGCACCACGACGGGGCGGTTCGCGGGCGTCATAGCCCTCGAGTGACCGGACGGCGGGCCTCGGCGTGCCGTTTCTCACCCCCCGGCCCGTTGTCGGTTCCTGGGCGTGTCGCATCACGCGCGTGTCCGGGGCTGGGTTAGCGTGCAAAGCACGGAACCAGCAGTCGACATGAGGACGGAGAGAGGGCGATGGCCGGAGCACTTCGCAAGACCATGCTTTACCTGGGCCTCGCTGATGATCGAGGCGAGGGCGACCAGGAAGAGTTCATCGACGAGTACGACGACTTGGGGGCCGACGTGCCGACCGACTACCAGGCTCAGGTGACCCCGCTGCACCGGACGGTCGCCCCACGAGAGGTACCCCAGACGAGCATGTCAGCAGCCGAGCTCCGCCGGATCACCACCGTGCACCCGCGCTCCTACAACGACGCCCGCGTCATCGGGGAGGCGTTCCGTGGCGGCACCCCCGTCATCATGAACCTCTCCGACATGGACGACGCGGACGCCAAGCGGCTCGTCGACTTCTCCGCGGGCCTCATCTTCGGGCTGCACGGAGCCATCGAGCGAGTCACCAACAAGGTCTTCCTGCTCTCTCCCGAGCACGTCGAGATCACCGGTGAGGAGCAGGCTCCCGAGCCTCCGGTGAGCCGGGCCGGCTTCTTCAACCAGAGCTGACCGCGGACTCTGGCACAGTTGACCCTGTGAATTTCGTCTTCGATCTGCTGGCATTCGTCCTCGGCCTCTACCTCGTGGTGCTCATCGGACGGGTGGTCTTCGACTGGGTGCAGGTCTTCGCCCGGGACTGGCGCCCGCGCGGTGTCATGCTCGTGCTGGCGGAGGCCATCTACACCCTGACCGACCCGCCGCTCCGAGCGCTGCGCAAGGTCATCCCGCCCCTGACCCTCGGTCAGGTGCGGATCGACCTCGGCTTCATCGTGCTCTTCCTCGCAGTGTCGTTCGCTGCACAGATCCTCGGCTCGATCTAAACGTGTAGAAATCCTGACAACCCGGCGATCTCGCGGCCGGTGGCCCCTCAAGGGTCCCCGGTCGGAGGCCGCCTCCGCTGACAATCTCCGCTACTTTGGACTGTGGCGATCTCGAGATCGCCCGGACTGACGGCGCAAACGCATTGAGGTGAGACGATGGCACTGCTGACAGCAGAGGACATCCTGAACAAGAAGTTCTCCGCGACGAAGTTCCGCGAGGGATACGACGTCGAAGAGGTCGATGACTTCCTGGACGAGGTGGTGAGGACGCTCAACTCCGTGCAGGAGGAGAACGACGACCTCAAGACCAAGCTGGCCGCAGCGGAGCGACGCGTCGCCGAGCTCAGCCGGGCCGACGCCTCGGCGCCGTCCAAGCCGGCCGTGGTCGAGACCCCGTCCGCGCCGGAGCCCGCACCCGTCGTGGCGAGCGTCGCGCCCGCCCTGGGCAAGCCGACGGCCGAGCCGGAGTCCGCCACCGGCATGCTCCAGCTCGCCCAGAAGCTGCACGACGACTACGTGCGCTCGGGCCAGCAGGAGGGCGACCGCCTCATCGCGGAAGCGAAGGAGGAGGGGACCCGGATCGTGCAGGAGGCCGAGGAGACCTCGCACCGCACGCTCTCCCAGCTCGAGCAGGAGCGTTCGCTCCTCGAGCGCAAGATCGACGAGCTCCGTCTCTTCGAGCGGGACTACCGCACGCGCCTCAAGAGCTACCTGCAGAACCTCATGGGGGACCTCGACAACCGCGGCAGCGCTCTCCCGCCCCGCAGCGGTTCCGGCGCGGGTCGCTCGAGCGACCTCAGCGCGGGCATCTAGTCCACCTGCCACCTGGCAGACGATCACACCAGGCGTGCGGACCACAGGGTTCGCCGCCGGTCGGTCCGTGACGACGCACCACACCGGTCCATCCGGCGTGGTGCGTTGTGCGTACCGGCAGGCGGCGTCTACTCTCACCGCAACTCGAACCGGAGGGGCGACATGACCAAGCTCAGCACCGCGACGCGCGCGGTCGTACGACAGCAGTTCCCGAACCTAGCTCGCGACGTCAAGTCCTTCCCCGTGCGTGACGGCGAGGAGCCGTGGACGCTCAAGGAGGCGGAGGAGCAGGCAGCGACCCTGCTGGAGGAGCGCGAGCGCCTCGAGCGAGAGCTGACCGAGGCCGACCAGGAGCTCTCGGAGCTCCTGCGCAACTCGGGGGACGGTGCGGGCGACGACCAGGCGGACTCCGGGTCCAGCGCGCTCGAACGTGAGCAGGAGCTCACCCTCGTCAACAACATGAGGGACCTGCTCGAGCAGACCAAGCACGCGCTCGACCGCATCGCGGCCGGGACCTACGCGACGTGCGAGGCGACCGGGCTCCCGATCGGCAAGGCGCGCCTGCAGGCCTACCCGCGGGCGAACCTGTCCGTCGAGGCGAAGCAGCGCGAGGAACGTCGCTGACGCGACCGCCCGGCGCACGCGAGGAGGCCGCCGTCCCCACCGGGGACGGTGGCCTTCGCCGTCCCGGATCGTTGACCAGCGGCTGGACATGGCAGACTTGCCGCCGATGCCATCGACTCCCTCTCCCCAGCAGCCCGTGCCCGCCGACCCGTCCGCGGGTGGCACCGAGGCCGTGTCCGCGGCCCCCACCACGGACGTCCGGCCGCGCACGACCGTCGCCCCGCGGCGCCTCGTCCTGTGGGTCGTGGTGCTCGCGGCCCTCGTGATCCTGGTCGACCAGGTCACCAAGATCTGGGCCGTCGCAGAGCTCGAGGGTCGCGAGACCATCGAGCTCCTCGGCGAGTGGCTCCACCTGACGTTCATCCGCAACGAAGGGGCGGCGCTCGGGATCGGCTCGGGCTACACCTGGATCCTGACGATCGTCGTCACGGTCGTGATCGTGTTCATCGTGCGCAGCATGCGCAAGATCGGGTCACGCGGCTGGGCCGTCGCCCTCGGGCTGCTGCTCGGTGGGGCGCTGGGCAACCTCATCGACCGGATCTTCCGCGAGCCGGGCTTCGCGCAGGGCCACGTGGTCGACTTCATCGGGTACGGGGACCTGTTCATCGGGAACGTCGCGGACATCGCGGTCGTGGCGGCCGCGGTGATGATCGCGATCCTGTCGGTCCAGGGGATCGGCATCGACGGGCAGCGCCACGTCGACCAGGAGCAGGACCAGGAGCAGGCGAAGGACGACGCCGACGAGGAGGGGGGCGCCGCCGAGCGGACCACCGACGCTCCCGAGCCGGGCGCTCCCACGAAGACCTCCCCGAGCGCCGGACCCCAGGGTTCCGGCGCGCCGGGCACGGCGGCCACGTCCGGCCCGACGGCCGGGACGGAGTCCTGATGGGACAGGTGCGCTCGCTCCCGGTCCCGGACGGGCTGGCCGGCGAACGGGTCGACGCGGCCCTCGCACGCCTGCTGGGCCTGTCCCGCACGCGTGCGGCCGAGGTCGCCGCCGCGGGTGGGGTGCGCGTCGACGGTCGGGAGCTCGGCAAGTCCGACCGCCTGGTTGCCGGGGCCTGGCTCGAGGTCGAGATCCCCGACGAGCCCGAGGCGTCCACGCCGCAGATCGTCGCCGAGCCCGTCCCGGGCATGAAGATCGTGTACGACGACGACGACGTGGTGGTCATCGACAAGCCCGTCGGCGTCGCGGCGCACCCCTCGCCCGGCTGGACGGGGCCGACGGTCGTCGGCGCCCTGATCGCCGCGGGGTACCGCATCTCGACGTCGGGGGCCGCGGAGCGCCAGGGCATCGTTCACCGGCTCGACGTCGGCACGTCCGGGCTCATGGTCGTGGCCAAGAGCGAGCTCGCGTACTCGGTGCTCAAGCGCGCCTTCAAGGAGCGCACGGTCGAGAAGGTCTACCACGCGCTCGTCCAGGGGCACCCCGAGCCGACGACCGGCACGATCGACGCGCCCATCGGGCGCCACCCGTCGGCCGACTACAAGTTCGCGGTCACGGCCGAGGGCAAGCCCTCGGTGACGCACTACGAGGTCCTCGAGATGCTGCCGGCGGCCTCGCTCGTCGAGGTGCACCTCGAGACCGGCCGCACGCACCAGATCCGCGTGCACTTCTCGGCGCTTCGCCACCCCTGCGTGGGGGACCTGACGTACGGTGCGGACCCGGTGCTGGCCAAGAAGGTCGGGCTCACGCGGCAGTGGCTGCACGCGGTGCAGCTCGGTTTCGAGCACCCGGCGACGGGGCAGTGGACGCAGGTCACGAGCGAGTACCCCGACGACCTGGCGCGAGCGCTCGAGGTCGTGCGCGGGGCGTACTCCTGACCGGGCCGGCGGGGATCGCCGGTCCACCGACGGAAGGACGACGATGCTGACGACAGAACGGGTCCGTACGCCCGAGCAGCTCACCGAGGCGCACGCGCTGCGCCTGGCGGTCTTCGTGGACGAGCAGCACGTCCCGCTCGCCGAGGAGATCGACGACGCCGACTTCGCGCCGACCACGACGCACGTCGTGGTCCGGGACCCTGCGGGGGACGTGGTGGGTACCGGGCGACTGCTGACCGATCCCGCCCACCCGGGCGAGGTGCACGTCGGGCGCGTCGCGGTGGCGCGCGCTGCGCGAGGCACCGGCGCGGGTGCAGCGGTCATGCGGGCGCTCGAGGAGATCGCGCTCGCCGAGCACGCGCCGGACGGCAGCGTCCGGATCGAGCTCAGCGCGCAGACGCAGGCCACGGGCTTCTACGAACGCCTCGGCTACCAGGTGTACGGGCCCGTCTACCTCGACGCGGGGATCGACCACCGCGACGCCGCGAGGATCCTGCGCTCGCACGACTGAGGGGCGTTCCCCGACGCGTGCCGCGCCGATCGCCACGGGCCCGCCGAGGCGCTCCGCAGAGGCACGCGGCGCCGTCGGGCAGGGGACGAGCGTCGACCTAGGGCATGAGACGAGGCACACGCCGGTGTCGGCAGGCGACACGCCGAGAGGCGTCGGTGGCTCGATCTAGACTCGTCGCATGCCGTCTGCCGTCGCCCCCGGAAGCACCCAGAAGTCCGACGACTTCGTCCACCTCCACGTCCACACCGAGTACTCGATGCTGGACGGCGCCGCGCGGCTCGGAGACCTCTTCGAGGAGACCGCGCGACTGGGGCAGAAGGCCATCGCGACGACGGACCACGGCTACATCTTCGGGGCTTTCGACTTCTGGTCCAAGGCGACCCAGGCGGGCATCAAGCCCATCATCGGCGTCGAGGCGTACGTCACGCCGGGAACGAGCCGCTTCGACCAGACGCGCGTGCGCTTCGGCGAGAAGGGCCAGGAGTCCGACGACGTGTCGGCCCGCGGCGCGTACACGCACCTGACGATGTGGGCCCGCAACAACGAGGGCCTCCACAACCTCTTCCGGGCGAGCTCGCTCGCCTCGCTCGACGGCCAGATGGGCAAGTGGCCCCGTATGGACCGGGACCTGCTCGAGCGCTACGGCAAGGGCATGATCGCGTCCTCGGGCTGCCCGTCGGGCGAGATCCAGACCAAGCTGCGCCTCGGCCAGTGGGACGCGGCCGTGCAGGCCGCCGGCGAGCTCCAGGACGTGTTCGGCAAGGAGAACTTCTACGTCGAGCTCATGGACCACGGGCTCGACATCGAACGCCGCGTCATCAAGGACCTGCTGCGCCTCTCGGAGACCATCGGCGCCCCGCTCGTCGCGACGAACGACCTGCACTACGTGAAGAAGGAGGACAGCCACTCCCAGGAGGCGCTGCTGTGCATCAACTCCGGCTCCACGCTCGCGGACCCGGACCGCTTCAAGTTCGACGGCGACGGCTACTACGTGAAGTCCGCCGCCGAGATGCGCCACATCTGGAAAGAGCTGCCCGAGGCCTGTGACAACACGCTGCTCATCGCCGAGCAGTGCGAGGTCAGCTTCGACACGTCCGCGAACTACATGCCCAACTATCCCTGCCCTCCGGGCGAGGACGAGACCTCCTGGTTCATCAAGGAGGTCGAGAAGGGGCTGCACTACCGCTACCCGGACGGCATCTCGGACGCCGTGCGCAAGCAGGCCGAGTACGAGACCCAGGTCATCGTGCAGATGGGCTTCCCGGGCTACTTCCTCGTCGTCGCCGACTTCATCAACTGGGCCAAGGACAACGGCATCCGCGTGGGGCCGGGACGTGGCTCGGGTGCGGGCTCCATGGCCGCGTACGCGATGCGCATCACGGACCTCGACCCGCTGCAGCACGGCCTGATCTTCGAGCGCTTCCTCAACCCGGACCGTGTGTCCATGCCCGACTTCGACGTCGACTTCGACGAGCGTCGTCGCGGTGAGGTCATCCGCTACGTCACGGAGAAGTACGGCGAGGACCGCGTCGCCCAGATCGTCACCTACGGCACCATCAAGGCCAAGCAGGCCCTCAAGGACTCCTCGCGCCTCCTCGGCTTCCCCTTCGCGATGGGGGAGAAGCTCACCAAGGCCATGCCGCCCGCGATCATGGGCAAGGACATCTCGCTCACGGGAATCTTCAACCCCGACGACAAGCGGTACAACGAGGCCGACGAGTTCCGCCAGATCCACTCGGCGGACCCCGACGCCCAGCGCGTCGTCGAGCTCGCCAAGGGCATCGAGGGCCTGAAGCGCCAGTGGGGCGTGCACGCGGCCGGCGTCATCATGTCGAGCGAGCCGCTCATCGACATCATCCCGATCATGCGGCGCCTGCAGGACGGCGCGGTCATCACGCAGTTCGACTACCCCACGTGCGAGGGCCTCGGCCTGATCAAGATGGACTTCCTGGGTCTGCGCAACCTCACGATCCTCGACGACGCGCTCGAGAACATCGTGATGAACGGCAAGGACCCGGTCGAGCTCGAGGCGCTCACGCTCGACGACCCCAAGACGTACGACCTCCTGGGCCGCGGCGACACCCTGGGCGTGTTCCAGCTCGACGGCGGCGGCATGCGGACCCTGCTCAAGCTCATGCGCCCCGACAACTTCGAGGACATCTCGGCCGTGGGCGCGCTGTACCGCCCCGGCCCCATGGGTGCCAACTCGCACACCAACTACGCGCTGCGCAAGAACGGGATGCAGGAGGTCACTCCCATCCACCCCGAGCTCGAGGAAGCCCTCGAGGACATCCTGGGGACCACGTACGGCCTGATCGTGTACCAGGAGCAGGTCATGGCCATCGCGCAGAAGGTCGCCGGGTACTCGCTCGGCCAGGCCGACATCCTGCGCCGCGCGATGGGCAAGAAGAAGAAGTCCGAGCTGGACAAGCAGTTCGAGGGCTTCTCCAACGGCATGAAGGAGCGCGGCTTCTCCATGGCCGCGGTCAAGACGCTGTGGGACATCCTGCTGCCGTTCTCGGACTACGCGTTCAACAAGGCGCACTCCGCGGCCTACGGCGTGGTGTCCTACTGGACCGCGTACCTCAAGGCCAACTACCCGACCGAGTACATGGCCGCGCTGCTCACGAGCGTGCGCGACGACAAGGACAAGTCGGCCCTCTACCTCAACGAGTGCCGCCGCATGGGGATCACGGTCCTGCCGCCGGACGTGAACTCGTCGTCGGCCAACTTCACCGCCGTCGGCAAGGACATCCGCTTCGGCCTGACGGCGGTCCGCAACGTGGGCGCGAACGTCGTGGACGCGATCGTCGCGACGCGCGAGGACAAGGGGACGTTCGCGTCCTTCACCGACTTCCTCGACAAGGTCCCCGCCGTGGTCTGCAACAAGCGGACCATCGAGTCGCTCATCAAGGCGGGGGCGTTCGACTCGCTCGACCACGCGCGGCGCGCCCTGCTCGTGGTCCACGAGCAGGCCGTGGACTCGGTCATCAGCGTCAAGCGCGAGGAGGCCAAGGGGCAGTTCGACCTCTTCGCGGACCTCGGCGGCGAGGACCCCGCCATGTCCTTCAGCGTCGACGTGCCCGACATCCCGGACTGGGACAAGAAGCAGCGGCTCGCCTTCGAGCGCGAGATGCTCGGCCTGTACGTGTCCGACCACCCGTTGTCGGGGCTCGAGCACGTGCTGACCCGCGCGGCCGACACGTCGATCGCGGCCCTCATGGCCGACGAGGCCAGGCCCGACGGCTCGACGGTCGTCATCGCCGGGCTCATCACCTCGCTCCAGCGCAAGATGAGCAAGAACGGCAACCCGTGGGCCGCGGTGACGATCGAGGACCTCGAGGGAGGCGTCGAGGTCATGTTCTTCGGCGAGACCTACCTCGCGTACTCGACGATCCTCGCCGAGGACCAGGTCGTGGTGCTGCGCGGGCGGGTGCGACGCCGCGACGAGACCATGCAGCTCCAGGCCATGGAGGTCTCGCTCCCGGACATCTCGACGGTCGCCGAGACGCCGGTGCTCGTGAGCCTGCCCGAGTCTCGCTGCACCCAGCCCGTGGTCGAGAAGCTGCGCGAGATCCTCTCGACGCACCCGGGGGTGACCGAGGTCCACCTCAAGCTCACGAGCCCCGGGCGGACCAAGGTCATGCGGCTCGAGGACACCCTGCGGGTCGCGAAGAGCCCGGCGCTGTACGGCGACCTCAAGGCGCTGCTCGGCCCGACGTGCCTCACCGTGTGAGCCCGGACGTGGGCCGGGAGGACGCGGGCGGGTACGTCCCGGCGGCGGACGGTTCGCCGGGGCGGTTCCAGGTGGTCCCTGCGGCCTACGTGCTCCTGCGCCGCGGCGACGAGGTCCTGCTCCAGCGCCGGCAGAACACCGGGTACATGGACGGTCACTGGGCCGCGGCAGCGGCCGGGCACGTCGAGCAGGGGGAGAGCGTGCTGGCGGCTGCCCGGCGTGAGGCGCGCGAGGAGCTGGGCATCGAGGTCGCGACGACGGACCTCGAGCCGCTCACGGTCATGCACCGTACGCGCCCGGACGGGGGACCGGTCGAGCAGCGGGTCGACTTCTTCTTCAGGTGCCGCACGTGGTCCGGCGAGCCCGTGATCGAGGAGCGGGAGAAGGCCGCCGACCTGCGCTGGTTCGCGCTGTCGGACCTGCCCGGGCCCCTCGTGCCGCACGAGGCCGTGGTGCTCGACGCTCTCGCGCGAGGCGTCGTGCCACCCGTCACGACCTACGGTTTCGAGGCCCCGGAGGACACGTAGACTCGCGGTCGTGATCCACCTGACCCCCGAGCAGCGCGTCTTCGTGACCGAGCGCCACCTGGCGACCCTGACCACCCTGCGGGAGGACGGCAGCCCGCACGTCGTCCCCGTGGGCTTCACGTGGGACCCCGAGACCGGGGTCGTGCGCATCACGACCAACGACACGTCGGTCAAGGCCCTCAACGCAGAGCGCCTCACCTCCGACGGCGCCCACCCCCGGGCCGCGGTGTGCCAGGTCGAGGGCGGGCGCTGGATCACGCTCGAGGGCACCGTCTCGGTCTCGCGCGACCCCGACGAGGTCGCCGAGGCCGTGCGGCGGTACACGCGGCGCTACAAGGAGCCGCGCGTCAACCCGCGCCGCGTCGTCCTGCGGATCGTCGCGGACAAGGTCATGAGCTCGAGCTACATGGCCTTCTGACCGGGCCGCGGACGGTCGGGGCCCCGTGCACCGTGGTCAGCCGACGATCGCGCCGATCTGACCGGTCGGGACGTCGACCGTCACGACGTCGCCCTTGTGCAGCTGGCGCCCACGACGCGTGTCGACCTCGCCGTTGACCTGGACCTCTCCCTCGGAGATGAGGTCGCGCGCGTGGGCGCCGGACTCGACGAGGCTCGCGAGCTTGAGGAACTGGCCGAGGCGGATGACGTCGTCGGTGATCTCCACCGTGGGTGTCGTGGTCATGAGAGCCATTCTCTCGCGTCCGGGGCGTGCCGGAGAACTGCCCACCTGCTGAATGGCCTGGAGGTCGGTTCGCGGCCCGGCCTACGATGGGTCGGTGATCAATCGCATCGACCTGCGTGGTCGTTCCCTGTCTCCCCGTGAGCTCACGGAGATCCTGCCTCGTCCGGAGATCGGCGTCGAGGACGCCGCGGAGAAGGTCGCCCCGATCCTGCATGACGTCCGCCTGCACGGCGCCTCCGCGCTGCGGGACCTCTCGGAGCGGTTCGACGGCGTGCGACCGGTCCACCTGCGGGTCCCGACCGAGCGCCTGTCGGCCGCGCTCGAGACGCTCGACCCGCTCGTGCGCGACGGCCTCGAGGAGGCGATCCGCCGTGTCCGCACGGTGCACGCCGCGCAGCGCCCCCAGCCGTTCTCGGTCGACCTGGCCCCAGGGGCGCAGGTCCGCCAGCGCTGGATCCCCGTGCGTCGCGTCGGGCTCTACGTGCCCGGGGGGATCGCGGTCTACCCGTCGTCGGTCATCATGAGCGTCGTCGCGGCCCAGGAGGCCGGTGTGCGCGAGCTCGCGGTGGCCTCGCCTCCGCAGCGCGAGAACGACGGCCTGCCGCACCCCACGATCCTCGCGGCGTGCGCGCTGCTGGGTGTCGAGGAGGTCTATGCGGTCGGTGGTGCGCAGGCGATCGGCATGTTCGCGTACGGCGCCACAGGCAGTGAGCCGCAGGACGGCGACTTCCTGTGCGAGCCCGTCGACGTCATCACGGGTCCGGGGAACATCTACGTCGCGGCTGCCAAGCGCCTCGTGCGCGGTGTCGTTGGGATCGACTCCGAGGCCGGTCCCACAGAGATCGCGATCCTCGCGGACGGCGGCGCGGACCCGACGCACGTCGCGCTCGACCTCATCAGCCAGGGCGAGCACACACCCGACGCCGCAGCTGTCCTCGTGACGCCGTCGGTCGAGCTGGCCGCGGCCGTCGACGCCCGCCTCGTGGACCTCGTCCCCGAGACCAAGCACGCGGCACGCGTGGCGCAGGCGCTGTCCGGGCCGCAGTCCGCGATCATCGTGGTCGACGACCTCGAGCAGGGCCTCGACGTCGTCGACTCGTACGGTGCCGAGCACCTCGAGATCCAGACGGCCGACGCCGCCGCCGTCGCCGAGCGGGTGCAGAGCGCGGGCGCGATCTTCGTCGGCCCGTACTCGCCCGTCCCGCTGGGCGACTACATGGCGGGGTCCAACCACGTCCTGCCGACCGGCGGGTGCGCGCACTACTCGAGCGGGCTCGGGGTGCACAGCTTCCTGCGCGCGGTGCAGGTCGTCGAGTACTCGGCCGACGCGCTCCAGGAGCTGGCCGACCGCATCGTGGCCGTCGCGAACGACGAGGACCTGCCCGCGCACGGCGAGGCGATCAAGGCGCGCTTCCAGTAGTCGCGGCACCACCCGAGGCGATGAGAGCGGGGGGGGGGGGGGGGGGGGGGGGGGGGGGG
>NZ_JACSQQ010000009.1:136031-146087 GCF_014836555.1 Oerskovia rustica
CCCCCCCCCCCCCCCCCCCCCCCCCCCCCCGCTCTCGTGCGGCGTCGGCCGTGCCGTCAGGGCCCTCAGCGCACCCCGAGCACGAACGGGTAGACCGTGGCGGCACCCGCCTGGCGCAGCAGGCGGGCGGCGACCGTGAGGGTCCAGCCCGAGTCGGTGTAGTCGTCGACCAGGAGGATCCGGCGCCCCGCGAGCCCGGCCAGCGCGGGCCCGGACAGCTCGAGCTGCAGCCGTTCGACGACCCCCGCCAGTCGCATTGCCGAGTTCACGTCGTGCCGGCCGGGCTGCTCGCGGCCCGGCACAGGACCGACCGACCCGACGAGCGGGCGGTCGAGGTAGCGCGCGAGCCCGCCGGCGAGGTGCTGGACCAGGTGGGGGCGCGTGGCGGACCGGACGGAGACCACGCCGTCGAGCAGGAGTCGGCGTGCGGGGGCCGTCTCGTCGGCCGGCCCGTCCGCCGCCGCGACGCCGTCGGCCGCCCCGGTCACGTCGGCGCCGTCGGTCGTCGGCGCGGCCGCGTACAGCGCGTCCCACTCGTCGAGCACGCGCGCGGCGGCGCGCCGCAGCGCGACGGGGGTCTCGCCGTCGGGCACGCCGGGCGCGAAGAGCTCACGCAGCGGGCCCGACCAGCCCAGCCCGTCGAGGCGCGCGACGGCGCGCCCCGGGGACGCGAGCTCCTCGGGGGACAGGCGGCCCTTGAGGTCGAGCCCCATCCGGTCGAGGCCCGTGGGCCACTGGCGTCGCGCGACGACCTCGACACCCGGGCGGTCCATGTCGGCGCGCGCCGCGGAGACGGCCTCGGCGTCAGGGGCGGCGGGCAGGTCGACGCCGCCGCAGCGGTCGCACCGTCCGCACGTCCAGCCCTGCTCGAGCTCGGGGTCGTCGAGCGTCGCGCGCAGGAACGCCATGCGGCAGCCGCTCGTGGCCTCGTAGTCGATCATGGAGCGCTGCTCGGCCAGCCGGGTCTGCTCGACGCGCGCGTAGCGGTCGGCGTCATAGACCCAGGGCTGCCCCGTAGAGACCCAGCCGCCCTTGACGCGGCGCACCGCGCCGTCGACGTCGAGGACCTTGAGCATGGTCTCGAGGCGCGAGCGCTTGAGGTCGACCTGCGTCTCGAGGGCCGCGACCGACTGCGTACCGCCGCCCGCCTCGAGGGCTGCGAGCGTCTCGCGGACCTGACGCTCGGCGGGGAACGCGAGCGAGCCGAAGTACTCCCAGATGCGCCGGTCCTCCTCGCCGGGCAGCAGCACCACGACCGCGCTGTCGACGCCACGTCCGGCACGACCGACCTGCTGGTAGTACGCGATGGGGGACGAGGGCGCGCCGAGGTGCACGACGAACGCGAGGTCCGGCTTGTCGAAGCCCATGCCGAGCGCCGAGGTCGCGATGAGCGCCTTGACGCGGTTCTCCTTGAGGTCGGCCTCGAGCTGCTCGCGCTCGGTCGTGTCCGTCTGGCCCGTGTACGCGGCCACGGCCAGGCCTGTCGCGCGGAGCTGGCTCGCGACCTGCTCGGCGGCCGAGACCGTCAGGCAGTAGACGATCCCCGAGCCGTCGACGTCCTGGAGGGTCTCCGCGAGCCACGCGATGCGGCTCGGCTGGTCCGGCAGGTTCAGGACGGCCAGGTGCAGCGACTCGCGGTCGAGGCCGCCGCGCAGCACGAGAACGTCCTCGCGGGGGCCACCGGCCGCACCGGCGACGGTGCCCTCGGCTCCCGTGCCGACCGACGCCCCCGTGACGCCGAGCTGCTCGGCGACGTCCGCGGTGACACGCTCGTTCGCGGTCGCGGTCGTCGCGAGCACCGGGATGCCCGGGGGAAGGTCCGCGAGCAGGGTGCGGATGCGCCGGTAGTCGGGCCGGAAGTCGTGGCCCCAGTCGGAGATGCAGTGCGCCTCGTCGATCACGACGAGGCCCGCGTCGGCCGCGAGCCGGGGGAGCACCTCGTCGCGGAAGCCGGGGTTGTTGAGCCGCTCGGGCGAGCAGAGCAGCACGTCGACCTCGCCCGCGGCGATCGCGGCGTGCACCTCGTCCCACTCGGTCATGTTCGAGGAGTTGATCGTCACGGCGCGGATCCCGGCGCGGGCCGCGGCCGAGATCTGGTCGCGCATCAGGGCGAGCAGCGGCGAGACGATGACCGTGGGGCCCGCGCCGCGCGAGCGAAGCAGGGAGGTCGCGACGAAGTAGACCGCGGACTTGCCCCAGCCGGTGCGCTGGACCACCAGGGCCCGACGGCGGAACGCGACCAGTGCCTCGATCGCGAGCCACTGGTCGTCGCGCAGCGCGGCGTCCTCACGGCCCACGAGCTTGCGGAGCGCGGCCTCGGCCTCCTCGCGCAGGTCCTTGCCCTCGAGGAGCCCGCGCAGCATGGCGACCTTGGCGAGCCGCGCGGCATCGGCGGCATCGGGGGCCGACGCCGGGTCGGCCGCGTCCACCGCCGCGGGCGTGTCGGACCGGGCGACGGAGGGAGCCGGGGCCGCACCGGGAGCAGCGGGCCGGCGCACCGGAGCGGCTCCCGCGTCGTCGGGGACCGGGGGCTCGTCGTAGAGGTCGGCGGGGGGTTCCGACGCGAAGTCGGCAGGGAGATCGGCGTACGGGTCGTGCTGGTCACGGGGGAACGAGGTCACCCAGCGATCGTAGGCGCTGGGTGGGACAGTGCGCGGTCGTGCACAGGTGGCGCCCGGCGCGTCCGACGGGAGTCCGCCGTTCGCGCCGGGCCCTCAGCGATGGGTGGGGGTCCGCCAGCGGCCCTCTCTGGGGCTCCTCAGGAGCGCATGTCCATCACGACGCGCCCGTCGATCGCGCCCTTCTCCATCTCGCTGAAGATGTCGTTGACGTCGCTCAGCGGCCGGACGGTGTAGGTCGGGGTGATCTTGCCGCGCGCGAAGAAGTCCAGCGCTTCGGTCATGTCCTTGCGGGTCCCCACGATCGAGCCGCGGACAGTGAGCCCGAACAGGACCGTCGTGAAGATGTCGAGCGGGAACTTCTCGGGGGGCAGGCCCACGAGGGACACGGTGCCGCCACGGCGCAGCGCACCGACGGCCTGCGGGAAGGCGTGGGCGTTGACGGCCGTCACGAGCGCGCCGTGCACGCCGCCGCCGGTCTTCTCCTGGATCTCTGCCGCGGCGTCGGCCGAGGTGGCGGCGTTGACCGTGACCTCGGCACCGTGCTTGCGGGCCAGGGCGAGCTTGTCGTCGTCGACGTCGACCGCGGCGACGCGGCGCCCCATGGCCACGGCGTACTGCACGGCGATGTGCCCCAGACCGCCGATGCCGGAGATCAGCACCCACTCGCCGGGCTGGGTGTCGGTCTGCTTGAGGCCCTTGTAGACCGTGACGCCCGCGCACAGGATGGGGCCGACCGCGGAGTCGTCCACGCCGTCGGGGATGATCGGGGCGTAGCGGGAGTCGACGAGCATGTACTGGCCGAACGAGCCGTCGACCGAGTAGCCGCCGTTCTTCTGGTTCGGGCAGAGGGTCTCCCAGCCGGTCTCGCAGTACTCGCACTCGCCGCACGCGCTCCAGAGCCAGGCGTTGCCGACCTTGTCGCCGACCGCGACGCGCGTGACCTGGTCGCCGACGGCCACGACGGTGCCGACGCCCTCGTGGCCGGGCACGAACGGCGGGGACGGCTTGACCGGCCAGTCGCCGTGGGCGGCGTGCAGGTCGGTGTGGCACACGCCGGTGTAGTCGACCTTGACGAGCGCTTCGTGGGGTCCGGGGGTGGGGACCTCGACGTCGTCGATCGTGAGCGGCGCGGCGAACGTGTGGACGACGGCTGCCTTCATGGTGCTCATGACTCTCCTCCAGGAGCGGACACCGGGGGTGGGTCGAGCCGTCGACTGGCGCGTCAGGCGCGACGGGACGCGCTGCGCGTCCGAGGATGTCCGGCTCCTCGACCGTATCCGAGGGGGTCTGCGGGTGCGCGGCGAGCGCGGGGGAGCGCGCGCGGCGGGGTCGTGAAGAGCGTCACATGCGATGTCTGCGCAGGTCAGACATGCTTCCGCGACCGTCCTGACGCCCGACGGCGCTCGACCACGAGCGCCAGCAGCGCACCGACGAGCGCGACCCACTCGGCGACCGCGGCCGTGACCTGCTGGACCCCGCCGACCGTCTCGTTCACGCTGAAGAAGCCGACGGTCGTCGACAGGTAGAACGCGCCCAGCGTCGCGAGCGAGAACCCGATCGCCCCCAGGAGCGGCAGCCAGTGGCGCCACACCAGGACCAGGAGCCCGAGCGCGAAACCTGCGACGGCGTTGAGCAGGAACAACGGACCCACGACCTCGATGTCCTGGTAGCCCTGGACGAAGAGGAACAGGTGCACGTCGGCCGACAGCAGCAGCCCCGCGGCCGTCACGCCGCGCAGCAGCCACGCGCCGCGCGGCAGCGGCGGAGGCACGGGAGGCGTGCCCGACGCCGGGGAGCGCCCTGCGGTCGAGCCGGTCGAACCGGTCGAGCCGTCGGCGGGAGGAGGTCCGGACGCGTCCATGAGGTGCTCCGAGTGCTCTGGTGCAGGTGGGCTGCGTGGTCCGGCGCGGGCGGGGTGCCCGTGCCGGGCGGGCGGTGCCGCGCTCGCGCGCGGCACGGAGCCCGATGCTTCAATTGAAGGACCGATCGACCCGGGACGCACGGCGGAGGGTGACCATGAGGACCTCGACCACGCAGGTGACCTCGGCGCACGCGGCGACACCCCCGCAGGCAGCGACACCCCCGCACGACCTCCTCTCGCGGCGCTCGCTCCTCGTGTCCGCGGGCACGGGCGCGGGTGCGCTGGTCCTCGCGGCCTGCTCGGGCGGCGGGGGCGGGACCGCCGGGACCACGGGCGAGGGCGGGGCGACGAGCGCGACGTCCGCGGCGCCGTCGGGCACGGTCGTCACCGCCACGGGCGACGTGCCCGTGGGCGGCGCGGTGTCGGTCCAGGTCGACGGCGCGCCCTACCTCGTGACCCAGCCCGAGGAGGGGACGTTCGAGGCCTTCAGCGCGATCTGCACGCACCAGGGCTGCACGGTCGCGCCGGGGGACGGCGAGCTCGACTGCCCCTGCCACGGGTCCCGCTTCGACCTGAGCACGGGCGACGTCCTCGGCGGCCCGGCGCCCTCGCCGCTGCCGCGGCTCGCCGTCACGGTGAGCGGGACCGACGTCGTCACGACCTGACGCGCTCCTGGCCCCGGCCGCGGCGCCCCGTCACGCGGCCGCCGGGACCGCCCGCCGCGGGCAGCCTCACCGCCCGCCTGCCGGACGTCCACCGCTCCCGCACGAACGGCTTCGTAGACTGTCCTGGTGACCACTCCACTCCTCGAGTCCCCGGACGGCGCACCCCAGGCGGGTGCCTCCTTCTCGCAGCCCCGCGCGCACGCCGCCTCCGAGGTGCACCTGCCGGTGCGGGCCGAGCACGCGGGGATCGAGCCGTACGGGGCACCGCAGCTCGACGTCCCCGTCCTGCTCAACGTCAACGAGAACCCCTACGCGCCCTCGGCCGAGGTCGTCGCGACCATCGCCGCCGACGTCGCCGCTGCTGCCGCGACCCTCAACCGCTACCCGGACCGCGACTTCCTGGGGCTCCGCCAGGACCTGGCCGACTACCTCGCAGGGGAGTCGGGCGTGCGCGTGGCTCCCGAGCAGGTCTGGGCCGCGAACGGCTCGAACGAGATCATGCTCCACCTGCTCCAGGCCTTCGGCGGACCGGGCCGCACCGCGCTGTCCTTCGCGCCCACCTACTCGATGTACCCCGAGTACGCGCGCGACACCTCCACGGCCTGGGTCACCGGGCGCCGCGAGGAGGACTTCACGCTCGACGCCGACGCCGCCCGCGCGGCGATCGTCGAGCACGCGCCGTCCGTGATCCTCCTCGCCAGCCCCAACAACCCGACCGGTACCGCCCTGACGCGCGAGGTCGTCGAGGCCGTGTGCGAGGCGGCGCTCGCGGTCACGCCGCGCGGCGCCGAGCCGGGCACGTCCGCGGTCGTCGTGGTCGACGAGGCGTACGGCGAGTTCCGTCGCGCCGGTGTCCCCTCGGCCCTCGAGCTGCTCGAGCGCTACCCGAACCTCGCGGTCACGCGCACCATGTCCAAGGCGTTCGCGCTGGCCGGGGCCCGCGTGGGCTACCTCGCCGCGTCGCGCCCGCTCGTGGACGCGCTGCGCGTCGTGCGCCTGCCGTACCACCTGTCGGCCGCGACGCAGGCGGTCGCTCGCGCGGCGCTCAAGCACTCGACGTCCCTGCTGGCCCAGGTCGACGACCTGCGGGCCGAGCGCGACGCCACGGTCGCCTGGCTGCGCGCCCAGCGCCCGGCCGCCCTGGGCGGCGCGCCCCTGCGGGTCGCCGACTCCGACGCGAACTTCGTCCTGTTCGGCACCTTCCCGGACCGCCACGCGATCTGGCAGGGCCTGTTGGATCGAGGCGTCCTCATCCGGGAGACTGGTCCCGACGGATGGCTGCGGGTGTCGATCGGCACGCCGCAGGAGATGACGGCGTTCAAGGACGCCCTGGTGGAGGTGGCAGGACTGTGAAGCGCACCGCGCGCATCGAGCGCGCGACGTCGGAGTCGAGCGTCCTCGTCGAGCTGGACCTCGACGGGACCGGGAAGACGGACATCTCGACGACCGTCCCGTTCTACGACCACATGCTGACGGCCCTCGGCAAGCACTCGCTCATCGACCTCACGGTCAAGGCCACGGGTGACACGCACATCGACGCGCACCACACGGTCGAGGACGTCGCGATCACGATCGGCGAGGCGCTCCGGATCGCGCTGGGCGACAAGGCCGGGATCTCGCGCTTCGGCGACGCCATGGTCCCGCTCGACGAGGCGCTCGCGCTCGCGGTCGTGGACGTGTCGGGCCGCCCGTACCTCGTGCACGAGGGCGAGCCCGCGGGGCAGGAGTACCACCTGATCGGTGGCCACTTCACGGGGTCGCTCACGCGCCACGTGCTCGAGTCCATCGCGCACCACGCGGCCATCTGCATCCACGTGCGGGTGCTCTCGGGCCGCGACCCCCACCACATCGTGGAGGCGCAGTTCAAGGCCCTCGCCCGCGCGCTGCGGTTCGCCGTGGCGCCCGACGCCCGGGTCGACGGCATCCCGTCGACCAAGGGCGCCCTGTGACCTCCGAGCCGACCACCCCCGCTCAGCCCGACGGGCCTGAGCACGGCGATCACCCCCGCGACCCGCGGACGACCGAGACGGACGACATGACCACCCCGCAGAACCCCGCCGACGAGCCCGAGCTGGACCTGGAGATCCCGGACGACATCTCGAGCCTGCTCACCCCGTCCTCCGACCCCGAGGTCGCGGTCCTCGTGACGCAGATCGCGGGCGCCGAGCCGCTCGCCGCGGCGTGCTCGATCGCGCAGATCGAGGTCGACGCAGTGCCCACCGGCATCGGTGCGCTCGCCGTCCTGCGCGACCTGTCGGGCGACGCCCCGCAGCGGGCGGCGGCCGCGATCTCGACTCTCGTCAAGGGCGTGCCCCTGATCCTCCTGACGCGTCGGGGCGAGCAGCTCACCGCGACGCGCTGGGAGGACGGGGTCGAGGGCGACACCCTCGCCCCCGGCCTCGTGCTCGGCGGTGCCCCCGAGGAGCTCGAGGACCTCGTCACGGGTCAGGCGACCGTCGCGGACCTCCAGGGCGTCGTCCCCAGCTCGGACATCTCGCGCTGGAAGGCCATGCGCCTGCTGACGGCCTCCGCCCGCAAGGCGCGCAAGAAGTGAGCGAGGGGCCCTCGGTCGTCGTCCTGGACTACGGTTTCGGCAACGTCCGTTCGGCGGTGCGCGCGCTCGAGCGGGTCGGCGCGCGCGTCGAGCTGACCGCGGACCGTGCGCGCGCGTCGGAGGCCGACGGGCTGGTCGTGCCCGGCGTCGGGGCCTTCGCCGCCGTCATGGCGGGGCTCAAGGCCGTGCGCGGCGACCAGATCGTCGAGCGCCGCCTCGCGGGCGGCCGTCCCGTGCTCGGGATCTGCGTCGGCATGCAGGTCATGTTCGACGAGGGCGACGAGCACGGCACCCTCACCGAGGGGCTCGGCGAGTGGCCGGGCATCGTCGACCGCCTCGAGGCGCCCGTGGTCCCGCACATGGGGTGGGACACGGTCGAGGTGCCCGAGGGCTCGGTGCTGTTCGACGGGGTCGCCGACGAGCGGTTCTACTTCGTGCACTCCTATGCGGCCCGCCACTTCTCGCTGGGCGTCGACGAGCCCGTGGGCGCGGCGTTCCGCGCCCCGCTCGTCACATGGTCCGCCCACGGCGGCCGGTTCGTCGCGGCCGTCGAGAACGGTCCGCTCTCCGCGACGCAGTTCCACCCGGAGAAGTCCGGCGACGCCGGTGCCCGACTCCTGGAGAACTGGGTCCGTTCGCTCTGACCTCCCGTGCGGGCGGGGCCGGCCCCGCCCGTTGACCGACCGTCCAACGCGTCACCCGGCGCCCGCGCGCAGCGCTCGCGCCCCACCCACTCGTGAATCCTCGGAAGGACCACCTCATGACCGATCGTCTCGTCCTGCTGCCCGCCGTCGACGTCGCTGCCGGGCAGGCGGTGCGCCTCGTCCAGGGGGAGGCGGGCTCGGAGACCTCGTACGGCGACCCGCTGTCGGCGGCGCTCGACTGGCAGGCCGGCGGCGCCGAGTGGGTGCACCTCGTGGACCTCGACGCGGCCTTCGGTCGCGGCTCGAACGCCGAGCTCCTGGCCGACGTCGTGGCGCGCCTCGACGTCAAGGTCGAGCTCTCCGGGGGCATCCGGGACGACGAGTCCCTGGCCCGTGCGCTCGCGACGGGCTGCTCGCGCGTGAACCTCGGCACCGCGGCCCTCGAGAACCCCGAGTGGACGGCCAAGGTCATCGCCGAGCACGGCGATGCGATCGCGGTCGGGCTCGACGTGCGCGGCACGACGCTCGCGGCCCGCGGCTGGACGCAGGAGGGCGGGGACCTGTGGGAGGTCCTCGAGCGCCTCGACGCCGCCGGCTGCTCGCGCTACGTGGTGACCGACGTGACCAAGGACGGGACGCTGCGCGGCCCGAACATCGACCTGCTGCGCGAGGTCGCCTCGCGCACCGACGCCCCGGTCGTCGCGTCGGGAGGTATTTCGAGCCTCGCGGACCTGGAGGCGCTGCGCGCGCTCGTGGGCGAGGGCGTCGAGGGGGCCATCGTCGGCAAGGCCCTGTACGCGGGCGCCTTCACGCTGCCCCAGGCCCTCGACGTGGCAGGCCGTCCGTGACCTCGTCGACCTCGCCCTTCCCGGCTCCCGAGGACCCGCACGCGGGGCACGCGCACGGCGCGTCGCCGTTCTCGAAGGGCCCGGCGGGCGAGGGGTCGGGCAAGGCGCTGCCTCCGTCCTCGGGCTTCTCGGACGACGACGGCTCGGCCGACCCGGCACTCACGAGCGTCCTGGCGGACTTCTCGGCGGGGACGGTGGGCCTCACCGAGGTCGTCGCCCGGCTCGGCCGCACGCGGCTGCTCATCCCCATCCTGGCCGAGCTCGAGAAGTCGGGCGTCGGCGAGCACGGGCAGAAGGTCGACAAGGAGGCCTCGGCGGGCGTCGTGGCGCTCGAGGCTCCCGACGGACGGCGGGCGCTCCCGGTGTTCTCGAGCGTCGCGAGCATGGCCGCCTGGCGGCCTGACGCTCGCCCGGTCCCGGTCGACGCGCCACGCGCCGCCCTGTCGGCCGTGAGCGAGGACTGGTCCCTGCTTGTCCTCGACCCGTCGGGACCGGTCACGGTCCTGGTCCCGCGCCCCGCGGTGTGGGCGCTCGCGCAGGGCAAGCAGTGGGCGCCCGCGGTCGCGGACGGCGTGGTCGCGGCCGACGTCGCGGCGGAGGTCGCGGGAGCGGTCTCGGGGATCGAGCACGTCGCGGCGGTTCGCGCCGAGACGGGTCGCAGCGCCGAGGTCGCCGTCGTGCTCTCGATCGACTCGGGGCTCGACCGGCGCGGCCTGGACGCCGTGCTGGCGCAGGTCAACGCGGCCCTCGCGGGCAACGACGTGGTCTCGGAGCGGGTCGACTCGCTCGAGCTGCGCATCGGGCGCGCGGACTGACCTGTCGGCGTGGCGTCGTCGGGCGCCTTGCGGGGGGCACGCATGCCC